>NZ_LRUN01000099.1 GCF_001679645.1 Pseudomonas bananamidigenes | reverse complement strand
CTCGGCCTGTGGATGGTTGACCTCGGGTACTACGATCCCTGGCGCAAGGCCGGTCCTGACCTGCACAAGAGCATCGGTCTGGTGCTGCTGGGCGTGATGGTGTTGCGGGTACTGTGGCGTTTTGTCAGCCCGCCGCCACCCACGCTGCAGAGCTACAGCCGCATGACCCGCATCGGCGCAAAGTTCGGCCACGGGTTTTTGTACCTGGCGCTGTTCGCCGTGATGATTGCCGGTTACCTGATTTCCACCGCAGACGGTGTCGGGATTCCGGTGTTTGGCCTGTTCGAAGTTCCTGCCCTGGTTTCCGGACTACCGGATCAGGCAGATACCGCCGGTGCGATTCATCTCTACCTGGCATGGGCGCTGGTAATTTTTTCCGGTCTCCATGCGTTGGCAGCATTGAAGCACCACTTTATCGATCGTGATGCGACCCTCACTCGAATGCTCGGTCGCAAAGCCTGAAGCTCAACCTCGACTCAAAGGAAAAGAAAGCATGTTGAAAAAGACTCTGGCCGCTCTGGCAATCGGTTCCGCCGTGCTGTCCGCCAACGCAATGGCCGCTGACTACACCGTCGACAAGGAAGGCCAGCACGCCTTCGTCGACTTCAAGATCAGCCACCTGGGCTACAGCTACATCACCGGTACCTTCAAGGACATCAGCGGCAAGTTCAGCTTCGATGCGGCCAAGCCTGAAGAGAGCAAGATCGAGTTCGACGTGAAGACCGCCAGTGTGTTCACCAACCACGCCGAGCGTGACAAGCACATCGCCAGCAAAGACTTCCTGGACGTAGGCAAATTCGCTGATGCCAAGTTCGTCTCCACCAGCGTCAAATCCACCGGCAAGAATGCCGATGGCAAAGACACTGCCGACGTGACCGGCGACCTGACCCTGCATGGCGTGACCAAGCCGATCGTGGTCAAGGCCACTTTCCTGGGTGAAGGCAAGGATCCATGGGGCGGCTACCGTGCCGGCTTCGAAGGCACCACCAGCATCAAGCGCTCTGATTTCGGCAAGATGATGGATCTGGGTCCGCAGTCCGACAAAGTCGACCTGTACATCTCGTTCGAAGGTGTCAAAGCGAAGTAATTTTCGCCGGATACAAAAAAACGCCCCCGGTCTTGCGACCGGGGGCGTTTTTTATTGCCCGGTGAAACTCAGCGATTGCGGGTCAGCAAGGCCGGTTTTTCGCCGCGGGGGCGGCTTGGCAATTGATCGAGCTGCTCAGGCGTCGGAAAACGGTCGATTTTCGATTCCTTGTGCATGATCTTCGGGCCACTGCTGCGCGGGTTCTGCACGGCCGGTTCGCCACGTTGCTGATCGTCACGGGCCGGACGGCGGTTGCGCGAGTTGTCGTCGCGACGACCCTGGCCATCACGCGGAGCACCATTGCGAGGACCGTTGCGTTTGCCCTGGGAGGCTCCGTTGCCCGAGCCGCTCCCGTTGCGGCCACCATTGCGGCCCTGGGACTGGCCATTGCGTGGTGCGCCCTGACCTTGACCCTGTCCACCCGGGCGACGGCCACGACCTGCGGCCGGCGTCTGTTTGGGTACGTAGTCGACTCGGTTGCCGAAGTTATCGATATCGTCGTCGAGGAATTCATCCGGTGCGCGATCGGCAGGAGGGCGTGGCGGCTGGCTCGACTGGCGCGACTCACGGGCCGGAGTGCCTTCGCGCTGCTTCTGCTGGCGGGCCGGACGCTCGCCACGCTCACTGCGCTCACCACGTTCGCCGGCCGGTTTTTCCTTGCCTTTGTCCTTGCCCTTGTCCTTGCGGCCACCACCATTCGAGCCGTCACCGCGTGGGGCACGGGCATTGCGGGAGTTGCGCATGTCCGGACGCTCGCGCACTTCCGGCTTCTCGGCCTCGATGGCGCTGGCATCGAAGCCCATCAGGTCGCCGTCGGCGATTTTCTGTTTGGTCATGCGTTCGATGCTTTTCAGCAGTTTTTCTTCGTCCGGTGCCACCAGCGAGATCGCTTCGCCCGAACGACCGGCGCGGCCGGTACGACCGATGCGGTGCACGTAGTCTTCATCGACGTTCGGCAGCTCGTAGTTGACCACATGTGGCAACTGGTCGATGTCCAGACCGCGGGCCGCGATGTCGGTGGCGACCAGGACGCGCACCTGGTTGGCCTTGAAGTCGGCCAGGGCCTTGGTGCGAGCGTTCTGGCTCTTGTTGCCATGGATTGCCACAGCCGGCAGGCCATGTTTGTCCAGGTACTCGGCCAGACGGTTGGCGCCGTGCTTGGTGCGGGTGAACACCAGCACCTGTTCCCACGCTCCGGCGGTGATCAGGTGGGCCAGCAGGGCACGCTTGTGGCTGGCCGGCAGACGGAAGACGCGTTGTTCGATGCGCTCGACCGTGGTGTTCGGCGGCGTCACTTCGATGCGTTCCGGGTTGTGCAGCAGCTTGCCGGCGAGGTCGGTGATGTCTTTGGAGAAGGTCGCCGAGAACAGCAGGTTCTGGCGTTTGGCCGGCAGGCGGGCGAGGACTTTCTTCACGTCATGGACGAAGCCCATGTCGAGCATGCGGTCGGCTTCGTCCAGCACAAGGATTTCAACGTGGGACAGGTCGATGCTGCCCTGGCCGCACAGGTCGAGCAGACGCCCCGGGCAGGCGACCAGCACGTCCACGCCACGGGACATGGCCTGGACCTGCGGGTTCATGCCGACGCCGCCGAAAATGCAGGCGCTGACGAATTTCAGGTCACGGGCGTAGATCTTGAAGCTGTCGTGAACCTGGGCCGCCAGTTCGCGGGTCGGGGTCAGGACCAGGACGCGCGGTTGGCGCGGGCCGTGGCGCTGGGATTTGTCCGGGTGACCGTTGGGGAACAGCCGTTCCAGGATCGGAAGGGCGAAACCGCCGGTTTTACCGGTACCTGTCTGTGCCGCAACCATCAGGTCGCGACCTTGCAACACGGCGGGAATGGCCCGCTGTTGCACCGGAGTAGGCTCGGTATAGCCCGCGTCTTCGATAGCGCGGACCAAAGCCTCGGAGAGACCGAGGGAAGCAAAGGACATGAGTAATCCTGTTTCAGTTAGGGCTTGGCCCAATGGGAGTCTTGCCTGGCGCGAATGGCGTTCAAGAGGACGCAATCCCGTCCGGTCCTGCTGCGGTACCGAAGGCACGTCCGGAGCGCTCGCGCGGGCTGAAAAGCTGCGCTGTAGCGGGGCGGGAGGCCTGTTACGGTTCCGGGCGTCCGGGCGTGAGCCTGGCGGGAACGCCGGAGTATAACAGAGCAATCACTGTGCGCCGCGTTCCTGCTGCTCAACGGTTTTGCCGCTGGCGGTGGCGCTGCTCAGCGGTTTGCCCGCAACCGGCGCTGCGCCGTAGCGCGTGCTCAGTTCGGCATAGGCCGGCTCGCGCTTGAAACGCTTGAGTTCGGCGCCGAAGCGCTGCACCAGCAAATCCATCCCGACATTGCGCCTTACGGCCAGGAACTGGCTCTGGCGGCTGATGACGACGGGGTTCTCGGTGATCTGGTCGCGAATATTCAGCTCGTCGAGCAAGTGCTGACCCACGCGACGATCGGTGATCAGCAGGTCGATGCGCCCACGCACCAGTTTGCCGAAATTGGCTTCGTGGGTCGGGGCCGGTTCCCGGTTGAACAGGGTCGATTCGCTGAAGTCCGGACTGTACAGATAACCCGGCGAGGTGCCGATGGTCAGACCCTTGAGGTCCTGCAGGGTACGAAACGGGTGCGGTCGCTCGTTGGCGTAAAACATCACGAATTCCACGTCCGACAACGGTTCGCTGGGGTAGAGGAGGGTGGCGTCGCGTTCGTCGCTGTGAAAGATGTCCAGCGCACCGTCCGCCTGGCCGGTTTCGAGCATCGACAGGCAGCGCTTCCAGGGCAGAAATTGCCATTCGACGTCGATTCCCAGGCGTTTGAACACGATGGCGGTGGTTTCGAAGTCCAGACCGAGCTTCTTGCCGTCGGCTTCGTACACGTACGGTGCCCAGGGTTCGGTGACGATACGCAGCTTTTCGCCTCGAGCCGCAAAGCTCAGGCAAGCAAAAACCAGCACGGCGAATAACTGCGTGATCAAAGGCATGACTTGAGATTACGACGAGAAACGCCAAAGAGCCAGAAACTGGCTGCAGAAGCTCTGTTTCGGGCCTTGAAAGCAAAAGATCGCAGTTGCGACAACCCCATGGGAACTGTCGAAACTTGCGATCTTCCGATGTTGCATGAAACGTTCAACGTGACGCGTGATGCGGTCTCAGCGCGGCAGCTTCAGATTGTTCCAGATCGCCAGGCTGGGTTCGGCCTGGTTCATGGAGTAGAAGTGCAGGCCGGGCGCACCGCCTTGCAGCAGACGTTCGCACATTTCGCTGACGACCTGTTCGCCAAAGCGCTGAATGCTTTGGCTGTCATCACCGTAGGCTTCCAGTTGCTTGCGGATCCAGCGCGGAATTTCCGCACCGCAGGCATCGGAGAAGCGGGCGAGCTTGCTGTAGTTGGTGATCGGCATGATCCCCGGAACGACCGGAATGTCCACGCCCAGCGCCTGCAAACGGTCGACGAAGTAGAAATAACTGTCGGCGTTGAAGAAGTACTGGGTGATCGCACTATCGGCGCCGGCGCGGGCCTTGCGCACGAAGTTGGCGAGATCGTCTTCGTAGTTGCGCGCCTGCGGATGCATCTCCGGGTAGGCGGCGACTTCGATGTGGA
Organism: Pseudomonas bananamidigenes; assembly: GCF_001679645.1. Taxonomy (GTDB): domain Bacteria; phylum Pseudomonadota; class Gammaproteobacteria; order Pseudomonadales; family Pseudomonadaceae; genus Aquipseudomonas; species Aquipseudomonas bananamidigenes. The sequence goes on along the minus strand of NZ_LRUN01000099.1, from coordinate 15,314 downwards.
AATGATTGCCGGTTTCTTCACGAATGAATTCGACCAGTTCATTGGCGTGACGCAACTCGCCGCTGGTCATGCCCATGCCGGACGGCAGGTCGCCACGCAGGGCGACGATGCGCTTGATGCCGGCAGCCTTGTACTCGTTCAGCAGGCCGCGCAGGTCGTCCTTGCTGTCGCCGACGCACGACAGGTGCGGGGCGGCGGGGATTTTGACTTCGCTTTCCAGCTGCAGCACGGTGTTCAGCGTGCGGTCACGGGTCGAACCGCCTGCGCCATAGGTGCAGGAAAAGAAGTCGGGATTGTAGGTGGCCAGCTGACGGGCAGTGGCAAGCAGTTTTTCATGCCCGGCATCGGTCTTGGTCGGGAAAAACTCGAAGCTGTAGCGACGTTCTTGGGACATGGTCATACCCTTGGAAACTCGTAAGCCTACGGTTTGTTTCATCTGTAGGAACGTGCTTATGTGGCGAGGGAGCTTGCTCCCGCTGGAGTGCGCAACGCTCCCAAAATATTGGGGCCGCTTCGCAGCCCGGCGGGAGCAAGCTCCCTCGTCACAACAAGCCAGTCCGACAGATAAAACAGCCGGTTACTTAGTAGCGGTAAGCGTGCGGCTTGAACGGGCCTTCGACGGTCACGCCGATGTAGTCAGCCTGTTGCTTGGTCAGTTTGGTGACCACGCCACCGAAGCCGCGAACCATTTCCAGGGCCACTTCTTCGTCGAGTTTCTTCGGCAGTACTTCAACGGTCAGACGCTCGGCCTTCTGGGCTGGCGACAGGTCGGCGTACTTCTGGCCGAACAGGAAGATCTGTGCCAGAACCTGGTTGGCGAACGAACCGTCCATGATGCGGCTCGGGTGACCGGTGGCGTTGCCCAGGTTCACCAGACGGCCTTCGGCCAGCAGGATCAGGTAGTCGTCGTTCTGCGCATCGAACGCGCCAGGGCCGGTACGGTGGATCTTGTGTACCTGTGGCTTCACTTCTTCCCATGCCCAGTTCTTGCGCATGAAAGCGGTGTCGATTTCGTTGTCGAAGTGACCGATGTTGCAGACAACGGCGCGCTTCTTCAGGGCTTTGAGCATGTTTGCGTCGCAAACGTTGACGTTACCGGTGGTGGTCACGATCAGGTCGATCTTGCCCAGCAGCGCCTTGTCGATGCTCGCTTCGGTGCCGTCGTTGATACCGTCGATGAACGGCGAAACCAGTTCGAAACCGTCCATGCAGGCCTGCATGGCGCAGATCGGGTCGACTTCGGAGACCTTGACGATCATGCCTTCCTGACGCAGGGACTGGGCCGAACCCTTGCCCACGTCACCGTAACCGATGACCAGCGCCTGCTTGCCGGACAACAGGTGGTCGGTGCCGCGCTTGATGGCGTCGTTCAGGCTGTGACGGCAGCCGTACTTGTTGTCGTTCTTGGACTTGGTCACCGAGTCGTTGACGTTGATGGCCGGGATGCGCAGTTCGCCCTTGGCCAGCATGTCCAGCAGACGGTGAACGCCGGTGGTGGTTTCTTCGGTCACGCCGTGAACGCGGTCCAGAACCTGTGGGTATTTCTTGTGCAGCAGCTCGGTCAGGTCGCCGCCGTCGTCGAGGATCATGTTGGCGTCCCAAGGCTTGCCATCCTTCAGGATGGTCTGCTCCAGGCACCACTCGTACTCTTCTTCGGTTTCACCTTTCCAGGCGAAAACCGGGATGCCGGCAGCGGCGATGGACGCGGCGGCCTGATCCTGAGTCGAGAAAATGTTGCAGGACGACCAGCGCACTTCGGCACCCAGGGCAACCAGGGTTTCGATCAGCACGGCGGTCTGAATGGTCATGTGGATGCAGCCGAGGATTTTTGCGCCCTTGAGCGGCTGCTCGGAAGCGTACTTGCGGCGCAGACCCATCAGGGCCGGCATTTCCGACTCGGCGATGATGGTTTCGCGACGGCCCCAGGCAGCCAGGGACATGTCGGCAACTTTGTAATCGTTAAAATCTGCAGGCGTGATAACAGCGCTCATGAGAGCCTCCATTCGTAATGTATGCGAATGGGCGCCGTTGTGCGTTTAGTGTCCGGCCTGAGCCGGTCAACGCCCCATCCGAGCCTGACAGGTTGAACCTGCTGCAGCGCCCCTCGGACAGGTGGCGGGAAAACGGTATCAAGTGAAGGTTACCGTTTTGAAACGGGGGCGATTATAGCCGTCTGGACTGATCTTCCAAAGGGTTTCTGTCGGCCAGATGAAGATCGCCAATCGCGACCATAGTAGAAGCCTCATGGAGCATGACCGCTCAGTCTGCCAAGATGGCCCCATCATTCGGCAAGACGCTCAGGAGTGAAGATGAATTTCCACACCCGCAAGTGGGTAAAACCCGAAGACCTCAACCCCAACGGCACCCTGTTCGGCGGCAGTCTGCTGCGCTGGATCGACGAAGAGGCAGCGATCTACGCCATCGTTCAACTGGGCAACCAGCGCGTGGTGACCAAATACATTTCCGAGATCAACTTCGTCAGCGCCTCGCGCCAGGGCGACATCATCGAACTGGGCATCACTGCCACCGAGTTCGGCCGCACCTCGATCACCCTGACTTGCGAAGTGCGCAACAAGATCACCCGCAAAAGCATCCTGACCGTCGAGAAGATGGTCTTCGTCAACCTCGGCGAGGACGGCCTGCCGGCGCCGCATGGGCGGACCGAGATCAAGTACGTCAAAGACCAGTTCAAGGATGACGAACTCGTCACCAAGTGACATCGGCGAGGCCTTCTTCGCGAGCAGGCTCGCTCCCACATGAATTGCGTTGTACCTGTGGGAGCGAGCCTGCTCGCGAAAGCGATGTGGCAGGCAATGTAGATTCATCTGCCTACTGAACAGCCGGGAACCGCTGGGGTCGTAGCTGAAAGCCCACCACGGTCTCCACGCCATGACTACACCAACAGAAGGCAAGAACCCCGACCTCTCGGCCAAGGAACAACACGAAGTCGAGAAAAACCAACCGCCCCGGGCGGCGGTCTTGCATGAAATCATCCGCAAACAGGGCGATCAGGAACTGGACCGCAGCATTGCCGCGTTGTGGTGGTCGGCGCTGGCGGCCGGGCTGACCATGGGCCTGTCGCTGATGGGCATGGGGTTACTCAACTCCCGTCTGCCCGAGGGCGACGAATTCAAGGTGATCGCCAGCTTTGGCTACTGCGCAGGTTTTCTCGCGGTGATCCTGGCTCGCCAGCAGCTGTTTACTGAAAACACCCTGACCGCCGTTCTGCCGGTCATGACCAAACCGACGCTCGGCAATTTCGGGCGGCTGATCCGGCTCTGGACAGTCGTGCTGTTCGGCAACCTGTGCGGCACGATTCTGGTGGCCTACGTAATGCTGGAACTGCCGATCTTCGACAGCAAGACCGACGTCGCCTTCCTCGAAATCGGGCGCAAGGTCATGGAAAACCATGCCAGCCAGATGTTCGCCAAGGGCATCGTTTCCGGCTGGATGATCGCCACCATGGTCTGGATGATCCCGTCCATGGAAAGCGCGAAGGTGTGGATCATCATCCTTATCACCTACCTCATGGCGCTGGGCGACTTCACGCACATCGTGGTGGGCTCGGCGGAGGTATCGTATCTGGTGTTTGCCGGCGAGTTGCCGTGGCGTGATTTCTGGGCGATGTTTGCCGGGCCGACCCTGGCGGGGAACATCATCGGCGGCAGCTTCATCTTCGCCCTGATCAGCCATGCGCAGATCCGCAGCGAAAGCGGCGCACCGAAAGAGTCTGCGGATCAGGCTGAAAAGCCCGACCCGCAGCGGATCAAGAAATGATCAGTGGTGCGCAGGTTCGGCAGTGGCTGCCGGTTCATTGCGGGTGGCGTGCTTGACCAGTTTGCCAATTGTCAGACCCTGCAACAGGATCGACGACAGCACCACGATGTAGGTGATGCTCAGCAGAAGATCGCGCTCCGGACCCAGCGGCAGGGCCAGGGCCAATGCCACCGAAACCCCGCCGCGCAAGCCGCCCCAGGTCAGGATCCGGATAGTGCCGCGCGGCACCGTGCGCCAGCGGCGCAACAGGACAATGGCCGGTGCCACGGTGAGCAGGCGCGACAGCAGAATCGCCAGCGCCAGCAGGCTTGCCGCTGCCACGTGCAGCCAGTTGAACGGCAGCAGCAACAGCTCCAGGCCGATCAGCGCGAACAGCAGGGCGTTGAGCATGTCGTCGAGCAATTCCCAGAAGCCGTCCAGGTATTTGCGCGTCATGTCGTTCATCGCCAGGTTGCGCCCCAGGTTACCGATGATCAGACCGGCGACCACCATCGCAATCGGTGCCGAGACGTGCAGCTCGGTGGCCATCGCCGAGCCGCCGATCACCAACGCCAGGGTCAGCATGACTTCGATCTGGTGCTGCTCGATGCTCTTGATCATCAGGTACACCAGATAACCGATCAGGCCGCCGAACAGCACGCCGCCGATGGCTTCGTGGGCAAACAGCATAGCGGTGGCGCCGATGGTCGGGGTTTCGCCCAGTTGTGCGATGCCCAGCAACACGGTGAACACCACCACGGCGGTGCCGTCGTTGAACAGCGACTCGCCGACGATGGTGGTCTTCAACGGTTTCGAGGCATTGGCGGTCCGCAACACGCCGAGTACCGCGATTGGGTCGGTCGGGGAAATCAGCGCGCCGAACAACAGGCAGTAGAGGAAGCTCACGTGCCAGCCGAACAGGGCGAAGATGTAGTAGGCGAGGCTGCCGATCACGGCGGTGGCGATCAACACGCCGAAGGTTGCCAGCAGACCGATGGGCCAGCGATAGCTGCGCAGGTCGTTCAGGTTGACGTGCAGGGCGCCGGCGAACAGCAGGAACGACAGCATCCAGTTCATCAGCAGATCACCGAAGTCGATCTGGCCGATCAGTTGCTGCACGCGTTCTTCAAGGCCGGGATAACCGAGCAGGCTAAGGCCTTGCAGCAGCAGGGAAAACATCAGAGCGGTCACCATCACGCCGATGGTCGGAGGCAAACCGATGAAGCGGAAATTCACGAAGGTAAGCAGGGTGGTGAGGCAGATGAATGCGGCGACAAGTTCAAGCATCCGGGGTCCTTTGGATGGGAGGTGAAAAGACAGCGCGCCGGTTCGAGGGCGCAAGGGTTGGATGGGTAGACACCGGGCGGGGGCACAATTGTGTGTCCCGGGCAGGATTTTCGGGATTTTGTCTGCGCACGACCGGGTGTATCGAGGTCACTTGACGTATAAACGTCGCCTGACACATCGCGAAGCAAAGACCTGATCAAGTGGCTCAGGTTCAACAACAGGCATGAAGGAGCGGGACGTGCTGGCGACAGTTCTGGTGTTGATGGCGGCGCTGCTGCACGCCGCATGGAATACCCTGATCAAATTCAGCGCCGAGCGCCTGCTGGTGGTGGCCTGCATGGACACTGTGGCGCTGTTGTTCGTGGCGCTGGCGTTTCCTTTCATAAGCTTGCCGTCGGCAGAAATCTGGCCGTGGATCCTGGCCTCGGCGGCGTTCGAGCTGCTTTATCGCTACCTGTTGATCCAGGCCTATCGGGTCGGCGACCTGGGGTTGGTCTACCCGTTGATGCGCGGATTGTCGCCGTTGGTGGTGCTGGCGCTGACCCTGATCTTCGCCGGTGAAGTGCTGACCACCCAGCAGATCTTCGGAATCATGCTGATCCCGCTGGGCATGGCCTGCCTGCTCTGGCAGGGCGGTGGCGGGAAACATTTGCCATGGTCGATGCTGCCGGTGGTGGCGCTGATCGGGCTGTGCATCGGTTGTTACACCTACATCGATGGCCAGGCCTTGCGGCGCTGGTCGCATCCGCTGGATTACCTGGTCTGGGTCACGCTGCTCAGCGCGTGGCCGTTCCCGGTGCTGGCGTGGGTCGCCAGGCGTCCGGCGTTCAGACTGTTCTGGCGCGAACAGTGGAAGCTGGGGCTGGCGGTCGGATTTTGCGTGTTGTTCAGCTACGCTCTGGTGCTGTGGGCGATGCAACTGGGGTCGATTGCCGAGGCCGCGGCGTTGCGTGAAATCAGCGTGATCCTGGTGGTGCTGTTCGGCATGCGCTACCTGAAAGAACCTTTCGGCCGGCCACGGCTCTTAGCCTGTGGGCTGGTGCTGATCGGCATGCTGGTGATGAAGTTCTGACCCGCCAACACTCAAAAAACCGAAGAAGGACGGCGTTATGACGGTGGCTCTGTGGTGCGTTTTCATTGCGATTTTTCTGCCCTATGTGTGCACGGGCGTGGCCAAGGCTGTCGGTGGTTACCGGCTGAGTGACAATCACGATCCCCGTGACTTCCTTGAAAGCCTGAACGGTGTGGCTCGACGGGCCCATGCGGCGCAATTGAACAGTTTTGAAGTGACACCGGCCTTTGCGGCGGCGGTGATCGTCGCGCACCTGGTGGGCACGGCGGAGCTGGTGACGGTCAATGTGCTGGCAGTGCTGTTCATCACCAGCCGCCTGCTCTACATCATCTGCTATCTGGCGGACTGGGCGATTCTGCGGTCGCTGGTGTGGTTTGTCGGCATGGGGCTGATTGCTTCGTTCTTCTTTGTGTCCGTCTGATTCTTGAGCGCTGCTACTGGCCTCTTCGCGGGCAAGCCCGCTCCCACAGGGTTCTCTGGTGCACACAGGATTCGTGCTCGCTATTGATACCTGTGGGAGCTGGCTTGCCCGCGAAAGCGATAGCTCAAGCGCCGAGGCGCTTAAGGTTTGTCCTTCACCGTGTCGGCGACTTGGGGTACTTGCGGCAATGCCGCGCCTTTTGGCCAGAGCATCCAGATCTGCCCCTGCTGTTTCATGTCGCCGGCAAGTTGCCCGGCGGCATCGCCGGTGCCCCAGAACAGATCCGCACGAACCTCGCCGGCAATCGCACCGCCGGTATCCTGCGCCGCCACCGGGCGTACCAGCGTCGTGCCATCCGGGCGGGTGGTCGACAGCCATAGCAGGCTGCCCAATGGAATGACCTTGCGATCCACCGCCGCACTGTAACCGGCGGTCAGCGGCACGTTCAACGAGCCGCGCGGGCCTTCGTTGCTGTCCGGGTTGCGGGTGAAGAACACGTAACTCGGGTTGCTTCCCAGCAGTTCCGGGATACGCGACGGGTTGGCCTTGGCCCAGTTGCTGATCGCGCCCATGGTCACGTCTTCTTTCTTCAGCTCGCCCTGTTCAACCAGCCAGCGTCCGGTCGGACGGTATGGGTGACCGTTCTGGTCGGCATAGGCGATACGCAGTTGTCGGCCGTCATCGGTCTGAATCCGCCCCGAGCCCTGGATCTGCAGGAATTGCAGGTTCATCGGATCGGTCAGCCACGCCACCACTGGCGCTTTGACCCCTTTGCTCTCGATGGTCGCGGCGTCGTCGTAAGGCTTGAGTACCCGACCTTCGAGGCGTCCGCGCAGACGTTTGCCTTTCAGTTCCGGGTAAATGCTGTCCAGCGAAACAATGATCATGTCCTCCGGCACGCCATATACCGGTACGTTGGCAGTGGCGGTCTGCGTCAGGCTGCCGGGATAGACCGGTTCGTAGTAGCCGGTGATCAGGCCGTTGGGGTTGTCGTTCTCGGCACGCAGGCCAAAGACATCGAGGTTCTGTTTGAGGAAGCTGCGAATGTCGCCGGCGCTTTGCGGCACATTGGCTGCCGCAGCGCAGGTGGCGCCCCAGATCGGGTCAGCCTTGAGCCGGGTGCAGGCGCTGCGCCACGATCCGAAACCGGCCACCAGATCGTTGTCGGAAACCGCAGGCAGAGATTCCCAGGTGGCGCTGGAGTAAGTGGCCAGTGCGTGGGTTTTCGGCTTGGCACTGTCGCCGCCGGTGCAGCCGGCGAGGATCGCCAGCAGCGGCAGGGTAGCGACGAGCGGGTGACGCCAGGCCTTGAAACGGCTGTTCATGGAGAATTTCCTGTGTCGGTTGCTGCGTGCTCCATGCGCGCCAGCAACCCGTATTGTTAATAGGGCTATTGGTGTTTGGCGGTGACGCGAGGATACTGGCCGCCGAATTCCGTGACCTGAAGCCACCATGACTCTCAAAAGACTTTCTGTTGTATTGCTGGCCTGTCTGACCTTGTCCGCCTGTGGCGGTGTCGATCCCAACTCTCCGCTGGGTCAGCGCAAGGCGATCTTCAAACAGATGCTCAAAACCGGCGAAGACCTGGGCGGCATGCTGCGCGGACGCATTCCCTTCGACGGGCCGAAATTCACGGAGGGCGCGATCAAGCTCGATGCGCTGTCCCATGAACCGTGGAAGCATTTTCCTTCGGTGCGCGAAGAAGATCACACCAGCGCCAGGGACGATGTCTGGCAGCGACAGGCACGTTTCCAGGAAATGGCCCGCACTCTTGAGGCCGCCACCGGTGAGCTGGTGATCGCCAGCAAGGTCCAGCCTTACAAGGCCAGCAACCTGGGGCCGGCGGTGCAGAAGGTCGAAGATGCCTGCAGTGCCTGTCATAAAGAGTTTCGGGATCATTGATCCTGATGTGCGGTGACGGAGAAGGCTCTTTCACCGCATATGGCCTGCCGGATCACTTGTCCAGTTCGTCCAGCGCGTCCTGCAATTCCTTGCGCGATTCGGCGAGCTTGTTCTTGCGCTTGTCGATCTTCTCCGGGTCGCCTTTCTTCATGGCCTTGTCGAGGTCGGCCTGGCGCTTGCTCACTTCATGCTTGGCATCGAGCACCTTGTTTTCGCGTTCCTTCTTCAGGCCGGCATCGGTGCAGTGTTCGGTGACTTCGCGCAGGGCGGTTTCGAGGCCGGCCTGCTGGTCAGCATTGCCACGGGATTTGGCCTGTTCGATCTGATTGATGATGCCTTGCTTCTTGGCGGCACAACCGGTCAGGCCCGGGGCGTCTTCGCCTGCCATCGCGGATGCGGCCATTGCGCCGCAAAGAGTCAGGAGGGCGAGCGGTGCGAGAAATTTCATAAAAGCTCCATGTGCAAGGGCAATCGGGTCGGGGAAGCACTGCGCTGTTGGAGCGCCTCGCCGACCGTTGGGTTCCCGGCGTACCGGGATGCATGTTCAGAAACCGTCGATTCCGGCGGTGCGCAACGTTTCACTCAGGGCCAGCACCTGCGGGTCGCGGAAAAAGGCGCTCAATTGCGCCGCACGACCGGGGCCGATTCCGGGTTCTGCCTGCCATTGTTCGGTATTTCGTTGTGCCAGCGCTTGCCATGAATCAGCCAGGGTGGCCTGACCGGTTGGCGGCAGTCCGAGGGCTTTGAGCCACTGGGTGAACGGTCGCTGGCGAGCACTGTGAAAACTGTGAAGCAGGCGAGCGCTGCTGCGCTCGCCGAGGCCGGCAATCTTAGCAAGCTCTGGCTCGTCGAGGGTCAGCCAATCCAGCAGGCTGTTCAGTCGGCCTGTTTCCAGAAGTTTCTCCCACGTACCGCGGCCGACATAGGGCAGTGCCAGCCCCTGTTTGCCGCCAAGCCAGGTCAGGCGCGCGAGGAATTGACTCTCGCATCCGGGCGTCGGTTGCCAGCAGCTCAGCGGGTGAAAGTCACTGGCGAGCGGCACCTTGAGTTCGACACGCTCCGGGCTGCGCAGCACAACGCTGTCGAGCCGCGGAATGGTCATTCCGGCCAGACTGATCGCCACCTGGTCACCGGGACGAATGTCCAGTTCCTGCCAACGATTCAATGAGCTGACGCTGACTCGCCTGATCTGGCGGTCATCGAGCCTGACCGGCGCCAGTTCCAGCACGGGAGTGATACGCCCGGTGCGGCCGACCTTGAAATCGACCTTGCGCACATCGGCCAATACCTGGGCAAACGGGTATTTCCAGGCCACGGCCCAATAGGGTGAGCGTGCCCGCCAGCGTTCGGCGGAAGGACGCTGGCTCTGCCGCAGGACAATGCCGTCACTGGCGAACGGCAGTGGCGAGCGATACCAGTGATCCCGCCACTTTTGCGCGTCGGCAAGACCACCGATGGGTTGGCTGTAAGGTTGCGTCGTGGCGAAGCCCAGTGTTGTCAGCCCGGTGATTCGCTCTTTCAGGGTGTTCGGTCCCAACGGCCAGTCCCACACGAAAAGCCCGATACCCGCTGCCTGTTCGATGCTCAAGTCCTTGCGTCCCATCAGGCCGGCAACGGTCGCGCGGGCGTTGGCACTGCCGGTGCGGGCCTGGATATGGTCGTTGAGTCGCCAATAGAGTTCACCCTGCACCGACAGATCCAGAGGTTGTGTCAGCTCTCGGGGAATGGCGTTGATCTTCTGCGCCGAGGCCGTCCAGTCCTGCCCGCGAACGCCGTCACCGCGGCTGATCGCCTGTTGCAACCTCCCGGCCCGGTAGATCAGCGTGACGGCCACGCCATCGACCTTGGGCTGTGCCCAGACTTCTTTGCGGTCACGCAGCCATGCTTCGACGTTTGCTGCATCGTGAAGCTTGTCGAGGCCGGTGTGGACGACTGGATGCGCGACCGGACCTGATGCGGTGCGTAACGGCCTGGTCGGTGAAGGCAGTTTGAAGCACTGGCGCCATTCGCCGAGCCGGATGCGGGACTGGTCATAAAGTTCGTCGGCGATCAGCGAGCGGCCTTCGCGGTGATAGGCGTCGTCCCACTGATCGATCTGCTGTTGCAGGGCGGCGATTTCGCTTCGGGCCCGGTCGGCAGCCCAGTCCGGGCAATCGTCAGCGAAGGCGTCGAGGTGGATGGAGAACAGCAGGAAAATACAAAAAAGGCGCAGTGCGGCAAGCATCGTGAGCGTCCTTGCTCAGGGAGATACCTGAAGGCTAGCCCGGATTTTCCAGCGGGCCGGGTGGCTGTTTTGCCGGGTGTTTCGCGGCCATGAAAAAGCCCCGCACGGCGCGAACCGTGCGGGGCTTTTCTGTACCGCCAGGGAAGTCTTACAGGCCGGCAGCGGAACGCAGAGCGTCGGCGCGGTCGGTTTTTTCCCAGGTGAAAGTGGAGAAGGTGTCTTCGCCAACAGTCTTGGTCTGCGGAGTACGACCGAAGTGGCCGTAGGCTGCGGTGTCCTGGTACATCGGGTGCAGCAGGTCGAGCATGGTGGTGATTGCGTATGGACGCAGGTCGAACACTTCGCGGACCAGTTTGATGATCTTGTCATCGCTGATTTTGCCGGTGCCGAAGGTGTTCAGCGAGATCGAGGTAGGCTGGGCCACACCGATCGCGTAGGAAACCTGGATCTCGCAACGCTCGGCCAGGCCGGCAGCCACGATGTTCTTGGCAACGTAACGGCCTGCGTAGGCAGCCGAACGGTCAACCTTGGATGGGTCCTTGCCGGAGAACGCGCCGCCGCCGTGACGGGCCATGCCGCCGTAGCTGTCGACGATGATCTTGCGACCGGTCAGACCGCAGTCGCCTACCGGGCCGCCAATGATGAACTGGCCGGTCGGGTTGATGTGGAACTGGGTGTCCTTGCTCAGCAGTTCGGCAGGCAGTACGTGCTTGACGATCAGCTCCATCACGCCTTCGCGCAGGTCGTTGTACGACACTTCAGGGTTGTGCTGGGTCGACAGAACCACGGCGTCGATACCGACAACCTTGCCGCCTTCGTAACGGCAGGTCACTTGCGACTTGGCGTCCGGACGCAGCCATGGCAGCAGACCCGATTTGCGGGCTTCGGCCTGGCGCTGTACCAGCTGGTGCGAGAAGGTGATCGGTGCCGGCATCAGCACGTCGGTTTCGTTGCTGGCGTAGCCGAACATCAGGCCCTGGTCGCCGGCGCCCTGGTCTTCAGGCTTGGCACGGTCAACGCCCTGGTTGATGTCAGGGGACTGCTTGCCGATGATGTTCATCACGCCGCAGGTGGCGCCGTCGAAGCCGACGTCGGAGCTGGTGTAGCCGATGTCGCAGATCACGTCACGAACGATCTGCTCCAGGTCGACCCAGGCACTGGTGGTCACTTCACCGGCCACGATGGCCACGCCGGTCTTGACCAGGGTTTCCACGGCAACGCGTGCGTGCTTGTCCTGGGCGATGATGGCGTCCAGCACTGCATCGGAAATCTGGTCGGCGATTTTGTCCGGATGCCCTTCAGACACGGACTCGGAGGTGAAGAGGGAGTATTCGCTCATCTCGATGTTTTCCTGAATTTACCGATGGTGAGTGTCGCCAGCCGGCCGCTGAAAGTGGCGGACCTGGATCTGGAAACCATTACGTAAGCCTACATAGAGGCTTTCCCCGGGAACGAGTCCCGCAGCGGCGGCCCAACGGGCCAGATCGTCCTGTTCAAACCCCAACCACAGATCACCGCAGGCCTCCCTGGCCCAACTCTGGTTGTGGCTGCATAACTCTGTCACGAGCAGGCTACCGCCCGGTTGCAGCAGGCCGGCCATGTGCTTGAGCGCTTCGGCCGGCGCAGCGAAATGGTGCAACACCATGTTCAATACCACGCAATCGGCCTGAAGGCTTGTGCCATTCAATGCATCGGCCAATCGCAGGCTGACGTTAGTCAGCTTTTCACGTTCACACACCTGTCGCGCCAGTTCGAGCATCGCCGCGCTGTTGTCCAGTGCGGTTACGGTGCCGAAGCGGCGTGCCAGTTCCGGCAGGAATGCTCCATCGCCGGGGCCGACTTCGATGGCCGAGGCTGCACCATCGAAATTCAGTTTGTCGAGCAGGGCCAGCACGCTGTCGCGGTACTGCGGCAGGCCGGCAATCAAGTCCTGCTGAGCGCGGAATTTTTCTGCGACCCGGGCGAAAAAGTCCTGGCTGGCAGCGGCCCGTTGTCCGTGAACCTGGCCAATGCGCGCCTGCACATCATCCGGCAGCGCCAGATTGTCGACTTCTTCTAACAGGGCGCTGTGCAACTTGCCGCCCAGCAGCTCGGTATGGGGCAGGGCGCGGCGATAGAAAATCGCGTTGCCTTCGCGGCGGGTGGCCACCAGATCCGCCTGTGCCAGCACCTTCAGGTGGTGGCTCATGCCGGACTGACCGATACCGAAAATCTGTGCCAGCTCCAGTACGCCGAACGAATCGTTGGCCAGGGCGCGCAATACATTCAGCCGCAGCGGATCGCCGCCGGCCTTGCACAGGGCCGCCAGCTCGTCGCAATCGTCATGGCGAATGGAAGGCACACGTAAATTCATAGGGCCGCAGTCTAGTGATGGCCGAAAAACACCGCAAGGGCAATATCAAAAAGTTTTGATATTGCTCGATGGATGGCACTTCTCACGGACCGGCCAGCTCTACAAACGAACAGCGGAAAGGTTTCATCAACCGAAACCGATGTTATCCATGGGAAAAACGCCTCCGGATGACTATCTGTCATTGCCCCGAGGCGCTCGGGTGAGGGAAAATGCCCTCCTTTTTTCCGTTTCAATCCATTCACACCCAGGAGATCAGCGATGCCTAGCCGTCGTGAGCGTGCCAACGCCATTCGTGCCCTCAGCATGGATGCCGTGCAAAAAGCCAACAGCGGCCATCCCGGTGCCCCTATGGGTATGGCAGATATCGCCGAAGTGCTTTGGCGCGACTACCTCAAGCACAACCCGAGCAATCCATCGTTCGCCGACCGTGACCGCTTCGTGCTGTCCAACGGTCACGGCTCGATGTTGATCTACTCGCTGCTGCATCTGACCGGTTACGACCTGTCGATCGACGACCTGAAGCAGTTCCGTCAACTGCACAGCCGTACCCCGGGCCACCCGGAATTCGGTTACACCCCGGGCGTTGAAACCACCACCGGCCCGCTGGGTCAGGGCCTGGCCAACGCCGTGGGCTTCGCCCTGGCTGAAAAGGTACTGGGCGCACAGTTCAACCGTCCCGGCCACAACATCGTCGACCACCACACCTACGTGTTCCTGGGTGATGGCTGCATGATGGAAGGCATTTCCCACGAAGTCGCTTCCCTGGCCGGCACTTTGGGCCTGGGCAAACTGATCGCCTTCTACGATGACAACGGCATTTCCATCGACGGCGAAGTCGAAGGCTGGTTCACCGATGACACGCCGAAGCGTTTCGAGTCGTACAACTGGCAGGTGATCCGCAACGTCGACGGTCACGATCCGGAAGAGATCAAGACCGCCATCGAGACCGCTCGCAAGAGCCCGCTGCCGACCCTGATCTGCTGCAAGACCACCATCGGTTTCGGTTCGCCGAACAAGCAGGGCAAGGAAGATTGCCACGGCGCCCCGCTGGGTGACGCGGAAATCGCCCTGACCCGTCAGGCGCTGAACTGGAACCACGGTCCGTTCGAAATCCCGGCCGACATCTACGCCGAATGGGATGCCAAGGAAAAGGGCCGGGCGGTCGAAGCCGAGTGGGACCAGCGTTTCGCTGCCTACTCCGCCGCGTTCCCGACCGAAGCCAACGAACTGATCCGTCGCCTGAGCGGCGAGTTGCCGGCCGATTTCTCCGAAAAGGCCGATGCCTACATCGCCGACGTCGCGGCCAAGGGCGAAACCATTGCCAGCCGTAAAGCCAGCCAGAACACCCTGAATGCGTTCGGCCCGCTGCTGCCGGAAATGCTGGGCGGCTCGGCCGACCTGGCCGGTTCCAACCTGACCCTGTGGAAAGGTTGCAAAGGCGTCAGCGCCGAAGACGCCAGCGGCAACTACATGTACTACGGCGTGCGCGAATTCGGCATGACCGCGATCATGAACGGCGTTGCCCTGCACGGCGGTCTGGTGCCTTACGGCGCGACCTTCCTGATGTTCATGGAATACGCCCGCAACGCCGTGCGCATGTCCGCCCTGATGAAGCAGCGTGTGATTCACGTCTACACCCACGACTCCATCGGTCTGGGCGAAGACGGCCCGACGCACCAGCCGATCGAGCAACTGACCAGCCTGCGCAGCACGCCGAACCTCGATACCTGGCGTCCAGCCGATGCCGTTGAATCGGCTGTGGCGTGGAAAAACGCTCTTGAGCGCAAGGACGGCCCGTCGGCGCTGATCTTCTCCCGTCAGAACCTGCAGCACCAGACCCGTGACGCCGGCCAGATCGCCGATATCCGCCGTGGTGGCTACGTGCTGAAGGACTGCGCAGGCGAGCCTGAGCTGATCCTGATCGCCACCGGTTCGGAAGTCGGCCTGGCCGTTCAGGCCTACGACAAACTGACCGAGCAGGGCCGCAAGGTGCGCGTGGTTTCCATGCCATGCACCAGCGCGTTCGACGCTCAGGACGCCAGCTACAAGCAATCGGTCCTGCCGTTGCAGGTTGGCGCGCGTATCGCGATCGAAGCGGCCCACGCCGACTTCTGGTTCAAGTACGTGGGTCTGGAAGGTCGCGTGATCGGCATGACCACCTACGGCGAATCGGCTCCGGCTTCGGCACTGTTCGAAGAGTTCGGCTTCACCCTGGAAAACATCCTGGGTCAGGCTGAAGAGCTGCTGGAAGACTGATACAGATCAGGTGTCGTCTTGACTGACGCCATCGCGGGCAAGC
>NZ_LRUN01000098.1 GCF_001679645.1 Pseudomonas bananamidigenes | reverse complement strand
GCATTCCAAATGTGGGAGCGAGCTTGCTCGCGATGAGGCCAGCCAAGACAACCAATAAATCACTGCCCCACCGCCACACTGGTCGACGCCTCACCCGGCGTGACGATGCTGTTCAGGTCGATGTGCTTCCACTCGGGCCTGGCCCCCAGCCGCGCATTGAAGCGGTAGTTGAAAGTGAAGTCGTCCGTCGTCGGCACGCTCAGCGGTTTGCCGTAGACCGACTCGATTCCCGCCAGGTCATAGCCCATCAACTGCAACAGTGTCGGGAAGATGTTGTAGTGACTGGAGCGATCCTTGTTCGCCGCCAGTTGTGCCGACCAGTCCAGCGTGTGCAATTGATCGCCCTGGATCACCACCAGTGGCACCAGCCCTTCCTCTTCTACCGGATCGCCGCCGCAATGGGTGTTGAGCCCCGGGTTACCGCGTTCATGTAGATCCTGACCGTGGTCCGAGGTGTAGATGAGCAGCGCGTTGCTCAGGTTGGCCTGAGCGAACACCCGCGAAAAAAACTCGCCGACGTTCCACAACACGGTGTTCTTGTAGGCGTTGCGGTACAGCACCCAGTCATCCGGCTGGCCGTTGAAACCGTCGCGTTTGCCGGTGTCGGCGATTTCAGTGAATTGCCCGCGTGGCAAGGTCGGACGGTAGGCCATGAAGGCGTCCGGGTATTTGTCGTGCACCGGGAAGTGCGCGCCGACCTTGTTGATCACCACCAGCTCCGGTCTGTCGTCGTTGAGCAGCTCGATCAGTTTGGCAGCGGCGGCCATGTCGCGGTCGCGGACACTGGTCTGGTCGAATTGCACGAATTCGTCGATGTCCTTTTTCTCGGTATCGGTCATCAGGTTCTGCAGGTTGCCGCCGGTGCGCTGGGCATCGATGTAGACCGTGCGCAGGCCGGCCTTTTTCGCGTACTGCCAGATCGACGGCATGGTGCTGTTGATACGCATGTAATCGCCACGGGTGCCGCCGTAGCGCAGCGTGACGTTGGTGTCGGCGCTGCAATTGGCGATGGACGCGGCGTAGCCGTAATTGAAAATGTCCGCGCCGGGATGCGCTTGCTTGAGGCTGCTGTGCACGCCGAACGGCGTGTTGATGTCCAGGTAATTGCCGGAAATGCTTTCGTCGATGATCAGCACGATGTCGTGACTCACTGCCGGGCCGTTGCGCGCCAGAGTCACCGGTTCACGGGGCCCGACAGTATTGTGCAGCGCCTCGTAACCGAACAGGTTGAGGTAGGCCAATGGCGTGTACATGATCGGCAAGCCCCGCGCTCCCTCCCCGGCCCGCACGAACAGCACGGCGCTGAGCAGCAACACACCCATGATCGGCGCCGCGACTCGCAACGGGCCGGAAACCGGAATCGAATGACGCGGCCGCAGGCCGATGCCGAGCAGCAGCAACAGACCGTTGAGCACACCATGAACGATCGCGTCGCGGTACTGGTAAGCCGCTTCCTGGATGAAGCCGCCGGAGTACACCAGCGAGACAAAACTGCTGTAAGTCAGGTAGTCGGCAGTCACCCGTGTATACACATCAAAGAACACCGCCGAGACAAACATCGCCAATGCGAACAAGTGCCGAATGAAAGTCTGCCTTATATAGGCCGTTAGTAATAATGCGAAAGTCAGCGCCAAAAACATCGCGCCAAAAAGCAGTACTGCCGGACCGATTCCCATGGCGTTTAAACGTTCAAGGTAATAATCGGAATAAAGCAGTAGATAGATAATTAAAAGCAGTTCTTTCAAATATCGAAACATGGCGATTCCGGGCACTGGCAGCAGGGTATTGTCAATCGCTTGTCGGTCAATTTCTGACACTAGCAGCGAGACTTCAAAGCGCAAGAATTGTCGGACTTTGGCCAAAAGCGTCAAAAAAACATTGACTCAAAACTGACACACCCAAGTCGCTACAGGCCTTGAATTTTGTGGCCTACGACCGTTTATCGCTTTCTTGGAATTGTGAAAAACATGTCAAGGACGGGACAAATCCAGATACAGCAAGTACTTGATGGCTATTAGCCCAAAAAAACGGGGGTGTTATACACATGCAACATGTCATTTTGCTGACACGCTTTTCCCACCCTGCGCTATACCCCTTTTGACAGTTCCAATTCGATCTTCTTCCACCGTCTTACGAGGCACGCCAATATGGACGTGAGCGTATTTGGTACGGGCTATGTTGGCCTGATACAAGCTGCGGCACTTGCCGATGTCGGACATCGAGTACTGTGTGTCGATATAGACCCGAACAAAATTAAACAACTGCAACAGGCGGTTCCGCCTATCAGTGAACCGGGGCTGTCGGCCACTCTGGAAGAAAACATCAAGGCCGGGCGCCTATTGTTCACCACCCAGGCCAGCGATGCCGTCGAACATGCCGAACTGATCTTCATCGCGGTGGGTACACCGGCCGACGAGGACGGTTCCGCCGACCTCAGCCACGTGCTCAATGTGGCGCAGCAAATCGCAAGCTTCATGGAGACCGATCGCACCTTGATCATCAAATCCACGGTGCCGGTCGGCACGGCGGATCAGGTGCTGGAGACTGCCCGCAACGAATTGCGCCGGCGCGACAAAAGCGGCGTGAACGTGCGGATCGTGTCCAACCCAGAATTTCTCAAGGAAGGCAGCGCCCTCGCCGATTGCATGCGCCCGGACCGGATCATCGTCGGCACCCTTGATCCCGAGGCCCGTGCACAGTTGAGCGAGTTGTACGCGCCGTTCTGCCGCAACCACGAAAAACTGATGTTCATGGACAACCGCAGCGCCGAGCTGACCAAGTACGCGGCCAACGCGATGCTCGCCACCCGCATCAGCTTCATGAACGAACTGGCCAACCTCACCGAACGGCTGGGCGCCGACATTGAAGCGGTGCGCAAGGGGATCGGTTCCGACCCGCGCATCGGCTATCACTTCATCTACCCTGGCTGCGGTTTTGGTGGCTCGTGCTTCCCCAAGGATCTGCGCGCCCTGCTGCACACCGCCGAGCACAACGGCATGCCGCTGAAACTGTTGCGCAGTGTCACCGAGGTCAATGACAGCCAGCGGCACATCCTGTTCAGCAAGCTCAAGGCGCAGTTCCCACAGGGGCTGGCGGGCAAATCCATCGCCATCTGGGGCCTGGCGTTCAAGCCCAACACCGATGACATGCGCGAAGCCCCCAGCCGTTATCTGATGGATGCGCTGTGGGCCGAAGGCGCGAGCGTGCAGGCCTACGATCCGGAAGCGATGTCCGAGTGCCGGCGCATTTACGGCTACCGCGATGACCTGCACCTGTGCGCCACCCGCGACGACACTCTGGAAGACGCCGATGCGCTGGTGATCTGCACCGAATGGAAGAACTTTCGCGTGGTGGACTTCGAGCTGCTGGCCGAAAAACTGCGCTCCAGAGTGATCATCGACGGACGCAACCTCTACAACCCGGAACAAGTGGCCGCCGCCGGCCTGCACTACAGCGGCATCGGCCTGCGGCATATCGCGCCTGACGGGTTGCGGCCATGAGGATCCTGGTCACCGGTGCAGCCGGCTTCATTGGCGCTCATTGCGTGTTGCGCTTGATGCGCGACGGGCATCAGGTCGTCGGCCTGGACAATTTCAACGCCTACTACGACCCGCAGCTCAAGCATGACCGCGTGCGCTGGGTGCGCGGTCAGGTCGGTGACTTCCAGATCGCCAGAGTCGATCTGGCCGACGCTGCCGCCGTCGATGCGCTGTTCGTCCGCGAATGCCCGCAAGTGGTGATCCACCTGGCGGCGCAGGCCGGGGTGCGTTATTCGCTGGAAAACCCACAGGCCTACCTGAACAGCAACCTCAGCGGTTTCCTGAACATTCTGGAAAGTTGCCGGCATCACCCGGTCGAGCATTTGATCTATGCCTCGTCGAGTTCGGTGTACGGCGCCAACCAGCACACGCCTTACACGGTGCATGACGACGTCAATCATCCGCTGTCGCTGTACGCCGCGACCAAAAAAGCCAATGAGCTGATGGCCCACAGCTACAGCTACCTGTTCGGCATTCCCTGCACCGGGCTGCGCTTTTTCACGGTGTACGGACCCTGGGGCCGGCCGGACATGTCGCCGATCCAGTTCGCCCGGGCCATCACCGAAGGCCTGCCGTTGAAGCTGTTCAACTACGGCCTGCACCAGCGGGACTTCACCTATATCGACGACATCGTCGAGAGCATCGCCCGCCTGACGACGCACCCGCCGCACACCCATCCGGAATGGGACCGCGAACACCCTGACGCGGGCAGCAGCATGGCGCCGTGGTGCCTGTTCAACATCGGCGGCCACCATCCGGTGGAGCTGAAAACCTACCTGGCCCTGATGGAAAAACACCTTGGCCGGAAAGCCATTGTCGAGTTGCTGCCCCTGCAACCGGGCGATGTGCTCAACACCTGTGCCGACACCGATGATCTGGCCCAGGCCACCGGGTTCCAGCCCCGGATAGAGCTGGATGAAGGCCTCGGGCGTTTCATCGCCTGGTATCGCGATTACTACCCGACGGCCTGTCGCCCACGCGCCGTTCGCGGCTGAACACCAGCGGAGGACTCCATGACTGGACATGAGAAAGGTGTACCGATCCAACATCTGGTTCGCGACAAACGCATGGATCCGGAACATCGAATGCGCCTCGACGCGGCCATCCACCGCCAGGGGCAAGGCTGGGTGACCGGGCGCGAGGGTGGCCGTCCCTGGCAGCTGTCGCGCACCAACCGGGTCCTGGCCTGCATTGGCGCGCTGGTCATTCTGCTGATGATTTCGCCGCTGCTGATCGGCCTGGCCATCGCCATCAAGCTCACCAGCAAAGGCCCGGTGCTGTTCGTGCAGATACGCACCGGTTATCGCGGGCGCAAGTTCGGCATGTTCAAGTTCCGCACCATGGTCGCCAACGCCGAAGAACTCAAGGAGTCGCTGCGCCACCTCAACAAGCACGGCGCCGACGCGATCGACTTCAAGATCGATCAGGACCCGCGCATCACCCGCATCGGTGGTTTCCTGCGGCGCACCAGCCTCGACGAACTGCCCAACCTGATCAACGTGGTAACCGGCGACATGCGCCTGGTCGGCCCCCGCCCGACCTCGTTCAACGCCTATCGCTACAAGGACAAGCACCTCGCCCGTCTGGCGATCTACCCCGGCATGACCGGCCTGTGGCAGATCTCCGGACGCAGCAACATCGACTTCGACCAGCGCGTTGAGTTGGACCTCAGCTATATCGCCGAGCAGAGCCTGTTGCTTGATTTGAAGATCCTGTTGAAAACCCCTTTCAAAGTATTCAGCGGCCACGGAGCAAGCTAATGGACGGTTCAACCAACAAAAGCCTGAGCATTGCCAGCCCCAGCGAGTCGAACCTGGCGTCGACCGTGCTGGACCTGGATCTGCGGATCCTGTTCCTGACCGCCGCCAATCCCGGCGCCGGCACCACCACCAGCGCCCTGGCCATGGCCAGTCAACTGGCGCAGATGAGCAGCGGTCTGGTGCTGTACGTCGACGCCAGCCAGTCGGCGAACAACCTCACCCAGCAATTGAACCTGAGCAAGGAGCGCGGTCTGCGCGACCTGCTGTTCAACGCCGAGAACCCGCCGTTGTTGCAGGACTGCGTGGTGCAGGTGTCGAGCCTGCCCTTCCACGTCCTGCCCAACGGCCGGCCGATCCGCACCATGGAACACCTGACCGCCGAACGCCTGAGCCCGTTGCTCGACCAGCTGGGCAGCCAGTACCGCTTCGTGGTGATCGACGGCGATGCCGTGTACTCCGCGGCCGACACCCTGGTGCTCAGCACTCAGGCCGATGGTGTGGTGTTCGTGGTGCGCGCCGAGGACACCCGCTGGGAAGTCGCCCAGGCCGCCGTGCAACGGCTGACCCAGGCCGGGGCGAAAGTGGTCGGCAGCGTGTTCAACCGGCGCAAGTACTACATGCCCAAGTGGCTGTACAAAAACCTGTAAGCAACGCGAGGGATGACGCAATGAACGCCAAGATACTGGTTCTGCTGATGCTGCCGCTTGCAGGTTGCTCCAGCAATTCGGAAACCCAGACCATGCCGGTGAATATCCTCACCGCCACTCCGGCCAACGCCCAGGCCACCGACATGCCGAGGATCGAGCAGACCCTGCGCCCGCAGGATGTGCTGGATGTGATCTTCCATATCAGCACCAGCGGCTCGGACGCTTACCGCGTGCAGTCGGGTGACCAGATCGGCCTGAACTTCACCGCCGCCAGCCAGCTCAACGGCAACCAACTGGTGTTGCCGGACGGCACCATCAATCTGCCGGGCGCCAACACCTCGGTGAAGATCGCCGGACTGACCAGCGATGAGGCACGGGACGAGATCCAGCGCGCCTATCAGCGCAAACAGTTGTTCCAGCCCAACCGCAATCAGTTGACCGTGCAGGTCATCAGTCCGCTGACCAACGAGCAGAACCTCAAAAGCGCCCTCAACCACCCGGCCACCGGCATGAGCCGCGAGATCACCGTGGGTAACGACGGCTACGCAAGCTTCCCGGAAATCGGTGCCGTGCCGCTGCAGGGCATGACAATCAATCAACTGGAAACCTTCCTCAACAAACGCTACGCGCAGTTGCCAGGAAGAATGACCGTGGACGTCATGCTCAAGTCCACCTCCGGCAACGAAATCTATGTGCTCGGAGAAGTCGGCCAGCCTGGCTCCTACCCGATCCGCCGGCCGGTCTCGGTGCTTGAAGCGCTGACCCTGGCCCGGGGCACCAACGTCAAGGCGCGGCTGGACTCGGTGATGATCATGCGCCGCAATGGCAATCAGGTGCAGGCCGTGCGCTATGACGTCGAGAAGGCACTGGCCGGTGACGCCTCACAAATCGCCTACCTGCAACCGGACGACATGCTTTACGTGCCGAAGACCAAACTGGCGAGCGCCGGTGATCTGGCCCGGCAACTGGCCGACGTCGTGCTGTTCCAGGGCGTGGGGTTCAGCTTCGGCTACCGCGTCGACAACAAAGGCAGCAACAACAACTGACTCTCGGGTGACCTGACATGAATCCAAAGGAAAACTACCTGCATGAGTTCTTCAGGATCTTCTTCGCCAACAAACGGCTGGTGAAGCGTGTCTTCCTGATCTTTGCAGTGATCGCGCTGGTGCTGCCGCTGGTGCTCAAACAGAGCTTCGATATCACCGCCCAGGTGATCGTGCAGTCGAAAAAACTCTCCCAGGGCGACGCCACCACGTCGCTGACCGTGGACAACGCCACCTTCATCCCGCCGTCGCTGGCGGACATGGAAACCGAAAGCAACATCCTGCGTTCGCCGGCGCTGATCCGTCAGACCATCAGCGAGCTGCGGGACAAGGGTGAATACACGCCGCCACCCGGAATGTTCGCCAGGCTGATCGGCGATCCGTTCCGGCGCTTCATCACCTCGCCCCTGCGCCAGTACCTGATCAACCCGCTGCGCAACCTGCTGGGCCTGGAGACCGATCCGGTGCGTGACACCGTGCTCGACGGCCTGACGCAACAGGCCATCGACAGCCTGAAGATCGAGACCCTGCCCGGTTCCAACGTGATCTCGATCATCTACAGCTTCCCCGATCCGCATCAAGGCACGACCTTCGTCGCCGCCCTGCTGCAAAACTATCTGGTGAGCCGTCAGGCCCTGCAATCGATCGACCTGCCGCAGTCTTTCTACGAGAGCAAAAAGCACTTGTATCAAGTGCGTCTCGACGGGCTGGAAGCCAATCGTCAGGCCTTGCTCGAGAGTGTCGGCGCAGCGGATCCGAAGGAGGAAATCACCTTCCGCCTGAACGCGATCAACACCGAAGAACAGGCGCTGAACCTGTATCAGGATCGCCTGTTGCAAAGCCAACGCTGGCTGGAGTACCTGAGAACCAGCCTGGCCGCCGCGGCCAACAACAAGCTGAACGACTACACCTTTCCCTACACCTTCACCACCACCGTCGACAACGTGGCGTTCGAGGACCGGGAGATCAAACAGCTGGGCGAGCAACTGACCACCCAGGTCAGCCGCTACATGAATGATCTGGCGGTGTTCCAGCCCGGCAGCGAGCCGATGCTGTTGACCCGCGAACAGATCGCCCGGACCCGCCAGCAATTCCTCAAAGTGGTGAGCAACCGCATTCAGGAACGCACCAACGATCTGGCGGTGGTGCAACAGGTGATCGATCAGAAGACCGCGCGCATCGCCGAGTTCAAGGCGCGCATCCGCGACCTGCAGCAGACCCAGAGCAAGCTGCGGCAGATGGACACCGAAATCGACGCCCTGCACGCCGCGTTCTCGACCTACGCCCAGCGCTTCGCCGAAAGCAGCACCACTCGTGCGCTCAACGATGACCTGTCCAACGCCCGGGTCCTGAGCCCGCCGTTCGAACCGACCGAGGCGGCGTTCCCCAAACCGTTGCTGATCATTCCGTTCGGTCTGTTCACCGGCCTGCTGCTGGCGATTGCCCTGGTCTACGTGCGCGAGTTCTTCGATCACCGCTTCAAACACCCGGCGCAAATCAGTCATGAACTGGGCGTGCCCGTGCTGCTGGTGATCAACGATGAAAGCACCCAACCCGGCAATCCGTACAAGAACTGGACCGTGCCGAGCTTCATGCACTGGGTGCGCAATTGAACACGCCGTCCACCCCGAACGCCGCGCTGCCGATCATTCATTTGCTCAGCAGCGGCGGCTTCTACGGGGCCGAACGGATGTTGCTGGATCATTGCCTGGCGACACCGGGGCAGCATCAGGTGCTGTTTCTCGATGCGCCGCCGGAGCTGATCGAGCGCTTTCGCGAGGCCGGCGTCGATGCACAGGGTTGCGCCGGTCTCGGCGCCCTGCTCCGGCATCTGCGCCAGCGCCGGGCAGAGCGTCCGTTGATCAATACCCATAACTTCAAGGGCCTGTTGTTCGGCTGGATCGGCGCTTCGCTGTTGCGTCTGCCGCTGGTAATCACGCAACACGGTTTCACCCCGCGCAGCCGCAAGCAGAAGTTCTACACCTGGCTCAGCCTGCAACTGTGCCGCACGGCGTCGGTGGACCGGGTGGTGTGCGTGGCCGAGAGCATTGCGGTGCTGCACCGCCAGGCCAGCGTGCGGGCGGAGAAGCTGCAAGTGATCCCCAACGGTCTGCCGGCGGCGGTCGCCGAGCGCACCCTGCAAGCCGAAAATCCGCGCTGGCTCGCCGGTTATGTCGGCCGACTGAGCAGCGAGAAAGGCCCGGATCTGTTCCTCGACGCACTGATCCCGTTGTGTCATCAGCACCCGCGGCTCGACGCGGTGATGCTCGGTGACGGCCCGGAACGCGAGGCTTTGCAGGCACGGATCGACGCCGCCGGACTGCAGCAGCGCATTCGTCTGCCGGGTTATCAGACCGACATGCGCCGCTGGTGGCAGCGACTCGACGCGCTGGTGATCAGCTCGCGCACCGAAGGCACGCCAATGATTCTGCTGGAGGCCATGCAGACCGGGGTGCCGGTGGTGGCCTTCGGTGTCGGCGGGATTCCCGATGTGCTGGAGCACCGGCACAACGGCCTGCTGGCCGCGCCCACCGACAGCAGCGCGCTGAGCCGTCAGCTCGATGCACTGCTGAGTGACCCAGGGCTGGCGCGCAAACTGCGGGACAATGCAAAACGCACGCAACAGGACCGCTACGACCTTAAGGCCCTGGCCGAACGCTGGTCGCAGCTGTACATCCGCACGGCACGGGAGGCACGCGCATGATTTTCCCGCTCTCGATCGTCAGCTTGCTGGGTCTGGTCTGCATCGCCCTGCTGGCCAGCCCGTGGCCCTATCTTGCGCCGGGTGCGGTGCTTGGTCTGGTGGGGTTCGCCGTGCTGTACCGCAAGCCGACCTGGGGTCTGCTCGGCATCGCCGCGCTGGTGCCGTTCGAGGGCTTCTTCAAGGACAGCACGCTGTCGGGCAGCAAACTCATCGGTGCCTCGCTGGCGGTGATCCTGATGCTGCAACTGGCGATGCACCAGATTCCTTCGCAGCGTTTGCGCAGCAATATCTGGCGCTACCTGGTCTGGTTCATGGTGCTGTACTTCCTGAGCCTGCTCGACACCGATGATCTGGGCATGTCGCTGGGTCATCTGCGTGAACTCAGCGTCGGTCTGATCCTGTTCGTCATCACCTTGCTGATCGGTCGTGAGCTGAACCTCGACCTGTTCGCCCGTCTGGTGACGCTGGCCGTCAGCGCCACCTGTGCGATGGCGATGTTCTCGACGAAATTCCAGGACCAGGGCCGCGCCGCCGGCCTTCTCGAAGACCCGAACGCCTTCGCCATGCTGATCGCCTTCGCCGTACCGATGGGCCTGCTGCTGATCATTCGCAGCCCGAACCTGTTGCACCGTTTGTTCTGGGGCGGTTGCTGCCTGTTGCTGCTCGGCGGCATGACCAAGACCGAATCGCGCTCCGGGCTGGTGGTGCTGGCTTTGAGTCTGGTGATCGGTTGCTGGCACTACCGTGCGCAACTGACGCGCATCCGGCCCCGGCATCTGGGCTTCGCCATGCTCGGCGCAGCCATCGTGATTCCGCTGGCGATCTACGCCATGCCCGCCGGCTACCTGGCGCGAATCCAGTCGCTGAGCGTGTTGAGCGCCGGCGCCCGCGGCCACGATGACGAATCCCTGGGCCGCCGCGCTTCGTACATCGTGGTCGGCAGCCAGATGATCCGCGAGAACCCGCTGCTCGGTTCCGGCCCCGGCACCTTTCCCCTGCATTACGCCACCACCGGCTACGCCAAGACATTCTCTGCCAACCGCAAGATCGGCGACCTGTACCGCCGGGCCCATAACACCTACCTGGAAATCTTCAGCGAACTGGGGATTCCCGCCGGCCTGCTGTTCGTCGGCATGCTCGGGCTGGGCCTGTACAACATGATGCGTGCGCGCCGCGCCTGGATGCTGCGACGTGACTGGGAGCAGGCCGACATACTGACCCACCTGGGAGTGAGTTACCTGTCGCTGACCCTGTTCCTGATGTTCCTCAGTGCACCGAACCAGAAGTACGTGTGGATCATGCTCGCGCTGACCAGTGTCCTGCGCCTGAAGGCCGAGCAAGCCCCGTTGGTGGAGACCAGGGCATGAGCCGGATCAGTGTCGTCATCCCGATGTACAACGAAGGTCGCCACATCGGCCGTACCCTGCTGGCGGCGCAGAAAGCCGCCCACGCCGCCAATGTCGAGTGCGAACTGATCGTGGTCGATAACGGGTCCAGCGATGACGGCCCGCAGATCGCCCGCCAGTTCGGCGCGCAGGTGCTGGTGGTGCCGGGCGTTTTGATCGGCGCCCTGCGCAATCGCGGCACCGCCATCGCCACCGGCGACTGGCTGGCGTTCATCGATGCCGACATTGAAATGCCCGAAGACTGGCTGACCGAGCTGTTCGCCCTCGAAGCCGAGGGCCACGCCGACGTGTTCGGTCTGGATCTGCACACGCCCGCGAGCGCACCGTGGTACGCCGTGGCCTGGCAACGCCGCACCCTGCGCCCGGTCAGCCATCAGGCCCATGCCGTGGACTGGCTGCCCAGCTCCAACCTGCTGATGCATCGGCGCTGGTTCGACAAGGTCGGTGGCTTCAACGAATCCCTGCGCACCGGCGAAGACAAGGAATTCACCCTGCGCCAGAGCGAACAGGGTGCGCGGTTGCTGTCGGTCAATGAAACCGTGGCCCTGCACTGGGGTTACGAAATGAACTGGCGGGAGTGGATGGGCAAGGAGATGTGGCGTCAGGGCAGCCATTTGCAGCTGCTGCGCACCCACGGATTCAGCCTGCGCCTGCTGCGTTTTCCGCTGTTGTCGCTGTTGGCGTGGCTGCTGGACTTGCTGGCGATCTCTGCACTGCTCAACGGTTTTCCCCATCACGCAGCGATCATGGTGACCTTGACCACGATCCCGGCGCTGGTGCTGAGCATCCGTCAGAGTCGTCGCCAGCACGATATCGGCCTGACCCTGCAACTGTGGGGGCTGCATTGGGTACGCCTGCACCTGGCCGGCGCAGCGTTCATTCTCAGTCTGTGTCATTGGAACGCCAGGAGGCCTGCCCGTGGCTGAGTTCATTTTCTGGATGTGCCTGTTGCTTCCGGTGTATGCCTACGTCGGCTACCCGTTGCTGCTGACGTTGCTGGCGCCGTTGTTCCCGGCGTGGCGCCACAGCCCGGCGCCACCGCTGAACATCAGCATCGTGATCGCCGCCCATAACGAAGCGCGGCATATCGAGCACAAGCTGCGCTCGTTGCTGTCCCAGGACTACCAGCCGGCTTCTCTGCAAATCATTCTGGCCAGCGATGGTTCCAGCGACGACACCGTGGCCTGCGCCCACAAGGTCGTCGATCCACGGATCACCGTGCTCGACCTGCCGCGTCAGGGCAAAGCCGCGACACTCAATGCCGGCGTGGCCCTGGCCACCGGTGACATTCTGGTGTTCACCGATGCCGACAACCAATGGTCACGGGAAACTCTCGGCTACCTGCTCGCGCCCCTGAGCGATCCGCAGGTCGGCGCCTGCGCCGGGCACATGGTGATTCCCGTCACGGGCGGCGGTTTGAGTGTCGGCGACAGTCTGTACCGGCATTACGAAGGCTGGCTGCGCCGGGTCGAGAATCGTACCGGCTGCATGGTGTCCGCCGATGGCGCGCTGCTCGCCCTGCGCCGCGAACTGTTCGAGAACGTGCCGGCGGAAGTCAACGACGACTTTTTCATCAGCACCTGCGCGCCGGCGAAATTCAAACGCATCGTTTATGTGCCTGACGCCCAGGTCATTGATCACGGCGTGGATGAAGCGGACAAACAGTTCCGTCGTCGTCAGCGGGTCACCGTCGGCGGCTTGCAAAGCCTGGCCCAGCGCAGCGAGCTGCTCAATCCGCTCAAGCACGGGCTGTACTCGATTGCGCTGATCAGCCACAAGCTGATCCGGCGTCTGGCGCCGATCCTGTTGCTGCCGCTGCTGTTGAGCAATTTCTGGTTGTGGGATGACCACGGTTTCTATCGACTGAGCCTGATCGCGCAATTGATCGGCTACGCCATCGCGATTGCCGGTCTGCTGGATTCGCAGCATCGCTTACCCAAACCGTTCCGCCTGGCGGCATTCCTGCTGGTGACCCTGGCCGGGATGAGCATCGGCCTGTGGCAGTTCCTGCGCGGCCAGCGTTACGCCCAGTGGAATCCTGACCAGAACCGTTGAGAGGGCTCAAGCCATGGCGATCAAACAACTGATAAAACGCACCAGTGGCTGGCTCTATCTCAACTCGCCCGTGGGACGAAACCAGTTGCACGGCGCCGGGGTGATCCTGATGTTGCACCGGGTGCTGTCCAACGACCGCGCCGCCGACCTGCCGCATCGCAATGAACTGTGCGTCGGCCCGAAAGCCTTCGAGCACTTGCTGATATGGCTGCGCAGGCACTTCGATTGCGTGCCGCTGATGGAAATCCTGCAACCCAACGCCCTGCGCCGCGAGCGCCCGCAAGTGGCGCTGACCTTCGATGACGGCTGGCGCGACAACGCCGCCAACGCCTTCCCGCTTTTGCAGAAGCATCAGGTGCCGGCGAGCATTTTTCTGTCCACGGATTTCATCGGCAGCCGCCAGCGCTTCTGGTGGGAAAGCATCGGTGAAACCCTGTGGGGCAGCCACGGTGAAAAGTCACGCATGCATCTGATCGAATGCCTGCAGGCCACGCACCATCCGTTGCCGGTGTTGCTGGACGACATCGACGTGGATCGCCGCAGCCTAACCTTGCTGCACTATCTGCAAGGCCTGAAGAACTGCGACCCCGCACTGCTCGAACGCCTGACCAGCGAATGCCCGCCAGAGTCTCTGCCCCAGGCGCTGGATTGGCATCAGGTGCGGGCAATGGAAGCTTCCGGCCTGGTGAGATTCGGCCCCCACGGTGCCAGCCACGCGATCCTCACCCAACTTGACGATGTGCGCCTGGCCGAAGAAATCAGCCGCAGCCGCACTGCCCTGAACAATGGCTGCAACCGGCCATTGCCGGTTTACTGCTACCCCAACGGCGACAACGACGCACGAGTCCGCGAACAGATCGCCCACCACGATTATGCGTTCGCCCTCGGTACCGCCACCGGCATCTATCGCGGCGCCGGCGATCCGCTGAACCTGCCGCGCTTCGGCGTCAGTCAACGTACCGCGCGCAATCCCGAGCTGCTGTCGTGGCGGATC
Source organism: Pseudomonas bananamidigenes (assembly GCF_001679645.1). Classification (GTDB taxonomy): domain Bacteria; phylum Pseudomonadota; class Gammaproteobacteria; order Pseudomonadales; family Pseudomonadaceae; genus Aquipseudomonas; species Aquipseudomonas bananamidigenes. The sequence continues at coordinate 6,803 of NZ_LRUN01000098.1, read as the reverse complement.
TTTCGCGGGGCGCGGCCATGAGTCGAAGCCGTTACCTCAAGCACCTGGCGCTGAGCATGGGTACAAAACTGGCGATGATCGCCCTGCGCCTGCTGAGGAACGTGTTGCTGGCGCGGATCCTCGGCCCCAGTGAGCGCGGCTTGTTCGCCCTGCTCAGCACCCTGCCCGATCTGATCAGCGCGGCCACCAGTGGCGGTTTGAATTCCGCCGTCGGTTATCAGGCCGCCAAGCAGCGGCCGATGGGGTTGCTGCTGGCTCAGGTGCTGGTGTTCGGTTGTCTGCTGGCGGGGCTGTTGACCTTGCTGGTGGTGGCGCTGGTGCGTGAGTTCGGCAGTGAACTGGACGTGACCCTGCAACTGGGCCTGCTGGCGTGGCTGTTGCTGCTGGCGGTGCCGCTGACCGTACTCAAAAGCGGCTTGCTGACGCTGCACAATGCATCCGGCGGTGTGGTCGCCTTCAATGCCTTGCGCCTGGTGGAATCCCTGGCGCCACTGCTGCTGTTTCTCGCGCTGTTCTGGATGTGGAAAGAAGCAGCACTGGAAGCCGCACTGATCAGTTGGCTGGCCGGGATCAGTCTGGTGGTGCTGACCGGTTGGGTCTGGCTCAGGCGTGCGCAGCCGTTGCAGCTGCAATGGGATCGCGCCAGCCAGAACGAACTGCTGCGCTACAGCGCCCGCAGCCATCCGGATCTGTTGTTCCAGCAAGTCATCCTGCGTTCCGACTACCTGTTCATCGGCGCGCTGCTCGGCAGTGCCGCGCTCGGTCATTACGCCATGGCCAGCGCTGCCGCCGAACTGCTGTTGATCGTCCCCGAAGCGGTGACCACACCGCTGATGAAACGCCTGCTGCAACAGGACGAGGGCATGGACAAGGTCACTCCGCTGGCCCTGCGCCTGACGGCCACGGTGATGCTCGGCGCCTGCCTGAGCATGGCGGTGATCGGCGAATGGCTGATCGTCACATTGTTCGGCATCGCCTACCAACCGGCGTATCCGGCGCTGCTGGCGTTGCTGCCGGGCCTGTTGGGCCTGTGCTACGCGAGCATTCTGCGCCTCGACCTGCTGGGCAAGAATCGCCCCGGCACCGTATCGCTGCTGATGGGCCTTGGCGCCCTGCTCAACCTGGCGCTGAACGTGGTGCTGATTCCGACTTACGGCATCGTCGGTGCCGCGGCGGCCTCGTCGATTGCCTATCTGGCGGTGACCGTAGCGATGCTGGTGTTGTATTGCCGGTTGAGCGGCGTGCCGTTCCGGCAAACCCTGATCATCGTGCCCGCCGACATCGCGCCAATGTGGCTGATGTTGCAGCGGCGCTTTTTACAACGGAAATCCGCATGAAAAGCCTGGCCCTGCTGCTCGGTCTCGGCCTGTCGCTGGACGCCTTCGCGGCGTCGATGCGCTGGGGCGACATTCGCGACGGCAGCCTGTACCTGCAAGCGGATCGCCCCGACACCGTGACAATACGCTGGGCGCCAGCGTGGCAGGCGGACGCCAACGAAGAACACCTGTACCTGCTCGATGGCCAAGGCAGGTTGCAAGGCGACCGGTTCATCAAGGCCAGTGAAACCCGTGGCAGCCAGAGCTGGCCTTTGCTACCGGGGCCGGCGAGTTATCAACTGGAGATTCCCGGCTACAGCTTTCGCAATTACCGGGTCGAGCACGACGAACAGACGGTCGCAATGTTCGCCCCGGCCAAGGTGCATTTCAGCGCTGAAACCCGTGACGGCGATGAGTTGTTTTTCAGGATTGCGCCGGGTGAACACGCGGTGCTCGCGGGCAAGTTCCACGGCGGTGTCAGCGCCTTGCAGGCGCAACGGGTCGGCGACGGGCAACAGCTGTCACTGGCACTGAAACCTTATCGCGCCTATTGGCAGTTCGATCAGGTCGCGCTGCCGGTCAGCGACCGTGAACAAGTCTGGCACCTGCGTCTGCAAGGCAGCGGCAAAGCGGCGTTCTGGCTCGACGGCACAGCCAATCTGTTTGCGCAGAACCCGCAGCAGCTCAAACCGCTGCGCGAAGACGATGGCCAGACCCGGCTGACCCTGCACGACAAGGTCCTTGGCCGCACGCCAGACCTGGGCATCGCCCTGCCCTATGTGATGCCGCCGCCCGCCAGTCACGCCGCACTTGATGCGCTGAAACCGACAGCCGCCAGTTACTACAGCTTCGTCGATGTGACGGCGAAAAAGCCGCACTTCGAAGATGCGTTCCGCCAGGTCTATCAGGACCGCTTCGGCATTCGTCAGGACATCACTTTGCTCGCCGGCAGTCAGCGTCAGGCCGACTTGCGCGCCGACGTACAAAGCAACGGTGGCCTCGACGCCTGGCTGGCGAGCACGCGACTGCTTGGCGGCAAAGGCACCCACTACATCGGTTTTGCCGACGAGCCCAATCTCAACTATGCGAGTTACGAGCAATACCGCTCGATCTTCACCAGCATGGCCCGCCAGATACGCAGCAATCCGGCCAATGCCCGGGCCGGTGTGCGCATCGCGATGCCGGCCAGTTCGCGGCTGGTCAACGGCCCGTTCGCCGACAACGCAGCGGACAAGCGCGGCATCGACTGGGCCCGGCGTCTGCTGGGTGAGTACGCCGATCAAGTCGATGCACTGGCCTGGCACGAATGGATGATCCGCGATCTGCTCGCCACTCGCGTCTACCGCGACAGCGTGCGTCGCGCCGCCGATCTGGTGGGCCTCGATGCCAAGGGCCAGCCGCGCAAGGCCTTGCTGCTGGATCAGACCAATCTGTCCAGCGGCTCGAGCCTGAGCCCCTACGATCAGGAAACTCATTACACGTCGCTGTGGTGGACCTCGGTGGTGATCAACGCCTCCCAGGACGGCTTGCTGACCATGCTCAACTGGTTCCAGGCCGCCGACGAGCCGGAATACCCCAAAGGCATGTTGCGTGTTTCGGCGGATGAGCAACATTTCGAACTCAAACCCGTGGGCCTGGCCCAGCAGTTCATTCGGCAACACTGGCTGCATGACGTGCTGTGGCTGGAAAACGACGCCTTCGAAGTCGATGTGCTGGCGATGGCTGGCGACGATCAGCGCGGCTTGCTGGGAGTGAACAAGGGCACGCGCTTGCAGCGTGTCGATCTGGCGGGCGCCAAGTGCCCGCTGAACAACGGCGCCCTGCGCTACTTCGGCGCCGACAACCGCAGCCGCGACGCGCCCTTCCGTTGTCAGGACGGTCGCGTGCGCTTCGAACTGCCGGGGCAGACCCTGTTTTCCCTGAGCTGGCGCACTGGATGAACCGCCCGTTGATGTCCTGCCGCGCAGGCCAGTTGCCGCGCGATGCCACGTCATCAGGAGTACCGACCATGAACGTTGTTAAAAAAATCAGCGAACACATCAAACAAAAAGGCCTGCGGGCCACGCTGGCCAAGGTGTGGAAACATTACGTCTTTTCCCATCAGGAACTGCTTTGGATGGAGCGTGACCTTGTCAGCCCGGTGCCGCCCCACAGCCTCAAACCGTATCCGCCGTTGCGCGTGGTGAAGATCACCCCGGACAACGCCAGCGCCTTCGCCCGCTACTTCGGTGACCGCGTCGGCACCATGGCGGAACTGGCCAGTGAAGGTCACACCGGGCACATGCACCTCGACGAACAAGGCGATGCGGTGGCCTTCATCTGGGGCAGCGCCCGGGACTATTTCGACCGTCACTACTACGGCTGCCTGTTTCCGGTGAAGCCCGGCGAGTTTTTCGAGTTCGGCGGTGAACTGACCCGTTCCTATTGGGGCACCGAGCTGTCGGTGGATCTGCAACTGGAGCTGTGGAAAGCCATGGCCGCCCAGGGCTGCGACAAGGTGGTGGACGTCTGCGAGTTCCACAATATCCCGGCGCTCAAGCTGCACCTGCGCATGGGCTACACCGAGCAGGGCCGGATCATGAACGTGTACACCCTGTTCGCCCGCTGGCGCTTCTATCGCGAAACCCGCTACAGCGGTTCACGCCTGGATGCGTTGCGCAAACCTGCCCGTCCATCCGTTACAGCAACGGCGACCTGAGCTTATGGCGCGATTCGAGTGGCGCACTTCGTTGTGCGCGCCTGACTTCCCGGCAGCGGCCCATGAAGCGCTGCGCCTGCGGATGACGGACCACACGCCGTTCAACAGCCTCGGCTGGCTGATCGCGGCAGAGCAGACACTCGACGCGAGTGAACATCTGCACATTCTGCTGGGCTGGGAAGCGGACGAATTGCGCCTGTGCCTGCCGCTGGTGGCCGGTCGTGAACGCTTTGGCGGGATACCGTTTGCCGTCGTGCATCACCTCGGCTATCCGCTGGCGGATCGTCTGGCGTTGCTGTCTGTGCTGACAGCCGACGACATGCGTCAGGCGCTGCTGCTGATTCGCCAGCGCATCCCCCACGCGTTGCTGCAACTCAACGAACTGTCGGAGCCTGTGGGCCAGGCAAGCGTCCTCACGCCATGGATGGCCCACAGCTCCAATGCCGAACGACGCCTGAGCTGTCGGGTGCCGGTGCACTTGATCAGCGAGGCAGACCGTCAGGAAGTCTCCGGCGATCCACGCTACAAACTGCGCCGCGCCCGTAAACGGATTGCCGCCTGTGGTGCCGTGGTGCGGCGCATCACTCCTGATGCGCTGAGCATCGGCCCGCTATTGCAGGCCATCGCCGAAGTCGAAGCGGTGAGCTGGAAAGGCGACGAGGGTGTCGGCATCTTCGCCACCGAACGCAGCCGACGTTGCATCGAACACGCCTTCACCGCCCTCGCCGCCCAGGGTCTGGTGCGGGTGGTCACGCTGGAGCTCGATGGCCGTTGCATCAGCTACCGGCTTGGCTTGCTCGAACAGGGCCGGCTCTACGATTACAACCTCGCGTTCCTGCCGCAGTACGCCGATCTGGGCAGCGGCCGGGTGCTGCTGGAGGAATGGATTCGCTGGGGCCTGGACGATCACTGGCACTGGATCGATGCCTCGCGGGTCAGCCTGGAAAACTCCAGTCATCAACTGCACGAACGCATGACCGGACAACGGGAGCACTGGCGCTGGAGCTTTTACTCATGGCGACCGAGCGGTCTGTTGCTGGGGCTTGGACTGCGTGTCTGGCAGCGGCTCAAACCGAAATTGCAGCAGTGGCGGGCCCAACGCCAAACGGCTATCGCCAAACCTCTCGTCAAACCCGTCGCCATCACCACGGAGGGCGAACATGCCTCGCCAAGTCATAGTCAACGCTGACGATTTCGGCCTGAGCCCGAACGAAAACGCGGTGATCTTCAGCGCGTTTCAGGCCGGGGTCATCAGTTCCGCCACGGCCATGGCCAACATGCCGGCGTTCGAAGCTGCCTGCGCGATGGCTCGTCACCCCTTGCTGGAAGGCCGGATCGGCCTGCACTTCAACCTGACGTATGGCCGACCGCTGAGCCAGGCAATTCTGGCCCGCTCCACCTTCTGCGACAGCCACGGGGTGTTCGATCTGAGCCTTGCGCGGCACAGCCTGTGGCTGGGTCGTGAAGATCGTGAAGCGGTGCAGCAGGAATTGCAGGCGCAGTGGCAGCGTTGTGTCGATCACGGCGTGCGCCCCAGCCATCTCGACTCCCATCAGCACGTGCACAACATCTGGCCGATCGGCGAGATCGTCGCACGCTTCGCCGCCCACCAGGGCGTACCGGTGCGACTGGCGCGCAACCTGGGACAAAACCTGAACCTGCCGAAGCGCCTGTTCAAGGGTTTGCTCAACCGTCGTTTGCAGGGCCTGGCCGGTGCGACGGCAGACTATGTCTGCACCCCTGTGGACCTGCGCAACGAGCCTGCGCCGACTGACGGCGTGCTGGAAATCATTGCCCATCCGAATCAGCTCGGGGCCGATTTCGGTGATGCCTATCTACAACCCGGAGAGTCCCTGAGCCGCGTGCTAGAGCGCCGGCTGCCGGGGGTTCCACGGGCTTCCTACGCCGACCTGAACAAGGATTTTCTACGGGGTGCCGCGGCACTCGATTGAGTTACACAAGTGGCAACACTTTCGAAGATGGCACTTTGAAATGTGCTTGCCAGCTTGATCTATACCCACAAAAGCCAACCACAAAAACACCCGGGCTTCGGCCACGGAGGGCATCATGAGCGTCATCGAAAAGCTGCGCGAACGCATCAAGCAAAAAGGCCTGGGCCGCACCTTTGCAACCTTGTGGAAACGCTACGTGTTCTTCCATTGGGAACTGCTGTGGATGGAGCGCGACCTGATCAGCCCGGTGCCGCCGCACAAGCTGCGCCCCTACGAAGGCCTGCGCAAGGTCGACATCACGCCGCAGAATGCCGGTGCGTTCGGCAAGCATTTTGGTGACCGTGTGCAGACCATGGCCGAACTCGCAGCCGAAGGTCACACCGGGCACATGTACCTGGACGCCGATGGCCACGCGGTGGCTTTCATCTGGGGCAGTGTTCGCGATTACCACGACCGCCACTATTACGGCTGCAACTTCCCGGTCCAGCCTGGCGAGTTTTTCGAATTCGGCGGCGAAATGACCCGCGCCTACTTTGGCAGCAGCCTGTCGGTGGACGTGCAAGTCACCCTCTGGCAAGCCATGGCCGCCCAGGGTTGTCACAAGGTGGTGGACGTCTGCGAAACCCACAATATCCCGGCGCTGAAGCTGCACATTCGCATGGGTTATCACGAGCAGGGGCGCGTGACGCACGTCTATGGACTGTTCGGGCGCTGGCGGTTTTTCCGCGAGACACGCTATGAAGGTTCGCGCCTGGATCCGCTGCGCAAACCGGGGCGGCCGGTGGTGACGGCGGCTGCGCAGGCTTGAAATGATGAAGGCGGCCATTCGGCCGCCTT
>NZ_LRUN01000097.1 GCF_001679645.1 Pseudomonas bananamidigenes | reverse complement strand
CGCTATCGCGAGAAGCTCGCTCCCACACTGATCTTCGGTGCTTACAAAATTTGTGTAGCAAAGGAGATCCCTGTGGGAGCGAGCTTGCTCGCGATGCAGGCGACTCGGTTTCAGGTGATCGGCGCCGGATTGAACAACGTAATGTCGTTATGCAGCTTGTGCTTCTCAGCCCACGTCTGCTGCTTGCCGCTCGCCACATCCAGATAGTAGTGAAACAACTCCCAGCCCAGTTCCTCGATGCTCGCGCGACCGGTAGCGATCCGTCCGGCATCGATGTCGATCAGGTCCGGCCAGCGCTGCGCCAGTTCGGTCCGGGTCGACACCTTGATCACCGGGGCCATGGCCAGACCATAAGGCGTGCCACGCCCGGTGGTGAACACATGCAGGTTCATCCCCGCCGCCAGTTGCAAGGTGCCGCAGACGAAGTCACTCGCCGGCGTCGCACAGAAAATCAAACCTTTCTGCTTGAAGCGTTCACCCGGACCGAGCACGCCGCTAATCGCGCTGCTGCCGGATTTGACGATCGATCCCAGCGACTTCTCGACAATGTTCGACAACCCGCCCTTCTTGTTGCCCGGCGTGGTGTTGGCGCTACGGTCCGCCTCGCCCTTGGCCAGGTAGCGGTCGTACCAGTCCATCTCGCGCACCAGTTCCTCGGCAACGGTTTTGCTCTGGGCCCGTGAGGTCAGCAGGTAAATCGCGTCGCGTACTTCGGTGACTTCGGAAAACATCACCGTCGCCCCCGCCCGCAGCAGCAGGTCCGAGGCATAACCGAGCGCCGGGTTGGCGGTGATCCCGGAAAACGCGTCGCTACCGCCGCACTGCATGCCGAGGATCAGCTCGGACGCCGGCACGGTTTCGCGGCGGCGCTGATCGAGTTTCTTCAGGCGGGTTTCGGCCAGTTCCATGATCTGCTCGATCATTTCGGTGAAGCCGTGACTGGAATCCTGCAAGCGATACAGCCACGGCTCGCTCAGATCAACCGAGGCATCGTCCTCGTGCATCACCTGCCCGGCCTGCAGTTTCTCGCAACCCAGACTGATCACCAGCGCCTCGCCACCGAGGTTCGGGTTGCGCGCCAGATTGCGCACCGTGCGGATCGGGATGTAGGCGTCGGTGGCCGTGATGGCCACACCGCAGCCGTAACTGTGGGTCAGCGCCACCACGTCATCGACGTGCGGGTACTTGGGCAACAGTTCATCCTTGATGCGTTTGACCGCGTGATCCAGCACCCCGGTGACGCATTGCACGGTGGTGGTGATCCCGAGGATGTTGCGCGTGCCGACGGTGCCGTCGGCATTGCGATAACCCTCAAAGGTGTAACCCTCCAGCGGTGCCTGGGCGGCCGGTACATCGGTGGACAGCGGGAGGCTGTCCAACGGTGGCGCGGTCGGCATGCGCAGTTGATCTTCCTTGACCCAACTGCCACGGGGAATCGGCTGCAGCGCATAGCCAATGATCTGGCCATAGCGAATCACCGTGCCGCCCTCGGGGATGTCCACCAGGCTGACCTTGTGGCTTTGCGGCACAAAATCCACCGTCACCAGGCCATCGGCAAATGCAGTGCCGGCCGGAACGCCCTGGTCGTTGACCACGACCACAACGTTGTCCCGCTCGTGCAGGCGGATGTAGCGCGGCGAGTCGGAATGTTCAATCAACTGCATGACGCCGCTCCTCAGGAATGCGCTTGAGACAATTTACCGGTGGCCTCGGAACCGCCATTGGTTGGCGGTTCTTTGAGTACCACACGCTTGATCGGGCCGACGATCACCAGGTAGCTGAACACCGCCACCAGTGCGTTGGCACCGACGAACACCAGCGCCCATTTGAACGAACCGGTGGAGCTGATGATGTAACCGATGACGATCGGTGTGGTGATCGAGGCGATGTTGCCGAAGGTGTTGAAAAGGCCGCCACTCAGACCGGCGATCTGCTTCGGCGAAGTGTCGGAGACCACCGCCCACCCCAGTGCGCCCACGCCTTTGCCGAAGAAGGCCAGGGCCATGAAGCCGACCACCATCCATTCCACTTCGACATAGTTGCAGGCGACGATGCTGCTGGAGACCAGCAGACCGGCGATGATCGGCGCCTTGCGGGCGAAGGTCAGCGAGTGGCCCTTGCGCAGCAGGTAGTCGGAAATCACCCCGCCGAGGACGCCGCCGATAAATCCGCAGATCGCCGGCAACGAGGCGATGAACCCGGCCTTGAGAATGGTCATGCCGCGCTCCTGCACCAGGTACACCGGGAACCAGGTCAGGAAGAAATAAGTGATGCCGTTGATGCAGTACTGGCCCAGGTACACGCCGAGCATCATGCGATTGGTCAGCAACTGGCGGATGTAATCCCACTTCGGGCCGTCAGCCTTTTTGCCTTGCTTCTGGTCCATGTCGACCATGCCGCCGTTGTCGGCGATGAACTTAACTTCCGCCTCGTTGGCCATCGGGTGCTGGCGCGGGCTGTGGATAACCTTCAACCAGATCAGCGAGAACAGGATGCCGAACACGCCCATGACAATGAACACATGCTCCCAGCCGAAGGCGTAGACGATCCAGCCCATCAACGGCGCGAACAGCACGGTGGCGAAGTACTGCGCCGAGTTGAAAATCGCCGAAGCCGTGCCGCGTTCGGCGGTCGGGAACCAGGCTGCCACGATGCGGGCGTTACCGGGGAACGATGGCGCCTCGGCCAGCCCCACCAGAAAGCGCAGCATGAACAGCGCCACGATGGCCGTGGACAGGCCGAACTCACCGACGAAGCCTTGCAGCACGGTGAACAGCGACCAGGTGAAGATGCTCAGGGCGTAGACTTTTTTCGAGCCGAAACGATCGAGCAGCCAGCCGCCGGGAATTTGCCCGGCCACGTAGGCCCAACCGAAAGCAGAGAAGATGTAGCCGAGGGTGACGGCGTCGATGCCGAGGTCTTTTTGCAGACTGGAACCGGCGATCGCGATGGTGGCGCGGTCGGCGTAGTTGATCGTGGTCACCAGGAACAGCATGAGCAGGATCAAATAGCGGACGTGAGTCGGCCTGGACGATTGCATGTAGATGTACTCCCACTGATTGTTTTTATGCGCGGGTGAATCTTCTTTGGTCTTTGTGGGAGCTGGCTCGTCGGACCGCCGCACCGCAGCGATGGCATCACTGCGGTGTGACTGAAAACCGAGGTGATTGCATCGCTGGCAAGCCAGCTCCCACAGGTACTGCTTGGATCAGGAACCGATGTAGCTGGTCTTCACGACTGTGTAGAACTCTTGCGCATGCCGGCCTTGCTCACGTGAGCCATAGGATGAACCCTTACGGCCGCCGAACGGAACGTGGTAATCGACACCGGCGGTCGGCAGGTTGACCATCACCATCCCGGCCTGGGAATGACGCTTGAAGTGGTTGGCGTACTTCAGCGACGTGGTGGCGATGCCTGCAGACAGACCGAACTCGGTATCGTTGGCCATGGCCAGTGCAGCCTCGTAATCCGCCACGCGGACGATGTTGGCCACCGGGCCGAAGATCTCTTCGCGGCTGATACGCATCGAGGCTTCGCTGTCGGCGAACAGGGTCGGCGCAAGGAAGTAGCCCTCGGTGTCGCAGGTCACCAGACCGCCACCGCTGACCACGCGAGCGCCTTCGGACTGACCGATGTCGATGTATTTCAGGTCCTGCTCAAGCTGCGCTTGCGAGACCACCGGACCGATGTCGGTGCCGGCCTTCAGCGCGTGGCCGACCTTGATCGACTTCATGCGCTCGGCCATGGCTTCGACGAATTGGTCGTGAATCCCGGCGGTGACAATCAAACGACTCGACGCCGTGCAACGCTGGCCGGTGGAGTAGAACGCGCTCTGCACCGACAGCTCGACCGCCTGCTTGAGGTCGGCGTCGTCGAGAATGATCTGCGGGTTCTTGCCGCCCATCTCCAGTTGCACCTTGGCCTGGCGCGACACGCAGCTGACCGCGATCTGACGCCCCACACCCACGGAGCCGGTAAAGCTGATGCCGTCGACCTTCGGGCTGTTGACCAGCGCTTCACCGACCACGCGACCGCTGCCCATCACCAGGTTGAACACGCCGGCCGGGAAGCCTGCGCGGGAGATGATTTCGGCCAGCGCCCAGGCGCAACCCGGCACCAGGTCCGCCGGTTTCAGCACCACGCAGTTGCCGTAGGCCAGGGCCGGGGCGATTTTCCATGACGGGATGGCAATCGGGAAATTCCACGGGGTGATCAGACCGACCACCCCGAGGGCTTCGCGAGTGACTTCAACATTGACGCCCGGACGCACCGACGGCACGTAGTCGCCGGACAGACGCAGGCACTCACCGGCGAAGAACTTGAAGATGTTGCCGGCGCGGGTCACTTCGCCGATGGCTTCCGGCAGGGTCTTGCCCTCTTCCCGGGCCAGTAGAGTGCCGAGCTCTTCGCGACGGGCGAGGATCTCGTTGCCGACTTTGTCGAGCGAGTCGTGGCGGGCCTGAATGCCCGAAGTCGACCACGCCGGAAACGCGGCACGGGCCGCTTCGATGGCGGCGTTGACCTGAGCCAGATCGGCCTTGGCGTAGTCGCCGATGGTGTCGCTCAGCTCGGACGGGTTGATGTTGACCGAGTAATCGTTGCCGGCGACCCATTCACCGTTGATGTAGTTGTCGTAGCGCTTGGTCACGAATCTTGCTCCTGACGCAAAAGGCCGCTGATCGCTCGGCAGCCTTGTTTTTAGAGTGGGTTACTGCGCACCTTGCTTGTCGATCAGCGCAGCGAGCATTTCGTACTCTTCGCGGGTCAGGTCGGTCAGCGGCGCCCGCACCGGACCGGCGTCATGGCCAGCGATTTTGGCGCCAGCCTTGACGATGCTCACGGCGTAACCGGCCTTGCGGTTGCGGATATCCAGGTACGGCAGGAAGAAGTCGTCGATGATCTTGCCGACAGTCGCGTGATCGTCACGGGCAATCGCGTGGTAGAAATCCATCGCGGTTTTCGGGATGAAGTTGAACACCGCCGACGAGTAGACCGGCACGCCCAGGGCCTTGTAGGCAGCGGCATAGACTTCAGCGGTCGGCAGACCGCCGAGGTAGCTGAAACGGTCGCCAAGGCGACGACGGATCGACACCATCAACTCGATATCGCCCAGACCGTCCTTGTAACCGATCAGGTTCGGGCAGCGCTCGGCCAGACGTTCCAGCAGCGGCGCGTTCAGGCGGCAGACGTTGCGGTTGTAGACCACCACACCGATGTTGACCGATTTGCACACCGCTTCAACGTGGGCGGCAACGCCGTCCTGGCTGGCTTCGGTCAGGTAGTGCGGCAGCAACAACAGACCTTTTGCGCCCAGACGTTCGGCTTCCTGAGCGTACTCGATGGCCTGGCGGGTCGAACCACCGACGCCGGCGAGGATCGGCACGCTGCTGGCGCAAGTGTCGACGGCAGTCTTGATGATTTCCGAATATTCACTGGCCGCCAGGGAGAAGAACTCACCGGTTCCACCGGCGGCGAACAGGGCCGAAGCACCATAAGGGGCCAGCCATTCCAGGCGTTTGATGTAGCCGGCGCGGTTGAAATCGCCCTGGGCATTGAAATCGGTCACCGGGAACGACAGCAGGCCGGCGGAGAGGATGGACTTCAGTTCTTGTGGATTCATTATTCGAACACCCTGGTAGCAACGTTTTTTTGTGAGTGGACCGTTCAGCCTTCGCCGAAGTTGTAAGTCATCGTACAACTTAAAAGATAACCGTCAACTGCATTTCATCGCTGGGGGGCATTTTTTGTCGGACAAGATTTCTTTTTGACGTAGGCGTTTTCTGGACTAGGCTCGATTTGACTGTATATGCATACAGTTAAATGAAAACCTGCCGACGACATATCAAGGAGAAAGAAATGTCCGGTCTACAACCCAAATGCCTTGAAAAACCCACACCGGTCATCGCCCGCTTCGATGATCTTTTTACCCCACGCGGCATCGCCTTCAGTGCCGAAAACCCGCACCTGGTGCTGCACATTGCCGACTCCCACAGCGATGTCGAACCCTCCCCCGCACTGCCCGGCAAAGCCATGAAAGTCAAACCGCCGCTGCGCTTCGAAGGCGCGGAACACACGGCGATCGGCGATAATACCCGGCTGCGCTTCGTTGAAAACGCCGAGCCGCTGCTCGCGCAAAACGTGCCGTTGCACCTGCCGAACGGACTGGCGCTGACCTATGGCCAGGTGCTCGCGCTGAGCGGTGATTTCTACGGAGTCGTTGACCGGCCGATCAACGAAGGTGCCACTGCGGCGGATCGTCTTCAGCGTTTTTCAGCGGCGTTCGACACCCTCGCCGCCCTACCGGCTTCAAAGGCCGAAGCGCCACAAATTCTCGCGATCATGCAAAAAGAGATCGATGCGGTTGAACAGGCGATCAAGGATGGCAAACCACCCCACGAAGCCTATGACGCCCTGGGAGATACGTTGTCGGAAGAGTGGAACAAAATCACCGGCGGCGGCAGCTTCGTCTCGGCGCTGTTTCCCCTCGGTCGCTACCTGAAACTGGCGGCGAACAATGCCGACCACTTCGGCGAATGGGCCCGTCAGGCTTACATCGCCGGGCACACCGTCGCCCTGCAGACTGCCGCAGCCGCCCACGCCGGTCAGGACGAACTGCAACTGGAACGGGCCTATGCGATGAATGCATTTGCCGACCACTACCTCACCGACCTGTTCTCTTCCGGGCATCTGCGAGTTCCGCGCAAGGCCATGGCTGCCGCCGTGACGCCGAGTGATCTGGGCTCGCTCATCACTCGCTTCATGCATGACGAAGACAGCAAGTTCGGTCTCAAGGTGCGCAACGGACGTGGCGAGCAATGGCGTGCATTCGGTGACAAACGCTACTTCGACGCCACGGATGCCGACAACCGAAATCAAGTGAATCAAGCAGTGCAGGATTCGGCGGACGAGGTGTATGCCGCGTATTCAAGCGGCATCGTGCCGACCTCCTTCAACGCGCTGCAACGGTTGCCGGATCTGACTGCCGTGATGAACCTGGCCAACAACTTTTCGCCACTGTTCCGCCTTCAGGGCAACAAAGTCCTGCGACGCAAGGATGTGAACAACCTCAACGATACCGCCACCGTCGACGATTGGTGGGGCTGGAGCACTTACCTGCTGCTCAGGGACTACCACCCGACCGGCAACACGAATTAAGGAGCGATTCGATGAGTATCAAATTGAACGTGGAGCTGGCCTCGGGCCAATCGTTGAAAGGTGCGCCGCTGCAACTGTTGGTCGATGGCATCGCCATTGCCCGCACGTTGGTGGATGCGCAGGGGCAGGCGACGTTCGACGTCAAGCCCGGTCCGGGCAAACTCTCCGTCAGGGTCGATCGTTCGATCCTGCCCGGCAGCTGAAATGCCCGGACAAGATTGCTCCGGCGCGCATCACGCGTTCGCCGGGTAAAGTGCGACGACTGCCGCGAAGGATCGCGGCAGAACTTTCAAGGAGAACGAAACATGACGTTTGCCGCTGCACAGCTTCCGCAATTTCCCGACCACGCCAGCGACTCGATCATCCTGCGGTTATCGACCCTGGATGACGACCTGATCGTCCGCGTCCCCGACGGGCAGGACACCCCGCCAAACTGGGATGTGTACCCGATCCTCGGCGACAATCCGGAAGAGCCTGAATGGCAGGGCTTGTCGGAGCCGACCGGCGTCTGGGACGAGGCACTCGACGATATGGTCGGTCTCACCGGCATCGAACTGAGCATCCCTCGATTCGAGCTGGAAAAGTACCTGAACGGCACCGTTGAACTGCGCTACAAGTTTGCCGACGAGTCCAGCCTGGAACCTTGCTCGGAACCGCTGAAACTCTACGTTGAAGCCTGACTGCTCAGCCCTGCGCCTGTGCTTCTTCGTGGGCCTGGCGCAACCGTTCGCGGCTGTTGGTCAGGTGCAGGCGCATGGCCGCGCGTGCGGCATCGGCGTCCTGGCGGGCGATGGCCTCGTAGATTTCCTCGTGCTCGCGGCTCAGGCGATTCATGTAGTGCTGCTGATCATCATGGGCCAGGCGTGCAGAGTTCAGTCGCGTACGCGGAATGATGCTGGTGCCCAGGTGAGTCATGATGTCGGTGAAGTAGCGATTGCCGGTGGCCAGCGCTATTTGCAGGTGGAACTGGAAGTCCGACGCCACCGCATCGCTGGCGTGGGCCACGCTTTCGTTCAGTGCATCGAGAGCGGCGCGCATCGCGGCCAGTTGTTCAGCGCTGCGACGCTGTGCGGCGAGACCGGCGGATTCGACTTCCAGGCTGATACGGAATTCGAGAATCGCCAGCACATCACGCAGGGTGACCACGGTGGCCGGGTCGATCCGGAAACCGCTCGGGCTCGGCGTGTCGAGCACGAAGGTGCCGATGCCGTGGCGGGTTTCGACCTGTCCTGCAGCCTGCAGCCGGGAAATCGCCTCGCGTACTACGGTGCGGCTGACGCCATGGGCTTCCATGATCGCCGACTCGGTGGGCAACTTGTCGCCACGCTTGAGCAGACCGTCGCGGATCTGCCCGGTCAGCACCGTCACCAGTTCCTGTGCCAGGCTGCGGCGCTTGCGAGGGAGGCGCGGGGTGTCGATCGGGGTTTCCATGGTCGGCGTTTGTCTCGAAAATTCAGCTGGATGGGCATCATAGCCCAAGGGAGTTGTACGATCACCGTCCTCTGTGGGAGCAGGCTCCCACAGATTCGGTACACATCAGGCCGTGACGGTCTGCTCGACCAGATGCCCGCTGTCGATCCGCACATGTCGTGGATGGAAGCGCTTGAGGCTGCTGCGATGGCCGACGCTGACGATGCTCAGGCCCGGCAACTGATCGATCAGCGCCTGATACAGCGTGGCCTCGTCTTCTTCGTCCATCGCCGACGTCGCTTCGTCCATGTACAGCCAGTGCGGCGCATAAAGCAGCGCACGGGCAAAGGCCAGGCGTTGCTGCTCACCCGGCGAGAGCATGCGCTGCCAGTGATTCGCTTCGTCCAGTCGTGCCACCAGATGCGGCAGACGGCAGGTTTCCAACACTTGTGCATAACGCTCCGGCGCGTAGGTGTCGCCCGGTTGTGGATAACTCAAGGCGTCACGCAAGGTGCCGATCGGCAGATACGGCTTTTGTGGCAGGAACAGATAACGTGTCGCCGGCAGGCGGATACTGCCGTGCCCTGCCGGCCACAAGTGCCCCATCGCCCGCAGCAATGTCGACTTGCCGCTGCCGGACCGACCACTGAGCATCACCCGGTCGCCCGGCTCAACGGTCATGTCGGCGCTGGTCAGCAGATGACGACCGTCGGCCAGATCCAGGCCGAGGTTGTGCACTTTCAGTTCGCTGCCCTGATTCTGTACGTCAATGGCCGGTGCACGTTCTTCGTTGTCGGTCATGGCCTGACGGAAACTCAGCAGACGATCACAGGTGGCACGCCAGGCGGCCAGTTCCGAATAGGCACTGATGAACCAGCTGAAGTTTTCCTGCACGTTGCCGAATGCCGAATTGATCTGCATCAGTTCACCCAGCTCGATCTTGCCTGCCAGGTAACGCGGCGCTGCAACGATGAACGGGAAAATGATCGCGATCTGGCCATAACCCGAAGTGAAAAACGTCAGGCGCTTGGAGACCCGCATGATGTCCCAGAAGTTGTGCCAGACCAGACCGAAGCGGCTGCTCAAGCGACGGTTTTCGTTGGGCTCGCCGTTGTACAGTGCAATGCTCTCGGCGTTTTCGCGCACACGTACCATGGAGAAACGCAAGTCGGCTTCAAAGCGTTGTTGTTGATTGTTCAGGCCGATCAGACGCCGACCGATCAAGTGTGTCAGCCAACTGCCGACCGCCGCATACAACAGCGCACACCAGAACATGTAGCCGGGAATCTCGACGCCGAACACCTCGATGCTGCCGGACACCCCCCACAAAATGATCGAGAAGGACACCAGGCTGACCACCGTGCGGATCAAGCCCAGCCCGAGGCTCAGGGTGTTGGCGGTGAAGGTGTTGAGGTCTTCGGAAATCCGCTGGTCGGGGTTGTCGGTGTAGCCGCCCTGCTCCAGCTGGTAGTAATTCTTGTGGCCGAGCCAGCGTTTGAAATGGTTCTCGGTGAGCCACGCCCGCCAGCGGATGGTCAGCATCTGCGTCAGGTACAGGCGATACACCGCACCCAGGATGGCTACCGTGGCGATACCGCAGAAATACAGGATCAACTGCCAGAACGCCGCCTCATCCTTCTTTTGCAGGGCGTTGTAGAAGTCCTTGTACCAACTGTTGATCCACACCGAGATCGCCACGCTGAACAGCGAAAGGGCAATCACGGCAATCAGCAATGTCCAGGCCTTGCCCTTCTCTTCGCTGCGCCAGTAAGGCGTGGTCATGGCCCACACCTTGCGAAAAAACTGCCCGCGCACAGCATCGTTGACCGCGGAATATTCAGCGTTCTGATTCATGGATAAGGCTCGATAAAGAAAAGAACAGACACGCACCGATCATAGTTGATCGGTGCGCTTTATCGCGAGAGCGGGCAATGGCCGTTCAGCGCAGGTTCAGCGACGAACCGGGCGTTTCTGCAGTTTGCGCTGCAAGGTGCGGCGGTGCATGCCCAAGGCGCGGGCAGTGGCGGAAATGTTGCCTTCGTGTTCGGTCAGCACTCGCTGGATGTGTTCCCACTGCAGTCGATCCACCGACATCGGGTTCTCCGGCACCAGACTGTCGAGGTCGGCGTGTTCGGACAGCAGCGCCGCCAGCACGTCATCGGCGTCCGCCGGTTTGCACAGGTAGTTGCAGGCGCCGCGCTTGATCGCTTCGACTGCAGTGGCAATGCTCGAATAACCGGTGAGGATCACCACGCGCATTTCCGGGTCCAGCTCCAACAGTTTGGGCAACAGCACCAGACCGGAATCGCCGTCCATTTTCAGATCGAGCGCCGCATAGTCCGGCAGATCGGCCTGGGCGATGGTCAGGCCTTCTTCGGCGGAACTGGCGGTGCTGACGCGAAAACCACGGCGAGCCATGGCCCGAGCCATTACCCGGGTGAAGGTCGCATCGTCATCGACCAGCAGCAAATGCGGCAGTTCTTCGCCTTCGACTTGGATTTCGTCACTCATGTTGCTCTCCTCGGACGCCGTGGGGCAGACGCAGCTCGGTGAGCGTGCCGCCTTCCTCATGACTATAGAGTTTCACTGAGCCGCCGGCGCGTGTCACGCTGGCCTTGCTCAAAAACAGGCCCAGGCCGAAACCTTTGCCCTTGGTGGTAAAAAACGGTTTGCCAATTTGCTCGGCTATCACCAGCGGCACGCCGGCGCCGTGGTCGCGAATACTGATGGTCAGGTATTCCGTGTCCCAGTCCAGGGTGACCTGAAGGTTATCCGGGCAGGCATCGGCGGCGTTGTTCAACAGATTCAACAACGCCTGGGTCAGATCCGGCGGTGGTGCGACACGGGGCAACGGCCCCTGGCCCAGACGCTGGAAGCGGTAACTGGCCTCGGGACGCATCAAGTGCCAGCGGTTGAGGGCTTCGTCGAGCCAGTCGGTGACGTCCTGCATCTCCACCGCCATCCGGCGATTGGCCTCGGCGGCGCGCACCAGTTGTTGCAGGGTTTCCTTGCAGAGTTTGACCTGATCCTTCAACACCTTCAGGTCTTCCTGAAGCATCGGGTCGTGGTGATCCTGCTGCATTTCGTTGAGCAACACGCTCATGGTCGCCAGCGGCGTGCCCAGTTCATGGGCGGCACCAGCGGCCTGAGTCGCCACGGCCAGCAATTGCTGGTCGCGCAGGCCTTCTTCACGACGGATTGCACGCAACTCTTCCTGCCGGCGCAGCTCTTCTGCCATGCGCGCGGCGAAGAAGGTAATCACCGCTGCCGCCAGCGCGAAGCTCAGCCACATGCCGTAGATCTGCAGGTTTTCCCGCGCTACCGGCAGGGTTTCCAGCGGATAGAAATGCGTCAGCATCAGCGTATACAGAGCCAGCGCAATGCCGGACAGCAACACCGAATAACGCCATGGCAGCGTCACTGCGGCGATGGTCAGCGGCACCAGATAGTACGAAACGAACGGGTTGGTCGAACCACCGGAGAAGTACAGCAAGGCGCTGTGGATAAACAGGTCGCAGGCCAGTTGCAGCGCGTATTCGAGTTCAGTGACCGGCCACGAAGTGCGCAGGCGCACGGCGGTGAACACACACAGCAGAATCGAACAGCCGAGGGTCATCACCAGTTGCACCCACGGCAACGGCAACAGCTCCAGCCAGTAGGCCAGGCCCACGGAACCGGCCTGCGCGGCCAGCACCAGGGTGCGAATGAAAGTCAGCCGCCAGAGGTTCTGGCGAGTGGCGGAAGTCAGTTGTACGGGGGCGAGCATGAGCTCTCCTGATGAGCGCTCCAGGCGGATCGCACGGAGTATAACCAAGGCGCGGGCTTGAGAGGCGAAAGTGCGGCAAACGACCACATGGCGCAAAGTTTTTCTGCGGCTATAAGGGCGCCTTCGCGAGCAGGCTCGCTCCCACATTTTGAAATGCTTTTTCCTGTGAGAGCCAGCCTGCTGGCGATGGGCCTCAAAGCGACCCCCGACCATCTGTATAGAAGTTGTAACTGGGCGAACCGGATCATAAAAGCTAGAGTCTGATGGTTTCACGCAGGCCCCCGAACCATCACCTGCGCCCTCATCAAGGAGCTTTCATGCACACATTTCGCCGCTGCGCCGCCCTTCTCGCCCTGACCGCCGGCAGCGTCGCCAGCCTTCCGGCCCTGGCCGCCGATGAGCTGCACTACAACCAGATTTCCCTGCGCGCCGAAGTCAGCCAGGAAGTGGCCCGCGACCTGATGATCGTGACCCTCTACACCGAAGAACAAAACACTGACCCTGCCAAACTCGCCGCCGACGTCAGCACCACCATGAACAAGGCCCTGGCCCAGGCCAAGCAGGTCAAAGACATCACCCTGCGCCAGGGCAGCCGCAACAGCTACCCGATCTACGACACCAAGGGCCAGAAAATCACCGGCTGGCGCGAACGCGCCGAACTGCGCCTGGAAAGCACCGATTTCGCCGCCCTGTCCAAACTCACCGGCGAGTTGCTGACCGAACTGAAAATGGGCGGCATGGACTTCGCCATCGCGGATCCGACCCGCAAGGCCAGCGAAGACAAACTGCTGAAAGAAGCCGTCACCGCCTTCAAGGCCCGCGCCCAACTGGCCACCGACGCCCTGGGCGGCAAGGGTTACAAAATCGTCAACCTGAACCTCAACAGCAACGGCTACCCGCAACCGTACATGCGTGCCCCGATGATGATGAAAGCCGCCGCCGGCATGGACGCAGCGCCGGTCACGCCTGAAGTCGAAGCGGGCACCAGCCAGGTCAGCCTGACCGCCGACGGTTCGATCGAAGTGTTGATGCAGTGATTGAGTGACAGCTGAATGAAAACCGGCGATCAGTGATGAACGCCGGTTTTTTTGTGCCCGGGATTTGAGTTGTCAGCTCTGCCGTCATCGCTGGCAAGCCAGCTCCCACCAGTTCTGTGGATTTATTGAAATCGCGCACGACCCTCTGTGAATCCCACACATTTAAACATTCGAAAATGGAACGCGGAGCGTCCCGGGCGGCATTCCCACGCGGAGCGTGGGAGCGATCAATCCCCACAAGATCTGGTCGGCTGTCAGGCCGCCATCGCCGGCAGGCGGGCTCCCACAGGAAAGCAGTTCGCTTTCCGCTTCCTACCACTTAACACGATGAGCGTTAGCTCAAGTACCGCTTTTGATCTTCGAGCGACGTCGGAAGGCTGAGTGGAGGGACTTATCCGGGGGTGGGAGCGCA
>NZ_LRUN01000096.1 GCF_001679645.1 Pseudomonas bananamidigenes | reverse complement strand
GGGCGATGCAGATCCTTGTGGGAGCGGGCTTGCCCGCGATGGCGGTCGGTCGGGCAGCATCGCTCTGACTGATACACCACGGTAATCGAGAACCCCATGCCTCAACCGCGTCCCTACAAAGTTGCACTCAACGGCTACGGCCGGATTGGTCGTTGCGTCTTGCGTGCGTTGTTCGAGCGAGGCGAGAAGGCTGGCTTCGAGATTGTCGCGATCAACGATCTGGCCGACATGGCCAGCATCGAATACCTGACACGCTTCGACTCCACTCACGGTCGGTTTCCCGGCGAAGTGAAGGTCGACGGCGATTGTCTGCATATCAATGGCAACTGCGTGAAAGTCCTGCGCAGTGCCACCCCTGAAAGCATCGATTGGGCGTCCCTTGGCGTCGATCTGGTGCTCGAATGCTCCGGCGCCTGGCACACCCGTGAAGACGGCCAGCGTTTCCTCGACGCCGGCGCGCCGCGGGTGCTGTTTTCGCAGCCGATGGCCAGCGAGGCGGATGTCGACGCCACCATCGTCTACGGCGTCAATCAGGATTGCCTGACCGGCGACGAACTGCTGGTGTCCAACGCCTCCTGCACCACCAACTGCGGCGTGCCGCTGTTGCGTCTGCTGGACAAGGCGATCGGCCTGGAATTCGTGTCGATCACCACGATCCACTCGGCGATGAACGATCAGCCGGTCATCGACGCCTATCACCACGAAGACCTGCGCCGCACCCGTTCGGCGTTCCAGTCGGTGATCCCGGTGTCCACCGGTCTGGCGCGGGGCATCGAGCGCCTGCTGCCGGAACTTGCCGGGCGAATCCAGGCCAAAGCCGTACGCGTGCCGACGGTCAACGTGTCCTGCCTCGACATCACGATGCAGACTGCGAGTGACACCGACGCCGATGAGGTCAACCGGATCCTGCGCGACGCCGCCACCAGCGGCCCGCTCAAAGGTCTTTTGGCCTACACCGAACTGCCTCACGCAAGCTGTGATTTCAACCATGACCCACATTCGGCCATCGTCGATGCCAGTCAGACCCGCGTTTCCGGCCCACGGCTGGTGAACATCCTGGCCTGGTTCGACAACGAATGGGGTTTTGCCAACCGAATGCTGGATGTTGCAGAACACTATCTGCAGACAGCGACTTCAAAAAAACCGTAGGAAGTGCGACCCATGACCGTGTTGAAGATGTCCGACCTCGATCTGCAAGGTAAGCGCGTATTGATCCGCGAAGACCTCAACGTCCCAGTCAAGGACGGTGTTGTCACCAGCGATGCGCGTATCCTGGCTTCGCTGCCGACCATCAAGCTGGCCCTGGAAAAAGGCGCAGCGGTGATGGTCTGCTCGCACCTGGGTCGTCCGACCGAAGGCGAGTTCTCCGCCGAGAACAGCCTCAAGCCAGTCGCCGACTACCTGAGCAAGGCCCTGGGCCGCGAAGTACCGCTGGTGGCTGACTACCTGGGCGGCGTTGACGTCAAGGCCGGCGACATCGTGCTGTTCGAAAACGTTCGCTTCAACAAGGGCGAGAAAAAGAACGCCGACGAACTGTCCCGGCAATACGCCGCCCTGTGCGACGTGTTCGTGATGGACGCTTTCGGTACTGCTCACCGCGCCGAAGGTTCGACCCACGGTGTGGCCAAGTTCGCCAAGGTCGCCGCTGCCGGCCCGCTGCTGGCCGCTGAACTGGATGCACTGGGCAAGGCTCTGGGCAACCCGGCCAAACCGATGGCGGCCATCGTTGCCGGTTCCAAGGTCTCGACCAAACTCGACGTGCTGAACAGCCTGAGCCAGATCTGCGATCAACTGATCGTCGGCGGCGGCATCGCCAACACTTTCCTCGCGGCAGCCGGTCACCCGGTCGGCAAGTCGCTGTACGAGCCGGACCTGCTAGACACCGCCCGCGCCATCGCCGCCAAGGTCAGCGTGCCGCTGCCGGTGGACGTGGTGGTTGCCAAGGAATTCGCCGAAAGTGCTGCAGCGACCGTGAAACTGATCGGTGATGTGGCAGCTGACGACATGATCCTCGACATCGGCCCGCAAACCGCAGCCAACTTCGCCGAGCTGCTGAAATCTTCGAAAACCATTCTGTGGAACGGCCCGGTCGGTGTGTTCGAGTTCGACCAGTTCGGCAACGGCACCAAAGTGCTGGCCGAAGCCATCGCCGAAAGCGCGGCGTTCTCGATTGCCGGCGGTGGCGACACCCTGGCGGCCATCGATAAATATGGCGTGGCTGAAAAGATCTCCTACATTTCCACCGGCGGTGGCGCGTTCCTCGAATTCGTCGAAGGCAAGGTGCTGCCGGCCGTTGAAGTCCTGGAAAGCCGGGCCAAGGCCTGAGCCCGCCCGTTTAGCCAGGCAAAGGAGTGTTCAGATGGTCAAGTCGCTAGCGCTGTTGTTGCTGACCGGTACATTGGCAGCCTGCGGGAGTCACCCGAAGGCTGCGCCGGAGCCGGCACCCGGCGAGGACCGGAAAGGCTGCTACCAGGCCGACTGGCAGGCCGAAACCAACCCGGTGCTGAACAAGCGCTCGGGGCCGGAAGGCCTGGACAAATACGAGACGCAAACCCCGGCCAAGGAACATGGTTGCCCTTGACCGGTCTGACTCTTTAACTCAGGGCCGGCGGCGTGCGCTGCCGGTCGAGGAACACGGATGAAAGGCTTGATCGCCGTTGCGGCGCTGGGATTGTTGGGTGGTTGTGCGCAGTGGAATCCGTTCCAGTCGTCCGCCCCTGTGGACAACTGGACCACCTGGACCTGCGACAGCCAGGCCAAGGTGCTGTGGCGCTACACCGACGCCGGCCAGAAGGAAGTCGATGTACGGCTGGGCGGTGGCGATCAGGTCTATCGCCTGAAAGAAGAGCCGGGCGCCTCGGGCGCTTTGTACAGCGACAACATGCTGGCGTTTCACATCAAGGGTAATGAAGGCCTGGTCTACTGGGTCGCCACCAATGATCTGATCGGTCGGGGCTGCAAAGCGCAGTAATCGAATACGCCGCAGATTCATTGTGGCAATGGCCTTTGTGGCGAGGGAGCTTGCTCCCGCTGGAGCGCGAAGCGATCCCAAAAACCTTGCAGCGCGGTGTTTCAGATTGTCCGTGTTGACAGGTTTTACGACTGCTTCGCAGCCGGGCGCGAGCAAGCTCGCTCGCCACAGGTCAGCTGGACACACGATTTTGCTTTATCGAATCACCAGGCCGGGCCTCAACCCCCGATCTGCAATCACTTGAATAGCCGCCGCCGCTCCGGCAGGCTGGCACGATTAACGACCCAAACCGGGAGAGACACACACAATGGCACTTATCAGCATGCGCCAGATGCTGGACCACGCAGCCGAGTTCGGTTACGGCGTTCCAGCCTTCAACGTCAACAACCTTGAGCAGATGCGCGCCATCATGGAAGCCGCTGACAAGACTGACTCCCCGGTGATCGTCCAGGCTTCGGCCGGTGCCCGCAAATACGCCGGCGCCCCGTTCCTGCGTCACCTGATCCTGGCGGCGATCGAAGAATTCCCGCACATCCCGGTGTGCATGCACCAGGACCACGGCACCAGCCCTGACGTCTGCCAGCGTTCCATTCAACTGGGCTTCAGCTCGGTGATGATGGACGGCTCCCTCGGCGAAGACGGCAAGACTCCGACCGACTACGAATACAACGTCCGCGTGACCCAGCAAACCGTGGCCATGGCTCACGCCTGCGGCGTATCGGTTGAAGGCGAGCTGGGCTGCCTGGGTTCCCTGGAAACCGGCATGGCCGGTGAAGAAGACGGCATCGGCGCCGAAGGCGTTCTGGATCACAGCCAGATGCTGACCGACCCGGAAGAAGCCGCCGACTTCGTCAAGAAGACTCAAGTTGATGCCCTGGCCATCGCCATCGGCACCAGCCACGGCGCCTACAAGTTCACCAAGCCGCCTACCGGCGACGTGCTGGCCATCGACCGCATCAAGGAAATCCACAAACGCATCCCGAACACCCACCTGGTGATGCATGGTTCCTCGTCGGTTCCACAAGAGTGGCTGGCGATCATCAACCAGTACGGCGGCGACATCAAAGAAACCTACGGCGTACCGGTTGAAGAAATCGTCGAAGGCATCAAGCACGGTGTGCGCAAGGTCAACATCGACACCGACCTGCGTCTGGCATCCACCGGCGCCATGCGTCGCCTGATGGCCACCAACCCGAGCGAATTCGACCCGCGTAAATTCTTCGGCGAAACCGTGAAAGCGATGCGCGATGTATGTATCGCTCGTTACGAAGCGTTCGGTACTGCCGGCAACGCTTCGAAGATCAAGCCGATCTCGCTGGAAAGCATGTATCAGCGTTATCTGAAGGGTGAGTTGAACGCCAAGGTCAATTGAGCCTGGGTGTTGAGCTGATTTGAAAGTAACCCGCCGTGAGGCGGGTTTCTTTTAGGTGATGGTTTTGTGCGCGTCACCCGAAAGTCAGCGTAAACGGCGCTGCTGCTTGCTCAATGGCATTGACCACATGAGGCGCCTGTTCCCGATACTGTGGATAGCGCGCAAGCACCGCTTCAACCGAGGCCAGCAATCGCTGAATGCGCGCCCTCGGCTCCTCGATCTCACAGGTGTGGGCAAACTCCAGCAAACCCTGTCGGGAGGCAAACATCGACTTGTTGCCCGCCAGATCCAGAGCCAGAACATCCTCCGGAATATAAGCCGTGGTGTTGACGATGTCGTAAGCCGGCGCCAGACGCGCATCGCGCTGAGTCGGTTCGGAGTAAAGCAATCCATAGTTTTTCAAATGAGCGTCGCCGTTCCCGACAATGCAGCTCAGGGCAACGCTATCGAAAAGTTGATCAAGTGATGCGCGTACATGCTCGGCCGGGCAGTACACGCGGATGGCTTTGGCGATTGCTGCATAGCTTTTGCTGTACTTCTGGCTGGCCGACAACCCCATCAATACCGCCATGTCTTCAAAACCGATCGGGTTGAGCTGATCATCACGGTCAAAGCGGCGCATGACGAACAGCTTGGCATTATTGGAAAGGTAAAACGGCGGAACGGGAATACCCGCTTCTTTCGCCATGGACATGCAAAGAAACTCGTTGATTGCCAGACCGGGAAACTCGTCTCGGCCACTTTTAATAATCAAATCCGAGGTTTTCGAGGTCACGCGGGGTAACGTGGTTTCTTGTTGTTCCGGAACCAGCAATTTTGGCTGAACACCTGAGATACCCGCCCGCAGGATGTAGCGATCCATCAGGCCAGCGAAAATATCTTCCGTACCGTCCCACGTCAGAATCTCCTCAAGTTTCTCTCCTGGAAATTGTTGTTCTTCCAGCAAGGCATCAACAGTTTCAGAGCGCACGTGAACCCTGCCGATGGGCGACGTGCTGCCGGAAAGCGCCAATAAAAGCATCGGGTCGACATTCACAGTCTTGGCCAAGCGATTGCGCAGTTGCTCCAGCACGTAGCCTTCCGGCAGGTTCATCTGAAAAACAGGGTGGAGTTCGCGTCGGCGAAACTCGTCATGACGCACCGGCATCGACAGGCTGATAGCCACATCTGACGATGCATCGTCGTGATAACGGAACGTGAAGTCCTCGCCATCGCTGAAAAGCCTGCCGCTATGCCCCTCAGGCGTACTGACTTTGAGAGAGGTCATCTTCATCAGAATAAATCCCCCAGTTCTTCAAGGGTTGGCATGGCGGCTGGGACGACGGCGAGTTCGCAATCCAATGCACCAAGGACGCGCGCATAGGCGATCATGCCGACAGAAAGGGTGCCTTTTTCTACGGCGATGACCTTGTATCGTGTCAGCCCGGCGAGGTCGGCAAGCTGAGCTTGGGTCAGGCCTCGGCCGATGCGTTTTTCGCGCAACTGGTCGCCAAGGCGAGCGATCAACAAAATATGATCCATGTGTTTTTACCGGAACATCAATAGTTGAATGTTACGTTAGCACAACATTCTGGTGGCGGTACCGTTGTGAGGACCTAATGCAGACGTGTGGTAACGACCGCATCAAGGAAATCCACAAACGCATCCCGAACACCCACCTGGTGATGCACGGTTCCGCAAGAGTGGCTGGCGATCATTAACCAGTACGGCGGACATCAAAGAAACCTACGGCGTACCGGTTGAAGAAATCGTCGAAGGCATCAAGCACGGCGTGCGCAAGGTCAACATCGACACCGACCTGCGTCTGGCATCCATCGGCGCCATGCGTCGCCTGATGGCCACCAACCCGAGCGAGTTCGACCCGCGTAAATTCTTCGGCGAAACCGTGCAAGCGATGCGCGATGTATGTATTGCTCATTACGAAGCGTTCGGTACTGCCGGCAACGCGTCGAAGATCAAGCCGATCTCGCTGGAAAGCATGTATCAGCGTTATCTGAAGGGTGAGTTGAACGCCAAGGTCAATTGAGACTGGGTGTTGGGCTGATTTGAAGGAAACCCGCCGTAAGGCGGGTTTTTTATTTTCCATGCTTTCAGTTATTGAACAATGAAACGACGAGGTGGAGAGAAAAAATTAAATATTCCAAGTGGATCTGAAATGGTGTAGTCGATTTCGTATATGCCCGGAGTGATAAATGAATACTCAAATTCCGCTGAGTGATAAACGATGGAGTAATTCATTCTGCTATTCAAGTAGGCAGCGGGAAGTGGGGGTGGTGAAGACTGCGCGAGTAGGACGCCACCGCTGGGAACCGCGTTGAGAGCGAAAGTCACGATGTCACCAGCTCGTGTATTGGGATCCAGCTCGATGATAAGTGACAAGCGTTGCGTGCCTAGATTGACGATGGGAAGCGGTAGGGCAGGTTGAGGAGGGGCAGGAGCCATCGCTCCTCGAGGTGTGGCATTATAAATTTGCGGCGACTGATTGCCACCGAAGAGGCCTGCAAGTGGTGGAGCTGTCGGGTTAATTAAAGGCATGGTTCGCTCCGCTATGTTTGCCTGTTGATATAGTCCTGCTTTAAGTGGTTTTTCTGTTTTGAAATCAAGGATGGCGGATTTATTTGCTCTGCAGGTGCGTGTATTTGCCAGTAAATAAATCCGTCCCGTTTGATTGGTCTCGTTTGATATTAGATTTAATTGTTGGTTTCTGTTTAATTATCCACCCATATTCCTCCGCCACCACACCCTCCGCAGGCGCAACCAATAGGGTGATATGTACGTTTACCAACACACCCCGGTGTGGGTTTAATGGGGTAGCGGGGCGGAGGAGTAAAATCTTCCTCATAGGCGAACCCATTGGTGAAAATCTCTTCCAACACTGCAGTGACTGGTTCCGCAAGCGCGCCAGCGACTCCGATACCTACAGCTACAGCTGCTGGGAGGAGTTTGGGTTGATGGAAGATTGTTTTAGGAAATAAGGGAGCTTGAATAGATTCAACGTCGCTTATTTTTATTATGGCAACTTCGTCATTGCCAGTGTCCAAGATAATACTTTCTGTCGGATTATCTATTCCTGCTATCTTTCCGTAGAATACTTGGCCATCCGTGCAGCGAATGGCTGCTGGGTCATCGGATTCCAGAATGACAAGAGCAGTAATTGTCTTGATTTTCATTTTTAACACCTATAAAAACGAGAAAAATTTATTTTATGGATCAGAGAATAATTTTTTCCTTTTGTTGGGGTATTTTCGATTTCTGGATGTTCTGAATTCTTTTTTTCACATTACTGTTATCGAGCAGTCGTTACTCAGTGATGCGACGACAATTTTTCCGGAACTGTTTGTTTGTACGTAACTGAGTCTGTATTTTCCGCTTTTTATACCCATGTTCTTTATGTTTTCTATGTCGTATTCTTGTATGAACTTTCCGTTTCTTCCTCTTATTTCTCTATTTTCGAAATTTCCATCGATAAGGTCGATTCCGAGGAGGAAGGAGCTTGTCGGTACAGTAGTACTGTCTTTGAAATAGGTTTTGATAGTGTCTCCAGATCTAGTGTTTTGATGTAGGACTATAGTGACGCTATAGAAGTTAACCCCATTTTTTGTGCCAGTCTCAAGGTATGGGCAGGGTGCTACATTGGCATTAGGGACAGCGGAGGTCGGTAGCGGTAACGTGACTGGTCCACTTGCAGGTATAGAGCCCTGTTGTGTTATTGGGGTGATTGTTGTTGGCATTTTATGGCTCTCCACTAAATGGTGAACCTATGATTCAGCTGTTTTCGAATGAGTGACAACTGTCATAGTTGACAGTTTTTTATGGTTTTTTGATTCTTGATTTATCTCGAATGGTTATTACGAGATTAACGTTTAACTATTCATTGAAAGCGATATCAGCTCGCGTCGCTTCGTTATCGCTTACTTGTTTGCTTGCGAGAGAACCCGCTGTTGGCCGGGTCCTCCTTCGTAGGGCTAAGTGTTTCAGTCATCGATCAAGTTTTCAGCTCCACATGATCCAGCGCCTGACTCACCGCCAATTCCCCCAGCATCACCACTTGCGCGATACCCAGCGCGGTTTTGCGGTGGGAGGGCGGGAGGATCGCGGCGAAGTTGTTGAGCATTTCGCTGGCGGAGCCGAGGGTTTCGCTGGCGTTGGCCAGCAGAGATTCGGTGTTATAGGCGGGGTTGGCGAAGTACATGGGGGCGGGTTCGTTGACCGTGGCCATGATGCGGGCGCCGGGGCAGAGGTAGTGGTCGAGGGCGCGTTCGGCGGCTTCGTTGAGTTTTTTGGGGTCGAGGGAATCGTAGGGGGAGGCCGGGTCTGTGACCGGCGGATGAGGCGTCGATTGAATCATGTTTCGTCTCCGGGAAATGGAGCCGACACCGGATCGCTACTAAACGATGGGGTGGCAGCTGAACGCAGGTTAGTAGACCGGGGAGACGCGAACCGGCGCGCCCGAAAGCGCCCTGCGTACAGCTACCATCAAGCGCAGATATCGAGATATCTCACTTTCTGGAGTGCAAATACGCCTCGCGAACCCTCGGGCTACTAAACCCGATCACTGCGAATCAGTGACCCGAATCAAGCTACCGATGGCCCTCCAGGCGCACAAGCCGGCGGATTCTGGCGTACCGGTAGGCAGCGACGCAAGCCGTTGTAGGCTTCAGGAAGTAACGGTTGGAGCCTTTAAACAGCGACGTTTAAAGGGGTATGACTGGCATAAATAGCCTGTGGCGAGGGAGCTTGCCGGGTCGCCGCATCGTTCCGCCAGGGCGCGAAGCGGCCCTGAAAAAGCGAGGTCTGCTGCGCAGCCCAGCGGGACGATGCGGCGACCCGACAAGCTCCCTCGCCACAGGGGTAGTCCAGTAGGATTATTTATCGTGATCAATATCCAGCTTGCTGAACGTCACCTGCCCGCCCTCGCTGGTGTACCCGGTGTTGTCCTGCACATACACGCCGGCCTTGAAGTACAGCGGCCTGTTGCGCCATGTCGCGCTGATTTGCGAGTCCCACTGATACCCGGCCGCGCTGATGCCCAGCGCGCCACCGGGGCTCAGGTGAATCAGGTAGTTGAATTCGCGATCCAGTTTGATCCCGGTCGCCAGGGTAATCACCCGGCCTTCGTCATCATCCGGGTGCATGCGCACCTTGATCACCAGGTTGCCGGAGTCCAGTTTGCTCTTGTACTGATACTCCAGTTTCACCAGCGGCTTCTGGCTTTCATAGGCGTGGATCTGGCCGATGACGATCTTGCCGGAGCTGGGCACTTTATTGACCGAAAGGGTCGCGCGCAGCAGGTTGTCGGCGTCGGGGTAGTACCAGTTGCGCAGGGTGCCGTTGCTGTAGGTTTCGCGCAGTTCGGTGCGCGGGTAGATGGCGTTTTCGGTTTTCGAGCCGGTCACCGGGGACCAGAAGAACAGGGTGCCGGTGTCGGAATGGAAGTACTGATCCTTGAAGCCGTTCACCAGTCTGGAGGTTTCGACGGTGTGGGGCGGGCTGCCAACGGGAACGCTGAGGTTCCAGGTTGCGAGGTCGATCATGTCGGTTCTTCCACTCTGTTTCTGCTGCACGCGCGTGCCAGAAGCTCTAGCCCGCGCCTCTTGGGGGCGGCCTTTATAAGCGTAGAGGGATTTTTTGTTAACGGCCGTCTGGCGGATGATTGGCGCCAACATCCTGTCGAAATGCCATGTTTCCCGGTTTCCGGGGGCTGCAGGGGTGACCGTTAGTCGGCTACTCATGAGTTTGATTACATGATGGCCTGATGACAGCTACTGCTTTTGCATATCCCGGACTAGAGTGAAGGCTCAGCAAGAGTACGGTTTTCACGAGAAACCGGCCGCGTCCCGTTAGGATGTCCCGACAAGAGAAGCAGCATGGAATGCGCGCAAACCCAGCCAGGTGAAGGCAGCTCCGTCCTTTTGATCGTTGATGATTACCCTGAAAACCTGATCAGCATGCGCGCCTTGCTGCAACGTCAGGACTGGCAGGTCATGACCGCCGCTTCCGGTTTCGAAGCGCTCAACCTTTTGCTCGAACACGACATCGACCTGGTGCTGCTGGATGTACAGATGCCGGGCATGGACGGTTTCGAAGTCGCGCGCCTGATGCGCGGCAGCCAGCGAACACGGCTTACGCCCATCATTTTTCTCACCGCGAACGAGCAGTCCCAGGACGCCGTGATCAAGGGCTATGCCAGTGGCGCGGTGGATTACCTGTTCAAACCGTTCGACCCACAAATCCTCAAACCCAAAGTTCAGGCGTTGCTGGAGCACCAGCGCAATCGCCGGGCGCTGCAGCGTTTGAGTCAGGATCTGGAATCGGCGCGGGCCTTCAATGCTTCGGTGCTGGATAACGCCGCCGAAGGCATTCTGGTGCTGGCCGAGGATGGCTTGATCCGCTTCGCCAACCCGGCGATTTCCCGTTTGTTGAATGCGCCGGTGAAGGAGCTGGAAGGCCAGGAGTTTCTCGATTTCCTGCAGAAACCGCACATTCCGCTGTGGGCCGATTCCGAGTTTTACGCCAGTTACAAACGTGGCGAGACACTGCGTTTACACGACGCGCTGCTGCGCACCGTACCGGGCCAACAGGTGCCGGTGGCGCTGTCCTGCGCCGCGTTGCCGAGTGAACAGCACGCGATGGTGGTGACGGTGCTGGACATGTCGGTGGTGCGTCATCTGCATCAACAGCTTGAGTTTCAGGCCGTCACCGATCCGCTGACCGGGTTGCTCAATCGTCGCGGCTTCTACCAGACGGTGGAAAATCTGCTGTTGCGCGGTGAGCGCACGGACAGCAGTTGGGTGCTGATGTACCTCGATCTCGACGGCTTCAAACGGGTCAACGACTCCCTCGGCCATGACGCCGGCGACCGGGTGTTGCGCTGGGTCTCCGAACAACTGAAAGCCTGCCTGCGGCCGTTCGACATTCTGGCGCGGATGGGCGGCGATGAATTCACCGCGTTGCTGGACCTGGAGTTTCCCGAGCAGGCGGCGAAGATTGCCGAGAAGCTCATCGAACGGGTGTCGATCTGTCAGCAGATTGAAGGGCTGGATATCGCGCTGGGTGCCAGTATCGGCATCGCCACGTACCCGGATTGCGGCAATAACCTTGATGGCTTGATGCGCGCCTCGGACATCGCCATGTACGAAGCCAAGCGTGCCGGGCGTCAGCAGTATCGCTTCTACGATCATGAGATGAACGGCCGTGCCCGCTCACGGCTGATGCTGGAAGAAAGCGTGCGCACCGCCATCGAGAACCGCGATTTCAATCTGGTGTATCAGCCGCAGGTGGCGATTGGCGACGGCAGGATTCGCGGTTTCGAGGCGTTGCTGCGCTGGCAGCATCCGAGTGTCGGCGATGTCCCGCCGGGGTTGTTCCTGCCGTTGTTGGAAGAGGCCACGTTGATCAGTCGGCTCGGCAGCTGGATTTATCATCGCAGCGCCGGGCAGCGTAAGGCCTGGGAGGCGGAGTTCGACCAGGATCTGGTGATCGGCGTGAGCCTGAGCAACACCCAGTTCGGCCTGCCGAATCTGGTGACCGAATTGCGTCAGGTGCTGGAACGTCACGGCTTGCAGCCGCAGCAGATGGAAGTGGAGGTCACGGAAGAGGCCTTGACGGTCAATCCGGACGAAACCCGCAAACAACTGAAGCTGCTGCGCAATCTCGGGGTGCGGGTGGCGCTGGACGATTTCGGTTCCGGCTCGTGCTCGCTGTCGCATTTACGGGACCTGGATCTGGACACCCTCAAGCTCGATCGCCACCTGATCGCCCGATTGCCCGACTCGACCCGGGACGCTTCGCTGGTGCGCAGTGTTATCGCACTGGGCAAGGAATACGGGTTGCTGGTGATCGCCGAAGGCGTGGAAACCCTTGAGCAATACCAATGGCTGCAAGCCCACGGCTGTGAATATGTGCAGGGGTTCCTGGTGGCGCGGCCGTTGGTCGCCGAAGACACCACGCGGTTTGCCGAGCCTTTCGACTGGAGCGCGCTGGCCGGTTGAATTCGCTACACTGGCGGCCTTTTCATGACCCGTGCCGCCCATGACTGCGTTGAAATACCTCCAGGCCTATCCCGCGCCATTGCAGGATCAGGTGCGCCGATTGATTGCCGAAGACCGTCTCGGCGATTACCTGAATCAACGCTATCCAGGCCGCCACGATGTGCAGAGCGACAAGGCGTTGTATGGCTATGCGCTGGACCTGAAACAGGAATACCTGCGCAACGCGCCGGCCATCGACAAGGTGCTGTTCGACAACCGCCTCGACCTGACCCATCGCGCACTCGGCCTGCACACCACGGTGTCACGGGTGCAGGGCGGCAAACTCAAGGCAAAGAAAGAAATTCGCATCGCCTCGTTGTTCAAGGAGGCCGCGCCGGAGTTCCTGAAGATGATCGTCGTGCACGAACTGGCGCACTTCAAGGAGTCGGACCACAACAAGGCGTTCTATAAATTATGTGAGCACATGCTGCCGGGCTATCACCAGATCGAGTTCGATCTGCGGGTGTACCTGACGTGGCGGGACATGCAATAAGACATCAAACAACGGAGCGCATGCATGGACGTGAGCAAGACCAAGAGCAGTTTCTACCGGCGCTTGTACGTGGCGTATCTGATCGACAGCGGCCTGGCCAGCAGCGTACCGGCGCTGACCGACGTCACCGGCATGCCCCGGCGCACGGCGCAGGACACCATTGCGGCGCTGGCGGATCTGGATATCGTCTGCGAGTTCGAACAGCAAGAAGGCGCGCGCAACCATGCGGGGCGCTACCGGATTCGCGAGTGGGGGGCGATTGATCGGGGGTGGATCGAGCGCAATTTGCGGCAGATAAAAGCGGTTTTGGAATATCCCTGATTTTTGTGTTCGGGTTTTGGAACGCCGCCCTCACCCCAGCCCTCTCCCGGAGGGAGAGGGCGCCGATTGGGGGATATTG
>NZ_LRUN01000095.1 GCF_001679645.1 Pseudomonas bananamidigenes | reverse complement strand
CGAATGCGGCAGATCAGCCACTACAGGAACCAACAGAATTCAGGAAGGTGTTTTATGACCGCAGCCAATGTTTACCAACAACGCCCGACCACCGGGGCCAAGGCCGAGTCGTCGCTGCATCACGCCGACCTCGCCAGCCTGGTCGGCAAGGGCCGCAAGAATGCCGGCGTGATCGTGCGTGAAAAGAAACTCCTCGGCCATCTGACCCTGCGTGGCGACGGTCACGACGCCGCGTTCGCCGCCGGTGTGCACAAGGCGCTGGGCATCGAATTGCCGGGTGCCTTGAGCGTGATCGTCAAAGGCGAAACCAGCCTGCAGTGGATGGGGCCGGACGAGTGGCTGCTGATCGTGCCGGGCGGCGAAGAGTTCGCTGCCGAGCAGAAGCTGCGTGAAGCGCTGGGCGATCTGCACATCGCGATCGTCAACGTCAGCGGCGGCCAGCAGATTCTCGAACTGAGCGGCCCGAACGTGCGTCAGGTGCTGATGAAATCCACCAGCTACGACGTACACCCGAACAACTTCCCGGTCGGCAAGGCCGTGGGCACGGTGTTCGCCAAGTCGCAGCTGATGATTCGCCACACCGCCGAAGACACCTGGGAACTGCTGATCCGTCGCAGCTTCTCGGATTACTGGTGGTTGTGGTTGCAGGATGCGTCCGCCGAATACGGCCTTAGCGTTCAGGCGTAATGATCGTTC
>NZ_LRUN01000094.1 GCF_001679645.1 Pseudomonas bananamidigenes | reverse complement strand
GCGTCCCGGGCTGCATTCCCACGCGGAGCGTGGGAATGATCAGTTAGGAGGGGGCAGGGCATGGGTGATCAGCAACCAATAATTATCGAATTGCTCCGTCAGCCCATTCCTGTTGTTACCCGCCAGCCTTCAAGTAACCGAATGTGTAACCGCCGGCTCCGCAACGGGGCAATGAGAAACGTATTGCCCCGTTTCGGCGCCTCAAAACCCCCGGTGAAAAATAAGACATCACCCCGCGCTTGCCGGATTAGAAGGGTTTGCGAATAATAGGCCCGCAATTTGCAGCATAGATCGGTTCACTGTCTTTTGCTCTTGCATGAAATTGCGGAGCTGTCAATGTGCTCAGGCGAGCTTCTCGGTGCTTCTGTAATTTGTTGTCGCATTGAAGAAATATCGGCTTCAGGCCTGTCGTTAGAATGCCGATCACTCGCTCGTCGTGGGTCGTGTTGAAATCGCTTCGGGTTTCAATGGGAGAAATCCTACGGACGCAGCAGCGCTTTTCCGTTCCACCCATTCGCATATTGGGCTGTCGCTCACTCTGCCGTTTTTGCCCTTTACCGATGGAGTCCCAAGATGAAGAAACTTGTGCTGCTTGGCGCCCTGGCACTGTCCGTGCTGTCCTTGCCGACATTCGCCGATGAAAAGCCTCTGAAGATCGGTATCGAAGCGGCTTACCCTCCATTCGCATCCAAAGCCCCGGACGGCAGCATCGTCGGTTTCGACTACGACATCGGCAACGCCCTGTGCGAAGAAATGAAGGTCAAGTGCCAGTGGGTCGAGCAAGAATTCGACGGTCTGATCCCGGCACTGAAAGTGCGCAAGATCGACGCGATCCTGTCGTCCATGTCGATCACTGAAGATCGCAAGAAGTCCGTGGACTTCACCAACAAGTACTACAACACTCCGGCCCGCCTGGTCATGAAGGAAGGCACCGTGGTCAGCGACAAGCTGACCGAGCTCAAGGGCAAGAACATCGGCGTGCAGCGTGGTTCGATCCACGAGCGTTTCGCCCGCGAAGTCCTGGCGCCGCTGGGTGCCGAGATCAAGCCGTACGGCTCGCAGAACGAAATCTACCTCGACGTGGCCGCCGGTCGCCTCGACGGCACCGTGGCGGACGCCACGCTGCTGAACGACGGCTTCCTGAAAACCGACGCCGGCAAAGGCTTTGCGTTCGTCGGCCCGCAGTTCACCGATGAAAAATACTTCGGTGACGGCGTAGGCATCGCGGTGCGCAAGGGCGACGCCCTGAAAGACAAGATCAATACTGCCATCGCGGCCATTCGCGAAAACGGCAAGTACAAGCAAATCCAGGACAAATACTTCGACTTCGATATTTACGGCAAGTAAAGACGTCGCTCGACCCGTCCGAAATGGCGCAAGCAACAGGATCTCTGCGGTTTGCGCCATTTTTTCATCCCAACTTTCGAGGACCTGAATCATGTTGAAAGGCTACGGGGCTGTCATCCTCGATGGCGCTTGGCTGACGCTTCAGCTCGCCTTGTCGTCCATGGCTCTGGCCATCGTTCTCGGGCTGATCGGCGTCGCATTGCGCCTGTCGCCAGTGCGCTGGCTGGCCTGGCTGGGCGATCTGTATTCCACGGTGATTCGCGGAATTCCCGATCTGGTGCTGATCCTGCTGATCTTCTACGGCGGTCAGGACCTGCTCAACCGTGTCGCCCCGATGCTGGGCTATGACGAGTACATCGACCTGAACCCGCTGGCCGCCGGTATCGGCACCCTCGGTTTCATCTTCGGGGCGTACCTGTCGGAAACCTTCCGTGGCGCATTCATGGCGATCCCCAAGGGGCAGGCCGAAGCGGGCATGGCCTACGGCATGAGCAGTTTCCAGGTGTTCTTCCGGGTGCTGGTGCCGCAGATGATCCGTCTGGCGATTCCGGGCTTCACCAACAACTGGCTGGTATTGACGAAAGCCACCGCGCTGATTTCCGTGGTCGGTCTGCAAGACATGATGTTCAAGGCCAAGCAGGCGGCCGACGCCACCCGCGAGCCTTTCACCTTCTTCCTCGCAGTGGCGGCGATGTACCTGGTGATCACCAGCGTCTCGTTGCTGGCGCTGCGTCACCTTGAGAAGCGCTACTCGGTAGGCGTAAGGGCGGCTGATCTATGATCTTCGACTACAACGTCATTTGGGAGGCCCTGCCGCTGTACCTCGGCGGTCTGGTCACCACCCTCAAGTTGCTTGCATTGTCGCTGTTCTTCGGTCTGCTGGCGGCGCTCCCCCTGGGGTTGATGCGCGTGTCCAAGAATGCCGTGGTCAACGGTGCGGCGTGGCTATATACCTACGTGATCCGTGGCACGCCGATGCTGGTGCAGCTGTTCCTGATCTACTACGGTCTGGCGCAGTTCGAAACCGTACGTGAAAGCTTCCTCTGGCCATGGCTGTCCAGCGCCACGTTCTGTGCGTGCCTGGCGTTCGCGATCAACACCAGCGCCTACACCGCCGAAATCATCGCCGGCAGCCTGAAGGCCACGCCGAACGGCGAGATCGAAGCGGCCAAGGCCATGGGCATGTCGCGTGTCATGATGTACAAGCGCATCCTGCTGCCGTCGGCCCTGCGCCGGGCGCTGCCGCAGTACAGCAACGAAGTGATCATGATGCTGCAGACCACCAGTCTGGCGTCCATCGTGACCCTGATCGACATCACCGGTGCGGCCCGTACCGTCAACGCGCAGTTCTATCTGCCGTTCGAGGCGTACATCACTGCCGGCGTGTTCTACCTGTGCCTGACCTTCATTCTGGTGCGCCTGTTCAAGCTGGCCGAGCGTCGCTGGCTGAGCTACCTGGCCCCGAGGAAGCACTGATATGGAACGCATCGACCACGTTCTGCCGTGGAGCCATCTGGGCAGCGAGCGCCGGATTTCGGTGTTCCGCTACGGTAGCGGTGAGCGCAAGGCCTACATTCAGGCCAGCCTCCACGCTGACGAGCTGCCCGGCATGCGCACCGCCTGGGAACTGAAAAAACGCCTCGGCGAACTCGAAGCCAAAGGCCTGCTCAATGGCGTCATCGAGCTGGTGCCGGTGGCCAACCCGCTGGGTCTCGGCCAGTTGCTGCAAGGCAACCATCAGGGCCGTTTCGAGGCCGGCAGCGGCAAGAATTTCAACCGTGATTTCGTCGAACTCAGCGCGCCGGTGGCGGCGAAGGTTCAAGGGCTGCTCGGTGATGATCCGCACGCCAACATTCGCCTGATCCGTCAGGCGATGGCCGATCATCTGGCCGCATTGCCCGAGGCGAGCAGCCAGTTGCAAGGCATGCAGCGCATCCTGCTGCAACATGCCGCCACCGCTGATGTGGTGCTGGATCTGCATTGCGACTGCGAAGCCGCGCTGCACATGTATGCGTTGCCGCAGCACTGGCCGCAGTGGCGTTCGCTCGCCGCGCACCTGGATGTGAAGGTCGGCCTGCTGGCGGAAGATTCCGGCGGCAGTTCGTTCGACGAAGCCTGTTCGCTGCCATGGCTGCGTCTGTCGCGTCTGTTCCCGGATGCGCAGATTCCGCTGGCGTGCCTGGCGACCACCGTTGAACTCGGCGGTCAGGCTGATACCACGCCCGCGCAGGCTGAAGCCTGGGCCGAAGGGATTCTGGCGTTCCTTGCCGAGCAGGGCCTGATCCGTGGCGAGTGGCCGAGCGCCGGGCGCGAACCGTGCGAAGGCATGCCGTTCGAGGGCACTGAATTGCTCCTGCCGCCGCATCCGGGCGTGGTGAGTTTTCTGCGCAATCCCGGCGAGTGGGTTGAAGCCGGTGACAAGATTTTCGAAGTGATCGATCCGCTGTCGGATCGGGTCAGCACGGTGTGTGCTGGTACGTCCGGGGTGCTGTTTGCCATTGAGCGGCTGCGTTACGCCCAACCCGGTTTCTGGCTGGCCAAAGTGGCGGGGCGCGATGCGCTGCGCGACGGCCCTTTGCTCAACGACTGACTGTTTTTGTGAGAACCGACCGCATGTACAAACTTGAAGTCCAAGACCTGCATAAACGCTATGGCAGTCACGAAGTGCTCAAGGGCGTTTCCCTGAAAGCGGCCGCCGGCGATGTGATCAGCATCATCGGCTCCAGTGGCTCCGGCAAAAGTACTTTCCTGCGCTGCATCAACCTGCTCGAGCAGCCGCACGCGGGCAAGATCCTGCTCAACAACGAAGAGCTGAAACTGGTTGCCAACAAGGACGGCGCGCTGAAAGCCGCTGATCCGAAGCAGCTGCAACGCATGCGTTCGCGCCTGTCGATGGTGTTCCAGCACTTCAACCTGTGGTCGCACATGACCGCACTGGAAAACATCATGGAAGCACCGGTTCACGTACTGGGCGTGTCGAAGGCCGAAGCCCGCGAGAAAGCCGAGCACTACCTGAACAAGGTCGGCGTGGCCCATCGTAAGGACGCGTTCCCGGGCCACATGTCCGGTGGCGAGCAGCAGCGTGTGGCGATTGCCCGTGCGCTGGCGATGGAACCGGAAGTGATGCTGTTCGACGAACCGACTTCGGCCCTCGACCCGGAACTGGTCGGCGACGTGCTGAAAGTCATGCAGGCACTGGCTCAGGAAGGCCGCACCATGGTGGTGGTGACCCACGAAATGGGCTTCGCCCGTGAAGTGTCGAACCAGTTGGTGTTCCTGCACAAAGGCGTCGTTGAAGAAAGCGGCAACCCGCGTGAGGTGCTGGTCAATCCGCAATCGGAACGCTTGCAGCAGTTCCTCTCGGGCAGCCTCAAGTAATCGTTCCCGTTATGCACCCAATCAGGTCATGCTGCATGACCTGAGGGGCGGATCCATTTCCTCTGTGGGAGCGAGCCTGCTCGCGATTACGGTGGTTCAGAAGCAATGATGCCGGCTGACACACCGCTTTCGCGAGCAGGCTCGCTCCCACAAGGGATCCGCACCGGTTTCAGGATTTGTGTTCATTTTCGGGCTAGCATTGGCCCTTGCCTTCATCACCGTTTTTCGTTTCGGATCGCCCACCATGACTGCCCATCGAATTGGTTTCCTGATTTGGCCCAGCACTAAAGCTCTGACTTTGGCGCTGGCAGAGGAGGCCTTGCGTGTTGCCCAGCGTGTGCATCCGGAGGTGGTTTACGAACTCTCGTTCCTGCAGGCCGAGCCGCCGCTCGAAGGCGAGTGGCAACTGCCGGGTGAGCCCTGGGCCGGCAAGCTGGAGAACTTCCAGAAACTGTTCCTGCTTGCCGATGAGCCGCCGACTGCCCTGGCGCCGGCCCTCAGCAGCGCACTCAAGCAACTGGTACGCACCGGTTGCGTGATCGGCGGTCTGTCAGCCGGTGTGTACCCATTGGCGCAACTCGGTCTGCTCGACGGTTACCGCGCTGCCGTGCACTGGCGCTGGCAGGATGATTTCGCCGAGCGCTTCCCGAAAGTCATCGCCACCAGCCATTTGTTCGACTGGGATCGCGATCGCCTGACCGCGTGCGGCGGCATGTCGGTGCTCGATCTGTTGCTGGCCGTTCTGGCCCGTGATCACGGAGCGGAACTGGCCGGTGCCGTTTCCGAAGAACTGGTGGTCGAGCGCATCCGCGAAGGCGGCGAGCGGCAGCGCATTCCGCTGCAGAATCGCCTGGGCTCCAGTCATCCGAAGCTGACGCAAGCCGTGCTGCTGATGGAAGCCAACATCGAAGAGCCGCTGACCACAGACGAAATCGCCCAGCATGTGTGCGTGTCCCGACGTCAGCTGGAGCGGATCTTCAAGCAATACCTCAACCGTGTGCCGAGCCAGTACTACCTGGAACTGCGCCTGAACAAGGCCCGGCAAATGTTGATGCAGACCAGCAAGTCGATCATCCAGATCGGCCTGTCCTGCGGTTTCTCCTCGGGGCCGCATTTCTCCAGCGCCTATCGCAACTTCTTCGGTGCCACGCCGCGGGAAGACCGCAACCAGCGGCGCAGCAGCAGCCCGTTCGAACTGTCGTCGGTACCGCCCGAGCGTGGTTGATCCTTGAATCACAGCGCGGTACGTCATCGCGTTGTTGTTTCAGGCAGTTTTCAATCCTCCATCTCGACACTGGGGCGGGTCTGCACCGGCGGATGTTCCAGCACGCCGTCGACGTTCAACGTCAT
This sequence comes from Pseudomonas bananamidigenes, assembly GCF_001679645.1. Classification (GTDB taxonomy): domain Bacteria; phylum Pseudomonadota; class Gammaproteobacteria; order Pseudomonadales; family Pseudomonadaceae; genus Aquipseudomonas; species Aquipseudomonas bananamidigenes. The sequence continues at coordinate 15,900 of NZ_LRUN01000094.1, read as the reverse complement.
GCCCGTCTCCTGGTAATAAGCCCGAATCCGCTGCATGGCCCGGGCGGAAAAGGGGTTGCCGCGCAAGTCGTAGCGATCACCGACATATGCCGGCACCTCCATCAGTTCGTCCGGCATTTCACTGATTTCATTACCTGACAGATCCAGCTCCATCCAGTTGAAGTTTTCGAGCACGCCCTTCGGGATTTCGCGAATGCCGGTGGTGCTCAGATCCAGATCGGTAAGCTCATGTAGATTGCGCAGGTCAGGTGTCAGTCCGAGCGGATTGTCATGCAGGTGCAGCAGATCAAGGCCGTCCAGATTCGCCAGTCCGGCCACGTCACGGGGTGAGAGCGTGAGGTTGCACGCAGGCAGGCTCAGGGTGTTGAGCCGTTTCATCCGGAAAATGGCTTCGGGGATATTGGTCAGGCCGTAGCCTCGAATATCGATGCTGACGAGATTAGGGAATGCTTCGAGAAATCGTCCGACCCGTGGCGATTCATCATGAGTGTTTTCCAGGTACAGGTCCGAAACATGACCGAAATCGGCACTCAGCGTCGGCAGTTCGCCCAGGATCGGTAGCCTGAATGTGAAATCGTGATCACCCACAGCTGAACCTTCGACGGGAGTTTTACGCCAGCAAGACAGCAGCGCTTCCTTGAACTGCGTCCTGTTTTGCTCATGCGCCAGGCGCTCTTCCCGAGTGAGTGGCTGGCCGTTCGAGCGATGTTCGGGAATCTCGCTTTCCCAGGCCGCCATGTCACCCAGCAGTCGGTTGAGTTCGGCTTCCCGGCGGGCCAGTTCGAGTCGACCATCGGCCAGCGAGCCTTCGAGGTGATAAAAAAAAGTGCTGGCCTGTTCATCATTCAGCGCCGGATAAAGCGTCTGGACGCGCGCGATATCTGTCGGCTCGGCCAGCACGCCGAGATTTTCCCCGGTCCCGCGAAAGTAGGTCTTGATGCGTTCTCGGGTGAGCGCGTTCAGTGGATTGTTGCCGAAGTCAAAGCCGTTGGTGATGGAGGCGGGCAGGTCGAAGATCTCTGCCGGCAGTTCGGTGAGGCGATTGCCGCTGAGGATGGCCGTTTCCAGTCCTGGAGCGTCCAGCAAACCTTGAGGCAGTGCGGAAATTCCGGTGTTGGATAGGTCGAGAAACTCCAGAGACGGCAGCCGGCGGATGTCGGGCAGCCGGCCCAGCGGATTGTTGTAGAGATCGAGCCTGAGCAGTTGCTTCAGCGAATGCAGTGCGACGCTGCCCTCGTCATTCAGCACGACCCCACAGTTGCTCAGAACCAATTGTTGCAGGTCCGGTATCCCGGTCAGTGCCGGCGCAAACTCTGCCAATGCCAGATCGCGCAGTTCAAGCGAGTCGAGGCCGGTGAAGCCGCGCAGGAACCCGGTACCGGCCCTTAACTGTGGGTGACCGATGATCGACAGCGTCCTGACGTGAGCAAAGTCGGCGCTCAAGGCTGGCAATTCACCGATGAATTCCGGGGCCAGGTTGAGGGCTGCTGCTCTCGATTCCGGGTTTGTCGCAGACCTCAGGCGCCAGAACGCCTCGATCTCCAGGCGAAACGTCGTACGGCTCGCGAACTCTGCGGCGCGGTCGCTTTCGGTCAGTACAAGTTTGCTTGCCGGATAGCGTTCCGGGATGTCGGTTACCCATTGGTCCAGATCCTCTTCAAGTTGCAGCAGTTCAGCTTCCCATTGCTCCATTTGCAACCGGCCGTCATCCAGCGTTCCCTCCAGCAGGTACAACACTCGATTGGCGTCTTCATTGTCCAGGGACGGGAACAGCTCGCGGATTCGCTCGATGTCTTCCCGTGGCATCGAAACGCCGAAACTCAACCTGAACTGCTGGTAGCAACGCTTGATGCGTTCGCGCATCGCGGATGACAGTGGATTGTCGGCAAGGCTGATTTGCCGAGGTGGCCGGGTGTCGACATTGAAGAAGATGTCGGGCAGATCGCGGATCTGGTTGTGCTCGAAAAAAGCAGCGAGCAGCCGTGGATGATCGAACAAACCGTCGGGCAGGCTCGAAATGCCGCTGTCGGACATATGCAACTGAAGCAGTGCCGGCAGGGTTTTGAGGGTGAGTGGTTGCCCCAGTGGATTCCGGTTCAGATTGAGGTACTGAAGGCCACCAAGGGAGGACAGGGTCGTCTGGCTTTGTGGGGTCAGCGTCAATCCGCAGTTTTCCAGAACCAGTCGTTCCAGAGACGGAATGTGAAGGGCCGTGAGCGGATTTTGCCCAAGGTTGAAGTCGTGCAGTTCCAGGTGGTGCAACCTGGAAAAAGGCTGAAGAAAGCTGTCAAAGGCACCGATTGCCGGATTGCCGGTGAGTGAAAGTACACGGATATGGCTGAAGTCCGCCGTCAGGCCCGGCAGCTCACCGCTGAACGTCAGGCTGGCAACCAGTGTATCTGCCCGTTGTCTGGGGTTTTTCGATGATCGGGTGCGCCACAGTGTCTGCAGTCGCTCGGCAAAAGCGGTTCTTGCCGAGTGCTCTGCGAGGAATTGCTGGGGAGTGAAGGGGCGGTGAGTGATCGGGTGAGACTGGGGAATCGCTATTTTCCATTGCGCCAGGTCGGCGGTGAGTTGCTCGAACTCCGCTTTCCAGTGCCTGAGTTGGCGTCGTCCATGTTCCAGGTCGCCGGCTAATCCATAGAACACGTCGCTGGCCTCTTCATGATCCAGGTCGGGAAACAGCGTCCGGGTGGCCTCGATGTCTGCCGGCTCGGCCAGCACCGAGAAATCCACGCCGTTTTCCCGGGAATGGCGTTTGATCCTTTCAAGTGCTTCGCTGCTCAGGGGATTGCCCGAGAAATCGAATCCTTCACTGGCATGGGCAGGCATTTCAAACAAGGCTTCGGGCAGCTCGCTGATGCGATTGTCACTGACGATGGCTGTACGCAATTTCGGATGTCTTGCCAAGCCGTCCGGTACATGAGTGATGCCTGTGTGAGAGAGGTCCAGATAGGTCAATTCGGTCAGGCTGCCGACGTCGGGCGCATCGCCCAGAGGATTGCCGGGCAATTCAAGGGATTCAAGCCTTGGCATCGACGTCAATGCAATCTGTAGCTCGCCTGTGAATGTCACACCGCAATTTTTCAAGAGCAGCGTCTCAAGCGTCGGCAGTCCGGTGAGAGTCTGTGGCAACTGGTCAAGTGCAAAGTCGTGCAGTATCAGGCGTTTCAATCGGGGGAAGCTTTTTAAGAAGGCCGAGGTGGCACTGATCTGCTTGTTTCCGTTCAGGGACAGTGCGGTGATATGGCTGAAATCCGCCCTTATTGCAGGCATGTCCCCCATGAATGAGGCCTGTGCCGAGAACACGTCCGCCCTCGTTTGCGGATGTGCGGTCGAGCGGTGACGCCATAGCCGTTCAATTCTGCCGGCAAAGATTTCGCGTTGGTAATACTGGTTGGCGTGTTCGTCGGGTGACAGCATTTCACCGGTGACCGGATTGCGATTCGGTGTGCTTCGTGACCATGTGGCCAGGTCGCTGGTCAGTCGGGTGATTTCACTTTCCCAACGCTCCAGTTGGATTCGGCCTTGTACCAGCGAGCCGGGCAGGCTGTAGATCAGCTCGCTCGACTGACGCTCGTTCAAGTCAGTGAACAGTGCCCTGGTACGGTTGATATCCCCTTGCTCGGCGCGAACACCGAGGTCGCTGCCGGTCCGGTTGAAATAGATCTTCACTTTTTCCCGGGTCGCACTGGAAAGCGGATTGCCGAAAAAGTCGTACCCGGCGGTGGATGCGGCAGGCTGTTCAAAAAAGGGATCAGGGATCGTGGTGATCCGGTTATCGGCGAGCCACGCGCTGACAATACGCGGATGACTCAGCAGGCCTGGCGGGACCTCAGAAGTTCCCGTGCCGGTAAGGTCGAGGTGAGTCAGATTCGGCAAGGTGCTGAGATCGAACGTCGTGCCCAGCGGGTTGTTGTTCAGGCTCAGTGCGTTCAGCTCTTTGAGGGATGACAGCAGCGACTGGTTTTCCGGCGTCAGGACGACACCGCAACGTTGCAATGTCAGCTGTTTCAGCTGCGGGAGGGTCGCCAGGCGAGGCGGCAGATTGTGCAGGTCGAAATCCTGCAGATCCATGCGCACCAATCCCTGGAAGTGTCCAAGAAAAGCGTTCACGGCACCCGGTCCACCGCTGCCGACCAGCTCCAGATCGACGACATGGCTGAAGTCAGCCGTCAGGGCGGGCAGATCACCCACGATCGGCTGGGAAAAACGCAGTTCGAAACCATTGAGGCCACGCATTTCTCTGCGCCAGCACTTTCGAAGGGCGTGGGCGAACATCTGGCGGTCGCGGATGGCTGCCATCCGCTGGTCGTCCGATAACCGGGTTCCGTCTGCCGGGTTGATCTTCGGGAGGTCGAACGTCCATTGATTGAGGTCGCTATCGAGTTGCGCGTATTCAAGTTGCAGTCGGGACAGCTCGGCAAGTGCGCCGGCCGGGTGATTTTCGAGGCGTCGGGTCATGGCGAGACGATCGGCCTCGGACATTCCCGGGTAGATCTGTCTGATCCGGTTGTCCAGTGTGCGGGGTGTTTGCGGGGAGGTTGGTGGATTGCGGGGGTAACCATCGGTACCCAGCAATCGCAAGGCATCCACGGCAGGGGCCGGGACAGGATCGGGCAGGATTGCCAGTCGCAGTTCGGTGCGGGGCAGTGGATCGTCACGAAGGGCTTGTCTGAGCTTTTCACCTTCGCCGATCTGCAGGTTCAATGCATGCCGTTCCGCATCCGGCAGGGCCTGCAGAACGGCAGTGTAGAAGTCGGTGGGGCCAAGCAGTTCCAGTCCCTGTTCGTCATAGGGCTGCCAGAGGCCATCGGATGTGAGGACCAGTACTTTCTGGATGGAGGCTTCGATGGGGCCGGTGCTGTCAAGTAACCGTCCTTCCCGGGTCAGGGCGCGGATTTCAAGATGCAGGTCTGTTGACCAACCCGGTAACCGCTCGAGGCTGTGCAGCGCCAGGGTATCGGAGTCGGGATTGCGCACCGAGTCCAGCTCAAGCCCCTCGTAGGCACGGTTGATGCGCAGCTCGTGCATGGCGTGTTCTGTCAGGGCCTGTTGCCGGTCAGGCCAGTCCCCCTGGCTGATTTCCACCAGCTCCGAACCTGTCGCCGTACTCAGCAATTCTTCGGTGATCCTGACGGGTAGCCGTGGTGCATGCAGAGTCACCTGTCTGGCCAGTGGATCAACGCTCTGTTGCAGCGCCTGATAGCGTGATTCGAAAAGTGAAGGTCGATGCTGTCGAGCGAGCTGGGCAAGCATGCCCCTGAGTCTGCGGGTGCGCGCGTCAAGCGCGAACATCTCGCCAGGCGCTTCTCCCAACAAAGTGTTGATTTCCGTTTCGTTGAGGGTCTGGAGCAGCGTCCTGAGCAAGTCTCCCCTTGCAAGACTGTTCTGACGGATCTCGGTCAGCGGCCGTTGTTCGTCGATCGAGGATTGCCACGCGATCTCACCTTGTTCGTCGATAAAACGCAGTCGTCTGGTGGCCGGCCACAGATGTTGCTCCTTGAGGAGCTGGAGCTGGATCAGCGGATCTGCCTTCAGATACTCCTCGGGTCTGTCGCTGGCGATCCGGTCTACGAAATCCTGCAATTGCTGATCGATCCTGAAACGCTGGATGGAGTCGGCCAGCAGTGGCGGCAATCGCTCCTGATTGACATGCATTTTGCGCAGCGCGTCTTCCGGATAGCCGCTGACCTTGAGGATCCGCTCCCGTCGGTCCGGGGAAAATATTTCGACGCTATGGCCGATGCGTTGCAAGGCAGTCGCTTTATCCCACTCCAGCGGTCGTTCAAGCTCGGTGTGGAAGACGCCCTCGCCGTTATGGCGCACGATGGGGCGGTAGGCGTCCGGGCGGGCCGGATGCTCGATGTACAGTTTGCCGGGATGCTCGTGATCGCTGACTTCGTAATGGGCCTGATCGAGGGGCAGCAATCTTTTGCCCCGGTGCAGATGCAGCCCCTGTGGGTCGGGCATGGATCCTCCGGGCGGTTTGATCCGGCTCGCATACGGTTGCAGATCCGGTTTCCAGTAGAGTGTCTTGCCATTGCGTAATTTCACGGGCTGGAAGCGGTCGATCAGTGCGATGAATTCGGCTGGCAACACTTTCGGCAGCTCCTGAACGGCGATCGCGCCACCGAGGCCGAAAGCCCCCAGCTGAATCAATGACTCCAGTGCGCCGAACAAATGCTCAGCCACTTCGGTACGCAGTCCTTCACCCCAGTCGATGACGCCTTCGAACACTTCGTCAAGAAACTGATAGGCCATGTACGCCATCATCATTTCGCCCAGAAAGGGAACGAAGGGCATCAGCACGAACGACGCGAACTCCAGAATCGAAGAGGCAATCCGGGTAAAGGAATCCCACATGGCCCAACGGGCATTGCGGTCGACCGTGGCGGTCGAGACTGCGATCGTTGCTGCGTCATTGAGGATCTTGTTGAGTTTTCGCTGAGAAAGCTGATCCAGCAGCGGGCCCTCGATGGGCGTAGCGGAAAATTGCAGATTGGGGTTGTCGACAGGCGTGTCCCGCCAGGCCGGCAACGAGCTGCCCGGTTCCAGGGGATGCCATTTGACCTGGCTCAGACGTCGCCCGAGGTCGGCGAAGAAGAATCCGCGCTGGTCATGGGCTACGAAACGGCTGAAGAATTTCTGATATTCGGGGTCACGCAGTTGACGTGTCAGCTCGCGCATCATGTCTGCCGTCGAGGCGTATTCCTTGACCGGATGATCGGGGTCGTCCGGCACGTAGGCCACCACCCTGACCGGGGTGCGCGTCTGCTGCAGATCCGGTGCGAACAGAACGATGCCGGTCAGCTTCGCCGACATCATGCTCAATTCATGGCACAGCAATGTCTGGCCATTGACTCGCATGCCTTGCAAGTCCTCGAGCAAGCCCCCGATCAGGCGGACGTACAGCTCACTGACATCGCCGTTTATTTTGGCCATGCACAGGGCGGCCTGGATGGCGGCTTTTTCGCTGGCATTGATGCGCTGACGCAGCGTCGCGCCGGCGACGGGGTCGTCGATGGCCAGGTTCTCTTCAAGATAGGTCTTGTAGCGGGCGCCAATGTCCAGATCCCGGCACAGTCGGGTGAACGCCGTGACGCTGATGCGTGCCTTTATCTGCGGCAGGGGGGTGAACTGGCCTGATGCCGAGGGTCTGGTAATGAAGGTCGACTCACTGGAGTAGGCGCCGGCTTTGGTTTCGCTGTCTTCGAAGTTGTGCAACGCCGCATCGAGCAGTGACACGGTCCAGGTCCGGCTGCCGGTAGTGATCGGGAAGCCGGGTGTTGTCACCGGGACGTAGAGGCGCAGGAAGATATGCCTGACATCGACATCCAGGCCGAATCTGTTTTTCAACGCCTGGGTCAGGATCGGTTCGGCATAGGCGGAGACGTCCTGCAGTCGCTCAAGCATCCGGTCGATGGTGTTTTGAACGCCCATGCGCCGGGCGATGACGGCTTTCAATTCGGCATGCTGCGCTTTCGATGCTTTCTTGAGCGTGTGCGGAAGCTCGCGGCGGTTGTGTTTCAAGGCCTGGCGTCGGGCGGCCGAAGCCTTGCCGAGCCACTCGGGGAAGGCATTTCTGAGAGGTTCGTAGTGTTCGGGGGGATTGAGCGGTGTGTGGGCTGCAATTTGTCTGGTGGATGCCTGCATCGGGTCTGTCCATGTACGTCGGGAAGCCCTCAGCAGACCAGAGAGTGTTGCGGCGGATGCGGTACATGGATATGACAGACCAGTGCCTGCCAATTGATATGCTCACAGGCCTGCTGCAATTGTCGACGACGGTTTAAACTGCGCCTTTGCGACGCTATTTGTCGCATTGCCGTAAACCCGGGAAAATCCGGGGTTTGCGCTATAAGAAGTTGTCGCTTGGCGACAAGGCCGGGCAGAAAACTGTCCTTACAATCCCCCCATCGCTCGCCAGTTTCAGGCGGGTGGCCCTCATCAGGAGACTCCGATGTCCGTTGAGCACGCTGCGGTACAACGCGCCGATTTCGACCAGGTTATGGTTCCCAACTACGCGCCTGCCGCTTTCATTCCGGTGCGTGGCGCCGGTTCCCGCGTCTGGGATCAGGCCGGCCGCGAGCTGATCGACTTCGCTGGCGGCATCGCCGTCAACGTATTGGGCCACGCGCATCCGGCGCTGGTCGGTGCGCTGACCGAACAGGCGAACAAGCTGTGGCACGTGTCCAACGTGTTCACCAACGAGCCGGCGCTGCGTCTGGCGCACAAGCTGATCGACGCTACCTTTGCCGAGCGCGTGTTCTTCTGCAACTCCGGCGCCGAAGCCAACGAGGCCGCCTTCAAGCTGGCCCGTCGTGTCGCATTCGACCGTTTCGGCAGCGAAAAATACGAAATCATCGCCGCGCTCAACAGCTTCCACGGTCGCACCTTGTTCACCGTGAACGTCGGTGGACAGTCGAAGTACTCCGACGGTTTCGGCCCGAAAATCACCGGCATCACCCATGTGCCGTACAACGACCTGGCGGCCCTGAAAGCCGCTGTTTCAGACAAGACCTGCGCGATCGTTCTGGAACCGATCCAGGGCGAGGGCGGCGTGCTGCCGGCCGAACAGGCTTACCTGCAAGGCGCCCGTGAACTGTGCGATGCACACAACGCGCTGCTGGTGTTCGACGAAGTGCAGACTGGCATGGGCCGTACCGGCAATCTGTTCGCCTACCAGCATTTCGGCGTGACCCCGGACATCCTGACCAGCGCCAAGAGCCTGGGCGGCGGTTTCCCGATTGCTGCAATGCTGACCACCGAAGCGCTGGCCAAGCATCTGGTCGTCGGTACTCACGGCACTACCTACGGCGGCAACCCGCTGGCATGCGCCGTGGCTGAAGCGGTGATCGACGTGATCAACACCCCTGAAGTGCTGAACGGCGTCAACGCCAGGCACGACAAATTCAAGACCCGCCTGCAACAGATCGGCGAGAAGTCCGGCCTGTTCACCCAGGTGCGCGGTCTGGGCCTGCTGATCGGTTGCGTGCTGAGCGATGCCTGGAAAGGCAAGGCCAAGGACATCTTCAACGCCGCCGAAAAAGAAGGCCTGATGATCCTGCAGGCCGGTCCGGACGTCATTCGCTTCGCCCCGAGCCTGGTGATTGAAGACGCGGATATCGACGCAGGCCTGGACCGCTTCGAGCGCGCCGTGGCCAAACTGACCCAAGCCTGATAGACCCTTCGGCGCCCGGTACTTTCAGGCGCCGAACCCAATTTTGATGCCGGGCGAGTTCCATTGTGGGAGCGAGCCTGCTCGCGAAGAGGGCGTGTCAGTCAACATTTTTGCTGACGGATAGACAGCTTTCGCAAGCAGGCTCGCTCCCACGGTGTCCGGCGTTTTTTCTGTGAGTTCATGAGAGAAAGGAGTGACACCATGCTGGTGATGCGCCCTGCGCAAATGGCTGATCTGGGCGAGGTACAGCGTCTGGCTGCGGACAGTCCGATCGGTGTCACTTCCTTGCCGGATGACGTTGAGCGCCTGAGCGACAAGATCGCGGCGAGCGAAGCCTCGTTTGCCGCCGAAGTGAGCTTCAACGGCGAGGAGAGTTACTTCTTCGTTCTTGAAGACACCGCCACCGGCAAACTGGTGGGCTGCTCGGCGATCGTCGCTTCGGCCGGTTACTCCGAGCCGTTCTACAGCTTTCGCAACGAGACCTTCGTGCATGCTTCCCGCGAGCTGAAGATCCACAACAAGATTCACGTGCTCTCGCAATGTCACGACCTGACCGGCAACAGCCTCCTGACCAGTTTCTACGTGCAGCGGGATCTGGTCGGTTCGCCCTGGGCGGAGCTCAACTCCCGTGGTCGTCTGTTGTTCGTCGCCAGTCATCCGGAACGTTTCGCCGATTCGGTGGTGACCGAGATCGTTGGCTACAGCGATGAAAACGGTGACTCGCCATTCTGGGACGCCATCGGTCGCAACTTCTTCGATCTGAACTACGCCGAAGCCGAGCGTCTGTGCGGTCTGAAAAGCCGTACCTTCCTCGCCGAGCTGATGCCGCATTACCCGATCTACGTGCCGCTGCTGCCGGACTCCGCTCAGGAAGCGATGGGGCAGGTGCACCCGCGTGCGCAGATCACCTTCGACATCCTGATGCGCGAAGGCTTCGAGACCGATCACTACATCGACATTTTCGACGGCGGCCCGACCCTGCATGCGCGCGTTTCGGGGATCCGTTCGATCGCCCAGAGCCGTGTGGTGCCGGTGAAGATCGGCGAGCCGGTCAAGGGTGCCGGTCGCCAGTATCTGGTGGCCAATGCCCAGTTGCAGGATTACCGCGCGGTATTGCTGGAGCTGGATTACGCACCGGGCAAACCGGTGACCCTGGATCTGGAAGCGGCCGAAGCCCTGGGCGTCGGTGAGGGTGCCAGCGTGCGCCTGGTGGCGGTTTAACGCCTTAGCGAGTTTCACGGGTGGCCGCGGCGGCCCGTTTGAGGAGATAGCATGATTGTTCGTCCCGTACGCAGCAGCGATTTGTCCGCTCTGATCGACCTGGCCCGCAGCACCGGCACCGGCCTGACCACCTTGCCGGCCAACGAAGAGCGCCTGACCCATCGGGTCGGCTGGGCCGAGAAGACCTTTCGCGGCGAAGCCGGTCGTGGCGACGCGGATTACCTGTTCGTGCTCGAAGACGACAATGGTCGGGTGGTGGGGATTTCCGCCATCGCCGGCGCCGTCGGTCTGCGTGAGCCCTGGTACAACTTCCGTGTGGGCCTGACGGTCAGTGCCTCGCAGGAGCTGAACATCTATCGCGAGATCCCGACCCTGTTCCTGGCCAACGACCTGACCGGCAATTCCGAACTGTGCTCGCTGTTCCTGCACGCCGACTACCGCACCGGCCTCAACGGTCGCATGCTGTCCAAGGCGCGGATGCTGTTCATTGCCGAGTTCCCGGAACTGTTCGGCAACAAGATCATCGCCGAGATGCGCGGTGTGTCCGATGAAGCCGGTCGCTCGCCGTTCTGGGAAAGCCTGGGCCGGCATTTCTTCAAGATGGAATTCAGCCAGGCCGATTACCTGACCGGCGTCGGCAACAAGGCGTTCATCGCCGAACTGATGCCGAAATTCCCGTTGTACACCTGCTTCCTGTCGCCGGACGCGCGCAACGTCATCGGTCAGGTGCATCCGGACACCGAGCCGGCACTGGCGATGCTCAAGAGCGAAGGGTTCAGCTATCAGGGCTACGTCGACATCTTCGACGCAGGTCCCGCCATCGAGTGCGAAACCGGCAAGATCCGCGCGGTGCGCGACAGTGAGGCGCTGGTGCTGGCCATCGGCACGCCGGGCGACGACGCCACGCCGTTCATCATCCATAACCGCAAACGCGAAGATTGCCGCATCACGGCTGCGCCGGCCCGTCTGGCCGCCGGTACGCTGGTGGTCGATCCGCTGACCGCCAAACGTCTTCAACTCAACGCTGGCGATCAGGTTCGCGCCGTGGCGTTGTCTGCTGCCCGGGAGTCGAAATAATGAATTCGCTATACATCGCAGGTGAGTGGCTGGCCGGTCAGGGCGAGGCCTTTCAATCGCTGAATCCGGTGACCCAGCAAGTGCTGTGGTCGGGGGAGGGCGCCACCGCCGCTCAGGTGGAGTCCGCCGTGCAGGCTGCACGCCAGGCGTTCCCGGGCTGGGCCCGGCGCACGCTCGAAGAGCGCATCGGTGTGCTCGAAGCTTTCGCCGCCACGTTGAAAAAACATGCCGACGAACTGGCTCGCACCATCGGTGAGGAAACCGGCAAACCGCTGTGGGAAGCCGCGACCGAAGTCACCAGCATGGTCAACAAGATCGCGATCTCGGTGCAGAGCTACCGCGAACGTACCGGCGAAAAGAGCGGCCCGCTGGGCGACGCCACCGCCGTGTTGCGCCACAAGCCCCACGGTGTGGTTGCCGTGTTCGGCCCCTACAACTTCCCCGGCCATTTGCCGAACGGCCACATCGTGCCGGCGCTGCTGGCCGGTAACAGCGTGCTGTTCAAGCCGAGCGAGCTGACCCCGAAAGTTGCCGAGCTCACGGTCAAGTGCTGGATCGAAGCCGGTCTGCCGGCCGGCGTGTTGAACCTGCTGCAGGGCGCTCGCGAAACCGGTATCGCCCTGGCGGCGAATCCGGGTATCGACGGTCTGTTCTTCACCGGTTCCAGCCGTACCGGCAACCATCTGCACCAGCAGTTCGCCGGCCGTCCGGACAAGATCCTCGCGCTGGAAATGGGCGGCAACAACCCCTTGGTGGTCGATCAGGTTGCAGACCTCGACGCCGCGGTTTACACCATCATTCAATCGGCATTCATTTCCGCCGGCCAGCGCTGCACCTGCGCCCGTCGTCTGCTGGTGCCGCAAGGCGCGTGGGGTGACAGCCTGATCAAGCGTCTGGTGGACGTCAGCTCGACCATCGAGGTCGGCGCGTTCGACCAGCAACCGGCGCCGTTCATGGGATCGGTGGTTTCCCTCGGCGCGGCGAAAGCATTGATGGATGCCCAGGCGCATCTGTTGGCCAACGGCGCCGTGTCGCTGCTGGCCATGACCCAGCCGCAGGCGCAGTCGGCGTTGCTGACCCCGGGCATCATTGATGTGACGGCGGTTGCCGAGCGTTCCGACGAAGAACTGTTCGGCCCGTTGCTGCAAGTGATCCGCTACACCGATTTCGCGGCGGCGATTGCCGAGGCCAACGACACGGCATTCGGTCTGGCCGCAGGTCTGTTGTCGGATTCCGAAGAGCGCTACCAGCAGTTCTGGCTGGAAAGCCGCGCCGGGATCGTCAACTGGAACAAGCAACTGACGGGCGCCGCGAGCAGCGCGCCGTTCGGTGGTGTCGGCGCTTCGGGCAACCACCGCGCCAGCGCCTACTACGCGGCGGATTACTGTGCGTACCCGGTGGCCTCGCTGGAAACCCCGAGCCTGGTGTTGCCGGCGGCCCTGACGCCTGGCGTGAAGATGGCGTGATGCCCATTCGCGAGCCGGCCCGTTCCCACGGGAAAACGCATTCCAGGGTGGGAACGAGCCTGCTCGCGAAGGCCGCGCTGCGGTCTCAAAGAATAGTTACTGAAGCCTATAACAACAGATTCTCGTGGAGCCTCGCTGATGAAATCCTTTGAAGTCAATTTTGACGGTCTGGTGGGGCCGACCCATAACTACGGTGGTCTGTCCTACGGCAACGTTGCGTCCCAGAGCAACAGCCAGCAGTCTTCGAATCCGAAGGAAGCGGCGCTGCAAGGTCTGGCGAAAATGAAAGCGCTGATGGAAATGGGCTTTCAGCAGGGCGTTCTCGCTCCGCAGGAGCGCCCGGACGTGGCGGCTCTGCGCCGTCTGGGTTTCAGTGGCAGCGACGCCCAGGTGATCGAGCGCGCCGCGAAAGACGCGATGCCGCTGCTGGTTGCCAGTTGCTCGGCGTCGAGCATGTGGGTGGCCAACGCCGCCACGGTCAGCCCGAGTGCCGACACCGCTGACGGTCGCGTGCATTTCACCGCCGCCAACCTGAACTGCAAATACCACCGCAGCATCGAGCACCCGACCACCAGTCGCGTGCTGGGCGCGATGTTCGCCGATCAGCAGCACTTCGCTCACCACGCGGCATTGCCGGCGGTGGCGCAGTTCGGCGATGAAGGTGCGGCCAACCACACACGTTTCTGCCGCGAATACGGCGAGGCTGGCGTCGAATTCTTCGTGTTCGGTCGCAGCGCTTTCGACACCCGCTATCCGGCGCCGCAGAAGTATCCGGCGCGCCAGACCCTCGAAGCGTCGCAAGCGGTTGCCCGCCTGCACGGCCTGCGTGACGATGGCGTGGTCTACGCGCAGCAGAACCCGGCAGTGATCGATCAGGGCGTGTTCCACAACGACGTGATCGCGGTGGGCAACGGCGAGGTGTTGTTCTATCACGAGGACGCGTTCCTCGACACCGAACAGATGCTGGCCGAACTGCAAGCCAAACTGGCCAGGGTCGGCGGCAAGTTCCAGTCGGTCTGCGTGCCGCGTTCGGCGGTCAGCGTGGATGACGCGGTGCGATCCTACCTGTTCAACAGCCAGTTGCTGTCGCGTCCTGACGGTTCGATGCTGTTGATCGTGCCGGAAGAGTGCCGTGGCAACGAGCGCGTGTGGAATTACCTGCAAGGCCTCACCGGCTCCGGTGGCGTGATCCGCGAAGTGAAGGTCTTCGACCTCAAACAGAGCATGCAGAACGGCGGTGGTCCGGCGTGTCTGCGCCTGCGTGTCGCGCTCAACGAGACCGAGCTGGCGGCCGTCAACCCGGGGGTCATCATGACGGCCCCGTTGTACGGTTCGCTGACTGCCTGGGTCGAAAAGCACTACCGCGACCGTCTGACCGAAAGCGATCTGGCGGATCCGCAATTGCTGATTGAATGCCGGACGGCACTGGATGAACTGACGCAAATCCTTAAACTGGGCGCGGTTTATCCATTCCAGATCAATTGATGGCCGGCGCGCTGCCTGAACGTGGCGCGCGGCTTGTCTCCCCAACAGAGCGTAAGAAAGACATGAGCGATTCCCTGCGGCTGATCCTTGAAGACACCGACGGCAAGCAACTGGAAACTTCCTGCACCCGCTTCGCGGTCATGTGGCAAGGCAAGGAAGTCTGGATTCAGCAGGATGGTCGTGGCCAGTTGCTGATCGGCGTGGACGTCGAAGAAGGCGACGAAGAATACGCCAACCTGCTGTTGCGTCCATTGGCGACTAATCTGGTAAGTCTGCAACTGGAGATGGAACCGGCTGACCTCGGCGACGATGACGGCCACGTACACGGCCCGGATTGCAACCACGACCACTAAGGAAACCGCTCTATGCTCGCCCTCGGCAAACTGCTTGAACTGACCCTCGCCGGCCGCGAACCGGCGGAGAAGACTCAACTGACTGTCGAAGGCGTGCGCATGCGCTGGCTGAGCGAGGGTGCGCTGGAAGTCCGGCCACCCGAAGCGCGCGACAATGGCCTGGACCTGCTGCTGTCGGCAGGCATCCACGGCAACGAAACGGCACCGATCGAATTGCTCGACCGGTTGCTGCATGACATCGCCCGCGGCGACCTCAAGCCGCGCGCACGCATTCTGTTCCTGTTCGGCAACCCGGAAGCGATTCGCAAGGGCGAGCGTTTCATCGAGCAGGACGTCAATCGGCTGTTCAACGGTCGTCATGAGCAAAGCAGCGGTTACGAAGCCCTGCGCGCCTGTGAGCTGGAGCGCCTGGCTGCGAGTTTCTTCAGCGTGCCGGATCGTCAGCGCCTGCACTATGACCTGCACACGGCGATTCGCGGTTCGAAGATCGAGCAGTTCGCCCTGTATCCGTGGAAGGAAGGTCGCCGGCATTCCCGTCTGGAACTGGCCCGCCTGCGCGCCGCCGGCATGGAGGCGGTCTTGCTGCAGAACAAGCCGTCGATCGTGTTCAGCTCTTACACCTACGACAAGCTGGGTGCCGAGGCCTTTACTCTGGAACTGGGCAAGGCGCGGCCGTTCGGGCAGAACGCCGGGGTCAATGTGTCGCGGCTGGAAAACCGTCTGAAACAGATCATCGAAGGCACCGAGCCGGAGATGGCCGAAGCGGGCCTGGACGGCCTGCAACTGTTCAGCGTGGCCCGGGAAATCATCAAGCACAGCGATGCGTTTCGCCTGAACCTGCCGGCGGACATCGAAAACTTTTCGGAGCTGGATGCGGGGTATCTGCTGGCCGAGGATCTGGCCAATACCCGCTGGATCATCGAAGAGCAGGGCGCGCGGATCATCTTTCCCAATCCCAAGGTCAAGAACGGCCTGCGGGCGGGCATTCTGATCGTGCCGGCCACCGACGAAAATCTCGCTTGATAATCGTTCCCACGCTCCGCGTGGGAATGCAGCCCGGGACGCTCTGCGTCCCAAAAGTGGACGCAGAGCGTCCCTTGAGGCATTCCCACGCAGA
>NZ_LRUN01000093.1 GCF_001679645.1 Pseudomonas bananamidigenes | reverse complement strand
GCTGGCGATCTGGGTCACGCCGTCGCTGATGCCGCTGATCAGCTCCCGCAGGCCCTGGGTCATGCTCTGCATCGAACGCTGCAACTGGCCGAGTTCGTCGCGACGCAGGGAGATCAGGTTGTGCGTCAGGTCGCCGGAGGCTACGCGCTCGGCCACTTTCAGGGTCTGGTTCAGCGGAATGATGATCTGCCGGGTGATCGCCCACGCCGCCAGCAGGCCGAAGGCCACGGCCAGCAGGGTGGCGATCAGCAACTGGCGCTTCGCGCTGGCGGCATCGGTGTCGCGAACGACGGTCTGGGATTCGGTGAGTTGCTTGCTGACATCGAGCAGGATGTCACCTTGCACCGACATGCGGGCCAGAGCCTTGGCGCTGGCCACCTGGGAGTCGCGGAACTGGCTGACGGCGGCACGATAGGCCTTGAGCGAGTCGGTGGCCTGTTGCAGGTTGGCGATGTGTTGCTCGGGCAGTTTGGCCGGCAGGGTCTCGAGGTTTTTCAGCGCGTTGTCGATGGCGTCGAGGGCCGGTTGCTCGGCTTCGGTCTTGCCGCTGTAGGTGTAGCCACGGACCTGGAAGCGCGCCTGCTGGATGAGTTTGCTCAGGTCGATCACCGCGTTGAACTGGGCAACGCTGTCGCCCTGCAGCATGGATTTTTCGACTTCGGCGACCCTGGCCACGGCGTTGTCGGCGGTGGCGCCGAGTTTGCCGCGGGCGTCTTCACGGTTGGCACCGGCTTGCACCATGTCGGCGAAGGCGCGTTTGTATTCGGCGACGGCCGCCAGTTGCTGATCGACTTTCGCTGCGTCGGCGGGTTGTTCGATCAGGCCGCGTGCAGTCTGCAGGCCGCTGTCGAGTTTGCCCAGCAGGTCGTTTACCGTGCCCGGGCCTTGTTCGCCGCGACGCATTTCGTAATCCAGGCGCGCCAGGCGCAGGTCCTTGGTCAGCTCGTTGAGGCTGGAGATGAAACCGAGTTTGTCACCGCGGCTGATGACGCCGCTCATGCCGGTCCAGCCGGTGAAGGTGATCAACAGCGTCAGCAGCAGCACCAGGCCGAAACCGATGCCCAGCTTGCGTTTGACGCTGACGTTTCCAAGATTCTCGGCTAACCAACGGTACATGCGACGACTCCCCTCGGACCACTAATTGGACTTATGGAGACTGTATCGGCTGGATGATGGCAATCTGTAACATCATTTATCCGGTGTGATGCTGGTTTTTGTGGCGAGGGAGCTTGCTCCCGCTTGGGCGCGAAGCGGCCATCACTCTTTCTTCATGAGCAAGTGGTTGCCGTTTTTGCGACGGCTACGCCGCTGAGCGGGAGCGAGCTCCCTCGCCACAGGGGCTTCGTGTGCTTTAGAACAGGCGGGCGAGCAAAGCCGTGACGGCGGTTTCTACGCGCAGGATGCGCTCGCCCAGTTGTACCGGTTGCAGTCCGGCCTTGGTCAGCAGGTCGATTTCGTAGGGAATCCAGCCACCCTCGGGGCCGATGGCCAGCGTCACCGGTTCATTCAGTGCGCGGGGGCAGGGCGGGAAGTTGCCCGGATGACCGACCAGACCGAGGGTGCCGTCGGTGATGGCCGGCAGGCGGTCTTCGACGAACGGCTTGAAGCGCTTCTCGATGATGATCTGCGGCAGCACGGTATCCCGGGCCTGTTCGAGACCGAGGATCAGATTCTCGCGAATCGCCTCCGGCTCCAGAAACGGCGTCTGCCAGAAACTCTTCTCGACGCGGTAGCTGTTGACCAGAATCACCTTCGACACACCCATGGTCGCCACGGTCTGGAACACCCGACGCAGCATTTTCGGGCGCGGCAGGGCCAGTACCAGAGTCAGCGGCAGCTTGGCCGGTGGTGGCTGATCAAGGGTGACCCGCAGTTCGGCTTCGCCCGCTTCCAGACGCAGCAGTTCGGCAGAGCCCATCAACCCGTTGATACGCCCGACCCGCAGGCTGTCGCCGACTTCCGAGCGGTGGACTTCCTGCATGTGGGTCAGGCGCCGGTCGCGCAGCACGACGCGGTCGGCCGCAATGAAATCGGCCTCTTCGAGCAGCAGCAGGTTCATGGCTGGGTCGCTGGCGGCTGGTCGTTGTGGTCGTCGACGGTTTCGTCCGGGCGCTCGCGCTTGCTGACCAGGCTGCCGAACAGGATGCCGACTTCAAACAGCATCCACATCGGTACGGCCAGCAGGGTCTGGGAGAAGATGTCCGGCGGGGTCAGGATCATGCCGACCACGAAGCAGCCGATGATCACGTACGGGCGGATCTTCTTCAGGTATTTGACGTCGACCACTCCGATCCACACCAGCAACACCACGGCCACCGGGATTTCGAACGCCACGCCGAAGGCGAAGAACAGCGTCATGACGAAGTCGAGGTAGCTGGTGATGTCGGTCATCATTTCCACGCCGGCCGGGGTGGCCGAGGCGAAGAACTTGAAGATCAGCGGGAACACGAAGAAGTAGGCGAACGCCATGCCGGTGTAGAACAGCAGGATGCTGGAAATCAGCAACGGCACCGCGACACGCTTCTCGTGCTTGTACAGTCCCGGCGCGATGAAGCCCCAGATCTGGTGCAGGATCACCGGAATCGCCAGGAACAGCGATACCATCATGGTCAGCTTCAGCGGCGTCAGAAACGGCGACGATACGTCGGTGGCGATCATCGTCGCGCCGGCCGGCAGGTACTGGCGCAGCGGCGTCGAGACAAAGGTATAGATCTGCTGGGTGAAGGCGAACAGCCCGGCGAAGATGATGAAGATCGCCGCGACGCAACGCAGCAGGCGGGTGCGCAACTCGGTGAGGTGCGAAACCAGCGGCATGTGCTGGTCGTTTTCGGGGAGATCGCTCATTGTGCTCGCGGTGGCTGTGTTGGGTCGTGAGGGGCTGGCGTGGCTGGCGCAGCCGCAGGTGCAACGGGGTCAACAGGCTTCATGATCGGCGCAGCTTCAGCGGCTGCGGCAGAGACGTGTTCGACGCTCGCCGGTTGCTCCGCAACGGGGGACGCAGGCGTCTGTTCTGCGACTGGCTGCACGGGCGTCGGCTCCTGCTGAACCGGTGGCGTGAAGATTTTTCGCGCCTCCTGCTCCAGCGACAGGATGTGTTCGTTGTGCAGTTGCCGACGGATTTCGTCGGCACCGATTTCACGTTCAACTTCCTGTTTGATCGCGTTGAAGCTGCGCTTCAGCCGCCCGACCCACAGGCCGGCGGTGCGTGCAGCGCCCGGCAGACGCTCGGGGCCCAGCACCAGCAGGGCAACGAGGCCGACGAGCAGCAGTTCAGAGAAGCTGATACCAAACATTAGTCAGTGCTCACACGTCTTTGCGGATCGGCTCTTCGACTTTCTGCGCCTGCACGTCGATGGTGTGCGGCGGGTTGGCCTGAGCGGTGGCTTGCGGCTGAACCGGTGGCACCGGCTGCGCAGGCGTGACGGTCGGATCGGCCGGTTTTTCATCGTCGTTCATGGCCTTGCGAAAGCCCTTGATCGATTCGCCGACGTCGGTGCCGAGGTTTTTCAGTTTCTTGGTGCCGAACACCAGCACCACGACAACCAGAATGACGATCCAGTGTTTCCAGTCAAAAATGCCCATGTTGCTGTTCCTCTCTAAAAGTTGTTCAGGCGGACGGACGCGAGGCTTTCTCGACGTGTCCGGACAGGCCGAAGCGACGATCCAGTTCGTCGAGTACAGCCTGCGGGTGCTGCCCCAGCTGGGCGAGCATGACCATGCTGTGGAACCACAGGTCGGCGGTCTCGTAGATCACGTCGCTGCAGTCACCGCTGACGGCGGCGTCCTTGGCGGCAATGATGGTTTCGACCGACTCTTCGCCGACCTTTTCCAGAATCTTGTTCAGGCCCTTGTGATACAGACTAGCTACATATGAGCTGTCGGCCGCTGCGCCCTTGCGCTCTTCAAGTACTTGAGCGAGGCGGTTCAGAGTGTCACTCATGTTTGTGTCCGGATGAGTAGATAGCGTGCGGGTCTTTCAGGACCGGGTCGACCGTTTTCCAGTCGCCGTTTTCGAAGACGCGGTAGAAACAGCTCTGACGGCCGGTATGGCAAGCTATGTCGCCGATCTGTTCGACCATCAGGATGATCACGTCGGCGTCGCAGTCCAGACGCATTTCATGCAGGGTCTGCACATGGCCGGACTCTTCGCCCTTGCGCCACAGCTTGCCACGGGAACGTGACCAGTAGATGGCACGGTTTTCGGATGCGGTCAGCTCCAGGGCTTCGCGGTTCATCCAGGCCATCATCAGCACGCGTCCGGTCTTGTGATCCTGGGCAATCGCCGGCACCAGGCCATCGGCGTCCCACTTGATCTCGTCCAGCCAGTTTTTCATCTTCGACTCCGACAGCGAACCCACACTTCAATAGTCGGGTTCAGGCGTTGAAACAGTGTGCCAGCCGATCACGCAACTGGCTATCGGCGAACGACCAGATACAAGCCGACTGCCACCATGATCCCGGCGGGCCAATGCCCCAGTTCGTTCAACGGACCACCGGCGGCGAGGATCGTGCCACCCGCCAGATGGGCGCTGCCGAGCAGACGCAGGAACCAGTCGTCCTTGCGTTTCTGCCACGGTGGCGGCGGGTCGCTGGCATGGGGCTGGGACATGCGTTCGAGCAGGTCGCGGGCCATGTTGGCCAAGTGTGGCAGTTGTTCGAACTGGCTCTGCACATTGCCGATCAAGGCTTTCGGGCTGACACGTTCGCGCATCCAGCGCTCGAGGAACGGCTGCGCGGTGTTCCACAGATCCAGCTCCGGGTACAACTGACGGCCCAGGCCTTCGATGTTCAGCAGGGTCTTTTGCAACAACACGAGTTGCGGCTGCACTTCCATGTTGAAGCGGCGCGCGGTCTGGAACAGGCGCATCAGCACCTGGCCAAATGAAATATCTTTTAACGGTTTTTCGAAGATCGGTTCGCACACGGTACGGATCGCCGCTTCGAATTCATTGAGCTTGGTTTCCGCCGGCACCCAGCCCGAATCGATGTGCAATTGCGCCACGCGACGGTAGTCGCGCTTGAAGAAGGCGAACAGGTTGCGCGCCAGATAATCCTGGTCTTCCGGGGTCAGGCTGCCGACGATGCCGCAGTCGATCGCAATGTACTGCGGGCTCCACGGGTTGACGGTGCTGACGAAGATGTTGCCCGGGTGCATGTCGGCATGGAAGAAGCTGTCGCGGAACACTTGGGTGAAGAAGATTTCCACGCCGCGCTCGGCGAGCATCTTCATGTCGGTGCGCTGGTCGGCGAGGGTGGCCAGGTCCGTCACCTGAATTCCGTAGATGCGCTCCATCACCAGCACTTTTGGCCGGCACCAGTCCCAATAGACCTGCGGAACGTAGAGCAGCGGCGAGCCTTCGAAGTTGCGCCTCAACTGGCTGGCGTTGGCCGCCTCACGCAACAGGTCGAGTTCGTCGTAGATGGTTTTTTCGTAGTCGCTGACCACGTCCACCGGGTGCAGCAGGCGCGCGTCGGCGGAGACCTTTTCGGCGGCGCGGGCGAGGATGAACAGCCACGCCAGATCCTGGGCGATCACCGGTTTCAGGCCCGGGCGGATCACCTTGACCACCACTTCTTCGCCGGTCTTCAGCTGCGCGGCATGCACTTGCGCCACCGAGGCCGAGGCCAGCGGCTCGACGTCGAAACGGCTGAACACTTCGTTGATCTTTTTGCCCAGCTGTTCTTCGATCAGTTTGACCGACAGCTGTGAATCGAACGGCGGCACGCGGTCCTGCAACAGCATCAGCTCATCGGCGATGTCTTCCGGCAGCAGGTCGCGGCGGGTCGAGAGGATCTGCCCGAACTTGATGAAGATCGGCCCCAGGTCCTGCAAGGCCAGGCGCAGGCGTGCGCCACGGCTCAGGTCCAGCGGCCTGCGCGGGAACCAGCGCCATGGCAGGACGTAGCGCAGCGCCAGCAGGAACCACGGCAAGGGCAGATCGAACAGCAGGTCATCGAGGCGGTAGCGGATCACGACGCGCTGGATGCGCAACAGACGGCGGACGGCGAGCAGCTTCATGCGTTATCGCTTGGGTCGAGGGATCGGGAAAGGCGCTCGAAGCGCGCCTCGAGACGTTCCAGATCGAGTTTGATCCGGTCCAGTTCGCTGAAGCGGGCTTCAGCTTCGCGCTGCCCGACAAGGGTGCGCGATTCTTCGGCCAGGTATTCGGCGAGGTTCTGGTTGAGGCTGGCAAATCCTTGTTGATACCAGCGAGCGCGGCTGCGCAGGTGACCGCCGACCAGTTGCGTGGCGACCGGGCCGAGCCAGCGCGAGAGTTCGTACTCCCAGTCCAGCTCCAGGTCCTGAAGCACACCCGCCAGTTCCAGCAGCACGCCGCTGTCGCCGTCGAGTTCGACTTCCGGTGCGTGCAGCACCGCAGTCTTGTCCTTGCTCAGGGCCAGTTTCACCAAGCTCGAAGCCGGAGCGCGCAGGGTGCAGTCGACGCCGGTTTCCCAGTGGGATGCCAGCATCAAACCTTCGTCGCTCGGCAGAATGAACAGTTGCAGCGCCGGGCTGCGGCAATCCACGGCAATCACTTTGCCGGTCAGATGCGCCAGCCTCGGCAGCGCGGTGCTGTCGAGACGCAGCACCCGATTCAGGCCGAGTTCGACGCTGGCCAGCAGCCCGGTCAGCAGCATCAGGGCTTGATGCCGCGGTGCAGGGCGACGATGCCTGCGGTCATGTTGTGATAGGTCACGCGGTCGAAACCGGCGTCGACCATCATCGACTTCAGGGTTTCCTGATTCGGGTGCATGCGGATCGATTCGGCCAGATAGCGATAGCTTTCCGAGTCGTTGGTGATCAGCTTGCCCATCAACGGCATGAAGGCAAAGGAGTAGGCGTCGTAGGCCTTGGACATCAGCGCGTTGGTCGGCTTGGAGAATTCCAGCACCAGCAGGCGGCCGCCCGGCTTGAGCACGCGCAGCATCGAGCGCAGGGCGTCTTCTTTATGCGTCACGTTGCGCAGGCCGAAGGCGATGGTCACGCAGTCGAAATGGTTGTCCGGGAACGGCAGTTTTTCCGCGTCCGCCTGAACGAATTCGACGTTGCCCGAAACACCGACATCCAGTAGACGGTCACGACCGACCTTGAGCATGGATTCGTTGATATCCGCGAGAACGACCTGCCCGGTGGGGCCGACCAGGTGCGAGAATTTCTTGGTCAGGTCGCCAGTGCCGCCGGCGATGTCCAGCACGCGGTTGCCTGGGCGCACGCCCGAAAGTTCGATCGCGAAGCGCTTCCACAGACGGTGCATGCCGCCCGACAGAAGGTCGTTCATCAGGTCGTACTTGGCGGCCACGGAGTGGAACACCTCAGCGACTTTTTCCGCTTTCTGGCTTTCCGGAACGTTTTTGAAGCCGAAGTGAGTGGTGGGTTCGGCATCGCTGCCTTTGCGCTGATCAGTCATATCGCTGTCACCAAAAGAGAATGCGCGACATTCTAATCCCCAAGCCATGCTTTGTCTTGGAATGGCTAAAGGTAAGATGGGCAACCTTCGGGACGATTTGCCGCAGTGGCGGTCAAGATTCGTTGCAGGCATTCATAGCCCCATTCAAAAAGCAGGAGTCATTCAATGGCCCAAATCAGTGTTGAGCGTGCCCACAGCCTGGGCAAGGAAGCGGCCCGCGAGAAAGCCGACAAACTGGCGAAGAAACTCTCCGATCAGTATGGCCTGGAGCCGCAATGGTCGGGCGACACCCTGAACCTCAAGCGTTCCGGCGTAAAGGGTGCGGTGCATGTGGCCGAGGATTCGATCCGGGTCGACGTGGAACTGGGCCTGATGATGTCGGCCATGAGCGGCATGATCAAAGCCGAGATCGAAAAAGCGCTGGATAAAGCGCTGGTCTGATCAGGACAAACGGGGAGCTTCGGGCTCCCCTTTCTTTTCTCGCACACCTGCCTTTTATGTCAGTTGTTAGGG
Organism: Pseudomonas bananamidigenes; assembly: GCF_001679645.1. Taxonomy (GTDB): domain Bacteria; phylum Pseudomonadota; class Gammaproteobacteria; order Pseudomonadales; family Pseudomonadaceae; genus Aquipseudomonas; species Aquipseudomonas bananamidigenes. Next base: position 1,634 of record NZ_LRUN01000093.1, on the reverse strand, counting down.
TGCCGTTTCTAATTTTTCTCCCTACTTTGTGCCTGAGCCCGACACTCGTCAGGGCAGTTCCTCAAACCTTCTGCGCGTGAGGTGCACCATGGCCAAAGCTGTTTTGAAGAAAAAAATCGACGCCTCGACTTCTGCCTTGAGCGACGTCAAATCCTATGCCCGCAAGATCTGGCTGGCTGGCCTGGGTGCCTACACCAAGGTCGGTCAGGAGGGCAGCGAGTACTTTCAGGAGTTGATCAAGGCGGGTCAAACCGTTGAAAGAAAAGGCAAAAAAGCCGTCACCGAAAAACTCGAAGCGGCCAACGCCGAGATCGATGAGGCCAAGAGCGAAGTCAGTTCTTTCAAAGGTCGCGTCGAAGTTCAGCTCGACAAGGTCGAGAAGGCGTTCGACACGCGCGTCGCCAGTGCCTTGAATCGTATCGGCATTCCGTCTAAACATGACGTTGAGGCACTCTCTGCTAAGCTCGATGAGCTGACGGCATTGCTCGAACGCGCCGCGCGTAAATCTTAAGGAGAACGGGATGGCTGGTAAAAAGAACACCGATAAAGAAGGCAGCTCGTGGATCGGAAAAGTCGAAGACTATTCCCGCAAGATCTGGCTGGCTGGTTTAGGCGTGTACTCGAAGATCGACACTGACGGCAGCAAGCTCTTCGAGACATTGGTCAAAGACGGCGAGAAAGCCGAGAAGCTCACCAAGGCAGCGGTCGGCAAGAAAGTCGATGCCGCCAAGGACTCCGCTTCTTCGGCCAAGTCGCGCATCAGTGGCGTGAAAGATCGTGCGCTGGGTACGTGGGATCAACTGGAAGGGGCTTTCGACAAGCGCCTGAACAGTGCGATTTCGCGCCTGGGCGTACCGAGCCGCAACGAAGTGAAGGATCTGCACAAGAAGGTCGATGCCCTGACCAAGCAGATCGAAAAACTCACCGGCCTCAAAGCACAACCTGTGACGGCCAAAACCGCAGCAGCCAAACCAGCGGCAAAACCTGCTGCCAAGCCATTGGCCAAGGCGGCTGCCAAGCCTGCAGCCAAGCCCGCGGCCAAAACCGCAGCGGCCAAACCGGCAGCGAAAGCCGCGGCCAAACCGGTCGCAGCCAAGGCCGCCGCCAAACCTGCTGCAAAACCTGCTGCAAAACCGGCGGCCAAGCCAGCAGCGAAAACCGCTGCCGCCAAACCGGCTGCCAAGCCTGCGGCCAAACCGGCAGCAGCGAAAAAGCCTGCAGTGAAAAAACTGGCCGCGCCGAAAGCCGCTGCGCCGAAACCAGCTGCACCAAAACCGGTGACCACACCGCAAGCACTGGCCAGCACGTCGAACTCCGCCTCGGCTCCAACCCCGGCGCCCGTTTCGGCTGTTGCATCGACGCCGTCGACGCCGTCCAGTCAGTCCTGATTTTCAGGGCTCAGGAAAACGCCCGGCCTGTGAAGGTCGGGCGTTTTTGTATGTCAGATCCAAAAGCCCCCTCACCCTAGCCCTCCCGAAACGTCGGACCGCCCAGAGGGAGAGGGAACTGACCGTGGGATGTTTGAGAATTACGCCGACCTGAAAGTGTTGTACCGAATCCATAATCGCCAAGCTCGTTCAGGTCGGCGTATAGCTAGAGACACCTCGGTAGGTTCCCTCTCCCTCTGGGAGAGG
>NZ_LRUN01000092.1 GCF_001679645.1 Pseudomonas bananamidigenes | reverse complement strand
TTTTTTTCGCTTCAGTTTTCTTCCTGTTCCTTGACCGGAGCAGGTGGCGGACGCAGACCAATTTCCGCAGTCAGCTTCAACTCCTTGCCATTGCGCATCACCTCGATGGTGACCTTGTCGGTCGGTTTGATCCGCGCCACCTGGTTCATCGACTTGCGGCCATCGCCGGCCGGTTCGCCGTCGATGCTCAGGATCACGTCGCCCAGTTGCAGGCCGGCCTTCTGTGCCGGGCCGTCGCGGAAAATCCCCGCGACCACGATCCCCGGACGTCCGGACAGGCCAAACGACTCGGCCAGTTCCTGCGTCAGCGGTTGTACTTCGATCCCCAGCCAGCCACGAATCACCTGACCGTGCTCGATGATCGATTTCATCACTTCCATCGCCAGCTTCACCGGGATCGCAAAGCCGATGCCCTGAGAGCCGCCGGACTTGGAGAAAATCGCCGTGTTGATGCCAGTGAGATTGCCGTTGGCATCCACCAGCGCACCACCGGAGTTGCCCGGGTTGATCGCCGCGTCGGTCTGGATGAAGTCTTCGTAGTTGTTCAGGCCCAGCTGGTTGCGGCCAGTGGCACTGATGATGCCCATGGTCACGGTCTGGCCGACCCCGAACGGGTTGCCGATGGCCAGTGCGACGTCGCCGATGCGGATGTTGTCGGAGCGACCGACGGTGATCGCCGGCAGGTTTTTCAAGTCGATTTTCAGCACCGCCAGATCGGTTTCCGGGTCGCTGCCGATCACCCGCGCCAGGGTTTCGCGGCCATCCTTGAGCGCCACGACGATCTGGTCGGCCCCGCTGGTCACGTGGTTGTTGGTCAGGATGTAGCCTTCGGGGCTCATGATCACGCCGGAACCGAGGCTCGACTCCATGCGCTTCTGTTTTGGCGAGTTATCACCGAAGAAACGGCGGAACTGCGGATCCTCGAACAACGGATGCGCCGGTTTGGCGATGACTTTGGTGGTGTAGAGGTTGACCACTGACGGCGCGGCAATGACGACCGCGTCGGCATAGGACACCGGCCCCTGTTGCACACTGGTGGTCTGCGGAGCCTGTTGCAGGTTGACGTCGAGACTGGGTAGCCCGACCCACTGCGGGTAACGCTGAATAATCAACAGAGCGATAAGCACGCCGGCCAACAGCGGCCAGCCGAAAAAACGCAGGGCCTTGAGCATTAAGCACGTCCTGGAAAAGTTGCAGGCGGGGTCAGACCGCCCATAATGTCGCGCATTATACGAGGCCGCGCGTGCCTCTGAACGGGATTTTCAGGAGTCTTTCATGGCCGTTGCCCTCAGTACCCTGGTCGAAGAAGCCGACCGCTATCTTGGCAGTGCAAAAATTGCCGATTATTGCCCCAACGGCCTGCAGGTCGAGGGCCGTCCGCAGGTGATGCGCATTGTCAGCGGCGTCACCGCCAGCCAGGCGTTGCTCGATGCCGCCGTCGAGGCCGAGGCCGATCTGATCCTGGTTCACCACGGTTATTTCTGGAAAGGCGAGAACCCGTGCATCACCGGCATGAAGCAGCGACGCCTGAAAACCCTGCTCAAGCATGACATCAGCCTGCTGGCCTATCACCTGCCGCTGGATCTGCATCCGGACGTCGGGAATAACGTGCAACTGGCCCGTCAACTCGACATCACCGTCGAAGGATCACTGGACCCGGACAACCTGAAGATCGTCGGGCTGGTCGGTTCACTGGACGAACCGGTGACCGCGCGCGATTTCGCCCGTCGTGTTCAGGAACGCATGGGCCGTGAGCCACTGCTGGTCGAAGGCAGCGCGATGATCCGTCGGGTCGGCTGGTGCACCGGCGGTGGGCAGGGCTACATCGACAATGCCATTGCCGCCGGCGTCGATCTGTTCCTCAGCGGTGAAGCCTCCGAACAGACGTTCCACAGCGCCCGGGAAAACGACATCAGCTTCATCGCCGCCGGCCACCACGCGACCGAACGCTACGGCGTGCAGGCTTTGGGTGACTATCTGGCGAAGCGGTTTGCCTTGGAACACATCTTCATCGACTGCCCGAATCCGATCTGACTTTCCCCAGAATGCACCCGAACGGGCGGGCATATTCATATGCTCTTTCGTTCTAGTCCGCGCCCTGATTAGAAGAATGGCGCTGTGCTAGGATTCCTCGCTCGAACACGGCCCGCTGGCCGTTCATAAGAAAGCTTTCGTGAGTAGCCATGGTCGACAAACTGACGCATCTGAAACAGCTGGAGGCGGAAAGCATCCACATCATCCGTGAGGTGGCCGCCGAGTTCGACAACCCGGTGATGCTGTACTCCATCGGTAAAGACTCCGCCGTGATGCTGCATCTGGCACGCAAGGCGTTCTTCCCGGGCAAACTGCCGTTTCCGGTGATGCACGTCGACACCCGCTGGAAATTCCAGGAGATGTACAAGTTCCGCGACAAAATGGTCGAGGAACTGGGTCTGGATCTGATCACCCACGTCAACCCGGATGGCGTTGCGCAGGGCATCAACCCGTTCACCCACGGCAGCGCCAAACACACCGACATCATGAAGACCGAAGGCCTGAAGCAGGCACTCGACAAGCATGGTTTCGACGCCGCGTTCGGCGGTGCCCGTCGCGATGAAGAGAAGTCCCGCGCCAAGGAACGCGTCTACTCGTTCCGCGACAGCAAGCACCGCTGGGATCCGAAGAACCAGCGTCCGGAGCTGTGGAACGTCTACAACGGCAAGGTCAACAAGGGCGAATCCATCCGCGTATTCCCGTTGTCGAACTGGACCGAACTGGACATCTGGCAGTACATCTACCTCGAAGGCATCCCGATCGTGCCGCTGTACTTCGCCGCCGAACGCGAAGTGATCGAGAAGAACGGCACACTGATCATGATCGACGACGAGCGCATCCTCGAGCACCTGTCCGACGAGGACAAGGCGCGCATCGTGAAAAAGAAAGTGCGTTTCCGTACCCTTGGCTGCTACCCGTTGACGGGCGCGGTGGAGTCCGAGGCCGAAAGCCTGACGGACATCATTCAGGAAATGCTCCTGACGCGAACTTCCGAGCGCCAGGGCCGTGTCATCGACCACGATGGTGCAGGCTCGATGGAAGACAAGAAACGTCAGGGTTATTTCTAAGGGGCTGTCATGTCGCATCAATCTGATTTGATCAGCGAGGACATCCTCGCCTACCTGGGCCAGCACGAACGTAAAGAGCTGCTGCGCTTTTTGACCTGCGGTAACGTCGACGACGGCAAGAGCACCCTGATCGGGCGCCTGCTGCACGACTCGAAGATGATTTACGAAGATCACCTCGAAGCCATCACCCGCGACTCGAAGAAAGTCGGCACCACCGGTGACGACATCGACCTGGCATTGCTGGTCGACGGCCTGCAGGCCGAGCGTGAGCAGGGCATCACCATCGATGTCGCCTACCGCTATTTCTCCACTGCCAAACGCAAATTCATCATCGCCGACACTCCCGGCCATGAGCAGTACACCCGCAACATGGCCACCGGTGCGTCCACCTGTGACCTGGCGATCATCTTGGTCGACGCCCGCTACGGCGTGCAGACCCAGACTCGTCGCCACAGCTTCATCGCCTCCCTGCTGGGCATCAAACACATCGTTGTCGCCATCAACAAGATGGACCTCAAGGGCTTCGATCAGGACGTGTTCGAGTCGATCAAGGCTGATTACCTGAAGTTCGCCGAAGGCTTGAAGATGCAGCCGACGAGCCTGCACTTCGTGCCGATGTCCGCCTTGAAGGGCGACAACGTGGTGAACAAGTCCGAGCGCTCGCCGTGGTACACCGGTCAGTCGCTGATGGAAATCCTCGAGACCGTGGAAGTGTCGGGCGACCGCAATTTCACCGACCTGCGTTTCCCGGTGCAGTACGTCAACCGTCCGAACCTGAACTTCCGGGGCTTTGCCGGCACCCTGGCCAGCGGCATCGTCAAGAAAGGCGACGAAGTCGTGGTCCTGCCATCGGGCAAGAGCAGCCGTGTGAAGTCCATCGTCACCTTCGAAGGTGAACTGGAACACGCAGGCCCGGGTCAGGCGGTGACGCTGACCATGGAAGACGAAGTCGACATTTCCCGGGGCGACCTGCTGGTACACGCCGACAACGTTCCGCCGGTGACCGACAGCTTCGAAGCGATGCTGGTGTGGATGGCTGAAGAGCCGATGCTGCCGGGCAAGAAATACGACATCAAGCGCGCCACCAGTTACGTGCCGGGCTCCATCGCAAGCATCGTCAACAAGGTCGACGTCAATACCCTCGAAGAAGGCCCGGCGAGCGCGTTGCAACTCAATGAAATCGGCAAGGTGAAGATCGCGCTCGACGCCCCGATCGCCCTCGACGGTTACGACAGCAACCGCACGACCGGCGCGTTCATCGTCATCGACCGCCTGACCAACGGTACCGTCGGCGCCGGCATGATCGTCGCCCAGCCGCTGGCCCATGGCACCACCACCCATCACGGCAAACTGGCCCATGTAGCGACTACCGAGCGCGCCCGGCGTTTCGGTCAGCAACCGGCCACCGTGCTGTTCAGCGGCCTGTCCGGCGCGGGCAAGAGCACGCTGGCCTACGCGGTCGAGCGCAAGCTGTTCGACATGGGGCGTGCGGTGTTTGTACTTGATGGCCAGAACCTGCGTCATGACCTCAACAAGGGTCTGCCGCAGGATCGCGCCGGTCGCACCGAGAACTGGCGTCGTGCCGCGCACGTGGCGCGTCAGTTCAACGAAGCCGGTCTGCTGACGCTTGCCGCGTTCGTGGCACCGAGTGCCGAAGGTCGTGAACAGGCCAGGGATCTGATCGGCAAGGAGCGTCTGCTGACGGTCTACGTCCAGGCCTCGCCGGCCGTCTGCGCCGAGCGTGATCCGCAAGGACTGTACGCTGCCGGGGGCGACAACATTCCGGGTGAGTCCTTCCCGTACGATGTGCCGCTGGATGCCGATCTGGTGATCGATACACAGTCGCTGTCGCTGGAAGAAGGCGTCAAGCAAGTGCTGGATCTGCTGCGCAAACGTGGCGCGATTTAAGCGTTAGCTGCAAAAGAAAAACCGCAGACAAGTGATTGTCTGCGGTTTTTTTTTAGATCGTTCCCACGTCGAGGCGTCGAACCGTCCGCGTGGGAACGATCAGTGCCTCAAGGTGGAAACGATCGGTTAGCGACGATCCGGATACTCGCGATGCATCTGCTCCAGCAACGCATCCTTGTCCTGCCACAGCTGATTGATCCAGCCCTGGAATTGCAGGCGGTATTCGCCGTCCTGGTCGTAGTTTTTGCCGATGAACTGTGGCGGGATGTTCAGTTCTTCAAAATGCACCACCACGTCCCGCACGTTGCCGCATAGCAAATCCCAGAAGCCAGGGCGTCCGCCCGGGTAGTGAATGGTCACGTTGACGATCGACTCCAGCTGTTCGCCCATCGCATCCAGCACGAATGCAATGCCGCCGGCCTTGGGTTTGAGCAGGTATTTGAACGGTGACTGCTGCTGCGCGTGCTTGCCTTCGGTGAAGCGTGTGCCTTCGACGAAGTTGAAGATGCCCACCGGGTTGTCGCGAAATTTCGCGCAGGTCTTGCGGGTGGTTTCCAGGTCTTTGCCTTTCTTTTCCGGGTGTTTTTCCAGATAGGCTTTCGAATAGCGTTTCATGAACGGAAAGCCCAGCGTCCACCACGCCAGGCCGATCACCGGGACCCAGATCAGTTCCTGCTTGAGGAAGAACTTCAGCGGCTGGATACGTCGGTTGAGCACGTATTGCAGCACCAGAATGTCGACCCAGCTCTGGTGATTGCTGGTGATCAGGTACGAGTGCCGGTAGTCCAGGCCTTGCAGACCGCTGAGGTGCCAACGGGTGCGGCGCACCAGGTTCATCCAGCCCTTGTTGTTGCTGATCCAGGCTTCGTGGGTGTGGCTCATCAACCAGCGCGAAGCGCGGCGTGCGAGGTCGAACGGCAGTACTTTGATCAGCGCCACGAGAAACAGGAACGAGCACAGCAGAATCGTGTTCAGCGCCAACAGCAGCGCGGCGATCACGCCGCGCAAAGTGGCAGGGAGAAAAGCCAGCATCGGGTCAGATATCCAGAGGTCGGTTGGCCGCCTGAATGGCGGTCAGGGCGATGGTGTAGACGATGTCGTCGACCTGCGCGCCGCGCGGCAGATCGTTCACCGGTTTGCGCAGGCCTTGCAGCATCGGGCCGAGGCTCACGCAGTCGGCGCTGCGTTGCACGGCCTTGTGAGTGGTGTTGCCGGTGTTCAGGTCAGGGAACACGAAGACCGTGGCGCGGCCGGCCACCGGGCTGTTCGGCGCCAGTTGCCGGGCGACGGTTTCGTTGGCGGCGGCGTCGTACTGCAGCGGCCCGTCAATCAGCAGCGAGTGCTGTTGTTCATGGGCGAGCAGGGTGGCTTCGCGGACTTTCTCGACTTCTTCGCCGGTGGCTGATTCGCCGCTGGAGTAGCTGATCATCGCCACTCGTGGCGTGATGCCGAACGCGGCGGCCGAGTCGGCGCTTTGCAGGGCGATCTCCGCCAGTTCGCTGGCGCTCGGATGCGGGTTCATCACGCAGTCGCCGTAGACCAGCACTTCTTCGGGGAACAGCATGAAGAACACCGACGACACCAGCGTGCAACCCGGCGCCGTCTTGATCAGTTGCAGGGCCGGACGGATGGTATTGGCGGTGGTGTTGATGATGCCGGAGACCAGTCCGTCGACCTCATCCAGCGCCAGCATCATGGTGCCGATCACCACGGTGTCTTCCAGTTGCTGCTCGGCCATCGGTGCATTGAGGCTTTTGCTCTTGCGCAGGGCCACCATCGGTTCGACATAACGCTCGCGGATCAGATCCGGATCGAGGATTTCCAGCCCCGGCGGCAAGACAATACCCTGGGCCCGGGCCACGGCTTCGACGTCCGCCGGTCTGGCCAGCAGCACGCAGCGGGCAATCCCGCGTTCCTGACAGATCGCCGCCGCCTGCACGGTGAGCGGCTCGCTGCCTTCGGGCAGAACGATGCGCTTGTTGGCGGCTTGCGCGCGTTGAATCAATTGATAGCGGAACACCGCCGGCGAGAGGCGCATTTCCCGCGGTGTGCCGCAGCGTTGATGCAGCCAGTTGGCATCCAGATGACTGGCGACGAAATCGGTGATGATCTCGGCGCGTTCGCGGTCATCGACGGGGATTTCCTTGTTCAGGCCGTTGAGCAGGTTGGCGGTGTCATAGGAACCGGTGCTCACCGACAGCACCGGCAGACCGGCCTGCAGCGCGCCACGGCACAGATCCATGATGCGCGGGTCGGGCAGGGTATCGCTGGTCAGCAGCAGGCCGGCCAGCGGTACGCCGTTGATGGCCGCGAGGCTGACGGCGAGGATGATGTCGTCGCGGTCGCCGGGCGTTACCACCAGCACGCCGGGTTTGAGCAGATCCACGGTGTTGCGCATGGTGCGTGCGCAAATGATGGTCCTGGTCATGCGCCGGGTTTCGTAATCGCCGGCATTGAGTACCTGGGCGCCCATCAGGTCGGCGACGTCGCGGGTGCGCGGAGCATTGAGTTCCGGCTGGAACGGGATGCAGCCGAGCAGACGGAAATCACCGCTGCGCAGCAAGGGCGAATGCTCTTTCAGGCGCGCGGCGAAGGCGTCCATGCTTTCGTCGGTCTTGACCTTGTTGAGGATCACGCCGAGGACTTTCGGGTCTTTCGGGCCGCCGAACAGTTGCGCCTGCAACTCGACGCGGCCAGAGAGTTCGGTGAGCACTTCGTTTTCCGGAGCCGAGACCAGAATCACTTCGGCGTCCAGGCTTTTGGCCAGGTGCAGGTTGACCCGCGCCGCATAGCTGGCGCTGCGGGTCGGCACCATGCCTTCGACGACCAGTACGTCCTTGCCGACGGCAGCCTGCTGGTAAAGCGTGATGATTTCTTCGAGCAACTCGTCGAGCTGACCATCGCCAAGCATCCGTTCGACGTGAGCCAGGCCCAGTGGCTGCGGTGGTTTCAGGCCGTGGGTGCGGGCCACCAATTCGGTGGAGCGCTCAGGGCCGGTGTCGCCCGGGTGCGGTTGGGCAATCGGCTTGAAGAAGCCGACTTTCAGCCCGGCCCGTTCCAGCGTACGCACCAGCCCGAGGCTGATGGAGGTCAGACCCACACCGAAATCGGTGGGCGCGATAAAAAAAGTTTGCATGCGGATTCTCTAAGGGTGCATGGCAAGGGCATGGGCCTGTGGCTGGCCTTCCACCGTTTTTTCAGGCGTCAAGGTTAGCGCTAACCGCGCCCTGAGCGCACCAACCGCAAGCAAAGGGTTGGCCTATTTTTTCAATACGTTGCGTTGCGTCCAGCACCCATTCACGCGACTGCCACGGTGGCTGGTGGCGCAGATGCTGGGTATGGCCGCAGGAGAGCTCGGCCACCCAGTGACCATCCTCGTCTTGATGGAAACCGGTGATCGTCGAATCCCGTTTGTCAGGGTTGTGTTCGCTTTCGAGCGATTGCTTCGCTAAACTTGGCCTTTCTATATTCTTATGCAAAAGGTCTCGCCCCATGCTGATCGCCGCCAATAAGGCTGTCTCCATCGACTATACCCTGACCAACGACGCTGGTGAGGTCATCGACAGCTCCGCCGGCGGCGCTCCGCTGGTTTACCTGCATGGCGCAGGCAACATCATCCCGGGCCTGGAAAAAGCCCTGGAAGGCAAGGAAGTCGGCAACGAGCTGGAAGTTTCCGTAGAGCCGGAAGAGGCCTACGGCGAGTACTCGGCCGAACTGGTCAGCACCCTGAGCCGCAGCATGTTCGAAGGCGTCGACGAGCTGGAAGTCGGCATGCAGTTCCACGCATCGGCGCCGGACGGCCAGATGCAGATCGTCACCATCCGTGACCTGGACGGCGATGACGTCACCGTCGACGGCAACCACCCTCTGGCCGGTCAGCGCCTGAACTTCAAGGTGAAGGTCGTTGCCATCCGTGACGCCAGCCAGGAAGAAGTCGCTCATGGTCACGTCCATGGCGAAGGTGGCCATCACCACTGATTTTCTGCGCTAAGCTCAGAGAACTGGAGAGGCGCCCGAGGGCGCCTTTTTAGTCCGCGGCTGTCCCTGGCCGTTTCGCCAGGTGGCTGTTTCGAGTAGAACACGGGAATCTGGAGTCCGTCATGAGTGCTTTTCACGACCTTAAGTTGACAGCCCTGGATGGTCAGGAGCTACCGCTGGCACCCTTCAAGGGCCAAGTCGTGCTGGTGGTCAACGTCGCCTCCAAATGCGGCTTGACCCCACAGTACGCGGCGCTGGAAAACCTCTATCAGCAGTACAAAGGCAAGGGCTTCAGCGTGCTGGGCCTGCCGTGCAACCAGTTTGCCGGTCAGGAACCGGGCAGCGAGCAGGAGATCCAGGAGTTCTGCAGCCTCAACTATGGCGTGAGCTTTCCGTTGTCGAAGAAACTCGAAGTCAACGGTCACGATCGCCATCAGCTGTACCGGCTGCTGGCGGGCGAGGGCGCAGAATTTCCCGGCGACATCACCTGGAATTTCGAAAAGTTCCTGCTCGGCAAGGACGGTCGCGTGCTGGCGCGGTTCTCGCCACGCACGGCGCCGGATGATCCGGCGGTGATCACGGCGATTGAAAAAGCCCTGGGCTGAAACACGAAAATCGCAGCCATCGAGCTGCGATTTTTTTTGCCTGCCTTTTGACCCTTAATCATTCAGATCAATAGTGCTATGAGCCCGTTGGAACTCCGCATATTATCGTCGTCATATGGATCATGTATCCGTCGATGACCTTTTCGTGGAGCCTCCGATGCCCGTTCAAGCCTTGTTCAAACCGTTCCAGCTCGGCACCCTCGAACTGCCGACCCGCGTGGTCATGGCGCCGATGACCCGTTCGTTCTCGCCCGGTGGCGTACCCAATTCCAAAGTGATCGAGTACTACCGTCGTCGCGCGGCGGCCGGTGTCGGCCTGATCATCACCGAGGGCACCACCGTCGGTCACCAGGCGTCCAATGGCTATCCGAATGTGCCTCAGTTCTTTGGTGAGGCTGCACTGACCGGCTGGAAGAAGGTCGTCGACGCCGTGCACGCCGAAGGCGGCAAGATCGTTCCGCAACTGTGGCACGTCGGCAGCGTTCGTCGCATCGGTACCGAGCCGGATGCCAGCGTGCCGGGTTATGGCCCGACCGAGAAGCTCAAGGATGGTCAGGTCGTGGTGCATGGCATGACGAAGCAGGATATTCAGGATGTGATCGCAGCCTTCGCCCAGGCTGCCAGGGATGCCCAAAGCATCGGCATGGACGGCGTGGAAATCCACGGCGCCCACGGTTACCTGATCGACCAGTTCTTCTGGGAAGGCAGCAACCAGCGCACCGACGAATACGGTGGCAGCCTGGCCAACCGTTCGCGTTTTGCCATCGAGCTGATCCAGGCCGTGCGCGCTGCGGTGGGCGAGGGCTTCCCGATCATCTTCCGTTTCTCGCAGTGGAAGCAGCAGGACTACACCGCCCGTCTGGTGCAAACCCCGGAGGCGCTGGGCGAGTTTCTCAAGCCGTTGTCCGATGCCGGCGTGGACATTTTCCACTGCTCGACGCGGCGGTTCTGGGAGCCGGAATTCGACGGTTCCGAACTGAACCTGGCCGGCTGGACCCGCAAGTTGACCGGCAAGCCGACCATCACCGTCGGCAGCGTCGGCCTCGATGGCGAGTTCCTGCAGTTCATGGTCAACACCGACAAGGTGGCGCAACCGGCCAGCCTGGAAAAACTGCTGGAGCGCCTGAACAACGATGAATTCGATCTGGTGGCCGTGGGCCGTGCATTGCTGGTGGATCCGGACTGGGCGCAGAAAGTGCGCGAGGGCCGCGAGCAGGACATTCTGCCGTTCAGCCGTGAGGCGTTGATGACGCTGGTTTGACCGATGCAGGTGCTTGTCGCGAACGTCGCGGCAAGCCACCTGCAGATGGTTTTCAAACTGCTCGATGATCGCCGCCCAGCCTTGCCGACTGGCATGCTGGCGGGCGTTCAGTCGGATGCAGCGCAGGGTTTCATCCTCTTCCAGCAGCCACTGTGCTGCGTCGCAAAATGCTTCTTCATCCCCGGGCATGGCAAGCACGCCGTTGTAGCCGTGGCGAATGTGCTGCGCAGCCGCCGCCTGATCGTAGGCCACCACGCCAAGGCCCGAGGCCAGGGCTTCCAGCACGACGTTGCCGAACGTTTCGGTCATGCTCGGAAACAGGAACAGATCACCGGACGCGTAATGCGCCGCCAAGGCTTCGCCACGTTGCGAGCCGCAGAAAATCGCGTCGGGCAATTCCTTTTGCAGGGCGACACGCTGCGGTCCGTCACCGACGATGATCAGTTTCAGATTGCGCTGTGGATAAGCGCTGGCGAGTTTTTCGAAACAACGCTTGAGCAGACCGAGGTTTTTTTCCGGCGCCAGGCGTCCGACATGAATGACCGCGATATCCTGCTCGCTCAGTCCCCATTGCGCTCGCAAGGCATTCAGGCGTTTGGTCGGGTGAAACAACTGACTGTCGACCCCCCGGGACAGCAACGCCAGACGATCGAAATGCCTGCGTTCCAGTTCCAGACGCTGGCTGACACTCGGAACCAGGGTCAGCGCCGAACGATTGTGGAACCAGCGCAGATAGTGGGTCAGCAAACGCGTCAGCAGGCCAAGGCCGTACTGGTTGGTGTACTGCTGGAAATTGGTGTGAAAACCGCTGACCACCGCGATGCCCAGACGGCGCGCCGCGCGCAGTGCCGACAACCCGAGCGGGCCTTCGGTGGCGATGTACAGCACGTCCGGGCGTTGGCGAGTCCAGCGTCGCAGCAACTTGTGCATCGACGACTGTCCCCATTGCAACCCCGGATAACCCGGCAACGGCCAGCCCCGGCACAACAACAGCCCATCGTCTTCACTGCGCTGTGGATCGTCACCCTGACGCGGCCGCACCAGTTCCACCCGGTGCCCGCGTGCGCGCAAACCGTCGCACAAGCGGCCAAGGGTATTGGCCACGCCGTTGATTTCCGGTGGGAAGGTTTCGCTGATCAGGGTGATGTGCAGAGCTGTCGTCATGGCCTCAGTGTCTGCTGAGGCCATGTCGCGCTTGTGACGTTCGGATGATGGATTTGTGACGTGGGCTCAGCGTTGTGTCACGAGGTTTTCGGCGCCGCGCTCGCGCACCCAGAACAGTGTCGCGCCAGCCACTGCGGCCGGCATCATCAGGATGTTCACTACCGGGATCAGTAGTGCCAGGTAGACGATCCCGCCGAAGCTCATGCTCTGCCAGCGCTTCTGGCGCAGCCAGGCGAGCATCTCGTTCCAACCCAGTTTGTGGTTGTCCGCCGGGTAGTCGATGTACTGGATCGCCATCATCCAGACGCCGAACAGCAGCCACAACGGCGCGGCGACAATGTTGATCATGGGGATGAGCGAAAGGATGAACAGGCCGATGGCGCGGGGCAGGAAGTAGCCCAGTTTGCGCATTTCACGGGCGAGGGTGCGCGGGATCATGGCGATCAGTTCACCCCAGCTGAAGGCCGGGAAATCGTCGGTGCCGCGCACCACGACTTCGACTTTTTCCGCGAGAAAACCGTTGAACGGTGCCGCGATGACGTTGGCCAGCAGGGTGAAGGTGAAAAACACCATCAACACCACCAGTACCACAAACAGCGGCCACAGGATGTAGCTCAGAAAACTCAGCCAGTCGGGGAGCGACGGCATCAGGGAGTCGACCCACAGGCTGAACTGGTGCCCGGCGAAATAGATCAATCCGACGAACAGCACCAGGTTGATCGCCAGCGGCAGCAGCACGAACAGGCGCAGGCCCGGGCTGAGAACCAGTTTGAGGCCTTCGCGCAGGTATTGCGGGCCGGACAGGACAGGGGCGGGCATAGAGTGCTCCGGGCAAGGGAAAACGCGCCGACCTTACCGGCTTTGCATACGCTGTGAAAGCGCGGCGGCGGGATCGACATTCACTGTAACAAAGACGTCCATCTCGTCAGTGTCTCGGCATAGAGACCACCTATGAGCTGGATTGTTAAACCGTATTTCCTTAATCTTGCCCCCCTCGATACGCTGCACCCAACTTTTTACAGGACTGTCGAGCTCACGCCTTCCCAAAGGTTATCCACAGTTCTTTTTTATTCTCGCCGGAAGTCCGGCGTCCGCGCCTGATGTATCGGCCGGTCAACAGGAGACAGGTTCATGTCTGAAGTCCGTCATTCGCGAGTGATCATTCTCGGTTCCGGCCCTGCCGGTTACAGCGCTGCTGTCTACGCTGCCCGTGCCAACCTCAAGCCGCTGCTGATCACCGGCATGCAGGCCGGCGGTCAACTGACCACCACCACCGAAGTCGACAACTGGCCGGGCGACGTCCACGGCCTGACCGGCCCGGTGCTGATGGAGCGCATGCGCGAGCACGCCGAACGTTTTGAAACCGAGATCGTGTTCGATCACATCAACGCCGTGGACTTCGCTTCCAAGCCTTACAGCCTGACCGGCGACAGCGGCACCTACACCTGCGACGCGCTGATCATCGCCACCGGCGCCAGCGCCCGTTACCTGGGCCTGCCTTCGGAAGAAGCGTTCATGGGCAAGGGCGTTTCGGCCTGCGCGACCTGCGACGGTTTCTTCTATCGCAACAAGCCGGTCGCCGTGGTCGGTGGTGGCAACACCGCTGTCGAAGAAGCCCTGTACCTGGCCAACATCGCCAGCAAGGTCACCCTGATCCACCGTCGCGAAACCTTCCGCGCCGAGAAGATCCTGATCGACAAGCTCAACGCCCGTGTGGCCGAAGGCAAGATCGAACTGAAACTGAACGCGACCCTGGACGAAGTGCTGGGCGACAACATGGGCGTGACCGGTGCGCGTCTGAAGAACAACGACGGCAGCTTCGACGAAATCAAGGTCGACGGCGTGTTCATTGCGATCGGCCACACCCCGAACACCTCGCTGTTCGAAGGTCAGCTGGAGCTGAAGGACGGCTATCTGGTGGTTCAGGGCGGCCGTGATGGCAACGCCACCGCGACCAGCGTCGAAGGCATCTTTGCCGCCGGCGACGTGGCCGACCACGTTTACCGTCAGGCCATCACCTCGGCCGGCGCCGGCTGCATGGCGGCACTGGACACCGAGCGTTACCTGGACGGTCTGCAGAACGCTTCGTTCTAAGATCGCAGACAACGCGACATGATCGTTCCCACGCAAAGCGTGGGAA
>NZ_LRUN01000091.1 GCF_001679645.1 Pseudomonas bananamidigenes | reverse complement strand
TTTGGTTACTTTTGGGGCGTTGCAAGACCGCCGTAAGGGCGGAACCCTAAGAAGCCGCTACCGCAGCAACGGATATGCCCCCCCCAAACCAAAAACCGCAGACAGCAAAAAGGCGCCCAAAGGCGCCTTTCGCTTTACGACAGACCAACAACCATCAAGCCATTTCCGCCGTGGTCTCGAAGTCAAACGTCAGCTCGCCATCCTTGATGTCGATGTGCACCACACCGCCATGCTCGGCCAGCTCGCCAAACAGAATCTCCTCCGCCAGCGGACGCTTGATCTTGTCCTGGATCAGACGCGCCATCGGGCGAGCGCCCATTGCCGAGTCGTAACCACCGGCCGCGAGCCAACTGCGCGCCGCGTCGGTGACCTCCAGAAGTACACGCTTGTCTTCCAGTTGCGCCTGAAGTTCGGTGAGGAACTTGTCCACCACGCTTTTGATGACCTCGTGGCTGAGGCGACCAAATTGAATGATGGTATCCAGACGGTTGCGGAATTCCGGCGTGAAGCTCTTCTTGATCACTTCCATCGCATCGGACGAGTGATCCTGATGGGTGAAACCGATCGAAGCACGCGCCGCGGTTTCAGCACCGGCGTTGGTGGTCATGATCACGATCACATTGCGAAAATCCGCCTTGCGCCCGTTGTTGTCGGTCAGCGTGCCGTGGTCCATCACCTGCAGCAGCAGGTTGAAGACTTCCGGATGCGCCTTCTCGATTTCATCGAGCAGCAATACGCAGTGGGGCTGCTTGGTGATCGCTTCGGTCAACAGACCGCCCTGGTCGAAACCGACATAACCCGGAGGCGCACCGATCAGACGCGATACGGTGTGGCGTTCCATGTACTCGGACATGTCGAAACGAACCAGCTCGATCCCCAGCGCCTTGGCCAGTTGCCGCGCCGCCTCGGTCTTGCCGACACCGGTAGGGCCGGCGAACAGGAACGAACCGACCGGTTTGTCCGGCGACTTCAGGCCTGCACGGGACAGCTTGATCGCGGTGGACAGCGAATCGATCGCCGCGTCCTGACCAAACACCGTCAGTTTCAGATCCCTTTCCAGGTTACGCAGCAGCTCCTTGTCGGAACTGGTGACGTGTTTAGGCGGAATCCGCGCGATCTTCGCCACGATATCTTCGACCTGCGGCACGTCGATGCGGGTCACACGCTTGTCGACCGGCTGCAGACGCTGGTAGGCGCCCGCTTCGTCGATCACATCGATGGCCTTGTCCGGCATGTGCCGGTCATTGATGTAGCGCGAAGCCAGCTCCGCAGCGGCACGCAGCGACTCGTCGCTGTACTCGATGTTGTGGTGCTGTTCGAAACGGCCTTTCAGACCGCGCAGGATACCGATGGTGTCCTCCACCGACGGCTCGACCACATCGACCTTCTGGAAGCGACGTGCCAGGGCACGGTCTTTTTCGAAGATGCCACGGAACTCCTGGAACGTGGTCGAACCGATGCAGCGGATATCACCCGAAGACAGCAGCGGCTTGAGCAGGTTCGAGGCGTCCATGACGCCACCGGACGCAGCACCTGCGCCGATGATGGTATGGATCTCGTCGATGAACAGGATCGCTTGCGGACGTTTTTTCAGCTCGCCGAGCAGTGCCTTGAAGCGCTTCTCGAAATCGCCGCGATATTTGGTGCCTGCGAGCAAGGCGCCCAGATCGAGGGAATAAACGACGCTGTTGGCCAGCAGATCCGGCACCTGGTTGTCGACAATGCGCTTGGCCAGGCCTTCGGCAATCGCGGTTTTACCCACGCCCGCCTCGCCCACCAGCAACGGATTGTTCTTGCGCCGACGCGCAAGGATCTGCGCGACACGCTCGACTTCCGTTTCACGCCCGACCAGCGGATCGATCCGGCCCTGGCGCGCGAGTTCGTTGAGATTGCTGGCATAAGCATCCAGCGGATTGCCTGAAGAAGAAGACTCACCGCCCTCATCGTCCTGCATATCTTGTTCACCTTCAGAGTGATCGCCATGCCCCGGCACCTTGGAAATGCCGTGGGCGATATAGTTGACGACATCAATGCGTGCAACGCTCTGCTGTTTCAGCAGGAACACCGCCTGACTCTCTTGCTCACTGAAGATTGCAACCAGCACGTTGGCACCGGTCACTTCGCGTTTGCCCGAGCTCTGCACATGAAAGACAGCACGTTGCAGCACACGCTGGAAGCCCAGGGTTGGCTGGGTTTCGCGATCTTCGTCATGAACGGGGATCAGCGGCGTGGTGGAGTCGATGAACTCCTGCAGATCGTGCTTGAGCTTGTCGAGGTTTGCGCCGCAGGCACGCAATACGGTAGCGGCAGCCTCATTGTCCAATAGGGCCAGCAGCAGGTGTTCGACGGTCATGAACTCATGACGCTTCGAACGAGCCTCCTTGAAGGCAAGATTGAGGGTGACTTCGAGCTCGCGGTTTAACATAGCTTCACCTCATACCCAAGTGGTCGGCGATTAACCGTCCTTCTCGATTTCACAGAGTAGCGGATGCTGGCTTTCCCTGGCGTACTGGTTGACCTGCATGGCCTTTGTCTCGGCGATGTCGCGGGTAAACACTCCACATACTGCCCGCCCTTCTGTGTGGACGGCCAGCATGACCTTGGTCGCCAGCTCGCGATTCAGGTTAAAAAACACCTCGAGCACTTCGACGACGAAATCCATCGGTGTGTAGTCATCATTGAACAAAACCACCTTGTACATCGGCGGCGCCTGTAACGCAGGCTTTGCTTCCTGAACAGCAATACCCGCTGAATCGTCGTCGTGTAAATCAGGGCGATCCTGATTGAATGTTAGTCGAATCTGGCTGATTGCATGCATGGAAAGAAAGGTTCGTCAGTTGTGCAAATACAGTGGTGGGGGCGGCCTGACACGTTTTCAACTCCGACTGCCCGGTCACCTTGACTATCGGGAAAACGGTGTTACAACCAATAGAACCCACAGTGGGTAAAAAAGATCCGCGAAGTCAATTCTTTTAACGGATTCGACGGCGGATGAATTGGATGATACTCCAGCGATGGAGACTGTTGCAGAGGGATTTGAGCATGGCTGTCGGCAAGGTGAAATGGTTCAACAATGCCAAGGGGTTCGGTTTCATCAACACCGATGCCCGCGAGGGAAAGGACGAGGACGGCAAGGAAATCGATTTCTTTGCGCACTACTCCGCCATTGAAATGGACGGGTACAAAACCCTCAAAGCCGGGCAAATCGTCAAATTCGAGATCGTGCAAGGGCCAAAAGGCCTGCACGCCACAAAAATTCAGAATGTCGAGGCCGCAAAAGACGCCACCTCGCCAGCTGTTCATCACCAGTCAGTGACCAGCTGAAGCAACCAGAACACCTGCCAGAAAACAGACCGCCCGGCTCGATCA
The DNA here is from genome assembly GCF_001679645.1 of Pseudomonas bananamidigenes. Classification (GTDB taxonomy): domain Bacteria; phylum Pseudomonadota; class Gammaproteobacteria; order Pseudomonadales; family Pseudomonadaceae; genus Aquipseudomonas; species Aquipseudomonas bananamidigenes. Next base: position 12,397 of record NZ_LRUN01000091.1, on the reverse strand, counting down.
CTCGAGCCGGGCGGTTTCGTTGCAACTGCCTTTGTTACATGTGCTTGACGATCGCCTCACCGAAGCCCGAAGACGACACCAGCTTGGCGCCTTCCATCAGACGTTCGAAGTCATAGGTCACGGTCTTGGCCGCAATCGCGCCATTGGTGCCCTTGATGATCAGGTCCGCCGCCTCGGTCCAGCCAAGGTGACGCAGCATCATTTCAGCAGACAGAATCACCGAGCCCGGGTTGACCTGGTCCTTGCCGGCATACTTCGGCGCAGTACCGTGGGTCGCTTCGAACATGGCCACGGTGTCGGACAGGTTGGCACCCGGCGCGATACCGATACCACCCACTTCCGCCGCCAGGGCGTCGGACAGGTAGTCACCGTTGAGGTTCAGGGTGGCGATCACATCGTATTCGGCCGGACGCAGCAGGATCTGCTGAAGCATGGCGTCGGCGATGGCATCCTTGACGATGACTTCGCGACCGGTTTTCGGGTTCTTGAATTTCATCCACGGGCCGCCGTCCAGCAGCTCGGCGCCGAACTCGTCCCGTGCCACCTCGTAGCCCCAGTCCTTGAAGGCACCTTCGGTGAACTTCATGATGTTGCCCTTGTGCACGATGGTCAGCGACTTGCGGTCGTTGTCCACCACGTATTGCAGGGCCTTGCGCACCAGACGCTTGGTGCCTTCCTTCGAAACCGGCTTGATGCCGATACCGCAATCCTGGTCGAAACGGATCTTGGTAACGCCCATTTCTTCTTTCAGGAACTTGATGACCTTGGTGGCCTCAGGGGAGCCGGCCTTCCATTCGATACCGGCATAAATGTCTTCGGAGTTCTCGCGGAAAATCACCATGTCGACGTCGCCAGGCTTCTTCACCGGACTTGGTACACCCTGGAACCAGACGACCGGACGCAGGCAGACATACAGATCGAGCTGTTGGCGCAGAGCCACGTTAAGGGAGCGGATGCCGCCACCGACCGGTGTGGTCAGCGGGCCCTTGATGGAAACCACGTAATCCTTGACGGCGTCCAGGGTTTCCTGGGGCAGCCAGGTGTCCTGGTCGTAGACTTGAGTTGCTTTTTCGCCAGCATAAACTTCCATCCAGGAAATCTTGCGCTTGCCCCCGTAGGCCTTGGCCACGGCAGCATCAACCACTTTGATCATCACAGGGCTGACGTCGACGCCAATGCCGTCACCTTCGATGAAGGGAATGATCGGGTTATCAGGGACATTGAGAGAATGGTCTGCGTTGACGGTGATTTTGTCGCCGACGGCTGGAACCTGAATCTTCTTGTAACCCATGCTGAACTCCATTGTTTGGATTGAACATCTGGCTTGCTTCGAGCGTAACCCAGTTGTATCAACACGCAAACCCTCCGTTCCGGGCGCGCCCGCATCTCGTTTTGTACAAGCCTGAAAGCAAAGGGAAAAGCGCCAATCTCAAGCATTCACGACGACTCTACGCCCCATCCCGCCCTGCGACCTTTAGACCAATGGACGAGCATCGTTGCATATGAACCATCGGCAGATTGCCAGCTACCTATGTATAATGCCGCCCGCTGACCAAAGGGTCACGACGGCTGGCCTCTCTAGCACGAGACTTTCCGCCTGATTGGTCGGGTTGTTACCGCAGTCCGACTGCTTGACGCTCTACTGATGCACCCAACATCACCGCGAAGAATCTCGACATTCGGTTCATGGATGACTTTGAACGAACGCGCTTACCCGGCGCCCCTCGAGTTTCTGCGCACGCTTTAGCAAAGAAGAGAGAGTTAATCCGAATATGCCCACCCGCTCGAAGATCATCTATACCTTCACCGACGAAGCTCCAGCCCTCGCCACCTATTCCCTGCTGCCGATCATCGAGGCTTACACCGCCTCGGCCGATATCGCCGTGGAAACCCGCGATATCTCTCTTGCAGCACGCATCCTGGCCAGCTTCCCCGAGCAACTGGGCGACAAAGCCGTAGCCGACCACCTCGCCGAACTGGGCGAACTGGCCGTTACGCCTGAAGCCAACATCATCAAACTGCCGAACATCAGTGCTTCGGTGCCACAGCTGCAGGCCGCGATCAAGGAACTGCAGGCTCAGGGCTACAACCTGCCGGACTACTCGGAAAACCCGACCAACGACGCCGAAAAAGATGCCAAGGCGCGCTACGACAAGGTCAAGGGCAGCGCCGTGAACCCGGTTCTGCGTGAAGGCAACTCCGACCGTCGCGCCCCGCTGTCAGTCAAGAACTATGCGCGCAAGCACCCGCACAAGATGGGCGCCTGGGCCAAAGACTCCAAATCCCACGTCGCTCACATGAGCACCGGCGATTTCTACGGCAGCGAAAAAGCCGCCCTGATCGACGCCGCTGACACCGTGAAGATCGAGCTGATCGCCAAGGACGGCACCGCTACCGTCCTGAAAGAAAAAACCGCCGTTCAGGCCGGCGAGATCCTCGACTGCTCCGTCATGAGCAAGAAAGCCCTGCGCGCGTTCATCGCCGCTGAAATCGACAGCGCCAAGCAACAAGGCGTGCTGCTGTCGGTTCACCTGAAAGCCACCATGATGAAAGTCTCCGACCCGATCATGTTCGGCCAGATCGTTGCCGAGTTCTACAAGGACGCCCTGACCAAGCACGCCGACGTGCTGGCCGAAATCGGTTTCAACCTGAACAACGGCATCGGCGACCTGTACGCCCGCATCAAGTCCCTGCCAGCCGAGCTGCAGGCTCAGATCGAAGCCGATATCCAGGCGGTCTACGCCGTTCGTCCGGCTCTGGCGATGGTCAACTCCGACAAGGGCATCACCAACCTGCACGTGCCGAGCGACGTCATCGTCGACGCCTCGATGCCGGCCATGATCCGCGACTCCGGCAAGATGTGGGGCACCGACGGCCAGTTGCACGACACCAAGGCCGTGATCCCGGATCGCTGCTACGCCACCATCTACCAGGCCGTGATCGAAGATTGCAAAGCCAATGGTGCATTCGATCCGACCACCATGGGCAGCGTGCCGAACGTCGGCCTGATGGCCAAAAAGGCCGAAGAGTACGGCTCCCACGACAAGACCTTCCAGATCAAGGCCGACGGCGTGGTTCGCGTGACCGACAGCAAAGGCACCCTGCTGATGGAACAGGCTGTCGAAGCCGGCGACATCTTCCGCATGTGCCAGACCAAGGACGCGCCGATCCAGGACTGGGTCAAGCTGGCCGTCAACCGCGCTCGTGCAAGCAGCACTCCGGCCATCTTCTGGCTCGACCCGATGCGCGCCCACGACGGCGTGGTGATCGAAAAAGTTCAGGCTTACCTGAAGGATCACGACACCGAGGGCCTGGACATCCAGATCATGTCGCCGGTCGACGCCATGAAGTACACCCTGCAGCGCACCCGCGACGGCAAGGACACCATTTCGGTGACCGGCAACGTTCTGCGCGACTACCTGACCGACCTGTTCCCGATCATGGAACTGGGCACCAGTGCCAAAATGCTGTCGATCGTGCCGCTGATGAACGGTGGCGGCCTGTTCGAAACCGGCGCTGGCGGTTCGGCTCCGAAGCACGTGCAGCAACTGGTCGAAGAGAACTTCCTGCGCTGGGATTCGCTGGGCGAATTCCTGGCCCTGGCCGCCTCTCTCGAGCACTTGGGTGTGAACTACAACAACCCGAAAGCGCTGGTTCTGTCCAAGACCCTGGACCAGGCCACCGGCCAGTTCCTGGACAACAACAAGTCGCCATCGCGCAAAGTCGGCAACATCGACAACCGCGGCAGCCACTTCTACCTGGCCATGTACTGGGCACAAGCCCTGGCTGCCCAGACCGAAGACGCTGCACTGCAGGCGCAGTTCGCGACCCTGGCCAAGACCCTGACCGAGAACGAAGCGACCATCGTTGCCGAGCTCAACGCCGTTCAAGGCAAGCCAGTGGACATCGGCGGTTACTACCACGCCAATGCCGAGCTGATCAGCAAGGCCATGCGCCCGAGCGCAACCCTCAACGCGGCCATCGCTGCGCTGGTATAAGGTTGTAGGGAACATCACAAACCCCGGCCATGCGCCGGGGTTTGTGTTTCTGAAGCCAATACAAACCCTGTGGGAGCTGGCTTGCCAGCTCCCACAGGGTTAGTGTTTCAAGTTTTGGGAATTGAGGAAGGTTTATGGACTGGCTCCCCCACATCACCGTCGCGACCATCGTCGAGGACAACGGCCGCTTCCTGATGGTCGAGGAACACAAGGCTGGCCGCAACGTGCTCAATCAGCCCGCCGGTCATCTGGATCCGGACGAAACCCTGATCGAAGCCGCCGTGCGCGAAACCCTTGAAGAAACCGGCTGGGACGTCGAGCCCACCGCCGTCATCGGCATTTATCTGTACACCGCACCGAGCAACGGCGTGACTTACCAGCGCGTATGCTTCAGCGCCAAAGCCGTGAAACACCGCCCGGACTATCAGCTGGACGACGGCATCGTCGGCGCCAAGTGGCTGACCCGCGACGAATTATTGGCCCGACGGGACAGCTGGCGCAGCGAGCTGATCATCCGTTGCATCGATGATTATCTGGCCGGTAATCGCTTCGGTCTCGAACTGATCCGCCCTTCCCTTTAGCCTTGAGGCCGTGAGCCTGATAGAATCGCGTCCTTTTTCAAGACACTCATTGAATCCCTATGCGTGATCCAGCCCCTTCTGACACATCCAAGAAGCGCGTCATTGTCGGCATGTCCGGCGGCGTGGACTCTTCCGTTTCCGCTCTCCTGCTGATCGAGCAGGGTTATGAGGTGGAAGGCCTGTTCATGAAGAACTGGGAAGAAGACGACGGAACCGAATATTGCACCGCCATGGACGACCTGGCGGATGCCCAGGCCGTGTGCGACAAGATCGGCATCAAACTGCACACCGCCAACTTCGCCGCCGAGTACTGGGACAACGTGTTCGAGCATTTCCTGGCCGAATACAAGGCCGGACGCACGCCGAACCCGGACATCCTGTGCAACCGCGAGATCAAGTTCAAGGCGTTCCTCGACTACGCCATGATGCTCGGCGCCGATCTGATCGCCACCGGCCACTACGTGCGCCGCCGCGACATCGACGGCCGTACCGAGCTGCTCAAGGGCCTGGATCCGAACAAGGACCAGAGCTATTTCCTGCACGCCGTCGGCGGTGAACAGATCGCCAAGACCCTGTTCCCGGTCGGCGAGCTGGAAAAACCGGAAGTCCGCGCCATTGCCGAGAAATACGAGCTGGCGACCGCCAAGAAGAAGGATTCCACCGGAATCTGCTTCATCGGCGAGCGTCGCTTCAGCGATTTCCTCAAGCAATACCTTCCCGCGCAACCGGGTGAGATCAAGACCACCGAAGGCGAAGTCATCGGCCGTCACCACGGCCTGATGTATCACACCATCGGCCAGCGCCAGGGCCTGGGCATCGGCGGCCTGAAAGACGCCGGAGACGAGCCGTGGTACGTGCTGCGCAAGGATCTGGACACCAACGAACTGATCGTCGGTCAGGGCAACAACCATCCATGGCTGTTCTCCGGCGCCCTGCTCGCTTCGGAAATCTATTGGGTCAACCCGATCGATTTGAGCCAGCCGCTGCGCCTGACGGCGAAGGTCCGCTACCGCCAGAGCGATCAGGCCTGCACGCTGGAAAAAACCGAAAACGGCTACCGCGCCGTGTTCGACGAACCGCAGCGCGCAGTCACGCCGGGCCAGTCGGTGGTGTTCTATGACGGAGAAATCTGTCTCGGCGGCGGCGTGATCGAAGTTGCCGAGCCGTGGAGCGGCCAGGCATGAGCCCGACTCAGGAGCAATTGACCGCTCTGGGTGGCGTGTTTCTCGCCGCCGTGCTGGTGGACCGGATCGCCAAGACCGGCCAGACCAACGAGGCCGGTCTGAGCTGCATGCTCGGCAGCCTGCTGGTTCGCGATCCGAAAGACACGCTGGACGTCTATGGCGGCGATGACATCAACCTGCGCGACGGTTATCGCGCATTGATCGGCGCGCTCGAGCGCGATCCGAGCACCTTGCAGCGCGAGCCGTTGCGCTACGCCTTGTCGATGCTCGGTCTTGAGCGGCAACTGGCCAAACGCGATGACATGCTCGACGTGATCGGCAAACGTCTGCCGCTGATCCAGTCGCAGGTCGAACATTTCGGCCCGGCCCACGAAAACGTGATCGCCGCGTGTGGCGCGCTGTATCAGGATACCCTGAGCACTTTGCGCCAGCGCATCCAGGTGCACGGCGACATGCGCAACCTGCAGCAGCCGAGCAACGCTTCAAAGATTCGCGCCCTGCTGCTCGCCGGCATCCGTTCGGCACGCCTGTGGCGTCAATTGGGTGGCCATCGCTGGCAACTGCTGATCAGCCGTCGCAAATTGCTCAAAGAACTTTACCCGCTGATGCGCAGCAGCTGAACCGCGCCTGCAACACCGTTTTGAGTCAGTAACGCGTAATACGCCGGTCAGTTGGCGACGGACCGGCGGATTTTTTCATGTATGATACGCGCCCCATTTCGTTGCCCGACTGTCCGAGAACACCCCATGCAGCTCTCTTCGCTCACTGCGGTTTCCCCTGTTGACGGCCGCTACGCCGGCAAAACCCAGGCCCTGCGCCCGATTTTCAGCGAGTACGGCCTGATCCGTGCCCGTGTCCTGGTTGAAGTGCGCTGGCTTCAGCGCCTGGCCGCTCATGCCGGCATCCCGGAAGTGCCAGCCTTCTCCGCCGAAGCCAACGCCGTTCTGAACGAACTGGCCGAGAACTTCTCGCTGGAGCACGCCGAGCGCGTGAAAGAGATCGAGCGCACCACCAACCATGACGTGAAAGCGATCGAGTACCTGCTCAAGGAGCAGGCGGCCAAGCTGCCGGAACTGGCCAAGGTCAGCGAGTTCATCCACTTCGCCTGCACCAGCGAGGACATCAACAACCTGTCCCACGCCCTGATGCTGCGCGAAGGCCGTGACGACGTGATGCTGCCGCTGATGCGCCAGACCGCCAACGCCATCCGCGAACTGGCCCTGCGCTTCGCCGATGTGCCGATGCTGTCGCGCACCCACGGCCAACCGGCTTCGCCGACCACCCTGGGTAAAGAGCTGGCGAACGTGGTTTACCGTCTCGAGCGCCAGATCGCTCAGGTCGCTGCCGTTCCGCTGCTGGGCAAGATCAACGGCGCTGTCGGCAACTACAACGCCCACCTGTCGGCCTACCCGCAGATCGACTGGGAAGCCAACGCCCGCGCCTTCATCGAAGACGAGCTGGGCCTGGCCTTCAACCCTTACACCACGCAGATCGAGCCGCACGACTACATCGCCGAACTGTTCGACGCCATTGCGCGTTTCAACACCATCCTGATCGACTTCGACCGTGACATCTGGGGCTATATCTCCCTGGGTTACTTCAAGCAGCGCACCATCGCCGGCGAAATCGGCTCGTCGACCATGCCGCACAAGGTCAACCCGATCGACTTCGAAAACTCCGAAGGCAACCTGGGCATCGCCAACGCGCTGTTCCAGCACCTGGCGAGCAAACTGCCGATTTCCCGCTGGCAGCGCGACCTGACCGACTCCACCGTGCTGCGCAACCTCGGTGTCGGCTTCGCCCACAGCGTGATCGCGTACGAAGCGAGCCTCAAAGGCATCAGCAAACTCGAACTCAACGCCGAAAGGATCGCTGCCGATCTGGACGCCTGCTGGGAAGTCCTGGCCGAGCCGATCCAGACCGTGATGCGTCGCTACAACATCGAAAACCCGTACGAGAAGCTGAAAGAGCTGACACGCGGCAAGGGCATCAGCCCTGAAGCGCTGCTGACTTTCATCGACAGCCTGGACATGCCGGCTGCCGCGAAAGCCGAGCTCAAGCAACTGACTCCGGCCAACTACATCGGCAACGCTGTAGCGCAAGCCAAACGCATCTGATCGACTGCTTGACCCGCTTGAGACGCCCGGCCGCGCCGGGCGTTTTTATTCCCGTCTGAAAAATGCTTTTTTTCAATAGGTTACATATGAATCCCGATACTCCTCTTCAACTTCTGGGTGGTCTCACGGCACGCGAATTCATGCGCGATTACTGGCAGAAAAAGCCGCTGCTGATCCGTCAGGCCTTTCCTGATTTCGAAAGCCCGATCGACGCCGACGAACTGGCCGGCCTGGCCCTGGAAGAAGAAGTCGAATCGCGCCTGGTGATCGAGCATGGCGAGCGCCCATGGGAGCTGCGCCGCGGCCCGTTCGCCGAAGACGAGTTCAGCAAACTGCCGGAGCGCGAATGGACCCTGCTGGTGCAGGCCGTCGATCAGTTCGTGCCGGAAGTCAGCGAACTGCTGGAAAATTTCCGTTTCCTGCCGAGCTGGCGCGTCGATGACGTAATGATCAGCTTCGCCGCCCCGGGCGGCAGCGTCGGCCCGCACTTCGACAACTACGACGTGTTCCTGCTGCAAGGCCACGGCAAGCGCAACTGGAAGATCGGCCAGATGTGCGACTCCGAAAGCCCGCTGCTGCAACACGCGGACCTGCGCATTCTTGCCGAATTCCACGAGACCGAAGAATGGGTCCTGGAACCGGGCGACATGCTGTACCTGCCGCCGCGCCTGGCTCACTGCGGCGTGGCCGTCGATGACTGCATGACCTACTCGGTCGGCTTCCGCGCACCGAGCGCCGCTGAAGTGCTGACCCACTTCACCGACTTCCTCAGCCAGTTCCTGACTGATGAAGAGCGCTACACCGACGCCGATGCCAAACCGGTCAGCGATGACCCGCATCAAATCCAGCACGATGCACTCGACCGCCTCAAAGCGCTACTCGCCGAACACATGAGCGACGAACGCCTGCTGCTGACCTGGTTCGGCCAGTACATGACCGAGCCGCGCTATCCGGAATTGGTCGTCGGCCCGGAAGAAGTCGAGGAAGAAGACTTCCTCGGCGCCCTTGAAGACGGCGCCATTCTGATCCGCAACCCGAGTGCCCGACTGGCTTGGTCCAACGTCGATGACGATCTGCTGCTGTTCGCCAGCGGTCAGAGCCGTTATCTGCCGGGCAAGCTGCGCGAGCTGCTGAAACTGATCTGCTCCGCCGACGCCCTGCACACCGACAACCTCGGTGACTGGCTGAGCGATGAAGACGGTCGCGGCCTGCTGTGCGAACTGGTCAAACAGGGCAGCCTGGGGTTCGCCGACGATGAATAAGATTCGCGTACGCGTTGCAGACTGGCACAAGGACAACGCCGAGATCCGCCGCATTCGCGAAACGGTGTTCATTGCCGAACAGTCGGTGCCACCCGAGCTCGAGTGGGATGCCGATGACGCCACGGCGGTGCATTTCCTGGCCTTCGAAGGCGACTTTCCGATCGGCACTGCCCGCCTGTTGCCCGATGGGCATATCGGCCGGGTTTCGGTGCTCAAGGACTGGCGCGGACTGAAGGTCGGCGATGCGCTGATGCAGGCGGTCATCGCCCAGGCCGAAGCCCGCGGACTGAAGCAGCAGATGCTCAGCGCGCAGGTTCAGGCGACCCCGTTCTATGAGCGCCTGGGGTTCAAACTGGTCAGCGAGGAATTCCTCGAGGCCGGGATACCCCATGTCGACATGGTTCGTCATTCGGCTTAAGCCCAAGGCGCTCCTTTCGCGAGCAAGCTCGCTCCCACAGGATTTACGCTGAACCTGTGGGAGCGAGCCTGCTCGCGATAGCGGCCTCAAGAAAACTCAAAACGCCCCGCCATTCCCGATGCCGGGGCGTTTTGCTGTCTACGATTCAACTTGCCCCACCCCGGGCCGACAAACTGGCAATATCAAGCCTTTCGAAAGCGGAGATAACGGACATGTCCCTACGCACCCTGCTCACCACGCTGCTGCTCGGCTGCAGCTTTTCGGTGCTGGCAGCCACAGAAATCGTGCCCCTCAAATACCACACCAGCGCGGACATGCTGCCGGTGGCCCAGGACTTCATTGGCAAGGACGGCCAGGTCAGCGCTTATGGCAATCAGTTGATCGTCAAGGCCGAGCCGGACAAGATCCAGGAACTCAAAGCCCTGCTCACGCAACTCGACACCGCACCCAAACGCCTGCTGATTACCGTCGACACCAACGAAAGCAATCAGCAGAACACCGGCGATCAGCAAACCAGAATCATCAACTACAGCACCGCCAGCCGCGACGGCGGCATTCAGCAGATTCAGGCCAGCGAAGGCGCACCTGCCCTGATCCAGGTGGGCCAGAGCGTGCCGATCACCAGCAGCCAGAGCAATTCCTGGGGCGATTACAGCAGCCAGACCCAATATCGCAACGTGACTCAAGGTTTCTACGTCACCGCCAGCGTCACCGGCGACACCGTTCATCTGGCAATCAGCACCAACCGTGACCGCATGAGCCAGGAACGTCCTGATGTAGTGAACGTGCAAAGCACCGACACAACCGTCACCGGACGCCTGGGCGAATGGATCACCCTGGCCGGCGTGAATCGAGAGACTCAGGCCGACAAACAGGGCCTGACCCGCAGCTACTCGACTCAAGGCCGGGATGACATGACGTTGCGGGTGAAAGTCGACACGTTGGACTAAAGCACCAAAAACTGACTGATTAGTCGTATTAGACGAAAGATGTAGTGCTTAAAAAAAAGCACTACAAAACGTTTGACGAGCCAAAAAAGCGAAGGCATGATGGCCTCGCTCCCGCTAATCAGAGGCCCTGGCAAGGGCCTTCGAAGCGATGTTCGCACCTACCCCGCGAACCGTTTCGTGTCTGTACCGCCCACAAGGCGTGTTTGACGAGGTTGCCGACTGGAACGAAGTTGTCCCGAGGGACGGAAGCGTAATTAGGTAACCCGGCTTCACACTGTAGCTCGCACCAGGGCCCACGACGCCCGAACGCGCCCGCCAGTTCGCCTTTACCTGCTCACCTCCCCTCGAGCCCATCGTTCATCCCGTCGCCTGCCCCGCCGAATACGACCCGACCATCGCAAGCTTCTGGTCAGCGAGCGCAAGGAATTTTCCACCGCAGAACAACTTTTCATAAAGACGCGACGAGGTTTATCTCCATGGCACTGACACGCGAACAGCAAATTGCAGCCCTTGAAAAAGACTGGGCTGAAAACCCGCGCTGGAAAGGCGTGACTCGCACTTACTCCGCTGCTGACGTCGTCCGCCTGCGTGGCTCGATCCAACCCGAGCACACCCTGGCACGCATGGGCGCCGAGAAGCTGTGGAACCTGGTGACCCAGGGTGCCAAGCCGTCCTTCCGCCCAGAGAAAGACTTCGTCAACTGCATGGGTGCCCTGACCGGCGGCCAGGCTGTTCAACAGGTCAAGGCCGGTATCCAGGCGATCTACCTGTCGGGCTGGCAAGTCGCTGCGGACAACAACTCCGCCGAATCGATGTACCCGGATCAGTCGCTGTACCCGGTGGACTCGGTTCCAACCGTGGTCAAGCGCATCAACAACTCGTTCCGTCGTGCCGACCAGATCCAGTGGAAAGCCGGCAAGAACCCGGGCGACGAAGGCTACATCGACTACTTCGCGCCAATCGTGGCTGATGCCGAAGCCGGTTTCGGCGGCGTACTGAACGCCTACGAGCTGATGAAGAGCATGATCGAAGCAGGCGCCGCCGGCGTTCACTTCGAAGACCAGCTGGCTTCCGTGAAGAAGTGTGGCCACATGGGCGGCAAGGTTCTGGTTCCAACCCAGGAAGCCGTGCAGAAGCTGACCGCTGCGCGCCTGGCTGCCGACGTTGCCGGCGTACCAACCATCATCCTGGCCCGTACCGACGCCAACGCTGCCGACCTGCTGACGTCCGACTGTGACCCGTACGATCAGCCGTTCGTGACCGGCACCCGCACTCAGGAAGGTTTCTACAAGGTGCGTGCAGGCCTGGACCAGGCCATCGCCCGTGGCCTGGCCTACGCGCCGTACGCCGACCTGATCTGGTGCGAAACCGCCAAGCCGGACCTGGAAGAAGCCCGTCGCTTTGCCGAAGCGATCAAGAAGGAATACCCGGACCAGATCCTGTCGTACAACTGCTCGCCTTCCTTCAACTGGAAGAAAAACCTGGACGACGCGACCATCGCCAAGTTCCAGCGCGAACTGTCCGCCATGGGTTACAAGCACCAGTTCATCACCCTGGCCGGCATTCACAACATGTGGCACAGCATGTTCAACCTGGCGCACGACTACGCCCGCAACGACATGACCGCCTACGTGAAACTGCAGGAGCAGGAGTTCGCTGACGCCGCCAAGGGTTACACCTTCGTGGCTCACCAGCAGGAAGTGGGCACCGGCTACTTCGACGACATGACTACCGTGATCCAGGGCGGCACCTCTTCGGTGACCGCGCTGACCGGCTCGACCGAAGAAGAACAGTTCCACTGATCGACTTCGCTGAGTAAACGGCCTTTGCGGACCGTCCAGAAAGCTAACCGCATTGCCGAAAAACTGACGCCCCGACCGGTTCGGG
>NZ_LRUN01000090.1 GCF_001679645.1 Pseudomonas bananamidigenes | reverse complement strand
TTTTTCTTGAGTCGCCTGTTACTTGGACGCCTCGACCACGCCGCTCTGGCGCCCTTTGAGGTTTTTTTCCGCCTTGTACTGTTGCGCCACCGCCGGAACGTTGGTGCTGCGGCCGGTTTCCACCCAACTGCGGATGCGGCTGGCATCGGCGAAGTGGGTGTATTTGCCAAAAGCGTCGAGTATCACCAGGGCCACCGGACGGTTGCTCATGCGGGTCACGAGCACCAGGCAATGGCCGGCCGGGTTGGTGAAGCCGGTTTTGGTGATCTTGATGTCCCAGTCGGCCTTGTTGACCAGGTGGTCGGTGTTACGGAAGCCCAGGGTGTAGTTGGGTTTGCGGAACGAGACGGTCTTTTCCTTGGTCGTCGTGAGTTCGGTGAGGATCGGATGCTTTTGCGCCGCGATCAGCAACTTGCTCAGGTCGCGGGCGGTGGACACGTTGCGCTCCGAAAGGCCGGTCGGTTCCACAAAGTGGGTGCTGGTCATGCCCAGGGCCTTGGCCTTGGCGTTCATCGCGGCGATAAATGCCGCATACCCACCCGGGTAGTGGTGGGCGAGACTGGCGGCCGCGCGGTTTTCCGAAGACATCAGGGCGATCAGCAGCATCTCTCGGCGCGGCAGCTCGCTGCGCAGTTTGACCCGGGAAAACACGCCCTTCATTTCCGGAGTGTGGCTGATGTCGACGTCAATCCATTCATCCATGTTCTGGTGGGCTTCAACCACGACCAGGCCGGTCATCAACTTGCTGACGGAAGCGATCGGCACGATCACGTCCGGATTGCTGGAATAGATGACTTTGTTGGTCTGCAGATCCATCAGCAGGGCGCTGCCGGAAGCAATCTTCAGTTGCGAAGCGTCTCGGGGGGCAGCAGTGGTTTCGGCGGCGTTGACCGTTGGCGTGAGGAGCGTGCCTGAAAATGCAAAAACCAGGCTCAGGATGGACAGACGAATATTCACGCGGGCGAACTCATGAAGGTTGAAAATGCCGTTTTTTGTAACGGACTGTGTCGTAAAACGACGCATTTTAGGAGTATGGCTGAAGAACTGTCGATGGTTGTTTGAAAGGCATGAAAAAGTCGTGAAAAGCCCTGTAAAAATAGGGGTTTCCGGCGAACGGTAAAGGTTTTTTCGAGGATATGAAAAACCCCGCACGGGGCGGGGTTCTCGAGAGGCGGAAAACTCGACTCAGGCGTGCAGTGTTTCTGCCGCGTAGAGCGTGTTTTCCAGCAGGCAGGCACGGGTCATCGGGCCGACGCCGCCCGGGACCGGCGTGATCCAGCCGGCGCGGGACAGGGCGGTCTCGTATACAACGTCACCGACCAGTTTGCCGTCGTCCTGGCGGTTGATGCCGACGTCGATCACGATCGCGCCTTCCTTGATCCACTCGCCCTTGACCAGGCCCGGCTTGCCGGCGGCAACCACCACCAGATCGGCACGGCCGACGTGTCCGGCCAGATCCTTGGTGAAGCGGTGGGTCACGGTCACGGTGCAGCCGGCCAGCAGCAGCTCCATGGCCATCGGGCGACCGACGATGTTGGACGCGCCGACAACCACTGCATCCATTCCGTAAAGATCGACGCCGGTGCTTTCCAGCAAGGTCATGATGCCTTTCGGGGTGCAGGGGCGCAGCAGCGGAATGCGCTGGGCCAGACGACCGACGTTATAAGGATGGAAACCGTCGACGTCCTTGTCCGGGCGGATGCGTTCCAGCAGTCTGGAGGCATCCAGGTGCTCAGGCAGAGGAAGCTGAAGCAGAACACCGTCGATTGCCGGGTCGTCGTTCAGCCGATCGATCAGATCGGTCAGTGCTTCCTGAGTGGTATCGGAAGGCAGGTCGTAAGCCTGGGAAAGGAAGCCGACCTCTTCACAGTCTTTACGCTTGTGCGAGACATAAACCTGAGAGGCAGGATCGCTGCCGACCAGGATCACCGCGAGGCCCGGAGTACGCAAGCCTTGCTCGCGACGTTCGGCTACCCGTTGTGCGATCTGCTGGCGCAGGCTGGCGGCGATTGATTTGCCGTCGATTAGTTGTGCAGTCATTGCGCGTGATTAACCATCGAGAGGGGAAAAAAAGAGAACGCATTCTCGCATGTCAGGCGGTGAGGGCAAAGGCGCTTGGTCAGCAAATTCCCCTAAGCCCTTTAATTAAATGAATTTTTTTCAAAAAGGATTTGACGGCCTCCGGGGCTCTCTATACTATTCGTCGCACTTGTCGGGCACAGCCTAGCACTGGTTAAGAAGGTCGAGCGAAATCAAGGTTTTGCGAGACTGGAAAGCACTTAGTTTGTAGTCCTCCAAGGGTACAGCTAACAAGGCGCCCGTAGCTCAGCTGGATAGAGCATCCGCCTTCTAAGCGGATGGTCGCAGGTTCGAGTCCTGCCGGGTGCGCCATTAGGCTGCATTGGCACAAGTAGCGCGATATGGTGGGCGTAGCTCAGTTGGTAGAGCACAGGATTGTGACTCCTGTTGTCGTGGGTTCGATCCCCATCGTCCACCCCATATTTCGAAAGGCGCCAGATGTAAAAGTCTGGCGCCTTTGCTTTAAAAAGCTTCATCCGCGGATGTGGTGGAATTGGTAGACACACTGGATTTAGGTTCCAGCGCCGCGAGGCGTAAGAGTTCGAGTCTCTTCATCCGCACCAATCAAGGCTTCATTCATGCCGCAGGCCGGGTGAAGTTCTACAAAGAAGTTGTTTGGCTTCTTTGGCATGCAATATGGTGGGCGTAGCTCAGTTGGTAGAGCACAGGATTGTGACTCCTGTTGTCGTGGGTTCGATCCCCATCGTCCACCCCATATTCCGAAAGGCGCCAGATTTAACAGTCTGGCGCCTTTTTTGTTTCATGTTTTCGGATTTCGGCGACTGCGGTTATCGGGTCGCAGGGCGGGGCGCTTCGTCGTATCCAGGTTGCTCGATGGTGCCGCGCTGTCCGCCGGCCTTGCTTGCGAGGTTGGTTGTCAGGGAGATGATTCAACCGCCTCTATATATAGAAGGGGTTGACGCAGAGCCCTGGCTTTATTGGCTGTATTTGCTAACAGGGCGAGGTGCAACCGCTTGTCCCCGCCCTCAAATTGCCTGCTGTTTTTTTACCCGTTTTCAGTAGGGTGACTTCTTGAGTTTGACCTACTAGAATGCTTGCCCTTGATTCTTGGGTCGGAAACGGCCGGCTAACGTCTGTGCAACGAGGAATATCCATGCAAGTTTCTGTTGAAAATACTACTGCTCTTGAGCGCCGCATGAGCATCACCGTGCCGGCTGAGCGCATCGAGACTCAGGTCAACAAGCGTCTGCAGCAGACTGCCCAGAAGGCCAAGATTGCTGGCTTCCGTCCAGGCAAAGTGCCAATGAGCGAAATCAAGCGCCGCTTCGGTGCTGATGCGCGCCAGGAAGCGATCGGCGACGTGATCCAGTCCTCCTTCTACGAAGCTGTGGTCGAGCAGAAGCTGAACCCGGCCGGTTCGCCGTCGATCGAGCCAAAGTCGCTCGAAGCTGGCAAGGACCTGGAATACGTAGCCGTATTCGAAGTGTTCCCTGAGTTCACCGTTGCCGGTTTCGAAGGCATCACCGTCGAGCGTCTGAGCGCAGAAGTGGCTGAGGCCGATCTGGACAAGATGCTGGACATCCTGCGCAAGCAGAACACCCGTTTCGAAGTGGCTGAACGTGCTGCCCAGAACGAAGACCAACTGAACATCGATTTCGTTGGCAAGGTCGACGGCGAAGTGTTCGCTGGCGGTTCCGCCAAGGGCACTCAACTGGTGCTGGGCTCCGGTCGCATGATCCCTGGCTTCGAAGAAGGCCTGGTTGGCGCCAAGGCCGGTGAAGAGCGCGTTCTGAACCTGACCTTCCCAGAGGACTATCAGAACCTGGATCTGGCTGGCAAAACTGCCGAGTTCACCGTGACTGTCAACACCGTTTCCGAGCCAAAACTGCCAGAACTGAACGAAGAGTTCTTCGCTCAATTCGGTATCAAGGAAAGCGGCATCGACGGTTTCCGCACCGAAGTTCGCAAGAACATGGAGCGTGAACTGCGTCAGGCGATCAAATCCAAGGTCAAGAATCAGGTCATGGACGGTCTGCTGGCCACCAACCCGATCGAAGTGCCGAAGGCTCTGCTGTCCAACGAAGTTGATCGTCTGCGCGTGCAGGCTGTTCAGCAGTTCGGTGGCAACATCAAGCCTGATCAACTGCCGGCCGAGCTGTTCGAAGAGCAAGCCAAGCGCCGCGTAGTGCTGGGTCTGATCGTGGCTGAAGTGGTCAAGCAATTCGACCTGAAGCCGGACGAAGCCCGCGTTCGCGAAATGATTCAGGAAATGGCTTCGGCCTATCAAGAGCCTGAGCAAGTCGTGTCTTGGTACTACAAGAACGAGCAGCAACTGAACGAAGTCCGTTCGGTTGTGCTGGAAGAACAAGTTGTGGATACTGTTCTGCAGAAAGCTAGCGTGACCGACAAATCGGTCTCTTACGAAGAAGCGGTCAAGCCGGTAGAAGCTCCAAAAGCCGACTGATTGTTTCTGCGTTAGAAGCACACACCATAAGCAGCCTTCGAGCTGGCTTATGCGTATTCAAGACATGACTATTTGGGAGTGACTGCAGAGCATGTTCCGTAATTCCTATATTCAGCAGAACTCTGATATCCAGGCCGCCGGCGGCCTGGTCCCGATGGTTGTCGAGCAGTCTGCTCGTGGCGAGCGCGCCTATGACATCTACTCGCGTCTGCTCAAGGAGCGAGTGATCTTTCTGGTAGGTCCGGTAGAGGACTACATGGCCAACCTGATCTGTGCGCAATTGCTGTTCCTTGAAGCGGAAAACCCGGACAAGGACATCCATCTTTATATCAACTCCCCGGGCGGTTCGGTGACGGCTGGCATGTCGATCTATGACACCATGCAGTTCATCAAGCCAAACGTATCGACTACCTGTATCGGCCAGGCCTGCAGCATGGGCGCATTCCTGCTGACCGCAGGTGCGCCAGGCAAGCGTTACTGCCTGCCGAACTCGCGCGTGATGATTCACCAGCCACTGGGCGGTTTCCAGGGCCAGGCGTCGGATATCGAAATTCACGCCAAGGAAATCCTCTTCATCCGCGAGCGTCTCAATACGCTGATGGCCAAGCACAGCGGGCGTACACTCGAAGAAATCGAGCGCGACACCAACCGCGACAACTTCATGAGTGCCGAAGCAGCCAAGAACTACGGCCTGATCGACGAAGTGATCGAGCAGCGCCCAGCTTAAAACAAGCAGCTCAAAACAGGCCTGATCGGCTGGTCCGATCAGTGGCGGGCTTGAAAAAGCCCGCAATAGCCTTCATCTTGTGTTGCAAGCCTATCGGATTTGGATCGAACGAATGACTGACACCCGCAACGGCGAGGACAACGGCAAGCTGCTCTATTGCTCCTTCTGTGGCAAAAGCCAGCATGAAGTGCGCAAATTGATTGCCGGCCCCTCGGTCTTTATCTGCGACGAGTGCGTCGACCTGTGCAATGACATCATCCGCGAGGAGGTGCAGGAAGCACAGGCCGAAAGCAGCGCGCATAAATTGCCTTCGCCTAAAGAAATCAGCGGCATCCTTGACCAGTACGTCATCGGTCAGGAGCGTGCGAAGAAGGTTCTCGCGGTAGCGGTGTACAACCACTACAAGCGTCTGAACCAGCGTGACAAGAAGGCTGACGACGTCGAACTCGGCAAGAGCAACATCCTGCTGATCGGCCCGACAGGCTCCGGTAAAACCCTGCTGGCCGAAACCCTGGCCCGCCTGCTGAACGTTCCGTTCACCATTGCCGACGCAACCACCCTCACCGAGGCCGGTTACGTGGGCGAAGACGTCGAGAACATCATTCAGAAGCTGCTGCAGAAATGCGACTACGACGTGGAAAAGGCCCAGATGGGCATTGTCTACATCGATGAAATCGACAAGATTTCCCGCAAGTCCGACAACCCGTCGATCACCCGGGACGTTTCCGGTGAAGGCGTGCAACAGGCCTTGCTCAAGTTGATCGAAGGCACGGTTGCTTCCGTTCCGCCGCAAGGTGGCCGCAAGCACCCGCAGCAGGAGTTCCTGCAGGTCGACACCCGTAACATTCTGTTCATCTGCGGCGGTGCGTTCTCCGGTCTGGAGAAGGTCATTCAGAACCGTTCCACCAAAGGTGGCATCGGTTTCAATGCAGAAGTGCGCAGCAAGGAAGAAGGCAAGAAAGTCGGTGAGTCCCTGCGTGAAGTCGAGCCTGACGATCTGGTCAAGTTCGGTCTGATCCCGGAATTCGTCGGTCGTCTGCCGGTCCTCGCGACGCTGGACGAGCTGGATGAGGCTGCGCTGATGCAGATTCTCACCGAGCCGAAAAACGCCCTGACCAAACAGTACGCCAAGCTGTTCGAGATGGAAGGCGTGGACCTGGAATTCCGGTCCGATGCGCTGAAGTCGGTCGCCAAACGTGCGCTGGAGCGTAAAACCGGTGCCCGTGGCCTGCGTTCGATTCTCGAAGGTGTGCTGCTCGACACGATGTATGAAATCCCGTCGCAGTCCGACGTGAGCAAGGTCGTGATCGATGAAAGCGTGATCGAAGGCAAGTCCAAGCCACTGTATATCTACGAAAACAGTGAGCCGACGGCCAAGGCCGCACCGGACGCGTAAGCGTTCTGTCTGCCGAAATAAAAGAGGGGCCTTCGGGCCTCTTTTTTTTATGTCGTTTTTTACATCCGCTTTACGCTTGTTTTTTTTCAAGGCAGCCCCCATCTTGGTTTCAAGCTTAATTCCATCTGATTACGGCCATATGGCCGCCGTAGAGGCGAAATCATGAAGACAACCATCGAATTGCCTCTCCTGCCATTGCGTGATGTCGTGGTGTATCCGCACATGGTTATCCCGCTGTTCGTGGGGCGCGAGAAGTCCATCGAAGCCCTTGAGGCCGCGATGACGGGTGACAAGCAGATTCTGCTGCTGGCCCAGAAAAACCCGGCTGACGATGATCCCGGAGAGGATGCCCTCTATCGCGTGGGTACCATTGCCACGGTCTTGCAGCTGCTCAAACTGCCCGATGGCACCGTGAAGGTTCTGGTCGAAGGCGAGCAGCGCGGCACCGTCGAGCGCTTCAGCGAAGTCGATGGCCACTGCCGGGCCGAAGTGGCGCTGATCGAAGAGGTCGATGCGGCCGAACGCGAGTCTGAAGTGTTCGTACGTACGCTGCTGTCGCAGTTCGAACAATATGTCCAGCTGGGCAAGAAAGTCCCGGCTGAAGTCCTGTCGTCCCTCAACAGCATCGATGAGCCGAGCCGCCTGGTGGACACCATGGCTGCACATATGGCGCTGAAGATCGAGCAGAAGCAGGAAATCCTCGAAATCATCGACCTGCCGGCCCGTGTTGAGCACGTCCTGGCCTTGCTGGATGCCGAAATCGATTTGCTGCAGGTCGAAAAACGCATCCGTGGTCGGGTCAAGAAACAAATGGAGCGCAGTCAGCGCGAGTATTACCTGAATGAGCAGATGAAGGCCATTCAGAAAGAACTCGGTGACAGTGATGAAGGCCACAACGAAATCGAAGACCTGAAAAAGCGTATCGACGCTGCCGGTCTGCCGAAAGACGCCCTGGCCAAGGCCACCGCGGAGCTGAACAAGCTCAAGCAAATGTCGCCGATGTCCGCCGAAGCCACCGTTGTGCGTTCTTACATCGACTGGCTGGTGCAGGTGCCGTGGAAGGCTCAGAGCAAGGTGCGTCTGGACCTGGCCCGCGCTGAAGACATTCTCGATGCCGATCACTA
Organism: Pseudomonas bananamidigenes; assembly: GCF_001679645.1. GTDB lineage: Bacteria > Pseudomonadota > Gammaproteobacteria > Pseudomonadales > Pseudomonadaceae > Aquipseudomonas > Aquipseudomonas bananamidigenes. The sequence continues at coordinate 55,647 of NZ_LRUN01000090.1, read as the reverse complement.
TGGTCTGGAGGAGGTCAAGGAGCGCATCCTTGAATACCTCGCCGTGCAGAAGCGTGTGAAGAAGATCCGTGGCCCGGTGTTGTGTCTGGTCGGTCCTCCGGGCGTGGGTAAAACCTCGCTGGCGGAGTCGATCGCCCATGCCACCAACCGTAAATTCGTGCGCATGGCCCTCGGTGGCGTGCGTGACGAAGCGGAAATCCGTGGTCACCGTCGTACCTACATCGGTTCGATGCCAGGAAGATTGATTCAAAAGATGACAAAAGTGGGCGTTCGCAACCCGCTTTTCCTGCTCGACGAAATCGACAAGATGGGCAGCGACATGCGGGGCGATCCGGCGTCGGCGTTGCTGGAGGTGCTCGATCCGGAGCAGAACCACAACTTCAACGATCACTATCTGGAAGTCGATTACGACCTGTCGGATGTGATGTTCCTGTGCACCTCGAACTCGATGAACATTCCGCCGGCACTGCTGGACCGGATGGAGGTGATTCGTCTGCCGGGTTACACCGAGGACGAAAAAATCAACATCGCCGTCAAGTACCTGTCGCCAAAGCAGGTTGCAGCCAACGGTCTGAAGAAGGGCGAGCTGGAATTCGACGAAGAAGCGATCCGCGACATCATCCGTTACTACACTCGTGAAGCCGGTGTGCGTGGACTCGAGCGGCAGATTGCCAAGGTCTGCCGCAAGGCGGTCAAGGAACATGCCCTGGAAAAACGTTTCTCGGTGAAAGTGACAGCCGATTTGCTGGAACACTTCCTCGGCGTGCGTAAATTCCGTTACGGTCTGGCCGAACAGCAGGATCAGATCGGTCAGGTGACCGGCCTGGCCTGGACTCAGGTCGGCGGTGAATTGCTCACCATCGAAGCAGCCGTCGTGCCGGGCAAGGGGCAGTTGATCAAGACCGGTTCGCTGGGTGACGTCATGGTCGAATCGATCACTGCAGCCCAGACCGTGGTCCGCAGCCGCGCCAAGAGCCTGGGCATTCCTCTGGACTTCCACGAGAAGCGCGATACGCACATCCACATGCCGGAAGGCGCTACACCGAAAGACGGCCCGAGCGCCGGTGTAGGCATGTGTACCGCACTGGTGTCCGCTTTGACGGGTATTCCTGTGCGTGCCGATGTAGCCATGACCGGCGAAATTACCCTGCGCGGTCAAGTTCTCGCCATTGGCGGCCTGAAGGAAAAACTCCTGGCCGCGCACCGTGGCGGAATCAAGGTCGTGATTATTCCGGAAGAGAACGTGCGTGATCTGAAGGAGATTCCTGACAATATCAAGCAGGATCTGCAGATCAAACCGGTTAAATGGATTGACGAGGTCCTGCAAATTGCGCTGCAATACGCGCCGGAGCCCTTGCCGGATGTGGCTCCGGAGATTGTCGCGAAGGATGAAAAACGCGAGTCCGATTCCAAGGAAAGAATTAGCACGCATTAATACGTATTTGGCTGGGGGGCTTGTTGACAGTTTTTTAGAGCCCTTGTTATAAAGCGGCTCTTAAGTGTCTGTAGGCCATTCAGCACTCGTTTTTGCTTTCACCAAAAAACTTAGAATCATACTCAAATAGATATAAGGGGACTTAGAGTGAACAAGTCGGAACTGATTGATGCTATCGCTGCATCCGCTGATATCCCGAAAGCTGCTGCTGGCCGTGCGCTGGACGCTGTAATCGAATCCGTCACTGGCGCTCTGAAGGCTGGCGACTCCGTAGTTCTGGTAGGTTTCGGTACTTTCTCGGTAACCGACCGTCCAGCCCGTACCGGCCGTAACCCACAGACCGGCAAGACGCTGGAAATTCCAGCGGCTAAAAAACCAGGTTTCAAAGCCGGTAAAGCCCTGAAAGAAGCCGTCAACTAAGTTTGATTCAGGTTTTTACCCATCCGGGTCGGGGTCAAGCCTGACCTGGCAGCGGAGCGGTAGAGCAGGCTGTCTGGAATGATTGTCCGCTACACCGGGATCGAAGGTTCGATCCCTGTCCGCTCCGCCAGTTACGAGAAGGCGCATCCTCGGATGCGCCTTTCTTCTATCCGGATTCTACCCACGCTCCACGGTTGCCCAATTTTTGAAGTTCAACCGTTTATGGGGGACGCATGCTGCAGAACATCAGGGACAATTCACAAGGCTGGATTGCCAAGACCATTATCGGGGTCATCGTCGTACTGATGGCCCTGACCGGTTTCGACGCCATTTTCAAGGCCGCCACTCACAAGAACGAGGCAGCCAAGGTCAATGGTGAAGAAATCAGCCAGAACGAGCTGAGCCAGGCCGTTGACATGCAACGCCGTCAGCTGATGCAACAGCTGGGCAAGGACTTCGATGCCTCCTTGCTTGACGAAAAGATGCTGCGCGAATCGGCCCTCAAGGGTTTGATCGATCGCAAGCTGCTGCTGCAAGGTGCAGAACAATCGAAATTCGCTTTCTCGGACGCTGCTCTGGATCAAGTGATCCTGCAAACGCCTGAGTTCCAGGTCGATGGCAAGTTCAACTCCGACCGCTTTGACCAGGTGATCCGCCAGCTGGGCTACAGCCGGATGCAATTCCGCCAGATGCTGGCTCAGGAAATGCTGATCGGCCAGCTGCGCGCCGGTGTGGCCGGCAGCGGTTTTGTCACCGACGCACAAGTTCTGGCCTTCGCCCGTCTGGAAAAGCAGACCCGTGATTTCGCTTCGTTGAACGTCAAGGCTGACCCGGCTGCGGTGAAGCTGACCGACGATGAGGTCAAGGCCTACTACGACGAGCACGCCAAGGAGTTCATGACTCCGGATCAGGTGGTCATCGATTACCTCGAGCTGAAGAAGTCCTCGTTCTTTGATCAGGTCACCGTCAAGGACGAAGAGCTGCAGGCGGCGTATCAGAAAGAAATCGCCAACCTGTCGGAACAGCGTCGCGCGGCGCACATCCTGATCGAGGTGAACGACAAGACCACCGAGGCGCAGGCCAAGGCGAAGATCGAGGAAGTTCAGGCACGACTGGCCAAGGGCGAGAAATTCGAAGCGCTGGCCAAGGAGTTCTCGCAGGATCCGGGCTCGGCCAACAATGGCGGCGATCTCGGTTTTGCAGGTCCTGGCGTCTATGATCCGGCCTTCGAGAAAGCCCTGTACGCGCTCTCCAAGGATCAGGTATCCGGACCGGTTCGCACCGACTTCGGCTTCCACCTGATCAAGCTGCTGGGTGTCGAAGCGCCTGAAGTGCCGACCCTGGCCAGCCTGAAAGACAAATTGACCCGCGAGCTGAAGGCCCAGCAGGTCGAGCAGCGTTTCGTCGAGGCGACCAAGCAACTGGAAGACTCGTCGTTCGAGGCGTCTGATCTGGCACAACCGGCGCAGGACCTGAAACTGACGGTACACACTTCCAAGCCGTTCGGCCGTGAAGGTGGTGAAGGTGTTGCAGCCAACCGCGCGGTGGTCACTGCCGCATTCAGCAGCGAAGTGCTGGATGATGGTGCCAACAGCACCGCCATCGAGCTGGACCCGGAAACCGTGATCGTGCTGCGCGTGAAGGAACACCTCAAGCCTGCGCAACTGCCGCTGGAGGCCGTGGCGACCGCCATTCGCACCCAGTTGGCCAAAGAGCACGCGAGTGCGGCGGCCAAGACCAAGGCCGAGCAACTGATCGCTGATCTGCGCGACGGCAAGATGCCGCTCGACAAGGCCATCGACGGTCAGAACTGGAAAGCCACCCAGGCGGCCACCCGCGCTCAGGAAGGTGTCGATCCTGCGGTGCTGCAAGCGCTGTTCCGTATGCCGAAGCCGGCAGCCAAGGACAAGCCGACTTTCAGCAGCGTGACACTGCCGGATGGCAGCCTGACCATCGTGCGTCTGAATGCAGTAAACGAAGCCGCTGCGCCTACCGATGAAGAGAAAGCGCAATACCGTCGTTTCCTCGCTTCTCGTGAAGGCCAGCAGGACTTCGCGGCGTACCGCAAGCAACTGGAAAGCGAAGCGGACATCAAGCGTTTCTGATGTCTGACTGAGCGGCAGGAAATGAGCCCCGGATGAAAATCCGGGGCTTTTTTCTGCGCGCTATTCGCTGCGCGCAAAGCCATGCTTGCGGGCATTTGCGGTCGTCCACAGAGTCAGTAGCAAGAGACCGGTGACGATCCAGGGAAACGTCTGCACGCCTGGCACGTTGAGCAGCAGGCCGCCTGCCAGCCCGCCGGCAGCGATGCCCACGTTCCAGAGTGTCACCAGCATCGATTGTGCGGTGTCTGCCGCCTCTGCGGCGGCTTTCGCCGAGGCCGTCTGCAACAGTGAAGGCATCGCGCCAAACGCCAGCCCCCATACAGCCGTCGCGGCATAGACCACGCCAGGCTGTTCCTGCCACAAGGCCAGTGCAATCGCCGACAGCATGAACAGTGTCGCGCTGCTCAGCACCAGTTGCCGCAACCAGCGATCGATCAGGCTGCCGACGATCCACAGACTCAGCACCGAGGCGAGACCGAACACCAATAACACCCGGTCAATTTCGCTGCCCAGACCGGACGGCTCCAGGAATGGCGCGATGTAGGTGTACAGAAGGTTATGCGCGACCACGTAGGACAGCGTCACGAACAGCACTGATCGCACGCCCGGCAAGATCAGGACCTGATGCAGTGGCAGTCGTTTGCCAGCCCGTTCACCGGCAAAATCCGGCACTTGCCAGCGCACCCAGATCACCAGCAGAAGGGTCATGCCGGTCATGATCGCGAAGCTCAGGCGCCAGCCGACGGCGGTGCCCAGCAGCGTCCCCGCCGGTATGCCCAGCGACAGGGCGAGCGGCGCGCCGAGCATGGCCACGGTAATTGCGCGACCTTGCAGCCGGGGTTCGACCATACGGCTTGCGTATCCGGCCAGCAACGCCCAGAGCAGCCCGGCGAATACGCCGGCCAGGAAACGTGCAGCCAGCGTCAACCAATAAACCTCCGACAGCGCGGTAACGCTGTTGGCGATGGCAAAGCCGCCAATGGCCGATAACAGCAGCGGTCGGCGGCGCCAGCCGCGCGTGACGATGGTCAGCGGAATGGCGGCCAGTATCGAGCCGATGGCGTACAGGGTGACCAATTGCCCGATCAGGGCCTGGGAGACGCCGAGGCCGGTGCTCATCTGTGGCAGCAGACCGGCAGGCATGGCTTCGGTCAACACGGTGATGAAACCGGCGGTAGCCAGTGCCAGCAACGCACCCAACGGCAACCGGTCGTTACGCTCGGCGGGTCTGGCAAGGGAGGGAGAGGTGAGCGGTGTGTCGTTCATGAATCAGCATCCATGTGGCCGAGGGAGATGAAGGCCACAGGGTAGGGCGCTGCATATTCGGGAAAAACAGGTTAGGGTTCCGAACATCTCGGACAGGAATGTCGTGAATCAGGGAAAAAGAATGGACAGTCTGGGCAGCATTTCCGTTTTTGTGCAGGTGGCGGAAACCCGCAGTTTCACCGAGGCCGGCCGCTTGCAGGGGGTGTCTTCATCGGCGGTCGGCAAGAGCATTGCGCGGCTGGAGGCGCGACTGGGCGTGAGGTTGTTCCATCGCACCACCCGCAGCATCACACTGACCAGCGAAGGTGCGCTGTTCCTCGAGCGTTGCCGCAAGATTCTGGCGGAGGTCGAAGCGGCAGAGTTCGAACTGTGCGACGCCGCGTCAGCACCCCATGGCAGGCTGCGGGTCAGTCTGCCTCAGGTGCATGAACTGGTGATGCCGGTGATGAACGAGTTCATGGCCTTGTACCCACAGATCGAGCTGGACCTGGACCTGACCGATCGCATGGTCGATGTGGTCGAGGAGGGCTTCGACGCCGTGATTCGTACCGGAAAACCCCGGGATTCGCGGCTTATGGCGCGACCGCTGGGCGAATTTCATATGGTCCTGGTCGCGAGTCCGGCCTATCTGCAAACACGCGGCGTGCCGCAGACACCTGCGGATCTGGCGCAGCACGCCTGTTTGCGCCACACGTTTCACGCCACCGGCAAACTGGAGCCGTGGCCGCTGAAGCATGAGGAGGGTACTGGCGAGCCACGCTTGCCGACACGCCTGGTCAGTACGTCGATAGAAGCCGTGCAGCATGCGGCGTTGGCAGGCATGGGAATCGCCTGCCTGCCGGACTTCATGATCCATGAAGCGCACCGTCAGGGGCGTCTGCAGCGGGTGCTCGATCATCACATCGAGCACGTCGGACAGTTCTGGATCCTGTGGCCGTCGAGCCGTCATGCCACCGCGAAATTGCGGGTGTTCATCGATCACCTGTCAACGCGACTTTTTCCTGTCGTCGACGGTCAATAGCGTTGTAACTGTTTTAAGACACTAATCGGTACGCCGCAGGGCCACGTTATGTTGCACAATACGCCCCGGACCGTTTTCCCTCAGGATGTTTAATGTTGAATTCTATTCCCGTGCGTTTTTTCGGGTTGGCGTTGTTGCTGACCGCCGCTGCCGGCTGCTCCAAGGACAAGCCTATCTACGAGCATGAGAACTTCGACGACTCCGGCACCTTTTCGCGCAATTACCCGGTCAACGATACAGCCAGTTGCGAAGCGGCACGCCGTGCCTTGCTCAGTCAGGGTTACATCATCACCAGCAGCGACCCGAAACTGGTCAGCGGGCACAAGAGCTTCCAGCAGACCGGTGAAACCCACATGGAGATCAGCTTCAACGTGGTGTGTACCGATGACGGCAGTGCCGCACACCACGCGACGGTGTTCGCCAACGCCCTGCAGGACCGCTACGCGTTGAAGAAAACCAACAACTCGGCCAGCCTGGGGGTGGGTGTGCTGGGTTCGGTGTCGATGCCGATCGGTTCCTCTGACGACTCGATGGTCAAGGTGGCCAGCGAAACCGTGTCCTCGCAGAAGTTCTACGAGCGTTTCTTCTCGTTGGTCGAATTGTTCCTGCCAGCCGAAGCAAAGAAGGCCGCACACATTACCGAGAAACCGAAAACCGACCTCGGTGTGCCTGAAGCCAAGGCGGCACCGGCAGCGCTGGCGCCGACACCGGCGACTGAACCGGCACCTGCCGCCGCGCCCGCTGCGACTCCTGCCGCTGCAGAGCCGGCACCGGTCAGCTCCGAGCCGGTCGTTCCACCCGCCGAAGCTGCGCCGATTACGCCGGCACCTGGCTCGGAGCTGGTTCCAACACCGGGACCGGCAACCGAAGTCATCACGCCACCGGCCAATCCAGCCGACCTGCCGCCACCTTCCGAGCCGATTCCGGCCATGCCGCCCTCCGGGCAGTGATCTTCACGCCATGGGTTCGGCTGCTGCCGGGCCCATGTCATTTTCATCGGAAAATCCCGCGATAAATTCCTGACCGGCTGCTACGTTTGTTTCATGAAGGCCGTGTTTCATTTTTCCTTCATGCGAGCGCCTTATGCTCGGGGCACTGGTCGATTGTGCCAGGCCATTTTCAGGTTGGCGGTCAGGGGGATTACGCGATGGATGACTATCAGGAAGAACTGCTCGAATTCCAGGCTTACGAGCTGGATTCACCGGAGCCTGCGGAAGACGCCACCGAGCTCTGAGGTTTCAGCCGGTCTTGCGATGGCTGCGGCGGAACTCGCCCGGGGTCTGCCCGTTCCAGCGCTTGAAGGCGCGCTGGAAGGCTTCGGCCGAGGCAAAACCGAGCAGGTAGGCGATCTCGCCGAACGCCAGTTCCGTGTCGCGGATGTAGGTCATTGCCAGATCACGGCGAGTATCGTTGAGGATCGCGCGAAATTGCGTGCCTTCTTCGGCCAGTTTTCGCCGTAACGTCCAGGTCGGCAGCTTCAGGCGTGCCGCCACTTCTTCCAGGTCCGGTTCGCGACCCCCATTGAGCAACGGCCCGAGCAATTGCGTGATGCGTTCACGCAGGCTGCGGGTGCGGGTCAATTGTTCCAGTTCCCGTTCACACAGTTGCAGCAGATGTTTCCAGGTGCTGGGGCAGTGTTGTGGATTGCGCCGGGCCAGGCTGGCCAGGTTCAGGCGCAGTTGATTGTGTTCGGCGCCGAACTGGATCGGGCATTCGCCCAGCACGGCGTAGGCGTCACGGTAATCCGGTGTCTCGAATTCGATTTCGATGCGTTCTGCACGCAGCGGTTCGAGGCTGACGCTGGATAACTGCTGCAGCCAGCCGGCGATGATCGAATCCACCACAAAGCGGTTGTAGGCGTTGTACGGGCTGATCGAATAGAAACGCAGCCAGGCGCCGTTCGCGTCCTCATGGAAACTCGACTGGCCGCGATAATTGGAGCCATACAACGGTTCGAAGCGCGTCAGGCAACGAGCGGCTTCGCGCACGGTCGGGGCTTGCGCCGCCGTGACACCGGCCAGCCCGGCCTGACTCAGGCGACTGAGCCGGCCCATGCGCAAACCGAGGGCCGGATCGCCGGTCAACTGGATTGCGCCATGGCCCAGGCGCATATAGCGAGGGATCGACAGGCGTGCCCCGGCCTCGGCCAGCCGCGCAGTATCAAGGCCGTATTGCTCAAGCAGCGGATGCGGATCGACACCATGACTTTGCACGGCATCGGCCAGGCTGTGGACGAACCCCACTGACAGATCCCCGAGGCGCATCGGCAGCGGCTTCATGGCTTATAACCAGAGGTTCAGCAAGCGTGCGCCACGGGCTTCACCGTCAGCGAACTGCTGGCCATTGCTGCTGAGAAAACTCTGCCCGGATCCCGGTTTATCCCAGAACTGCCCGCGCAGGAACACGCTCATGCCGGCAATCGCCTGGCTGCCCGGTGGTTGTGCCGTCAGGGTCAGGCGATGCCATGCCTGGCCCTCGCTGATCTCTCCCGGTTTAAGGTTGACCGAATCCGGCGCCCGCAAGCCCCTGTAACCCTGCCAGGGCAGATCCCACGCGCCATGGCCGATGACGAAGGCAGGCACTGCGATCAGTTGCGCGCCTTGCGCGTCGAGCCTGCGATAGTTGTCCGGATACCAGCTGTCGTTGCCGATCAGCACGCCGAGGCGTCCGGCCGGGGTATCGACCACGTTGATCTGTGATACATCGCCGGTTCCCGCATCGAAGATCGGTCGCATCTGCCGTTGTGGCTGGCCGAGTGGGGCGCCGTCACGACCGAACACCACACTGGTGTTATACAACGCGCCATGACCGGCCTTGAGCCGTCCGTCGATGATGTCGGGTTCCGGCAGCACGATCGAGCCGGCCACCAGGGTGATATGAAATTCCCTGGCCAGACCGCCGAACAGCAACTGATAGTCCTTGGCCATGTCTCGGGATTTCATTCGCAAGTGGGCGTCATCCAGGCGACTGCTGCCACTGGCGGAGAGCCAGGCGCGAGCGAACTGCAACGGGTTGCTGGCGGCGAGCCAGTTCATCGCTTCTTCCAGAGTGGGTGCCTGGTACAACTCGTCTTTTTCGCCGCTGATCATCAGCCAGGTACCGATATGCTCGGGCAGCACCACGACGGTTTTTTCATTGAGCAAACCCTGATCCTGCGCCTGTTGCAGATAGGCCGCGAGTTTACGGTGCAGGCGTTCGGAACTTTGATAGTCGGTGGGGAACAGTTCCGGCTGGATTCCCAGCAGGTTGCCGCGATCGGCGCGGGTGCCCTGATCGACCGCCAGCTTGATCCGCAGGTCCGACAGGTAGTGACCGGTCGGGCGGTCAGCCGCCCACATGGCGTAGAAGGTGAGCGCGGCGACCAGCGCCATGGAAAAGGTCAGGTACAGAAGTTTGCGCATGAAATCCAACAACAACCGGGTACAGGGTGTGGGACTAGGGTAGGGCCCATGCCTGCGCTTGCCAAGGGCCGCTGCGCATTTGGATCAATAACTTGTCAGTTACGGTCATTGAGTGACAGCGATGCGACTCTTAGGCTGTCGAGCATGACTGACGGGGGACGCAGAGCTCCCGCATTTTCCGTGATCGCTCGCTGTGGAGTTACCGATGACCGCCACTTACCCGCACCTGCTGGCCCCGCTGGACCTGGGATTCACCACGCTGCGCAACCGCACCCTGATGGGGTCGATGCACACCGGCCTGGAAGAGAAGCCGGGTGGCTTCGAGCGGATGGCGGCGTACTTTGCCGAGCGGGCCCGTGGCGGCGTCGGCCTGATGGTGACGGGCGGTATCGGCCCGAACGACGAGGGCGGTGTGTATTCCGGCGCTGCCAAGCTGACCACCGAAGAGGAAGCGCTCAAGCACCGCATCGTCACCCGCGCCGTGCATGAAGCGGGCGGCAAGATCTGCATGCAGATCCTCCATGCCGGCCGTTATGCCTACAGCCCGAAACAGGTCGCACCGAGCGCCATTCAGGCGCCGATCAATCCGTTCAAGCCCAAAGAGCTGGACGAAGAAGGCATCGAAAAACAGATCCGCGATTTCGTCACCTGTTCGGTACTGGCCCAAACCGCCGAGTACGACGGCGTGGAAATCATGGGTTCGGAAGGCTACTTCATCAACCAGTTCCTCGCGGCCCACACCAACCACCGCACCGACCGTTGGGGCGGCAGCTACGAAAACCGCATGCGCCTGCCGGTGGAAATCGTTCGCCGTGTGCGTGAAGCGGTCGGTCCGAACTTCATCATCATCTTCCGTCTGTCCATGCTCGATCTGGTGGAAGGCGGCAGCACCTGGGAAGAAATCGTCACATTGGCCAAAGCGATCGAGCAGGCCGGTGCGACGATTATCAACACCGGTATCGGCTGGCACGAGGCGCGGATTCCGACCATCGCCACCAAAGTGCCGCGTGCGGCCTTCACCAAGGTCACGGCCAAACTGCGTGGCTCGGTGAGTATCCCGCTGATCACCACCAACCGCATCAACACCCCGGAAGTCGCCGAGCAGATCCTCGCCGAAGGCGATGCCGACATGGTGTCGATGGCCCGGCCGTTCCTCGCCGACCCGGACTTCGTCAACAAGGCCGCCGCCGGCCGTGCCGATGAAATCAATACCTGCATCGGCTGCAACCAGGCCTGCCTGGACCACACCTTTGGCGGCAAGCTCACCAGTTGCCTGGTCAACCCGCGTGCCTGCCACGAGACTGAACTCAACTACCTGCCGGTCAAGCAGATCAAGAAGATTGCCGTGGTCGGTGCCGGCCCGGCGGGTCTGTCCGCCGCTACCGTAGCCGCCGAGCGCGGGCATCAGGTGACGCTGTTCGATTCGGCCAGCGAGATCGGTGGCCAGTTCAACGTCGCCAAGCGTGTGCCGGGCAAGGAAGAGTTCTACGAAACCCTGCGCTACTTCAAACGCAAGCTGCAGACCACGAATGTCGAGGTCTGCCTGAACACCCGCGTCGACGTGGCAAAACTGGTGGAGGGCGGGTACGACGAAGTCATTCTAGCCACCGGCATTGTGCCGCGAGTGCCGGCGATTCCGGGTGTCGAAAACGCCAAGGTGCTGAGCTACCTGGATGTGCTGCTCGAGCGTAAACCGGTGGGCAAGCGTGTGGCGGTGATCGGCGCCGGCGGTATCGGTTTTGACGTGTCGGAGTTCCTCGTCCATGAAGGCGTGGCCACCAGCCAGGATCGCGCCGCGTTCTGGAAAGAGTGGGGCATCGATACGAATCTGGAAGCCCGTGGGGGCGTGGCCGGAATCAAGGCTGCACCGCACGCACCGGCCCGGGACGTGTTCCTGCTGCAACGCAAGAAGTCCAAGGTCGGCGACGGTCTGGGCAAGACCACCGGCTGGATTCACCGCACCGGCCTGAAGAACAAGCAGGTGCAGATGCTCAACAGCGTCGAATACCTGAAGATCGACGACGAAGGTCTGCACATCCGCATCGGCGAAACCGGTGAGCCGCAAGTGCTGCCGGTGGACAACATTGTCATTTGCGCCGGCCAGGATCCGCTGCGTGAGCTGCACGACGGTCTGCTCGAAGCCGGGCAGAACGTGCACCTGATCGGTGGCGCCGATGTCGCGGCCGAACTGGATGCCAAACGTGCGATCAATCAGGGTTCGCGTCTGGCCGCCGAGCTGTAAGGCTGCAACCAGGTCCAACGTGCCAGCGACCATCGCGAGCAAGCTCGCTCCCACAGGTTTTGCGTCGTTCACAGAGGTTGTGAGCTGCACAAAGCCATGTGGGAGCGAGCTTGCTCGCGATGGCGTCTTTAGAGCCACTACAATGCTGGCTTTATTTAGATTGATAATTCGCCAATGCTTCTTCCCCCCGCTGACTGGCTACCTCAAGCCCCCCTCGAACCGCTTCATCTGGACTGGCTCACTGCCGCCGGCATTGAAGTCGCGATCCTGCGTCTGGACCGGATCGATCCGCTGATCAGCGGCAACAAGTGGTTCAAACTCGTCGAACACCTGAAAGCCGCCGACCGTGCGGGCGCGCAAGGCATCATCAGCCTGGGTGGCGCGCATTCCAATCATCTGCACGCACTGGCCGCAGCAGGCAAGCGCCTGGGGTTCGCAACGGTCGGTCTGCTGCGCGGGCATCCGCAAGACACACCGACGGTCAGGGATCTGCAGGATTTTGGCATGCAGCTGCACTGGCTCGGTTATGGCGGTTATCGGGCGCGGCTCGAACCGGGGTTTTGGGAGCCGTGGCTGACGCAATACCCGACGCTGCATCCGGTGCCCGAAGGTGGTGGTGGGTTGCCGGGGGCGCAGGGTTGCGCGTCCTTGAAGGATCAGGTCTGCGCGCAATTGGAGAGGATCGGCTGGGACGACTTTCACGGCTGGTGGCTGGCCTGTGGCACTGGCACCACGCTGGCCGGTCTGGTATTGGTGCAGGGCGGTCAACGCACGGTGTACGGCGCACTGGCCGTGCCCGGCGATCACGGCGTCGCGGCCAATGTCGAAGCGATTGTCGGTGAGGTTGGAGGCTATGAGCTGATCGACGCCAGCCGTGGCGGCTTTGCCAAAGTCGATGCGGCATTGCTTGAGTTCATCGCGCAGACCGAGCAGGTCTGCGGCGTTCCCCTCGAACCGCTGTATACCGGCAAGGCCCTGCTCGCGCTCAAGCAACACATCGAGGCGGGCCGCTTTGCCGGTGGCACGCGACTGATCTTCGTCCACACCGGCGGCTTGCAGGGCCGGCGTGGATTCGATGGTCAGCCCTGATTGCGCTTGGGCATCATCCGCAGCAGCGTGTTATCGCCTACCACGTAATGGTGATAGAGCCCCGCCAGTGCATGCAGGCCGATCAGCCAATAGCCGATATTGCCGATCAGCACGTGCCAGTGTTCAACCTGCTTGGCAAAGGCTTTGTCTTCGTGCACCAGCAGCGGCAGGTCGAAACCGTAGAACATCACTTGATGGCCCTCGGCACTGGTGATCAGCCAGCCGAGGATCGGCATGGCGATCATGAACAGGTACAGCGCCCAGTGCATCAGTCGGGCGAGCGCGGTCTGCCACAGCGGTGAAGCGGGGAAGATCTTCGGCGCCGGGCCGATGCTGCGTGCCAGCAGGCGAAACCACACCAGCACGAACACGGTCAGTCCCAGCATGTAGTGCACCTCACGGATCAGCGAGCGGCCACCGCTGCCCTTGGGGAAGATGCCACGCAATTCCATGCTGGCGTAAACCAGCACCAACAGCACCAGCATCAACCAGTGCAACAGGACTGACACGGTGCTGTAGCGTGATTCTGAACTTGTCCACGGCATACGGTATTTCCTCACGGATCAGGGTCGAAACGTGCCGTTCTTGAGCGACGGCATGCCTTAACTGTAATCCGCTTTGGCCGATTTGCGCGTGTCTGAAAATGCTTTCATTGCGCGAAATCAGCAGTTTGCCCATAAAAAAACGCCGGTGTCGGGCAGACACCGGCGTTTTTCTTTGCCGCAGGCTGTGCAATCAGCTGCTTTGTGGCATCTCGCCGTTGGCCAAGCGTTTGTTGATGTCGACGATCACTTCCGGCAAATCGCTGATGGTGTCGATCATGTAGTGAGGACGCGAGCCTTCGAACAGTGCATGAATGCGCTTGCGTTCGCTGGCCAGTGCGTCGCTGCCCAGTGCGCGGAAGCCTTCGTAGTCCAGACCCAGTGCATTGCCGGAGCAGATCAGCGCCACCGTCCACATCCCGGCGCGGCGACCTTCGAGGATTCCCGGCACGGTATCGTCGATCTTCACGCAGGCGGCGACATCATCGATACCCAGCGCAATCACGTTGGCCAGGGCCTGCGCCGGCCATGGTCGGCCGTTCGGCACTTCGTCGGTGGCCACGACGTGATCGGCGACGTAGCCATTGGTGGCGGCCAGCGCCACGACTTTGTCCATCACTTGTTTCGGGTAGCCCGAGCATGAGCCGATCTTGATCCCTTGCCGGCGCAGGTTGGCGATGGCCTCTAGCGCGCCGGGAATCAGCGCCGAGTGCTCGGCGATCTTCTCGATCTGCAGCGGCATGAAGCGGTTGTAGATCGCGGTCACGTCATCGTCGGTCGGGTTGCGACCGAACACTTTGCGATAGCGCTCGGCAACCTGCGGCAGGTCGCACAGGGTGCGGATGTGATCCCACTTGCCCATGCCCATCGGGCCGCGAGCCTCTTCGATGGAGACCTGAACATCGAATTCGGCGAAGGCTTCGACGAAGATCTGGGTCGGGGCGAAAGAGCCGAAATCGACGACGGTGCCGGCCCAGTCGAGGATGGCGGCTTGCAGTTTGCTAGGGTTGTTGTAATTCATGGCAGAAATTCCTGTGAGAACAAGCAATTCGGAGTTCGCTGTCCCTGTGGGAGCGGGCAAGCCCGCTCCACAGGGGATTTGTGGTGTTGCTTAAATTTCCAGGACTTCCATCTCGCGCAGCACTTCACCCACCGCCGCGACGGCTTCGCGCATCTGCGCCGGGGTGACGTGGCCGATGCAGCCGACGCGGAAGGTTTCCACCTGAGTCAGCTTGCCGGGGTAGAGGATGTAACCCTTGGCCTTGACCCGTTCGTAGAAGTCCTTGAACTGGTAGCGCGGATCTTTCGGTGCGTGAAAGGTCGCGATGATCGGCGCCTGAATCGCGGCGGGCAGGAAGCTGCGCAAGCCGAGTTTGCCCATCTCTTCCATCAGCGCCTGGCAATTGGCGGCGTAACGCGCATGTCGTGCCGGCAGGCCGCCTTCTTCGTTGTACTGCAGCAGGGCTTCGTGCAGCGCGGCGACCACGTGGGTCGGCGGGGTGAAGCGCCACTGGCCGGTCTTCTGCATGTAGCTGTGCTGATCGAACAGGTCCATCGCCAGCGAATGGGAGTTGCCGGCGGCAGCCGCCAGGGATTCCTTGCGGGCAAACACGAAGCCCATGCCCGGCACGCCTTCCAGGCATTTACCGGAGGCGGCGATCAGTGCATCGAACGGGACTTTCCGGGCATCCACCGGCAGCGCACCAAAGGAACTCATGGCATCGATGATCAAGCGTTTGCCATGTTGCTCGACGATTTGGGCGATGTCCGGCAGCGGGTTGAGGATGCCGGTGCTGGTTTCGCAGTGGATCAGCGCGACGTGGGTAATGGCCGTGTCGGCGCGCAGCAGGCGGTCGACGTCGGCGGCGGTGGTCGGTTCGTCCTCGGCGGTTTCAAAGGTACTGAACGAGCGGCCGAGCACTTCGCAGATTTTCGCCAGACGCTTGCCGTAGGCGCCGTTGATCAGCACCAGCACCTTGCCGTCGCGGGGGACGAGGGTGCCGATGGCGGCTTCGACGGCGAACGTGCCGCTGCCCTGCAAAGGCACGCAGTGGTGGGTGTCGGCGCCGTCGATGATCGCCAGCAGTTGCTCACAGAGGCTGGCGGTCAGCTTATTGAAGCGGTCATCCCATGAACCCCAGTCGACCATCATCGCCTGGCGGGTGCGGGCCGAGGTGGTCAACGGGCCGGGAGTGAGCAGGATGGGTGCGGCAGTACTCATTCGTGTGTCCTCGCGATAGCGCTGTGGGATGAAGCTACGGGGCATACGTTGCAATTCGGCGGATCATCAATCAAATTGTTTGTTGTTATGCCAGCCATCAGTGAGGGTTATTCATGAACCTGTTCCAGCTCCGCGCCTTCGACGCCGTGGCCCGGGAAGGCAGCTTCACCCGTGCCGCCGCACGCCTGTTCATCAGCCAACCGGCGGTCACCGGGCACATCAAGGCGCTGGAGGAGCACTATCAGATCACCCTGTTGCGACGGACGGCACGTCGGGTCGAACTGACGGAGGAGGGCACCAAACTGGCGGCAATCACCCGGGCGATGTTCGGCATGGCCGAAGAGGCCCAGGCGCTGCTCGAAGCCAATCGGCAATTGCTCAGCGGACGTCTCGAAGTGGCGGCGGACGGCCCGCACATGGTCATGCCGATGCTTGCCAGCCTGCGGGCGAGGTATCCCGGCATCACGGTGAATCTGCGTTTGGGCAATGCCCAGGAAACCCTGGCGGCACTGTTGTCGGAACATGCAGACGTGGCCGTGTTGACCGAGGTCGAACCGCGCAAGGGGTTGCACTTGCAGGCGCTGAATGAATCGCGAATCTGTGCGCTGGTGCCGGCGGGGCATTTATGGGCGACACGCCGTGGTGAAGTGAGCCTCAAGGAGCTGGATCAGGTGATCATGGTCTTGCGCGAGCCGAGTTCGATTACCCGTCGCACCTTCGATCAGGCCTGTGCGCAGGCATCGGTCAATCCACGGGTGTTGCTGGAGCTCGATAGCCGCGAGGCCGTTACCGAAGCGGTGGCGGCTGAGCTGGGGGTTGGTGTGGTGTCGTCGGTGGAGGTCAGTCATGACCCCCGGGTCGTCGCGATTCCCATTGCGGGAGAAGGGTTGGTCAATCGGCATATGATCGGCTGCGTGGAGCGGCGGCGGGAATTGCGCTTGATTCAGGCGTTTTTCGGGTTGGCGCCCAACTGATAACCGTATCGCGGCCATTCGCGAGCAAGCTCGCTCCCACAGGGTTTGTGCACGCCGCGGCTCCAGGTGGGACCGAGCTTGCTCGGGAAGGGGCCTGAACTGACTACACAAGGCTTTCGCGAACCATCTCAAGAAACGTCGCCACCACTCGCCGCGAACTCTGTTCGCGCAGGCACACCAGTGTCTCGGTCAATCGCCGGGTGCAATCGGTGATCGGCAGTGCGCAGACCCGCGCGTCCGCACCAAACTCCGCTGCCGACACCACCCCCACGCCAATTCCCACAACCACGGCTTCCCGCGCCGCTTCCCGGCCTTCCACCTGGATCGCCGGACGGATGCGGAAACCGGCGCGGGCCATTTCTTCTTCCAGGGTCTGACGGGTGACCGAGCCATGTTCGCGCAGTACCAGCGGTGTGTCGTCCAGATCCTGCAGGCAGATCGATTCGCGCGTGGCCCATGGATGATGGCGCGAGACAAATGCCACCATCGGATCATTGCGCAGCGGCACGCACAGCAGGCGTTCATCGCTGACATCTCGCCCGAGCAGCGCCAGATCGGCCTGATAGTTGAACAGGCGAAACAGCGATTCATCGGTATTGCCGGTCTCGATCTTCACGCTGATCCCCGGATAGCGCTCGCAGAACCGCGCAATCTGCGGCAACACGTGCACCGGCGCATCCACCGCCAAAATCAGACTGCCGGTCTGCAGGGCCTGGGATTCCTGCAACAACTCCTGGGCTTCGGCTTCGACCACGAACAGGCGCTGGGTAATTGCCAGCAAACGTTCGCCCAGATCCGTCAGGCGCACCGAGCGTTTGTTGCGATGGAACAGCAACACGCCGAAGCGTTCTTCGAGCTTGCGCACCTGGTCGGAAATCGCCGGTTGCGTCAGGTAAAGCCGTTCGGCGGCCTTGGTGAAGCTTCCGTGTACGGCGACGGCATGAAAGGCTTTGAGCTGGGCGTGGGAAACCGACATGGCTGACCTCGGTAACAAGCGGAGCTTATTTGTGAAATACGATAAATCGATTTTATTTATTAAACAGTAATTGCTTTGATCCGCTCACGCCAACGCTGACTGCCCGGTCGGGCAGTGACGCTGGCCATGAGCCCGTGCGTGCAACAGCAGGACTCATCTGACCGGTATCGCCGAAGGGACGGGGTGATATCGCAGTGCTCAACAATAAAAAACACAGGCGTTTACTTAACGATTCTGCCGGCACACTCACACCCTGAGGTCAGAACCACAATGAACAAGCACATCGGCACCCTTGCGCGTTGGCGCATGCAGATCTTCGCTGTCACCTGGCTCGCTTACGCCGCGTTCTATTTCACCCGCAAAGCCTTTTCGGTGGCCAAACTGGGCATCGCCGAAGACCCGGGTTTCACCCTCGACAAAATGGCCATGGCCAACCTCGATGCAATTTACCTGGCGGCCTACGCCATCGGGCAATTCACCTGGGGCATGCTCGCCGACCGCTTCGGTCCCAGGGTCGTGGTGCTCGGTGGCTTGCTGATATCCGCCGCTGCGGCGTTGGTGATGGGCAGTTTCGCGACATTGCCGATCTTCGCCACCTGCATGCTGATCCAGGGCTTGGCGCAGTCCACCGGCTGGTCGGGCCTGTGCAAGAACCTCGGCAGTTTCTTCCCCGCCGAACAGCGCGGGCGAGTGCTCGGGTTATGGAGTTCCTGCTACGCCTTCGGCGGCCTGGTGGCCTCACCGTTCGCCGGTTGGTGGGCTTACACGCTGATCGGCAGCTGGCATGCGGCGTTCATTTCAAGTGCGGCCGTGGTGGCCGTGGTGGCGCTGTTGTTCTTCATCTTTCAGCGCAACAGACCGGAAGACGTCGGACTGCCCGCCGTGGAGCCGGAGCCGGAACTCAGTGCCGAGCAAACCGCTGCCGACAGCAAGCTCAGTGTCTGGGAGCCGCTCAAGGAAATCCTGCGCAACCGCACGGTGCTGGTGCTGGGGCTGGCGTACTTTCTGCTGAAACCGGCGCGTTACGCGATTCTGTTGTGGGGCCCGGTGATCGTCTTCGAGCAGATGCCGGCAGTCGGCAAGGTCGGCGCGGCGATCATTCCGACTGCGTTTGAACTTGCCGGGCTGCTCGGGCCGATCATGATCGGTCTGGCCTCGGACAAACTGTTCGGCGCCCGGCGCATGCCGGCCTGCGTGTTGAGCCTGCTGGCACTGACCGTGACGCTGGCGCTGTTCATGGGTGCCTTGCACACCGGCAGCGTGTTGCTGGTGGTGGCCTTGCTCTTTGTCATGGGCCTGACCCTGTACGGCCCGGATTCGATGATCAGCGGCGCGGCCGCCATCGATTTCGGCAAGGCCAGGGCGGGCGCCACGGCGGCGGGATTCGTCAACGGTTGCGGCTCGGTCGGCGCGGTACTCGGCGGGTTGCTGCCGGGCTACTTCGACTCGGTGACGGTGTTCATCGTGTTCGCCGGTTGTGCGCTGTTTTCCGCGCTGGTGTTGATTCCGCACTGGAACAGTCGCCCGGTCGGCGTCATGGAACCCCGTGCCTCGGTGCCCAATCGGGCCCTGACCATCAAACCCCTGCGCAACTGAATCAACCCTGCCTCGCGGCCTGCTGCGGCATTCGCGGCAGGCTGTGCCGTGGCCGACTGACTGGAGAATGTTCATGAGACCGTTTTGGCTGGAGCAGGCCTTGCAGCTCGATACATCCGAGCCTTGCCCGCCGCTGCAAGGTGAGGTGCGCACCGACGTGTGCATCGTCGGTGGCGGTTACACCGGGTTGTGGACCGCGATCATGCTCAAGCAACAGAACCCCGAGCTCGATGTGTTGCTGATCGAAGCCGACATCTGCGGCGCCGGCGCCAGCGGGCGCAACGGCGGTTGTGCGCTGTCGTGGTCGGCGAAGTATTTCACCCTGGAGCGGCTGTTCGGCGTCGAAGAGGCGGTACGGCTGGTCAAGGAGTCCGAGCGCAGCATCCATGCCATCGGCGAGTTCTGCGAGCACTACGGTGTCGAGGCCGATTACCGCCTCGACGGTACGCTCTACACCGCCACCAATCAGGCGCAATGCGGCTCGACCGATGCGGTGATTGCGGCACTCGAGCGCAACGGCATCAACTCGTTCACCCAACGTCCCGTCGCCGATGTCCGGCGTATGGCCGGCTCCGACAAGCATCTGGAAGGCTGGTTCTCACCGGCAGCCGCCAGCGTGCAGCCGGGCAAACTGGTGCGTGGCTTGCGTCGGGTGGCGCTGCAACTGGGCGTCAGGATCCATGAAAACACCGCGATGACCGGGCTGGAGGAAGGGCGTCCGGCGCGCCTTCATACGGCCAGTGGGTGTGTGGTCGCCGATCGCGTGGTGCTGGCGATGAATGCCTGGATGGCCCGTGCTTTTGCGCAGTTCGAGCGCAGCGTGGCGATCGTTTCCAGCGACATGCTGATCACCGAACCGCGTCCGGAGCTGTTGCAGGAGATCGGCCTGACCAGCGGCGTGACCGTGCTGGATTCGCGGATTTTCGTGCATTACTACCACAACACTCCGGATGGCCGGATCATGCTCGGCAAGGGTGGCAATACCTTCGCTTACGGCGGCCGGATGTTGCCGGTGTTCGACCGGCCATCGCCATACGCCGGGTTGCTCAAGCGCAGCCTCGACGATTTCTTCCCGGCCTTCGCCGATGTAAAGATCGACGCGACATGGAACGGCCCTTCGGATCGTTCGGTCACCGGTCTGCCGTTTTTCGGTCAGATGAGCGCCAGCGGCAATGTGTTCTACGGTTTCGGTTATTCCGGCAGTGGCGTCGGACCGTGCCACATGGGCGGACAGATTCTCGCCTCGCTGGTGCAAGGTCTCGACAACCCCTGGACGCGCTCGCCGCTGGTCAACGGGCCGCTGGGCTATTTTCCGCCGGAGCCGATCCGCTATCTGGGTTCCTTGATGGTGCGCAACGCGATTCGCCGCAAGGAACGCGCCGAGGATCATGGACGACGTCCTCGGCATCTGGACGTACGCCTGGCGAAATTCGCAGCGGCTGCGGGCAAGGCCGACAAGGCCTGAACATCAGGCTGAAGGCGGGGTGCGGTTGAGCAGCCAGTCGAGCAGCAGATCGTCATCGAGCGGCTCCGACGGTGGCTGCGTCGCACGAACGTGGCCGACGTCCAGGCACAGAATCGGGCGGTCCGGATCGCTGTCGAGGAAACTCACCCAGACTTCACTGCCGGCGCGGGGCAGTGCTTCCCGAGTGATCGGGCCGCCACCTCCGACCATGGCAATCGCCAGCCATAACCCGTCATCGTCGGCATTCACGCTCTGTCGAGGCCATAACCGGACAGCGATTCGTCCCTGATCGTCCAATTGCGGCGGCTGTCCGGTCGGGCCAAGAACCCGGGCCGGTTGATACCCCGGAATGCTCGGGCGCGGTTGTCGAAGTGCAGGTCGAAACTCGCTCTGCCATGGCTGTGCGGTGAAGTCGTTGTGGTAGCGACGGGATGCGGGTGTCGTGTCGAGAATCGAAGGTTGTTGTCCCTGGTGATGCAACTCGGTCAGCAACCATTGGTCATTGAACCCACCCACCGGATGATCTGTAACCTGCAGCAGGCGGCCACTAAGTAACCGGGTGCAGTCGCTGCGGCCATGGAGACATCGATACCGGCAACGCTGGCGTTCCAGTTGGCGTCGGCTGCGTTGGTCGGCGTAGCGTTGCTCGCTCGTCGCAATGCCGTGCACGGGCAGCGGGTCTCCCGGTGGATGATTGGCAGCCTCGTCAGCATTGCTCAAGTACCCTCGATCACGGACGCCGGGCGAGATTTGCACCATGACCGCATCGTGACGCTGAAACAGAGAACTGAGGGCGGGCGACGGCGGCTCCGGTTCCATGCTGAAGGGGATCGGCACCGCTTGCTGCGCCAGGCTCAGACTGTCGTCGGCGAACACAACGACATGGCCGTCCGGTCGGTGTTCGAAGTGATAGTGGATGCCTTCCTCTTCGCACAAACGCTGCAACAGCGCCAGGTCCGATTCGTCGTACTGGATGCAGAACGGGCGCGGCGGGTAGTGGCCTGTCGTCAGGTCGAACCGGTAACCGTGCGCGGGCAGACGATGCTCGACGAGCAGTTGTTCAAGAATGTCCGGAACACTTGATCGGGTGAACACCCGGCGCCGGGGCTGCTGTTGCAGTTGCAGCAAGTGGGGGGCCAGCACCAGCTGGTAACCGATCCGATGGGCTCCGCGATGTTCGCAACTGGCACTGTGCAGGGTGCCGTGAATGCCATGATCCTCCCCCAGGTGCAGATAGGCTGGCGCATAGAGCAGGGTAGCCGGGGCCAGGGGCGGGGCCAGGCCAATGACGTCTATCTCGAAGCGGAAGGGCCGGTTCAGTGCTTCATGGCCGCGAAACCGCTGCACCGGCAGGCTCAGGCCACCCTCGATGAGGGTCAAAGTGAAGGGACTTTCCTTGTCATTGAGCATTCGTACGGGCTCTGTCGGGTAATACGGGCGGCAGAGGGTACGAAACCACGGCGGGAAAGGGGCATTGGAAAGCGGTTTTTCAGAATCGCCCTACAAGGTGCGTAGAAGATGTCGACAGCAGCGGATTTTTTGGTCGATTGCCGACTTTAGGCCGTATAAACTTGGCGCCACGCGTCGGCCAATAGATGTCTCGGCGCCACAGATCAAGAGAGTGAGTAATGGGCGCACAGTGGAAGGTTAAACACAAAGAAGCGGCAGCCAACGCCAAGGGCAAGATCTTCGGCAAGCTGGTGAAAGAAATCACCATCGCGGCCCGCAACGGTGCCGATACCGCCACCAACGCACACCTGCGTCTGGTGGTCGAACAGGCCAAGAAAGCCTCGATGCCCAAGGAAACCCTGGATCGCGCGATCAAGAAAGGCGCAGGCCTGCTGGGCGAGACCGTTCAGTACCATCGCGTGACTTACGAAGGTTTCGCGCCGCATCAGGTCCCGCTGATCGTCGAGTGCGTCACCGACAACATCAACCGTACCGTGGCGGAAATCCGCGTGGCGTTCCGCAAGGGCCAACTGGGCGCATCCGGCTCGGTGTCCTGGGACTTCAACCACGTCGGCATGATCGAAGCCACGCCGGACACCCCGGACGCTGATCCGGAACTGGCCGCGATCGAAGCCGGTGCGCAGGATTTCGAGCCGGGCGAAGAAGGTGCGACCTTGTTCCTGACCGACCCGACCGATCTGGACGCCGTGCAGAAAGCCCTGCCGGAACAAGGCTTCACCGTGCTGTCGGCCAAGCTGGGCTATCAGCCGAAGAACCCGGTCAGCGGCCTGACCGACGAGCAGATGGCAGAAGTCGAGGCGTTCCTCGAAGGCCTCGACAACCACGACGACGTGCAGGACATGTTCGTCGGCCTGGCCGGCTGATCTTGTTGCGAAGCTGAACTGTGGCGAGGGAGCTGGCTCCCGCTCGACTGCGCAGCAGTCACCGCAATCGGGATGGTTTCGCCATCCCGCGGGAGCAAGCTCCCTCGCCACAGGGTTTGTTCGGTCACAGCGTTTCCAGCATCTCAATGACTTCACTGAAGCCTGGCCGCGCAGCACATCCGGCTGGCAGCAGCGCCGCTCCACCTCCTCCAGCGCCTGACGCTGGCCATCGCTCAATCCCGAGTCGATTCGCGCCAGCAATTCCCCCAGCAAGATCCCGAACGCCCTCACCTCGAGGCGTTGCAGTGCGCGGGTTTCCAGGTTGTCGGTGGTGGCGTGGAACGAGGCTGCGCCAAAGTCCCCCAGCAGGCAGTCGCCGTCCTCGTTCAACAGAATGTTGTGACCGTACAGATCGCCATGGGTGATGCCCTGTTGATGCAAATGCTCGGCGACCGACGCGATACCCCGGGCGATGCGCAACGCGACATCGGCACTGAAGCGGCAATCACCCGCGTAGACATCCCGTGAACAGGACGCCAGGCTCGGCAGCGCAGCGAGGTTGCGATAGCTCGGATCGATCAGTTGCATCACCAGGCCTTGCCGGTCTTCGGGATGATGGCCGATACGACCCTCGACCCGGATCAGATTCGGGTGCAGGCCGGCGGTGATGCAGGCATTCATCTCGTGCAACGGCGAACCATCGCTGGTCATCTCGCCCTTGTAGAGTTTGACCGCCACCGAGCGTTCGGGCTGACCGGCCGGTTGCCACGCAGCCCTGGAAATCACCCCGGACGCCCCTTCGCCGAGACGCTGTTGCAGACGCAGGCTCGACCAGTCGATCAGCGGGGTGGCTTGCAGTGCGGCGGCATCGGCTTCGGTTTCCAGCGGATTGCCGGCGTAGGCCAGCCAGGTCAGGCTCGGCAGCGTCAGCAGCCATTGCGGCAATTCTGTCAGTTGGTTGGCGGCGATGCGGATCAGTTCCAGTCGATGGCATTGGCTCAACGATGGCGGCAGGGCACGCAGACGGTTGCCGGCGAGCATGAGCTTTTGCAGCAGCGGGCGCTCGCCCAGTTCGTCCGGCAGGGTTTCAATCAGGTTGTCGGTCAGGATCAGCCAGCGCAGCTGCGGTGGCAGGGCCGCACCGGTCACTCGGGCGATCCGGTTGGCCTTGAAGCCGATCATGCTCAGGGCCTGGCACTGACCGAGGCACTCGGGCAGTTCGGTGAACCGGTTGTCGGAGCAGAACAGCACGCGCAGATGCGGCAGGCGATGCAAGTCGTCCGGCAGGCTGCTCAACGCATTGCCGCTCAGGTTGAGCACCTCCAGGGTATCGGCAAGGTCGAAGATCTCACGGGGAAATTCGGTCAGGCCTTCGACCAGATCCAGCCGGGTGATGCCCGACAGTTCGCCGGCGCGCAATTGTGCAAGGGTGTGCATGAAGAGGATCGCTATCGAGAGGGCGTGGTACGCCGGAAATGGCCCGCATGATAACGGCAAATCAGATCGGTTCGCGCGTTTCCGACAATTGTCCCAGACGACTGCGGGTGCGGGCCAGATCAATGGCGTTGCCGGCCAGGCTTTCATGCAGAGGCAGATGCCCGAGCAGCGTCAGGTGTTTGTCCTGGTCGTAGAGCACGTCGATCAGATTGATAAAGCGTTGCTGGACGGCAATCGGGCAGTCGTCCAGCGCCGGCAGCTCCTCGATGACCCAGTGGTCGAAGTGTCGGCACAGTTCCAGATAATCCATCACTGCCGTGGGTTGCTCGCACAACGCATTGAAGGTGAAACCGACACGCCGATTGTCGCGCAGGCGCGCCTGCAGAATCCGGCTGCCCACCGCTATCGACTGCGGCGCGGCATCTTGTGGCGGCAAGTCCAGCGCCTGGCGCTGTGTCGGTGTGGCCGGCCATACGTAATGGCCCTGCGTGAAGACCTGATGCGCGTGGTGACGGGCCAGGCTGCGATAGTCGTGAGGGCCGCCAACTTCCATGACCTGCATGCGGGCATTGATCAGATCGATCACCGGTTTGAACCGCGCGTGATACAGCGGGTTCGGCAACAGGCCTTCGGGCGGATAATTCGAGGTCACCAGCAGCAGGATGCCGCGCTGGAACAGGGCTTTGTACAACCGGGTGATGAGCATCGCGTCGCCGATGTCATGCACATGGAATTCGTCAAAACACAGCACCCGGCAATCTCGCAACAGTTCGTCGAGTGTGGCGGCGAGGGCATCTTCCTGATCACGATGCCGGAACATGCCCTGATGGAGGTCGGCGAAGAACTGATGGAAATGCAGACGTTGTTTCTGCTGTGTCGGCAAGGCCTGGAAAAAGCCGTCGAGCAACCAGCTCTTGCCGCGTCCCACTGCACCGTGCAAGTACAGACTCGGAGGCGTTTGCGGGGCAGGACCGAACAACAGGCCCGCCTGTTGCGCCATGCAGTCGATCACCCGCTGTTGGCTATGGCTGAGGGTATAGCCCTGGGCATGGGCCTTGTGCCGGAAATAATCGCGGATCGCCTGAGCACTGGCGCAATGACCGGCACTGGCAGCATTGCGTATGCCGAACCAACGGCGCAGCACGGAAAAGCGCCGGGACAGACGTGAGGGTTCGGGCGTTCGGGCGGGCACGGTGGAGTCACTCCGTCATGATCAGGCCGGCTCCCCCGGAGCGCGGCGGCGTAGTGTAACCAGATGGGTAGTTTTTCTTCCACTGCGCTTTATCGGCAGGCGCTGCTTTCTGGACATTAATTTGCTGCGTGTAGAGGTTTTTTCAGCGTCCTGACGTGTTGAATCGACAACTTTTCGAAACATATCCCGTACGGTCAATGGATCCAATCGACTGGCGCAATCGGCGTCCGTTGCTAACCTGAAACACTGTAACGGCAGAGACGCTGTCGCCATCAGGGATCGGACGGTGAATGCAGGGATGGTCTGGGCATTGCTGGGCGGGCTTGCGGTACCGGTGCAGGCCGTCGACATGCAGGTCGAAGTGCGGGTCGACGTGCAGCGTGGCTGTCAGTTGGTCGGCCAGCAACGTGACGCCGGAATCGAGCAATCGGGTGTCCTCGATTTCGGCAGCACCGCGCGCCTCGATGATCCGGCCGGGCCGCTCGGGGCGGCGCTGAACACTTCGCGGTTGCCGCGTCTGGAATGCAACCCGGACACGCCGTATCAGTTGCGTGTCGACGGCGGACTGCATGGCGGGACCGGCGAAGTGCGTTACATGACGGGCGAGGCGGGAGACCGGATGATTCCCTATCGTCTGTATCAGGATCCCGCTCGACGGGTGCCGCTGGTGGTGGATGTTCCGGTCAGCGGTCGCGTGCCGGACAGCGGTTCGGTTGAATTGCCGCTGTACGGGCGGATCGAGCGGATGGCCGAGGTGCCGAGAGCCGGTCGCTATTCGGATCTGGTCAAGGTGACAGTCACCTGGTGATCGACCGGCATGATGTGGCATTGACGCGTTCAATGACGAACGCAGTGGACGATCCTCAGGGAGCGGAAGGAGAAAGGATGCAATGACGGGCAAGCACTGGCTGGTCATCACCGCAGGCGCATTGCTGTTTCTCACCGAGGATGCGCAGTCGTCGGTCAACGGGCAGATCCACGCCCGGTTGACCCTGATCGCCGGCTGCGAGGTGACCAACGCATCCTCGCCCGCCAGCCCGGTGGGGGATTTCGGCAAGCTCGACTTCGGTCAGCAGGGGCCGACCTGGAACGCTCCCATCAAGGCCAGCCTGGCCAATGACAGCAGTGGCAGGCTCAACGTGGCCTGCAACCCGTCGGTGACCGGTTTCACCGTGACCATTGACGGCGGCACCCATGGCGACGGCAATACCCGTCGCCTGAGCAATGGTCGTCAGACCATCCCCTATCAACTGTTCCTCGATGCTTCGGGCAGCCAGAGCTACAGCATCGGCCAGCAGCACAATTTCGCGGTCACCAGCGGCGCGCAGATACCGATTCCGGTGTTTGGCACGGTGGTGGCGAACACCCGCGCGGTACCGGCCGGTGTCTATACCGACACCCTGACGGTGACGCTCGACTGGTAAATCGTAGAGGAAGGACACCATGGGTACGATTGCATCAAGGATAGGTCTGTCGCTGCTCGGTCTGACACTGGCCTCCAGTGTCAACGCCGCTACCACGGTCACCGGCCAGATCACCTCCAGCCTGATCCTGATCAGCAGTTGCCAGGTCAACGGCTCGGGCGGTTCCACCGGACTGAACTTCGGTGCGCTGAATTTCGGCACGGCCAACAGCCTGTTCACCACCGCGACCGGACAGGTACTGGGTGGCGGTGGCGGGGCGTTGTCGATTCTCTGCTCCGCCGGCACCACGCCGACGGTCAAGGTGCGCGCCGGTGCCAATGACGGCAAGTCTCCGGGCGGTACCCGAGCGCTGTATGACGGCGTAGCCAACTACGTGCCTTACGACCTGTACACCGATGCCGGGCACTCGCAGTTGCTGGCCATCGACGGCGTGATCAGCCTCGCCGCCAGCACCGGGGTGGCGCAGACCGTGAACATCTACGGGCAAGCGGTGGGCAAGGCCGGTCTGCCGGCGGGCACCTACACCGACACCATTGCCGTTGAGCTGACGTTCTAGAGCCATGGGCCGGCGTGGCAGTGCAGCGCTGCTGGTGCTGTGCACAGGTGCAGTGCCGTTGCCGCTGGCAGCGGTGACCAGTCAGAGTTTTCAGGTCAGCGCGACCATCACGCCGGGCTGTCTGGTGGTGGGCGGCGTTTCGAACTATGGCGGGCTGAATTTCGGGTCGAGTCCGGCCCTGTCCACCGGCACGGTGCAGGTGGCCCTGACCGGTGGCGTGCAGTTGCAATGCACGCCGGGAGTGACGTTGAACATGACGGTCGATGGCGGCCAGTACAACAGCAGTGGCCGACACATGCAGCTCAACAGCGGCAGCGCGCGGGTGGCCTATGCGCTGTTTCGTGACGCCGCCTACAGCCAGAGCCTGGGGATCGGTCAGACCGTGGCAGTGGCGTACAGCGATGCCAACAACATCAGCCTGCCGATCTACGGTCAGGCGCAATTGCCGGGCAATGTGCCCGGGGGGACGTACAGCGATGTGCTGCAGGTGCAGCTGTCGTGGTGACGAACGGCACAAGGAGCGGGTTATGGGGGAGGTCTCGTCACGGCTGTTACGGGCGGGTTGCGCAATCTCAGTATGGATTTTGCTGGCAGCGGTCAAGGTGCAGGCAGCCAGTTCCGTGCTGATCTGGCCCATTGATCCGGTGCTGGAGGCGGATCAGCAGGCCAGTGCGTTATGGCTGGAAAACCGCGGCAGTGAAACCGCCAACCTGCAGATCCGTGTATTCGGCTGGAGTCAGAACGGTTACCAGGAGCAGTACCAGAATCAGCGCGATGTGATCGGCAGCCCGCCTGTGGCGAAGATCGAGCCGGGGCAGAAGCAGCTGGTGCGCCTGACCCGGACCCGAGACGTGCCGCCCGGCCAGGAACTGGCTTACCGGATCATCATCGACGAGATTCCTTCGGCGCAGCCACCTGTCGCCGATGCAGGAAAGACCGCGGCGGCCATTCGCTTCCAGATGCGCTATTCGGTGCCGCTGTTCGCCTACGGCGCGGGGCTCTGGGGCAAGGAGGACAGCACCCGCCAGCGTGATCCCAAGGGCATCGGCCTGCCGCAACTGAGCTGGCGGTCGGTCTCGGTCGATGGCAAGCCCTACGTGGAAGTACGCAATCAGGGAGCGGTGCATGCGCGCTTGACCGATGTCGCGTTCAGGCAGGGCGGGCAAAGCAAACCGTTGGCGGAAGGGTTGTTGGGTTACGTATTGCCTGGCGCGGTGATGCGCTGGCCGGCGCGGCGCCGGGTTCGGTGACGGGGGAACTGGCGGGCCGGATCAATGGCGCGGCACAGGTTCAGAGCATTACCCCGGCCAATTAAGGAATTCGGTCTGCGGATCGGGTAGTGCATGGCCACCGGGCAAGCGACAGGCCGGCGGGCAGCAGCGGTTTCAGGAGGAAGCAGTCCATTGACGGACGAAACACGCTAATGAGCCCGGGATGGGCTCGCCGTATTCAGCGTCCGTTGTGGCTTGTCACCGGCGCGTGTTGCCTGATGTTCATTCATCCATCCGGGGCTGGCGAACTGCCGCCGCCCCCCAGCGGCATGGAGGCCGTCAGCGATGCACAGTTGTTTCTGGAACTGGTGGTCAACCAGATGAATACCGGGCGTGTCGTGTCGGTGGAGCAGCGGGGCGGGCGGCTGTTCCTGCCGAGCAGTGTGTTGCGCGATACCGGCATGACACTGCCCGAGAGTGCCGCTGCCGAAGTCGATCTCGACGGCCTGCCGGGGCTGCACAGCGAGTACGACAGCATCGGTCAGCGACTGCTGCTGGATGTGCCGCCGGACTGGCTGCCGGAGCAGTTCATCGGCAACCGTCAGGTCTATCCGCGCACCCCGGCGCTGAGCAGTTTCGGTGCGTTGTTCAACTATGACCTTTACCTCAACGACACCGATGACGTCGGCACTTACCTGGCGGCGTGGAACGAGATACGGGTATTCGACAGTTGGGGCACGCTGTCCAGCACCGGGCAGTATCGGCGTACCTTGTCCGGTGATGAGGCCAGTACGCTGAACAACGGTTATCTGCGTTACGACACCACGTGGCGCTACTCCGATGATGAGCGGATGCTGACTTACGAGGCTGGGGACGTGGTCAGTGGCGCGTTGCCCTGGAGCAGTTCGGTGCGTCTGGGCGGCGTGCAGTTTTCCCGGGATTTTGCGGTGCGCCCGGATCTGGTGACCTACCCGCTGCCGCAATTCGCCGGCGAGGCGGCAGTGCCGTCCTCGGTGGACCTGTTCATCAACGGCTACAAGTCCAGCAGTGCCGATTTGCAGCCGGGACCGTACACCCTGACCAACATCCCGTTCATCAACGGCGCGGGCGAAGCCGTGGTGGTGACCACTGACGCGCTGGGCCGGCAAGTGTCCACTACCGTGCCGTTCTATGTCACCAGCAGCCTGTTGCAGAAGGGGCTGAGCGATTTCTCGGTGACGGCCGGTACGCTGCGCCGGGATTACGGGCTGAAGGATTTCAGTTACGGACCGGGTGTGACCTCGGGCAGCCTGCGTTATGGCGTCAGCGACAGCTTCACCCTGGAAAGCCACGCCGAAGCCGCCGACTCGCTGACCCTTGGCGGCCTCGGTGGCAATCTGCGGCTCGGCCATTTCGGGGTGCTCAATAGCGCGTTCAGTCAAAGCCGTTTCGACGGTGATGGCGGCCAGCAATACAGTCTCGGTTACCAGTACAGCGCCCAGCGTTTCAGTTTTTCCTGGCAACGCTTGCAACGCCGCGACCAGTACGCCGACCTCACGGTTGTCGACAGTCCTTACACCAGCCTCAGCAAGCGAAGCGAACAGGCGACCCTGAGCCTCAACCTTGAGCGCTGGGGCAGCCTGGGTGTCGGTTACTTCGATATCAGGGCGGCGGACGACTCTCGCACGCGGCTGCTGAACCTGAGCTGGAGCAAGCCGCTGTGGCGCAACAGCAGTTTCTACCTGTCCGCCAACCGCGAAATCGGTGATGCCAACTGGGCGGTGCAGGCGCAACTGGTCATCCCTTTCGATGTGCACGGCAGCCTGGCCATCAGCAGCGAGCGCAACAAGAACGGACAAAGCCAGCAGCGGGTCAACTACAGTCGCGCGGTGCCATCCGAGGGCGGGGTGGGGTTCAATCTCGGGTACGCCAAGGGCGACGGTGCCGATTACCGTCAGGCCGACGTGACCTGGCGTCTGCAGTCGGTGCAATTGCAGGCTGGCGTTTACGGTACTTCGGACGCCGAAACCCGCTGGGCCGATGCCAGCGGTTCGCTGGTCTGGATGGACCGGCAAGTCTTCGCCGCCAACCGCATCGACGATGCGTTCGTGCTGGTCAGCACCGACGGTTATGCCGATGTCCCGGTGCGCTACGAGAATCAGCAGGTCGGTCAGACCGATCGCAACGGTCACTTGCTGGTGCCGTGGAGCAGCGCCTACTACCGTGGCAAGTATGAAATCGATCCGTTGAACCTGCCGGCCAACGTGCGCAGTCCGAATGTTGAACAGCGTGTGGCCGTGCGCCGTGGCAGCGGTTATCTGCTGGAGTTTCCGCTGAGCCGGGTGATTGCCGCAAGTATCGTGCTGGTGGATGCGCAGCAGCAGGAGTTGCCGCTGGGCAGTGGCGTACTGCATGAACAGAGCGGGACGCGCACGGTGGTGGGTTGGGACGGGCTGGTCTATCTGGAAAACCTGCAGGCGCAGAATTCGCTGAGGGTAACGCTGGCCGATGGCAAGAGCTGTCAGGCGCAGTTCAGCATCGATCTGCAGCAGGAACAGGTGCCGTTGATCGGACCGCTGGTGTGCCAATGACGTGGATGAAATTGTGTCTCTGGCTGGTGCTGGTGTTGCCGGGGGCGGCGCAGGCGCTGTGTTCGGTGGTTTCGACCACGCCGGCCGGGTTCGGCACGCTCAGTTCGATTGCGGTGCGCACCACCTCGCAGCCCAGCTCCACGCTCAATGGCGGTTTGAGCTGTACCGGTTCGCTGCTGTCACTGTTGGCCAACAACGACCATTTCTGGGCCACGGTGACCTCGACCCAAAGCGGCCTGCTCGGGCCCACCGGGGATGTCATCAGCTATACGATCTACGCCAACAACAGCACCAGTTACCCGCTGACTCGCGGCACGGCCTACGATTTTGCCCGCAACGGCATCATCGATGCGCTGGGATTGCTCAACGGCACCGTGCCGAAAACCGTGCCGCTGTATTTCGGCACCACAATCGGCAGCAACGTGGCGGCGGGGGGCTACACCGAAACCCTGAGCATTTTCTGGAACTGGAATTACTGTTCGGGCATCGGTGCCGGCGGACTCTGCCTGGGTCGGGATATCAACAGTGGCACCACGACCCTGACGGTCAACCTGACCGTGGCCAACGATTGCACCATCACCGCCCCCAATATCGCGTTCGGCAGCGCACCGGTGATCAGCGCGTTTACCCCGGTGACCGGGCAGACCATCAATCTGGCCTGCACCAAGGGCAGCGCCTACACCGTCGGTTTGAGCGATGGTCAGAATCCGCTCAGCGTCGGCGGTCGACGACGAATGATTTCAGGCAGCAATTACCTGGCCTACGACATTTTCAAAAGCGCCGGAACCACCCGCTGGGGCAGCGTCGGTGCGGCACGTCGGGCGAGCACCGATGCCGAGGTCAATCCCGGCAATGGCCTGGGCACCGGCAGCCAGATTTTCAATTACAACGCCAGGATCTACACCGATCAGTCAACGCCGCCCGCCGGCACTTATCTGGACAACGTGGTGCTGGACGTCGGCTTTTGAGCGGGCTAGAAGCGCTCGGTGTGCCGGAGCAACGGTGCCGCCGGAATGTCGGTCGGAGTGACCATCGCGTAGTTGTACCCCTCACCGGACCAGTACTCGGCCTGCAGATCCCCGTCCTGACGGCTGCCCCGTGGCAGGAAGGTGTTTTTCGGGCCGGGTGGCCTGACGTAGAAACTGACCTTGTGCCCATCCCGATCCTCATACATCACCATCGCCGCCGGGCCTTCTTCAGTACTCAGCAAGCGCCCGCTGACCGGCCGGAAACCGGCTGACGTCAGATCCGGCAGTCGGTTGGCCTGCGTGAAGTAGCGGTCGAGCCAGCCCTGCATGTCGCCGGTACCGTCGACCTTGAAGTCCGCCGGCAGGAGCCCTTGCTGGGCGATCAAACGATACGCCTGCAGGGCATCGCTCATGGGCGCGACCGAGCGCACCCAGGTCATTTCCCGGGCCTGCCAGCCACTGACGCCGCCGAGGCTGACCGCCATCAGCAACACGGCCGCGCTGGCCCAGCGTCGACGCGATCGAGTCTTGAGCCGCTGACGGATCAGTGCCGGGTCCAGATCCGGGTTGGCCGGTTGCTGCAAGGCACCGCCAAGGGCGGCGCGCAGATGTTGGGCATCCTGTTGCCAGGCACGGATCAAGGCGGCCTCTTCGGAGTGACTGGCCAGCCAGTTTTCCAGCACACGCCGGTCGGTCTCGCTGAGCTGGTGGTCGATGTAGGCGTGCAAGTCACGCTCGCTGGGAGGCAGGCTGATCATTTGAGTATCCGCAGGGAAGGGCTGCTGATTTCACCGTCGCTGAGCTGGCGCAGTGCCTGGCGGGCACGGGACAGGCGCGACATCACGGTGCCGGTGGGGATGTCGAGGATCTCGGCGACCTCTTTGTAGCTCAAGCCTTCCACCGACACCATCAGCAACAGGGCGCGTTGTTCGGTGGGCAGGCGGTCGAAGGCTTGCAGGGTCGATTGGGCAATGACGGTGCGTTCCACCGAGGGTTCCGTGTCATCGCGGCCGGTGAAAAACTCGAGCATTCGGGCGTAGCGACGAGCGCGCCGGTGGGCATCGAGGAACTGGCGGTACAGGATCGAAAAAAGCCAGGCCCGCAGATCGCCTTCGACACGCTTGTCACCCCAGCTGGAGAGGGCACGTTCCAGGCTGGCCTGGACCAGATCGTCGGCGCTGCTGCTGTTGCGCGTCAACGACACGGCAAAGCGCCGCAATCGGGGGATCACTTCACGAAGTTGCTCGTCGAGTGTGTTCATGGCAGGGACATGCTCTGGCTCAGAAGCGCGGTAGTCATAAGGAGAGACGCCTCTCGACACAGCTTATTCCATGCTGTGGGCTGAAAGGCTTAATAACCTGCTGCGTAGGAAAGGTCACCACATCTTGTAGTCCATGTAATGGATTCAAATTTCCCGGCTCAACCCGTCCGACAAGCGCAAACAACCACCGAAGCCGCCTGATGGCTGCCGATGGCTGATTTGGCTGGAACGATCATTTGAGCAGTAGGGATGTTTAAAGATGCATGCATTCGCAATGGGTACCCCGTTCACATCACCTGTCCAATCCGACGCGTGGCGTCAGTTCGGATGCGGTCCGGTGGTCGAGCCTGGATTCTCGTTGATCCATCGCGCAATCGAAGAGCAGGCTGCGGCTCAACCGCATGAGCTGGCCGCGTGTTTTCAGGGGCAAACCCTCACCTACGGTGAACTGAACCGCCAGGCCAACCGACTGGCTACAGTGCTGAAGACTCATGGCGTGGTAGCGGGTGATCACGTCGCCCTGTTTGTCGAGCGTTCTATCCCGATGCTGGTGGGCATGCTTGCCGTCCTGAAGGTGGGGGCCGCTTATATTCCGCAACACGTTGGCATCACACCGACGACTCAATTACGCCACATCATGGACGTCGCCTCGACGCGGGTGGTGCTGACGCTGTCCACATGGGTGCATGCCATTCCGCTGACGGAGGGGCAGCAATGCATCCAACTGGACGCGTTCATCGCTTCCCCCGGTTCGATCGCCGATGATCTGAACGTGGGCAGTGACGCACCGCTCGATGATCCACTGTGCTTTGTCTTGTTCACGTCCGGCACGACCGGGCAACCCAATGGTGTGAGGGTTACCCAACGCAATGTCTGCAACATTCTGCTGACCGCTCCGGGCAATCTCGGTATTCGGCCAGGTTTGAAAGTCGGCCAGATCCTCAACATCGCTTTCGACATGGCGGCCTGGGAAATTCTGGGCTGCCTGGCCCATGGCGCAACGCTGATGATCCGCGGCAAGGACATCGCCGAGACGGCCGAGCAATGCGATGTGTTGATCGCCACGCCGTCGATTCTCGCCACGCTGGACCCTGCGCGTTGCGGTCAGGCGAAGGTAGTGGCGCTGGCGGGCGAACCCTGCCCGCAGCCGTTGGCCGATCGCTGGGCGTCCTTTTGCAATTTCTACAACGCCTGTGGACCCACCGAAACCACCATCATCAACACCCTGCAGCACTACAAGGGAACGGGCCGCTTGACCATCGGCAAACCGACGCCCAACAACACGGTGTATGTGCTCGATGAAGCGGGGCAATTGTGCGGGCCGGGGGAGCAGGGCGAGATGTGGGCCGGGGGCGACTGCGTGACGGCGGGTTATCTGGGCAATCCTGAACTGACTGCCGAACGCTACCGCCCCGACCCGTTTCTGGGGCAGGGGCGAATGATGTTTCGCACTCGCGATCTGGGACGCTGGACCGAAGAGGGCGAGCTGGAACACCTGGGCCGTGTGGATGATCAGGTGAAAGTCAGGGGCTTTCGGGTCGAGCTGGATTCGGTGTCCGCAGCGCTGGAATCGTCACCGGGCTGTGAGCGCGCCGTCACATTGAAGTTCGATAACCGCCATCTGGTGGCTTTCGTCTATCCCGCGTCCACGGACATTGACCAGGCACGACGCCGTTGCGAAGAGCGCCTGGCCTATTACTGCATTCCTTCGATGATTCTGCCGGTCGATGAAATTCCCCTGACCGCCCGGGGCAAGGTCGACAAACGCCTGTTGCTCGAGCAAGCGCAGGCGCACCACATGCAGCGTGTCGCCGCCGAACAGGAGGCGGGGCAATGAGTGGTCTGGACACGGGCCTCGGTTTGCCCGAGCCGCGTGCGTTATGGCGACGTCTGGGTACGCTGCCGCTGTTTTCCCATTACAACCGGCTGGTCGCGCTGGTGTTGATCTGCAATTTCGCCGCGCTCGGGTACGGGCTGACCGCCGGACAGTGGTGGTCTGTTTCGGGAAACGATCTGGAGATGCTGTCGCAACTGGTGCTGATCAATCTTTCGATGGCGATCCTGATACGTCAGCAGTACCTGATCAACCTGCTGTTCTGGCTGGCCACTCGTGCGCCTGTGAGCTGGCCGTTGGCGATTCGTCGGTCACTGGCCAAGGTTTATCACTTTGGCGGTTTGCACAGTGGTGGAGCGATGGCGGCGATTGCGTGGTTTATCGCGCTGTTCGGTTCGTTGGTCTGGCACAGGGTCGAGGGTGCGGGCGGGATTTCGCTGACGCTGTTGGCGATCAGCGGCAGTTTGCTCGGGCTGTTGCTGCTGATGGCAATCATGGCGTTGCCGGGGATACGTTCGCGGTTTCATAACGGTTTTGAACGTACCCATCGTTTTGCCGGTTGGGCCGCCCTGTTGCTGTTCTGGGCCATGACTGTGGTCTTCGCCCAGGACCGCAACCCGACCTCGGATCTGGCGCAGGTTTTAGTGACGTCTGCGTCGTTCTGGATGCTGCCGGTGCTGACGTTCAGTATCGCGTCGCCCTGGCTGCGCCTTCGCAGAGTGCCGGTAACGCTGGTCAAGCCATCGTCACACGCCGTCATCGCCCGATTCGATCACCATACGCCGTTCGCCGGTTCCTCCACCGCGATCAGTCGCAATCCGCTGTGGGAATGGCACTCCTTTGCCAATATTCCTGCACCGGGCGAGCGCGGTTTTCGCTTGATCATTTCCCGGGCGGGTGACTGGACAGGCGAGATGATCGAGCAACCGCCGACCCATGTCTGGGTCAAGGGCATCACCACCGCCGGGGTCGCCCGCATCGAAACCCTGTTCAGGTCGGTGGTTTACGTCGCCACCGGCAGCGGAATCGGCCCGGTGCTGCCGCATCTGTTGGCGGGGCAGGTGCCTGTTCATCTGATCTGGTCGACCCGCAGTCCGAGAAAAACCTACGGCGACGCGCTGGTCGATGAAATTCTTCAAGCGCGACCCGATGCGCATATCTGGGACACCGATCTGCAGGGCAAGCCGGACCTGGTGGCGCTGGCTTACTCGGCTGTTCAAACCCTCGGTGCGGAGGCGGTGATTTGCATTTCCAACCAGACGCTGACGGAGCGTGTGGTTCAGGGAATGGAAGGGCGAGGTATTCCGGCTTACGGCGCTATCTGGGACTCCTGACAGCCTTATGGCTGTTTTCCTTCCCATTACATAGAAAGAGATTGCAATGAATGTATTGATCGAACGACTGGGGCGCGTGGTGTTGATTCGCCTCAACCGACCCCAGGCCCGCAATGCGCTCGACACAGCGTTGATGTGTGAGTTGCTGGACACCTTGAAAACACTGGACAGCGATCCTGGCGTCGGGTGTTTCCTGGTGACCGGTACGAAGAAATATTTCGCGGCAGGTGCCGACATCAAGGAGATGTACGGAAAGTCTTGTCTGGACATGATTCAGGAGGATTACTTTGCCGGCTGGGACGCGTTTGCCGCGTTGCGCACACCGAAGGTTGCGGCAGTCGCTGGCTTTGCATACGGCGGAGGGTGTGAGCTGGCAATGATGTGCGATGTGATCGTGGCGGACGAGTCCGCACAATTCGCCCTGCCTGAAATCACCCTGGGGGTAATGCCGGGCATGGGGGGGACGCAACGCCTGACCCGCTTGATCGGTCGTGCAAAAGCCATGGACATGATCCTGACGGGACGCTCGATGTCCGCTCGTGAAGCGGAGCAGTCAGGGCTGGTATCGCGGGTGACCGCTGCCGGGCAATTGCTCGAGGAGGCATTGGCGATCGCCCATCGAATCGGCGGATTCCCTCGTATCTCGACATTGGCTGCGCGAGAGGCGGTGAACCGGGCTGACGAATCAGGGCTGCGCGAAGGCCTTTTGTTCGAGCGACGATCTTTCCACGGTTTGTTTGCAACGCCCGGCCAAAAGGAAGGCATGCAGGCATTTCTGGAAAAGCGCGAGCCACGCTTTGATCTGATTGAGTCGGCCCCGAAGTGAGCGTGCGCGTCATCGTGTGAAAGAAACTACAGTTCAAAGGGAATAAACCTGCGAGGCATGCGTCTCATAGCACCTTTCCCTATGGCCATTGGCCCTGGAGTCTTTCATGGTTGATCGCAGCTCACCGCCCGGCGGGGTACAACGTCCGCCATTGAGTGCCGCGAGCCTGGTGTTGCGTCTTGGCGCAATTGCCGTGGTGGTCGCGGCAGTGGCCGGGGCGTTTGCCTACGTTCACGGCAACCTGGACCCACAACGACTGACGCCCAAGGCGTTGGTCGATGTGCTGGAGAAAAACAACGGCGTGCATCCAGGGTTTCGTCGCAATCACGCCAAGGGTGTTTGCGTCATCGGCCACTTCGAAAGCAGTGGCGAGGTGCGTCCTTACTCTGTCGCGCAAGTGTTCAATGAGCCACGTACGCCGGTTGTCGGGCGATTCGCGCTGCCGGCGGGTAATCCCTATGCGCCGGACAGCGCCGTACCGATTCGCAGTCTGGCGCTGCGCTTCACCCAGGCCAACGGCCAGCAGTGGCGTACCGGGATGAACAGCATGCCGGTGTTTCCGGTCGGAACGCCGGAAGCGTTCTATCAGTTGCAGCAGGCGCAAGCGCCGGATCCGGCGACCGGCAAACCCGATCCCGCCAAAGTCCCGGCATTTTTTGCCGCGCATCCGGAGGCCGTGCCGTTTCTGACTTGGGTCAAGACCGCCAAGCCTTCGGCCAGCTATGTCACGGAAACCTATAACAGCGTCAATGCGTTCTATCTGGTCGACGCGAGCGGCAAAAAGCAGGCCGTACGCTGGAGCATGATGCCCCTGGCCCAGGATGCAGCAGGTGCTGCGGCCCCGGAAGGTAGCGATTTTCTCGAAAAGGACCTGGTGCAACGTCTGGCCGAAGGGCCGCTGCGCTTTCAGTTGAACATCACGTTGGCCAACGCTGACGATCCGGTCAACGACGCGAGCAAGACCTGGCCCGCCGGGCGCAAAGTGCTGAATGCCGGCACCCTGGTACTGGAAAAGACTCAGCCGCAACTGAGCGGCGAATGCCGCGACATCAACTATGACCCCTTGGTCCTGCCCGCCGGGATAGAAGGGTCCGACGACCCGTTGCTCGCCGCTCGCTCGGCCGGTTATGCCGATTCCTACCTGCGTCGCACCAGCGAAGTCAGCCAATTGCCCGGCAGCAAACAGGAGGCTCGCCCATGAGAACGCCACCGACGCATTTCAATCCGCTGGCGAGGCTGCTGCACTGGCTGATGGCGCTGATGATCATCGCCATGTTGTTCATAGGTGCCGGCATGGTGACTTCGGTGTCGGCTCGGCATGAGTGGCTGATCAACCTGCACAAGCCATTGGGCATCGCGATTCTGTTGCTGGTGATTGTGCGCATCCTTGTCCGGCTGGGGACTCGCCAGCCACCGCTGCCGGAGGACTTGCCGGGCTGGCAGGTGACGGCAGCCAAGGCTTCGCATCTGTTGCTGTATGGGCTGATGCTGGTGCTGCCGTTGCTGGGCTGGGCGATGATCAGTGCGGCGGGAGATCCGGTGATGCTCGGCCGTTCGCTGCAATTGCCATCGCTTCTGCCGGCGGATGCCCAGGTGTTTGCGCTATTGCGCAAGGCGCACGGTTATCTGGCCTATCTGCTGTTTCTGACCGTGTTGCTGCACCTGGCGGCGGCGCTGTTCCATGGTTGGGTGCGCCGCGACGAGGTGCTCGACAGCATGCTGCGGGGACGGCGTCGCGACTGATTCCGCGCACTATTGCGGCGTGGCGAGTGAGCAGATCTGCTCGCCACGTTTTTGCGGTGCGAGCGTTCGCCACCAGTAAAGCAACGCGACGATGTTGATCCCGGCGCCGAGCCAGCAGACACCGGGCCATCCTGCCCAGGCATACATGGCCGTCGAAGCGATTGAACCGACGGCGCTGCCGACCGAATAAAACAGCATGTAGCCGGCAGTCAGTCGGCTCTGTGCCTGCGGGCGAACGCTGTAGATCATGCTCTGGCTGGTGACGTGCACAGCCTGCAAGCCCAGATCCAGAGTGATCACCCCGAGCAACAGCGCCCACAATGACGATTGGGTAAACGCAATCGGCAGCCATGAACCGAGCATGAGCAGCAACGAAAAGCCGCTGACCCATTGCCCCAGACCTCGATCCGCCAGATGTCCGGCTCTTGCAGCCGCAAGTGCACCGGCCGCACCGGCCAGCCCGAAAAGTCCTATTTCACTGTGGGAAAGCGACAGCGGTGGGGCGGCGAGCGGCAACACCATTGGCGTCCATAGCACCATGGCGCTGGCAAAGGTCAGCAAGGCCAGTATCGCTCGTTGCCGCAGCACTGGCTCCTCACGAAACAGGCTGAACACCGAAGTCATCAAGGCTGCGTAGGACGTCGCCGGTTGCTGGCTCTCATCCTTGGGCAGCACGCGAAACAGCAGCAGGGCCATGACCAGCGTCAGTCCCGCCGACAGCAGATAAATCGCCCGCCAGCCGGCCAGATCCGCCATCCCGCCGGCCACGGTGCGTGCCAGCAGAATGCCGACCACGATGCCGCTGGTGATCACGCCGACGACGTGTCCGCGTTGTGCCGGGATGGCCAGTGTTGCGGCATAGGCCACCAGCACTTGAGTGACGACGGCGAGCAGACCGGTCAGGGTCATGCCGATCAGCAGCCAGGTGCCGTTGCCGGCCAGGGCGATCATCAGCAATGCGGCGACGGATAACAGGGTTTGCGTGACGATCAAGCGGCGACGGTTCAGCAGATCGCCGAGCGGCACGAGCAATAACAACCCTACACCATAGCCGACCTGGGTCAGCGTGATGACGATGCCGATGCTCGCGGGCGACAGGTTGAAGGCGTCGGCCATGGCGTCCAGCAGCGGTTGCGCGTAATACACGTTGGCCACGGCCAGGCCGCAGGCAATGGCGAACAGCAGTACGACGCCACTGCCAAGTTTTTGCGCGATCATGTCCTGATTCCTTTTCTGGTTTCAATTGGAAACTGGAATGACGGTAGATAATCTGGTTTTGTTTTGCAACCTGATTGGGTCGGTGTGCAGCGCAAAAAAAAGATCGCAGACACAGCTGCGATCTTTCATATGACACAGAACAGGTGAGGATCAGCGCAGAGTGTCGACCATGTTGGCGATGGTGGTCAGCACGTCCTTGCCCAATTGCTTCGAGCGTTTGCCTGACCAGCCGGTGAGCGGGTTCGGCGCGTCATCGTGATCCTTGAACGGCATTTCCAGGGTCAACGACAGGCAGTCGAATTTCTGGCCAACGCTGTTGCAAGCCAGGGTCATGTTGGCCTGACCCGGTTCATCGCGGGTGTAGCCGTACCTGGTCTGGAAGTCTTTGGTGGTGTGTTTCAGGTGGCTGCGGAAGTGCTCTTCGAGTTTCTCGATTCGCGAAGTGTAGCCAGGATTGCCTTCGCAACCGGCGGTGAACACATGAGGGATTTCTTCGTCGCCGTGTACGTCGAGGAACAGATCGACGCCGTATTTTTCCATCTGCTGTTGTACGAACAGGACTTCCGGGCTGACTTCCTGAGAGGCGTTCTGCCAGGCGCGGTTCAGGTCCTGGCCCATGGCGTTGGTGCGCAGGTGGCCGTGGAAGGCACCGTCCGGGTTCATGTTCGGCACCAGATACAGGTCGGCACTTTCCAGCAGTTTGTTCAGCTCTGGGTCGTTGTGATGTTCCAGACGTTCGATCACGCCTTCCATGAACCACTCGGCCATGTGTTCGCCGGGATGTTGCTGGGCGATGATCCAGATCTTGCGTCGGCCTTCGGCGCCGGTGCCCTTGCGCAACAGCTGAATGTCGCGGCCCTCGACGCTCTTGCCTGTGGCCAGCAGTTCACAGCCGGCCTTGGTCAACGCTTGCTCGATCAACCAGTCGTGACGGCCGCGGCTGTACGGCTCGAAGTAGGCGAACCAGGCGTGAGTCTGTTCGGCCTCAAGGCAGAAACGCAGGCTGTCGCCTTCGAATTGGGTCGGAATACGGAACCAGTTGACGTGATCGTAGGACGCGACGGCCTGATAGCCCGTCCAGGCTTTGTTGTAGGAGGACTGGCTGGCATTGACCAGGCGAAACCAGTGTTCCTGATGAACATGCAGGCCGCTGGCCTTGAAGTGGAACCACTGGAAATGAGCGCTGCGGGTATCTGGCCGAATTGCCAGAACCGGGTTGAGCGGATTGCTGATATCGATGACTTGGATGTTGCCGCTGTCGAAGTTGGCGCTGATGTCGAACGAAGATTTGGCCACGGTCATAATCGGTTCCTGAATATGATTTTTATGGCGGCTACTTTACACGCAAGACAAGGGTGAAACCGAGTGAAATTGCGGGGTGTGGCGGGGGGGCGTCTTCCATGACGCGGGTGCAGCTTAGTAGCTGTGCGATTGATTCTCAAGTGCTGATTGGCATTACTTTCCCTCAATACTGCCGGGGTTCCCTTGCCAGACGATGTGCTTTTGATATCATCCGCGCCATCGAATTTGCAGCATCCAAAGACTTCATTAGCCTGAAGCCATAAGCCAGAAAACTGGCAAAAAAAAGACCCGGCAAAAAGCCGGGTCAAAAACCGTGATTAGCCTGATGAGGAGATAGTCCAGAAGACCGACCTGAGGTCTCTGGTCCATCGACTGATCTCGCGACCAGTTGCTTGCAATAGTAATCATTATCATTTGCAAGTCAAACGTTTTTATCTGCGCGATTGGAAAATTCTTTCCTCCGCCCGCACACCCGCATTAACGAACACCGCCATCGAGCGAGTGATCGACCATCGCCCGTGCCATGTCCACCATGTGCACGACTGAAAATGCCAGATCCCGACTGACGCCCTGCAGGCCGTCCGCAGCCTTGAATGCAGTGGCCGCTGCGCATCGCAACAGATCGGAGGCGTGGACCAGTGATTCTTCGCCGCTCAGGTTGCTGTTCACACCGAAAAAACGTTCTTCCACATCCGGCTCCGAAACAGTTGGTTTCAAGTAATAGTCCAGTGCCCGCTGCGCCGCAGCACAGCCTTGTGGTGACTTGAAAGTGGTGTCCATCTGCAGGTCAGGCAGGTCGTTGCTGGTGATATTCATGGTGAAAGGTCACTCCTTGGTCGATTCAAATCCGTGTCCCAAGAATAGTACCTGTGGTATTTGTCACCATAATTTAAATACTACAATATGTGTTTTGCCGGCCGAAGGCGGGGACGTATGGTGCCGCACATGGATAAATGGATTGAGTTGGTCAAGGCCAAAATGAGTGAACTCAACGTCACTCAAGTCGAGCTCGGCGAACGTGTCGGCATGTCTCAGGGTGGAATCGGCCATTGGCTGAACAAACGCCGTGAGCCCGATGTCACGCAGATGAACCGCGTGCTTAAAGCGCTGGGCATGGAGTATCTGGAAGTCGCGTTGGTCATCCGCGAACCGCAAGTCGACAAGGACGACGAAATGCCGCTGGCCCAGAAATACAACCCTTACTTTCGCTATCCGGTCAGCGACTGGAAAACCCCGATCGAGGCCCGTGAAGCCCAACCGGCCTATTCGAGCGGCAAGGACAAGCGACGTTTCGAACTGACGGA
This sequence comes from Pseudomonas bananamidigenes, assembly GCF_001679645.1. Classification (GTDB taxonomy): domain Bacteria; phylum Pseudomonadota; class Gammaproteobacteria; order Pseudomonadales; family Pseudomonadaceae; genus Aquipseudomonas; species Aquipseudomonas bananamidigenes. The sequence goes on along the minus strand of NZ_LRUN01000090.1, from coordinate 12,381 downwards.
TTATCACGCCCGTGGTCCGGCCTTCTGGCTCACGGTGGCGGGCAACGCCATGACGGCACCCACCGGGCAGAGCATTGGGGAGGGCATGCTGATTCTGGTGGACCCTGCGCTGGAGGCGGAGCCCGGAAAACTGGTGATCGTCCAATGGCCGGACAGTGATGAGGCGATTTTCCGCAAACTGATCGAAGAGGGCGGCCAGCGCTACCTGGTGCCGCTCAATCCGACGTGGCCGAGAGCCTTGTTTACCGACGAGTGTCGAATAATCGGCGTCGTGGTTCAGGCAACGGCCAAATACTAGTCAGATCGATCCTCGCTTTGCGCAGGATCGATCCACTTTTTCAAGCGTCTTCCAACTCGACCAGTGCGCTGCCTTCACTGACCATTTCCCCTTCCTGGCAATACAGCGCCTTGATCACGCCGGCATGGGGTGCGCGGATGCTGTGCTCCATCTTCATCGCTTCCAGAACCACCAGTTGAGTGCCGGCTTCAACCGCTTGCCCGGGCTCCACCAGCACGCGCACGATGCTGCCGTTCATGGGCGCAGTCAGGCCGCCCTGATGACTGTGGCTGGCTTCGACCGCGCTGATAGGGTCATAGGTTTCAACGCGTCGCAACTCGCCGTCCCATTGCAGGTACAGCGCGTCACCTCGACGAATCGCACGATATTGACGACGCAAACCATCTTGCTCGATCACCAGTTGCTCGCCGAGCAATTTTGCGCTGCCGCCAGCACCGAAAGTCAGCGCCCGATCCTGTCCCTCGCAACTCAAGTGCAAAGTGATTTCCCGTGGCAGACCTGTACGCAAACCGCTGTGCAGTGCCCAAGGCGAAGCCGGGTCATCCGCCCGGGTCGTGCCCGGCAAGCTCTGCGCAAAAGCCTGTGCCGCCGCGTCCCAGAAGTCATCGCCCAGCGCAGCAGGCGCGGGCAGCAACTGCTCCTGATAACGCGGAATGAACCCGGTATCCAGCTCCGCCGCCGCGAACGCGGGATGACCGATGATTCGCCGCAGGAAATTGATGTTGGTCTTCAGCCCGCCAATCGCGAATTCATCGAGCATGCTCAAAAGCCGCAAACGCGCCTGCTCACGATCCTCGCCCCAGGCGATCAGCTTGCCAAGCATCGGGTCATAGAACGGCGAAATCTCGTCGCCTTCCTCGACGCCACTGTCCACGCGGCGCCCCGGCCCGGCGGCGGATTCTCGATACAGATCCAGACGCCCGGTGGCCGGCAGGAAGTCATTCGACGGATCCTCGGCATACAACCGAACCTCAATCGCATGCCCGTTCAGCGGTACCTGTTCCTGAGTGATCGGCAGCGCTTCACCACGGGCGACGCGAATCTGCCAAGCCACCAGATCAAGACCGGTGATGGCTTCGGTGACCGGGTGTTCAACCTGTAGCCGCGTGTTCATCTCCATGAAGAAGAATTCGCCGCGAGCATCCAGCAAGAACTCCACCGTACCGGCGCCGACATAACCGATGGCCTGCGCCGAACGCACGGCCGCTTCGCCCATCGCCCGCCGCAGCTCGGGGCTGAGCCCTGGCGCCGGCGCCTCTTCAACGACCTTCTGGTGCCGACGCTGAATCGAGCAGTCACGCTCGTTCAGGTACAGGCAATTGCCGTGCTGATCGGCGAACACCTGGATTTCCACATGGCGTGGTTTAAGCAGGTATTTCTCCACCAGCATCCGCGAATCGCCGAACGACGACTGTGCTTCACGCTGGGCCGATGCCAGGGCCTCTGCCAGTTGGCTGACATCTTCAACAACCTTCATGCCTTTACCGCCACCACCGGCAGTGGCCTTGAGTAGCACCGGATAGCCAATTCGTTCGCAGGCATCGCGGAAGGTATCCAGATCTTGCGCCTCGCCGTGATAGCCCGGCACCAGTGGCACGCCAGCCGTTTCCATCAGCGCCTTGGCGGCGGACTTGCTGCCCATCGCATCGATGGCCGAAGCGGGAGGGCCGAGGAAGATCAGGCCGGCCGCTTCGATGGCGCGGGCAAAACCGGCATTCTCCGAAAGAAAACCATAACCCGGATGAATCGCCTGAGCGCCACTGGCCTTGGCCGCTGCGATCAGTTTGTCGATCTGCAGATAACTGTCAGCCGCTTTGCTGCCGCCCAGATCGACGCGAATATCCGCTTCACGACTGTGCCGTGCATCGCGGTCGATGGCACTGTGCACGGCAACGGTGGTCAGGCCCAGGGCCTTGGCGGTGCGCATGACCCTGCAAGCGATTTCGCCACGGTTGGCCACCAGCAGGGTGGTGAGAACAGGTGCGCTCATCAATGCGGCTCCTTGGTGGTGGTTGTGGCTTGCCAGCTCGGTGGGCGTTTGTGCAAAAAGGCCCGCAAACCTTCCTGCCCTTCGGGGCTGACGCGGATGCGGGCGATGGCGTTTTCGGTGTAGCGGCGCAGGGCCGGGGTCAGCGCGCCGTTGCCGACTTCACGCAGCAGATCCTTGCTGGCGCGCATGGCGGCAGGGCTGTTGAGCAGCAGATTGTCGATCCATTGTTCGACTTTCTGCTCAAGTTCGGCCGCCGGATAACTCTCGGACAACAAGCCGATTTCTCGCGCACGTCGGCCGTCAAAGCGTTCAGCCGTCAGCGCATAACGTCGAGTCGCACGTTCGCCGATGGCTTGCACCACAAACGGACTGATCACCGCTGGCGCCAGACCGATGCGCACTTCCGACAGGCAGAACTGGGCGTCATCGGCACCTATGGCCATGTCGCAGCAACTGATCAGACCCAGCGCGCCGCCGAACGCCGCGCCTTGCACCACGGCCACGGTCGGGATTTTCAGTTTGGCGAGGTTGTACATCAGCTCCGCCAGTTCCCGGGCGTCATCGAGGTTGGTGTGGTAATCGAGTTCGGCCGATTGCTGCATCCAGGCCAGATCCGCACCGGCGCTGAAGTGTTTGCCGCGCCCGCGCACCAGCAGAAAGCGCAGGCTGGCGTCGCTGGCAACCTTGTCCAAAGCCAGAATCAGTTCGCGGATCATCTCGGCGTTGAACGCGTTGTTCTTTTCTTCGCGGTTCAGCCACAGGGTCGCGAAGCCCCGTGGATCGCTTTGCAATTGGAGGGTGTTGAAGTCGCTCATGAGGTTCTCCCGATCACATCCGGAACACGCCGAAGCGGCTCGGTTCGATAGGCGCGTTCAACGACGCGGACAGGGCCAGAGCCAGCACATCGCGGGTCTGCGCCGGGTCGATGACGCCGTCGTCCCACAGTCGTGCGCTGGAGTAATAGGGGTGACCCTGCTCTTCGTACTGGTCGAGAATCGGTTGCTTGATCTCGGCTTCCTGTTCCGCACTGAAGGTTTGGCCGCCGCGTTCAGCCTGTTCGCGCTTGACCTGAACGAGTACGCCGGCCGCCTGCTCGGCGCCCATCACGCCGATCCGCGCGTTCGGCCACATCCACAGGAAACGCGGATCGTAGGCCCGCCCGCACATGCCGTAGTTACCGGCGCCGAAGCTGCCGCCGATGATCACGGTGAATTTCGGCACCTTGGCGCAGGCCACGGCGGTCACCAGTTTCGCGCCGTGCTTGGCGATGCCGCCGGCCTCGTATTTCTGGCCAACCATGAAGCCTGTGATGTTCTGCAGGAACAGCAACGGGATACCGCGCTGACACGCCAGCTCGATAAAGTGCGCGCCTTTTTGCGCGGCTTCGGCGAACAGGATGCCGTTGTTGGCGAGGATCGCAATCGGATAGCCGTGCAGGTGAGCGAAACCGCACACCAGCGTGGCACCGAACAAGGCTTTGAATTCATCGAACACCGAACCGTCGACCAGCCGCGCAATCACTTCACGCACGTCGAACGGTTGTTTGGCGTCCGCTGATACCACGCCGTACAACTCGTCGCTGGCGTACAGCGGCGCAATCGGTGTGCGCTGCTGCACTTCGCCGAGCTTGCGCCAGTTGAGGTTGGCGACGCTGCGCCGGGCGAGGGCGAGGGCGTGCTCATCGCTTTCGGCGTAATGGTCCGCGACCCCGGACGTCTTGCAATGCACATCGGCCCCGCCGAGGTCTTCAGCGCTGACCACTTCACCGGTCGCGGCTTTCACCAAGGGTGGGCCGGCGAGGAAAATAGTCGCCTGATTGCGCACCATGATCGCTTCGTCAGCCATCGCCGGCACGTAGGCACCGCCAGCGGTGCAGGAGCCCATGACCACGGCAATCTGCGGAATGCCCATGGCGCTCATGTTGGCCTGGTTGAAGAAGATCCGCCCGAAATGCTCGCGATCCGGGAATACTTCATCCTGACGCGGCAGGTTGGCGCCGCCAGAGTCCACCAGATAGATGCACGGCAGGCGGTTCTGCTGGGCGATGGTCTGGGCGCGCAGGTGTTTCTTCACGGTCAGCGGATAGTACGAGCCACCTTTCACCGTTGCGTCGTTGGCGACGATCATGCACTCGACGCCTTCCACGCGGCCGATTCCTGCAATCACGCCGGCAGCCGGCACGTCTTCACCGTAAACGGCGTGGGCGGCCAACTGGCTGATCTCCAGAAACGGCGAGCCCGGATCGAGCAAGCGGTTGATGCGTTCGCGTGGCAGCAGCTTGCCGCGCGAGGTGTGACGCTCCTGCGCTTTCGCACCGCCGCCCTGGGCTACCTGGGCCAGCAGGGTGTGCAGGGCATCGACTTGTTGAAGCATCGCCGCGCTGTTGGCGGCGAACTCCGCTGAGCGAGGGTTGAGCTGGGTATGCAGGATAGCCATGGACAGCTCCGTTTAGCGGGTTTCGTTGAACAGTTCGCGACCGATCAGCATGCGACGGATCTCACTGGTGCCGGCACCGATTTCGTACAGCTTGGCGTCACGCAGCAGACGACCGGCCGGGAATTCGTTGATGTAGCCGTTGCCGCCGAGAATCTGGATCGCGTCCAGGGCCATTTGCGTGGCGCGTTCGGCGGTGTAGAGGATTACGCCGGCGGCGTCCTTGCGGGTGGTTTCATTGCGCTCGCAGGCCTGGGCCACGGCGTAGAGGTAGGCGCGACTGGCATTGAGCTGGGTGTACATGTCGGCGACCTTGCCCTGGATCAGCTGGAACTCGCCGATGCTCTGGCCGAACTGTTTGCGGTCGTGGATATACGGCACGATCAGATCCATGCAGGCCTGCATGATCCCGGTCGGGCCACCGGACAGCACGACGCGCTCGTAATCGAGGCCACTCATCAGCACTTTCACGCCGCCATTGAGCACCCCAAGGATGTTTTCTTCCGGCACTTCGACGTCATCGAAAAACAGCTCGCAGGTGTTGGAGCCGCGCATGCCGAGCTTGTCGAACTTGTTGCTGCGGCTGAAGCCTTTCCAGTCGCGCTCGACAATGAACGCGGTGATGCCGTGCGGGCCCTTTTCCAGGTCGGTCTTGGCGTAGATCACGTAGGTGTTGGCGTCGGGGCCGTTGGTGATCCAGGTCTTGCTGCCGTTGAGTACGAAGCGATCTCCGCGTTTGTCGGCGCGCAGTTTCATCGAGACCACGTCGGAACCGGCGTTCGGCTCGCTCATCGCCAGAGCACCGACGTGTTCGCCGCTGATCAGCTTCGGTAGGTATTTGGATTTCTGCTCGTGATTGCCGTTTCGGTTGATCTGGTTGACGCAGAGGTTGGAGTGGGCGCCGTAGGACAAAGCCACAGAAGCCGAGCCACGGCTGATTTCTTCCATCGCCACCACGTGGGCCAGGTAACCCAGACCCGCGCCGCCGTACTCTTCCGGCACGGTGATGCCGAGCAGGCCCATGTCACCGAACTTGCGCCACAGATCAGCGGGGAACAGGTTGTCGCTGTCGATCTGCGCGGCACGCGGGGCGATCTGATCGGCGACGAAGGATTGAACCTGATCGCGCAGCATGTCGATGGTTTCGCCGAGGGCAAAGTTCAGGGATGGGTAGCTCATGGGTCACCTTTTGGCTTTTTTGTTGGGCGGAGAGAGCGGCGGATCAGCTCTCACCTTTACGTTAACGTAAGCCTGTGACGAATGGCTGTCAATCACCCTTTACGTTAACGTCAACTTGAGCGAGAGTAGGGCCAGTTCTGAACGGTCGGAGCTGGCATGGCTCCGGTCCAACACCCACTAATAAAGACAATAGGGGTCGTCATGGATCAACCCAGTGCAAACCCGCAGCGCAGCTACACCCGTGGTTCACAGAGCAAAGCCTTGCTCGCGATGACCATCGGGCAGAAGTTCGACAAGACCGTCGCGCAGTACCCGGACGGCGAGGCGCTGGTGGTGCGCCATCAGCAGCTGCGTTACACCTGGCGGCAACTGGCCGATGCGGTGGATGTTCACGCCAGAGCCTTGCTGGCGTTGGGTTTGCAGGCCGGCGACCGGCTCGGCATCTGGGCGCCGAACTGCGCGCAGTGGTGCATCACACAGTTTGCCACCGCGAAGATCGGCGTGATCCTGGTAAACATCAACCCGGCCTATCGCAGTTCCGAACTCGAGTACGTGCTCAAGCAGTCCGGTTGCCAGTGGCTGGTCTGCGCGGGGGCCTTCAAGACCTCGAACTACCACGGCATGCTGCAAGGCCTGCTGCCGGAGCTGGCCGAGCACTCCATCGGCGAACTGCACAGCGAGCGCTTGCCGGAGCTGCGCGGGTTGATCAGTCTTGATTCGCAGCCGCCGTCGGGTTTTCTCCCGTGGTCGCAACTGGCAGATCTGGCCGCCAGTGTCTCTCCAGAGCAATTACGTGAACGCAGCGACAGCCTGCACTTCGATCAGCCCGTCAATATCCAGTACACCTCCGGCACCACCGGTTTCCCCAAGGGCGCGACCCTCAGTCACTACAACATCCTCAACAACGGTTACATGGTCGGCGAAAGTCTCGGCCTGTCCGCTTCTGATCGCCTGGTGATCCCGGTGCCGCTGTATCACTGCTTCGGCATGGTCATGGGGAATCTTGGCTGCGTCACCCACGGCAGCACCATGATTTATCCCAACGATGCCTTCGACCCGCTGCTGACCCTGAGCACCGTTGCCGAAGAAAAAGCGACCGCGTTGTATGGCGTGCCGACCATGTTCATCGCCATGCTCGATCAGCCGCAACGTGCTGGGTTCGATCTGTCGAACCTACGCACCGGGATCATGGCCGGCGCCACCTGCCCGATCGAGGTGATGCGCCGGGTCATCGTCGAAATGCACATGAGCGAAGTGCAGATCGCCTACGGCATGACCGAAACCAGCCCCGTGTCCCTGCAGACCGGGCCATCGGATGAACTGGAATTGCGCGTCACCACCGTCGGCCGTACCCAGCCGCAACTGGAAAGCAAGATCATCGACGAGGCCGGCAATCCGGTGCCACGCGGCACCATCGGCGAGCTGTGCACCCGTGGCTACAGCGTGATGCTCGGCTACTGGAACAACCCGCAGGCCACCGCCGAAGCCATCGATGCGGCGGGGTGGATGCACACTGGCGACCTGGCGAGCATGAACGACGAGGGTTACGTCTGCATCGCCGGGCGTAACAAGGACATGATCATCCGTGGCGGCGAAAACATTTACCCGCGTGAACTGGAAGAGTTCTTCTTCACCCATCCAGCGGTGGCGGACGTGCAGGTGATCGGCATTCCCTGCTCGCGCTACGGCGAGGAAATCGTCGCCTGGATCAAATTCCATCCCGGCCACAGCGCCACCGAACAGGAACTGCAAGCGTGGTGCAAGGAGCGCATCGCCCACTTCAAGACGCCGCGTTACTTTAAATTCGTCGAGGAATTTCCGATGACGGTGACGGGCAAGATCCAGAAATTCCGGATGCGTGAGATCAGTGTCGAGGAGTTGCGCAGTAACGAGGGTTGAGGAAAGAACTGTGGGGGCGTTGCTCCCACAGTGTCCTGCGGGATTTCAGAAGACCGGACAGCACAAAGGGGAGCCGAAGCTCCCCTTTAATTTTGTCGTCGCGTGCTCTTTTTATTATTGAGGGTCGGTCTGTTGTTGTTTTTGGCAACCGTGGCCCTTTACCGCTGTTTTTGGCGACCCCCATCCGGGGTCAAGAGCAAACGTATTTTTTTGAGCGCTGATCTGCTTTTTCGCCAAGGCGATCCAACCGATACGGGAGCTACCTGAAGGTAGTTTTATTGTTCTCTGCCCGGTTGCGGGTCATTCCGAGGAACACCCTGAAAAGCACACCTTCTCCAAAAAAATCTGTTAGCTGCGTCTCTGCCGTGTTGTTTTTGTTATGTCAGAGTCGTTTCGTCTTGTTTTTATTGGTTTGCCGCTTTTTATTCTTGTTATGCCATAGAAATAGCATAAGCCGTGCCAACTTTTTAAAACCCTTTTAAATCAACGGCTTGAGATTTTTGAGGGATTTTTCTGTCAGGCAAAACCAGACAATTTGTTTCCGTGTTACTCGCCTGTGCCCACGTTTCGCGCCAAGCGGTAACACTGTGCCCCTCACTGCGCGCTACGGGCCTTGGCCACGCGCGAACCGCTCGGGCGGCCCAGCACGGCACTGATCTGCTGGCCGGCGGCAATCAAGGCGTCGAGGTCGATACCGGTCTCGATACCCAGGCCATTGAGCAGGTACACCACGTCTTCGGTGGCGACGTTACCGCTGGCGCCCTTGGCATACGGGCAACCGCCGAGGCCGGCGATGGAGCTGTCGAACACCGCGATGCCTTCCAGCAGGCTGGCGTAGATGTTGGCCATGGCCTGGCCGTAGGTGTCGTGAAAATGGCCGGCGAGTTTCTCTCGCGGCACCTGCTTCGACACTACTTCGAACAGACGGCGGGTGGCGCCCGCGGTGCCGGTGCCGATGGTGTCGCCGAGCGAAACTTCGTAGCAGCCCATCGCGTACAGCTCGCGGGCCACCATGGCCACCTGTTCCGGCGCGACCGTGCCTTCATAAGGACAGCCAAGCACGCAGGACACGTAACCGCGCACGGTAACGCCGTGTTGTTTCGCGGCCTCCATGATCGGCGCGAACCGCGCCAGGCTTTCGCTGATCGAGCAATTGATGTTGCGCTGCGAAAAGGATTCGGATGCAGCCGCGAACACCGCCACTTCCTTGACCCCGGCCGCCAGCGCATCTTCAAAACCGCGCAGGTTCGGCGCCAGTGCGCCGTAGGTCACGCCGGGTTTGCGCCGGATCTGCGCGAACACGTCGGCGGAACCGGCCATCTGCGGCACCCACTTGGGCGAGACGAAACTGCCGACTTCTATGTAGCCGAGGCCCGCCGCGCTCAAGGCGTCAACCAGTTGCACCTTGTCGGCGACACTGATGGGCTGGGCTTCGTTCTGCAGGCCGTCACGGGGGCCGACTTCGATCAGGCGTACTTGGGAGGGGAGGGACATGGCGTTGACCTGCTCTTTTGAAATCGTGGCGAACCCTGTGGGAGCGAGCTTGCTCGCGATAGCGGTCTGACATTCAAAAATGATGCTGACGGTCTAACCGCAATCGCGAGCAAGCTCGCTCCCACAAGGGATTGGTGTTGGTTCACTGAACCGATTGCTGACTCTTGAGCGTCTGCTCCAGCGCCTGCACGCAGCGTTCTTCGGCGGTGTCGAGTTCCAGCTTCATCTGTTCGATGTCCAGCAATTGCTGTTCAAGCTGTGCCCGGCGCTCGCTGATTTTCGCCAGCATGCTGTTGAGTTGTTTGGTGTTACCGCTGGAGGGGTCATAGAGCTCGATCAGCTCGCGGCACTCGGCCAGGGAAAAACCGATGCGCTTGCCCCGCAGGATCAGCTTCAGACTGACCTTGTCGCGTGGCGAATAGATGCGTTCCTGGCCTCGGCGCTCAGGGCTGAGCAGGCCTTGTTCTTCATAGAAACGGATCGCCCGGGTGGTGATGTCCAGCTCGCGGGCGAGGTCGGAAATGCTGTAGGTCTGGCTGCTCATGAAAGCGCTCGAAAAAAGGTCCTGGCGCTAAGCTAATTGCAGGTTGACGTTTACGTCAAGTGGCGGGCGCCTGCAGCTTGTCGAGCTTCTTCTCATGGGCCGTCACCTGCTGGCAAAGCTCGATCATCTGCTCGCGCATCCAGCGGTTGGCCGGGTCCTGGTCGGTGCTTTCGTGCCAGTACAAATGGGTTTCCACCGGCGGCACATCGTTGACCGGCAGATTGAACGCGTGCAGGTCATGGCGTCGGGCGAAACGTTCCGGCACGGTCATCACCATGTCGGTCTGCTGCAACACCTGGGACGCCATCAGGTAGTGCTGCGAGCGCAGGGCGATCTTGCGCTGGATGCCCATTTTGCCGAGCGCCAGATCGACATGGCCCAGGCCATTGCGACGGCTGGAAATATGAATGTGGGTCAGCGACAGGTAATCGTCGAGGGTGAGTTTGTCCTTGGTCGCCAGTGGATGCCCCTTGCGCATCGCACAGACGTAACGGTCTTCCATCAACTTGACGTGGCGCACCTGCGGGTCGGTGTTGAGCGGCGCATCCACGGCGAAATCGAGGCGCCCGGCGGCCAGTTCCTTGGTGGTCTCCCGGCGCTTGGACAGAAAGCTTTCGATGATCACCGTCGGCGCCAGACGACGCAGACGCTGGAACAGCGGCGGCAGAATCACTGCTTCGGTCAGGTCGGTCATGCTGATGCGGTAGGTCTTGACCGCTTGCGAGGGATTGAAAATGCGGCTTTCCTGAACCGATACCCGCAGCAGCGACAGTGCATTGCGCACCGGGCCGATGATGTTCTGCGCCATGGGTGTCGGCACCATGCCCTGTGCCGTGCGGACGAAGAGCGGGTCGTTGAAGGTTTCGCGCAACCGTGCCAATGCGTTGGACACCGCCGGCTGGGTGATGCCGACGATCTGCCCGGCGCGGGTCAGGTTGGCTTCGGTGTAGATCGCGTCGAAGACGATGAAAAGGTTGAGGTCGACCTTGCTCAGATTCATTACGCGGCTCTCTTGTTATGGGTGGATGGCGCGGGTGAGGGCGGCCAGGAAAATCAACCAATCATATATCGGTGATGAATGTTTATACACGCCGAGAATAGGCTAGGTAAATTATCGGCGCTGTTCTAGCATCGATTGCATGACCTGAACAACCGCTGCCCAGAAAGGTAACTGCCCATGGATTTCGCCTATTCGCCCAAAGTGCAAGAACTGCGTGAGCGCGTGACCGCGTTCATGGACGCTTACGTTTATCCGGCCGAGGCCGTGTTCGAACGCCAGGTGGCCGAAGGCGACCGCTGGCAGCCGACCGCCATCATGGAAGAGCTCAAGGCCAAGGCAAAAGCCGAAGGGCTGTGGAATCTGTTTCTGCCCGAGTCGGAGCTGGGCGCCGGCCTGACCAACCTTGAATACGCGCCATTGGCGGAAATCATGGGCCGTTCGCTGCTGGGCCCCGAGCCGTTCAACTGCTCGGCACCGGACACCGGCAACATGGAAGTGCTGGTGCGTTATGCCAACGAAGAACAGAAACAACGCTGGCTCGAACCGCTGTTACGGGGCGAGATCCGCTCGGCGTTCGCCATGACCGAACCGGACGTCGCGTCCTCCGATGCCACCAACATGGCCGCCCGTGCCGTGCGCGAGGGTGACGAATGGGTGATCAACGGCAAGAAATGGTGGACTTCCGGCGCCTGCGATCCGCGCTGCAAGATCCTGATTTTCATGGGCCTGAGCAATCCCGACGCCCCGCGTCATGCGCAACACTCGATGATTCTGGTGCCGGTCGACACCCCCGGTGTGAAGATCATTCGTCCGCTGCCGGTGTTCGGTTATGACGACGCCCCGCACGGTCACGCCGAAGTGCTGTTCGATAACGTGCGGGTGCCCTACGAAAACGTCCTGCTCGGTGAAGGACGCGGCTTCGAAATCGCTCAGGGTCGCCTTGGCCCGGGCCGGATTCACCACTGCATGCGTTCGATCGGCATGGCCGAGCGGGCACTGGAACTGATGTGCAAACGTTCGGTGAGCCGCACCGCGTTCGGCAAACCGCTGGCGCGTCTGGGCGGTAACGTCGACAAGATCGCCGACTCGCGCATGGAAATCGACATGGCTCGCCTGCTGACGCTGAAAGCGGCGTACATGATGGACACCGTGGGCAACAAGGTCGCCAAGAGTGAAATCGCGCAGATCAAGGTTGTGGCACCGAACGTCGCGTTGCGGGTGATCGACCGGGCGATCCAGATTCATGGCGGGGCCGGGGTGTCGAACGATTTCCCGCTGGCCTACATGTACGCCATGCAACGTACCCTGCGCCTGGCCGACGGCCCGGACGAAGTGCACCGTGCGGCGATCGGCAAGTTCGAGATCGGCAAGTACGTGCCGAAGGAAATGCTGCGTAGCGAGCGCTGATCCAGCACTTCACCCCTGATAGTTCCCACGCAAGCGCTGCTCGCGGTGATCGTTCCCACGCTCTGCGTGGGAATGCATACCGTGACGCTTCGCGTCACAGTGGACGCGGAGCGTCCATGGCTGCGTTACCACGCAGA
>NZ_LRUN01000009.1 GCF_001679645.1 Pseudomonas bananamidigenes | reverse complement strand
CTCGCCACAGAGGTCAGGAGCAACACTGCGGAGGGCATGAGATGAGCGCATTACCTTACGCCTGGGCCAAGGCCCAGCGGATTCTGCTGCGCGACGGCGTGCTGACGGTGTGCCCGTCGACGCCGGGCTGGTCGATCAGCGAAGTGCGGCGGCAGTTCGGCGCAGCGAAGCTTGAGCGGGTGCGCGACGACGAACTCGACGGCTTGCTCGCCACGGCCTACGCCGATACCGGCAGCGCGGCGGCGGTGGTCGGCGCGGCGGAAAACGAAGTCGATCTTGACCGCCTGATGCAGGACATGCCGGAAATCACCGACCTGCTCGACACCCAGGACGGCGCGCCGGTGATCCGCATGATCAACGCCTTGCTCACCCAGGCGGCGCGGGACGAGGCCAGCGACATTCACATCGAACCGTTCGAAACCCATTCGGTGGTGCGCTACCGCGTCGACGGCACGCTGCGCGACGTGGTGTCGCCACGCAAGGCGTTGCACGGTGCGCTGGTGTCGCGGATCAAGATCATGGCCCAGCTCGATATCGCGGAAAAACGCTTGCCGCAGGATGGCCGCATCGCCCTGCGCGTAGCCGGGCGGCCCATCGATATTCGCGTCTCCACCGTGCCCACCGGCCATGGCGAGCGGGTGGTGATGCGTCTGCTGGACAAACAGGCCGGACGTCTGCAACTGGAGACCCTGGGCATGGACGCGCAGGTGCTGGCCAGGCTCGATCACCTGATCCGCCAGCCCCACGGCATCGTGCTGGTCACCGGCCCGACCGGCAGCGGCAAGACCACGAGTCTGTATGCGGCGCTGGCGCGACTGGATGCGAGCACCAGCAACATCCTCACCGTGGAAGACCCGGTGGAATACGACTTGCCGGGCATCAGCCAGATTCAGGTCAACGCCAAAATCGACATGACCTTCGCCCTGGCCTTGCGGGCGATACTGCGCCAGGACCCGGACATCATCATGATCGGTGAGATCCGCGACCTCGAAACCGCGCAGATCGCGGTGCAGGCTTCGCTGACCGGTCACCTGGTGCTCGCCACCTTGCACACCAACGATGCGGTGTCGGCGGTCAACCGCTTGATCGACATGGGCGTCGAGCCGTTTCTGCTGGCCTCGTCGATGCTCGGGGTTTTAGCGCAACGATTGGTGCGCAGGCTGTGCAATCACTGCAAACAGGAAGACCCGGCCACGCCCTGCACCTGGCGCCCGGTGGGTTGCGCGGCGTGCAATCACACCGGTTACAGCGGCCGGACCGGCATTCACGAATTGTTCTGCATCGATGACGACATCCGCACCCTGATTCACAACGGGGCAGGGGAGCAGGCCTTGCGTGCGGCGGCGAGCAAGGCCGGGATGTCCAGCCTGCGCGAGGACGGCGAGCGCTGGATCCGCAGCGGTGCCACGGCGCCGGAAGAAATCCTTCGTGTGACACGGGATGCCTGATGAATCGCTATCGTTTTGAGGCCGCCGATGCCAGCGGCAAGATCGAAACCGGTCATCTGGAGGCGGACAGTCAGGGCGCTGCGTTCGGCGTGCTGCGCGGTCGTGGCTTGACGGCGTTGTCGGTGGAGAAGGAAAGCAACGTCGCCCAGCAGGGCGGCGGCGGTTTGTTCAGCGCCAAACTCTCGGATAACGATCTGGCCTGGGCCACCCGGCAATTGGCGAGCCTGCTCGGCGCCAGTCTGCCGCTGGAAGCTGCTTTGAGTGCCACAGTGGAGCAGGCGGAGAAAAAACACATCGCCCACACCCTCAGCGCCGTCCGTGCCGACGTACGCAGTGGCATGCGCCTGGCCGAAGCGCTGGCGGCGCGGCCTCGGGACTTTCCGGAGATTTACCGGGCGTTGATTGCCGCAGGCGAAGAGTCCGGTGATCTGGCGCAAGTGATGGAACGGCTGGCGGATTACATCGAGGAACGCAACAACCTGCGCGGCAAGATTCTCACCGCGTTCATTTATCCGGGCGTGGTCGGGCTGGTGTCGGTCGGCATCGTGATTTTCCTGCTCAGCTACGTGGTGCCGCAGGTGGTCAGCGCGTTTTCCCAGGCGCGGCAGGATCTGCCGGGGCTGACGCTGGCGATGCTCAATGCCAGTGATTTCATTCGGGCGTGGGGCTGGTTGTGTGCTGGCGTCATGGCCGGTGCGTTCTGGAGCTGGCGCCTGTATCTGCGCAACCCGGCGGCGCGCCTGAGTTGGCATCATCGGGTGTTGAAGCTGCCGCTGATCGGGCGTTTCGTACTGGGGCTGAACACCGCTCGGTTCGCCTCGACGCTGGCGATACTCGGTGGTGCCGGGGTACCGTTGTTGCGGGCACTGGAGGCGGCCCGGCAGACCTTGTCGAATGATCGCTTGAGCCTGAGCGTCAACGAGGCCACCGCCAAGGTGCGCGAGGGTGCCAACCTGGCGGCCGCGCTGAAGGTGGAGAACGTGTTTCCGCCGGTGCTGATCCACCTGATCGCCAGCGGTGAGAAAACCGGCGCACTGCCGCCAATGCTCGAACGTGCGGCGCAAACCCTGTCCCGGGATATCGAGCGCCGGGCGATGGGTATGACTGCGTTGCTCGAACCACTGATGATTGTGGTGATGGGCGGGGTGGTGCTGGTGATCGTGATGGCGGTGCTGTTGCCGATCATCGAGATCAATCAGCTGGTTCAGTAGGGGTATGTCTGTTGGTTTGATGTTGATTGTTCCGGCCCTTTCGCGAGCAGGCTCGCTCCCACATCGATTTGCAGCGCCCGCAAACCCTGTGGGAGCGAGCCTGCTCGCGAAGAGGCCGGTCAGAGCAATAAATAATCCAGGTTTTTTTCAGCGGCTTCAGCATCACCCGACCCTCATTCCCCTCATCCTCGGGTTCTCCTTTCTGTCATCTGCAACGGCCCTTCAAGGGCTGTGGCCGGTTCCCTCGAAAAGCCCGCCGCAGACACTCCGCACAACGGCGTAAACACCCGAGAAAATCCCTCGAAAATCAGCCTGCACCTCCCGAGGTTTTTTCCTTTATCTGTCACCGGAAACTGCGAATTTCTCACTGCGACTTAACCACGGACCCCGCTTGCGAAGGTCGGCGGTGAGTCCTCCCAGTGTCATGCAAGTCCCCTGAAAACCTGTGTTCACAACCAACGTTGAAAAGGAGATTCTTCATGTTCAAGCGCACTCTGATCGCAGCTTCCCTGACCGTCGCTGCCCTGGCTTCCGCCCAGGCCATGGCTGCCAACGTAACCGGTGGTGGCGCGACTCTGCCTGCCGCTCTGTACAAAGGCTCGAGCAACAGCATCCTGCCAGCCAACTTCAGCTACCTGGGTACCGGTAGCGGCACCGGCAAGACCGCGTTCCTGACCAACAACTCGGCACTGTTCAACACCACTGGTTCGGTTCACTTCGCCGGTAGCGACTCGATCCTCAGCGCTTCGGAAATCAGCACCTACAACGCCAACTTCGGCGCTTCTTACGGTCCGCTGATTCAACTGCCTTCGGTGGCCACTTCGGTTGCCATTCCATACAAAAAATCCGGTCAGACCGCTCTGAACCTGACCAGCGCTCAACTGTGCGACGCCTTCTCCGGCACCAAAACCACCTGGGGCGACCTGCTGGGCACTTCCGACACCACGCCGATCCGCGTTGTTTATCGCAACGTATCCAGCGGCACTACTGAAATCCTGACCCGTCACCTGAACTCGATCTGCCCGACCAAGTTCGCCACCAACTCCACGTTCACCAACGCTCGTCTGCCAGCCGGTTCGACCCTGCCTTCGACCTGGGTAGGCGTTGCCGGTACTGCTGACGTGGCCACTCAAGTCAACGCCGTTGACGGCTCGATCGGTTACGTCGGTCCGGACGGTGTGAACGCCGCCAGCAATGCCGTGGTTGCTCGCGTCAACGGCGTACAGCCAACCACCGCCAACGTTTCGCTGGCTCTGGGTTCGGCTGCTCTGCCAACCGCCCCTTCGAACCCTTCGCAGTGGGTACCGGTCGTGCCTAACCCTGCCAGCGGTTACCCGATCGTGGCTTACACCAACTTCATCTTCGGTCAGTGCTACAAGGACGCCTCCGTGGCCGCTGATGTCAAAGCCTTCCTGACCACTCACTACAGCAACCCGGGCAACAACGCTGCCACCGTGGCCCACAGCTTCACTCCGGTTCCAACCAACTGGAAAGCCGCTGTGACTGCCAACTTCGTCACCAACACCTCGGGCAACAACCTGGACATCAACAACGCCAGCGTCTGCAACGCTGTCGGCCGTCCTTGATAAGCCTCGCTTCAGCGCAATGAAATGGCAGCAGCCTGCGGGCTGCTGCCATTTTTTTTGGCCGATTTACTCCTCATTCATGAAGTTTGTGTGACATCCGTTCGGTCGTGGCTCTCGCCAACCGCCTATGTCGTAACAGCAGGGGCAAGCCGACCTGCGGCCTCATGTGGCAAACAAAAAGGATCTCGTAGTGATGCTCGCTCGCCCGTCCCGTCGCAGTACCCGTGTCCAGCCCCGGCAGCGCATGGCCGCCGATCCGGCGCTGTGGTTGCTCAAGCCCCTGGCGCAGGCGGTTGCCTTGTGCCTGGTGGCGGGCAGTGCCGAGGCGGCGACGGCGTTCAGTTCGGGATGGTTTGCCGCCAAGGGCGCGGCGCAACAGGCTGCCGCGTCACGCCCGAGTGTGGGCGGACTGCCAGGGATGACCCCACCGCTGGCCCAGCAGCAAAAGGCCAATGCGCAATTGCAGCGTTCGATTCAGACCCTGAACAACACAGTGGCCGCCATTGCCGCCCAACAGGCAGCGCAGGCGGCCGGTCGTTCGGCGGCGCTGGGCACGGCACAGTTTGTGCCGGACGGTCTGGGCGAGGGCGGTTTGAAGGTCGACAACAGCCTCACTCAAGGTTGGCAGAACGCCAAAGGTCCGCAGCAGACGCAGATCGACGGCAAAACCACGGTGACAATCGAACAGACCGCCGACAAGGCGATCCTCAACTGGGAGACGTTCAACGTCGGTCGCAACACCACGGTCGATTTCGCCCAGCAGTCGAACTGGGCCGTACTCAACCGAGTCAACGATCCGAATGCGCGAGCCAGCCAGATTCAGGGCCGGATCAAGGGCAACGGCACGGTGATGCTGATCAACCGCAACGGCATCGTCTTCAGCGGCACCAGCGAGGTCAACGTACGCAACCTGGTGGCCGCAGCGGCCAACATCACGGACATTCAGTTTCGCGAGCGGGGCCTGTATTTCGACAGTAACGGCAGTCAGCCGACGTTCACCGAGGCGGCCGGCAAGGTGCTGGTGGAGCGCGGCGCGTCCATCGAAACGGCCCGTCCTGCCAAATCGACCGATGCCGGCGGTTATGCCTTGCTGCTCGGCAGCGAAGTGCAGAACGACGGCAGCATCGACGCCGCCAAGGGCCAGACCGTGCTCGGCGCAGGCGATCGCTTTTACATCCGCAAAGGCTCGGGCACTGAAGGCAACGCGTTTTCCACGACCTTCGGCAATGAAGTCACGCCGGGCTTCAAGACCGGCAGCGCGGCCGGCAAGGTCAGCAACAATGGCCTGATTCAGGCGGCGACCGGCGACATCACCCTGACCGGTCACGAGGTCGTGCAAAACGGTGTGCTGCTGGCCAGCACTTCGGTAGCGACACGCGGCACGATCCATTTGCTCAACCCGGCCACCGACACCCAGGGCAGCGTGACACTGGGGCAGGGCGGTGCGACGGCGATCCTGCTCGACAGCAGCGACCTGACGGCGCTCGACAGCCAGCATCAAGCCGCGTTGACGGGCGTTACGCCCAACAACAGGATTCGCAGCGATCAGTCGCGCATCGACATTCAGAGCGGCGGTAGCGTCGAGTTCCAGAACGGCTCGATCACTCTGGCCACCGGCGGCCAGGTCGCCGTGGCGGCGCAACGTCGCAGCCTGGTGCGTGATGGTGCATTGATCGATGTCTCCGGTGCCATCGGCGTGAAAGTCGCGATGGAATCCAACAGCATCAAAATCAACGTCCAGGGCAACGAGCAGCGCGATGCTTCGGTCAACCGCGAGAAGGGTGCGCTCAACAGCAATGACATCTGGGTCGATGTGCGTGAGCTGGTCTACGTCCCGGCCGGCACCAACGGTTACGCCACGGATCGCTGGTACACCGCGGGTGGTTTGCTGGAGGTCGGCGGTTACCTCGGTACCCAGGGCCACAGCGTCGGCGAATGGATGGCCCAAGGCGGGCAGGTGAGTTTTGCCGGCAATGACGTGGTCACCGAGAAGGGCTCGTTGATCAACCTGTCCGGCGGCACGCTGGATGTCCAGAGCGGCGAGATTCGCCAGAGCTGGCTGCGCGGTGTCGACGGACACCTGTATGAGGTCTCCCGAGCGCCGGGAGATCTGCTCTACACCGGGCTCTACAAGGGCTATGAAGACAGCAGTCAGCGCTGGGGCCAGACGAATTACTACTACAACCCGTTGATTGCGCCGGCCAGCCGTCGGGAGTCGGGCTACACCGTGGGGCGCGATGCCGGGCAACTGGTGATCGGCACCCGTAACGCCGTGCTCGAAGGCCAGATGCTCGGCGAGGTGTATCAGGGCGAACGCCAGACCCAGACACCGCGTGCCGTACTCGATGGCTATGCGCAGAGTCAGACGGCGCTGGCGCGGCGCGGACAATTGATTGTCGGCAGTTATGACCCGGCGTATGTGGCGGCGTCCGGTGGCTTGCTCTACGGCCTCAATCCGTTGCTCGATCAGGTGCAGGTCGGCGGTGAGCGTCCGGTCGCCGGCAATGATCGGGACCTGACCGCTGCGGTGTCCGATGCACGCAGCGGCAAACTGTTCCTCGATGCCGGGCAACTGAGCGACTGGCAACTGGGCGCGCTGAAGGTCGCGGCCAAAGAGCGAATCGATGTGCAAGGCGCCGTCACTGTCGACAATGGCGGCGACATCACCCTTTACGGTCCGGACGTGCAGGTTGACGCCGGCCTGACGGCCCGGGGCGGCAGCCTGCATCTGGGCAATGTGCTCAATCAGCTCAACACCGATCGCCTCACCGACACCCGGCTCGTCGCACCGACCGGCAAGGCCACTCGCGTGAGCGTGGCTGAAGGCGTGCAACTGGACACTCGCGGTCTGTGGAGCAACCTGCGCACCAACCCGGACGATGCCGCAAGCCTGGCGTATCTGGACGGTGGGTCGGTGTCGATTCGCAGCAGTGGCGACATCGAAGTCGGTGCCGGCAGCCTGCTGGATGTGTCGTCCGGCGGCGCGATTCTGGCCAACGGCAAGACCCGCGGTGGCAAGGGCGGTGACGTGACGCTGGAGGCCGGCGCCTTGTCCGCGTCGGGTGACAGTCATTTGGCCCTGGACGGCCAACTTCGGGGTTATGGTGTGTCCGGCGGCGGCCGTTTGTCACTGCAGACCGGCGATGTGCTGATCGGCCAGACCGAGAAGCCTCAGGCCGATACGGTGTTGCAGCTGACGCCGACGCTGTTTGACAAAGGCTTCTCGACCTACAACCTGATTGGCCTGAACCGGATGGAAGTGACGGATAACACCGTCATTGACGTGTCCATGCCGGTCTATCGCTTCAGCGAGGCGGCCGCCAATCAGGTCAGCGGTGTCGCGCCGCAGCAGGCACTCGAACTGTGGACGCCGCCGCTCTATCAGGAAAACCCGACCAGGGCCCAACTGACCCGGCGTGCCGGGGCCAGCCTGACGCTGCAGGCCGGTACCGGCGAAGTCAGGCTGGTCGATCCTGCGCACACGACCCTGAGCCTCGGCCGGGGCTCGCGCATCAGCGTCGATCCGGGGCAGAGCATCAATTTGCGCGGCGCGGGGCAGATCACCCTCGATGGCGAGCTGAATGCCTGGGGCGGTACCCTCGATATTCGCCAGCAACAGTTCGGTTCGCTCGACGTCGCCGACGCCTCGCAACTGGCTGACAACGCTGCGCACAACCGCTCGATCTGGATCGGCGAACACGCGGTGCTGGATGTGGCCGGCCGCGCGGCCACGGCGGTGGATGCGCTGGGTCGTACTTACGGGTTGGTGGGCAAGGGCGGCACGATCATCGTCGGCGGTGAAATCGATGCGAAAAAAGCCACGGCCACGTCGGCCGATGCTTATGTGATCGTGCGCGAGGGTGCGCGACTGGATGCGTCCGGCGCGCAAGCCGTGCTGGATATCGCCGGGCAGGGGGCGACGCCGATAGCCACCGACGGCGGACGAATCAGCCTGAGCTCCTATAACGGCCTGTTCATCGATGGCAGCCTGCGTGCAGTCGCCGGTGGTGCGGGCGCAGCCGGCGGGCGTCTGGACATCGCGCTGGAGACGCCGATCTACAACCTCAATCTTGCCGCCAATGAAGTGCGTACCCCCAGGGAAATCATCCTCGGACAGGACGCAGGCAAGTCCCTGTTGCCGCCGGATCTGCAGCCCGGTTCCGGCGCTTCAGCCTTGCAATACGGTCGTGCCCGCCTGGGCGCCAATCAATTGATGGCCGGCGGTTTCGACAACCTGAGCCTGTTGAGCAACGGCTTGCTGTCGTTCGACGGCGATGTCGATCTGCACAGCCGCCAGAGTCTGAGCCTGTATGCCGGCGCATTGGCGTTGGCCGACGGCGCCAGAGACAATGCGCGGATCAACCTGTCAGCGCCGTATCTGCGATTGTCGGGGACCGGCAAATACTTCGACGCGCCGGGTTACCTGCGCCCGCGGGTCATGAATACGCCCACGACCCATGTGGCACCCGCCACGTTCAACGCCACGGCGGACTTGCTGGATCTGGGCAACAGCCTGTCGTTCGGCACGGCGGGAACGATTGCGTCACGCAACGGTGCGGCAATCGAGGTCAGTCGGCGTGGCTTTGATCAGGTGACTTTGCACAGCCGGGCTGATCTGCGCTTCCTGGCTCCGACGGGGTACACCACCAAATCAGAGTTGTGGACCCCAGGAGACCTGAACCTGCAAGCCGCGCAAATCTATCCGGCCAGTGATGTCACTGCCGAGGTGCGGGTCGGTTACCAGAGCGTGCACCCGGGCGCCGACCCGGCGCGCACCTTGCGCATCACCGGCGCCGGGAACGCTCCGGTCGCCCTGCCTTACTCGGTGTTTGGCGACCTGACGCTGGCTGCCGGGCACATCGAGCAGGGCGGCATTGTTCGTGCGCCGCTGGGCATGATCCGCCTGGGTGACGAGACCGTGGTCAATACCCACGACCTGCATTTGTTGCCGGGCAGTGTGACGTCGGTCAGCGCGAACGGACTGGTCATGCCCTATGGCGGCACCACCGACGGCATCGACTATCGCTACGCTGGCAAATCGGTTGTGCTCAAGGGGATTACCGCAGAAACCGCCGGTGTAACGCTGACTTCGCGATACGTCGATGTGCAACAGGGCGCCTTGATCGATTTGTCTGGCGGCGGCGACCTGCGAGGGGCCGGATTTGTGTCCGGGCGCGGCGGCTCTACCGATGCACGCTTCAATCCGCTGGTACGCAACGCTGCGGACGGCACGTTCAGTTTGCCAGGCCTGGCCAGCAACCCGGTGTACGCCATCGTGCCCGGCAATCAGAGTACCTACGCGCCGATGCTCGCCGAAGCGGGAGCGGTTGATCCGCGTATCGGCCAGCAGATCACCCTCGGGGCCGGCGTGCCGGGGCTGGCGGCGGGCACCTATACGCTGCTGCCTTCGACGTTCGCCTTGTTGCCGGGGGCGTTTCGGGTCGAGGTCAACGGCCAGGCCGCACCGGGTGTCACGCCTGGCGCGTTACCCTTGCGCAATGGTTCATGGACCCTCTCGGGGCTGATGTCGATCGCCAACACCGGGCTGCGCGACAGCCTGGCCAGCCAGGTCATCCTGACCTCGGCCGATGTCGTGCGCCGCTATTCGCAGTACAACGAAACCGGTTTTACTCAATTCATCCGCAGTGACGCTGCACGGCGTGGCGTACCACGGGCGTTGGCACCGATGGACGGCAAGTCGCTGAATCTGTACCTGATGTCGGGCGCCGAGCAGGGCATTGCGCTGGATTTCTCTGGACAGGTGTTGTTCAAACCGGCCACCGGCGGCGTGGTCGGGACGGCGGTGGTGAGGGGCGCACGCGATGTGGAACTGCTCGGCGACGGGCATCGGCGTACCGAGGGGTTCAGCGGTGTGTCGCTCTATGCCGACAGCCTCAACAGACTGGGTGCAGGCCGTCTGACCCTCGGGGCGCAGCCGACGATCGATTACAACACGGCTGGCAACATCGTCTCGTTCATCGGCGACACATCGAATATCAGCTTGCGTGAGGGCGCCGTGTTGTCTGCGCCTGAAGTGCTGCTGCGTACCACCAGTACCGGTGGCCGCATCAGTCTTGAGGCCGGCTCGGGGATCAACACCCTGGGGCGCGGCGACGTACCGTACGATTCTTCCGCAGGCTTTACCTATGCGCCGGGCACGGCAGGTCTGCTGGTGGTCTCGAACGGCTGGACCAATGTGCTCGCGCCGTCGCCGTCGACCCCGACCTCTGGCGCGGGGGATATTCGCATCGGCAACTGCCCGACGACCGCCTGCACCAACCCGACGCTGCTTTACTCCAAGGGCAGCATCACGGCGGCCACAGACAAACGGTTCGAGCTTGATGAAACGGTACGCTTCGGTACCCGCCATCTGACGCTGGCGGTGGGCGCGATCAATGCCGGCAGTGCCGAAGCCTTGAGTGCCGCCGGGAGTCGCGTGCCGACCGGCCTGACCCTGAATCAGAACGTGCTCGACCGGCTGTTGCGCGGCGACACGCAGTTCGGCGCTCCGGCATTGGAGACGTTGAGCCTGACCAGCCGCGATGCATTCAATTTCTATGGCAATGTCACTCTCGATACGCTGGATCCGCAGACTGGCGTGAGCAAACTGCAAAATCTGATACTCGGCACGCCGGCCATTTACGGCTTGGGTGAAGCCACTGACGTGGCGAGCATCCGCACTGCCAATCTGGTGTGGAACGGTGCCACGCAAGCGTCCGCTGCTGTCATCAGCGGCGGCGCGGGCACCGGACAGGGCACGCTCGACATACAGGCACAACGCATCGAGTTCGGTTACGGGCCCAATCCGCAGGCCAGTGGTCTGGAGCAGAACGATCGCCTGGTGCTGGGTTTTGCCAACGTCAATCTGACCGCCAGCGACCGCATCACCGCCAACCACAAAGGCAGCCTGGCGGTGTATCAGGCGCAAGGTGCTTTCGATCCGGTCCAGGGCTATGCCTACAGCGGCGGCAACCTCAACCTGCGCACCCCGTTGCTGACGGGAGAGGCGGCCTCGGTGAATCTGCTCAAGGCCGGTAACAACCTGACGCTCACTGGCGGCGGTACCCCGGCTGCGGCCAATGCCCTCGGCGCGGAACTGACCCTCGATGCGCGCAATGTCACGCTCGACAGTCGCATTGCTCTGGCCAGCGGCAAACTGGTGATCAAATCGACAGAAGATCTGACCCTGAACAGTGGCGCGTACCTGGATATGGCCGGGCGTGCCCTGGCCTTCAACGATGTGAACAAGTACAGCTGGGGCGGTGATGTGGCGTTGTACAGCAGCCACGGCAATATCCGTCAGGCTGCGGGCTCGCTCATTGACCTGTCGGCGCAGAACAATCAGGCCGGCAATCTCAGCGCCATTGCCCTGGGCAGCGATGCCGGAATGGTCGATCTGCAGGGCCGGATCCTCGGCGCCAGCAGCGGCAGTTATGACGCAGGCGGCACGTGGGTGCCGTACAAGGCCGGTGGCGTGGACATCCGCGCGCAACACTTGAATGGCGATCCGAGCCAGCAATTCGCGGCCCTTAACCAGCGTTTGAACGCAGGGCAGGTTTTTGGCAGCCGCAGCCTGCAGCTCAAGCAGGGTGATCTGTTGATCGGCAACGGGCTCAGTGCCGGTGAGGTTAATGTCTCGGTGGACAACGGTAGCCTGACCGTCGCAGGGCTTGTCGACGCGAGTGGTGCAAGGGTCGGTTCGATTCGTCTGTCGGCGAAGAACGGCCTGACGTTGACCGGCAGTGCTGTGCTCGATACCCATGGCCGTGTGTTGCGGGTCGACAGCTACGGAAAAATCATCGATGCACCGAACCGGGCGATGGTCGAGCTCAACTCCGGCGACGGCAGGCTGACACTGGGGACCGGCGCGCGGATCGATCTGCGCCATGGCACCGAGGCTGCTTCGGGGCCATTGCCCGGGCAATCCGATGGATTGGCGCGCGGTACGCTGGAACTGAACGCGCCACGTCTGGCTGGCGGTGACATCGCCATTGATGCCAGCGGTACGCTGGACATTCAGGGCGCCCGTTCGATCGGGCTCAATGCCATGCGCCGTTACAGCGATGCCAGCGACGGTACAGACCCGGCGGCCAGCGGACGTCCGTATCAGGTCATCGACCAGGCCTACCTTGACCGTATCCATGGCGACAGCACGGCATTCATCGATGCCGCGTTGCTCAACAGCAACCTGCTGCAGAACAAACTGTCCGGCCTGAACAATGCCACCTATGCCGATGCCTTCCATCTGCGGCCGGGCGTCGAGATTGTCAGCAAAACCGCTGACGGTGATCTGGTGGTGCAGGGCGATGTGGATCTGTCCGGTTACCGCTATGCCAGTCTGAATCCGCATACGCAGAAAACCGCAATCCATGGCTCTGGCGAGTCAGGCAGCCTGGTGATTCGTGCCGGCGGCAACCTCGATATTCACGGCAGCCTCAATGACGGTTTTGCACCACCACCCGAGACGGTCGACGATGCAGGCTGGAAACTGTTGCCGGGGATTCAGCCGTTCGGCGGAGATCTGGTGGTGCCGGGGGCTGGCGTCACATTGGCTGAAGGCACGCTGTTCCAGCCGGGCGTCACGCTGAACTACGACGTGCCGCTGCAAGCGACAACCCTGGCCGGTGGCACGTTGTTGCCAACCGAGGCGACCCTGGCCGCACCTTATACGCTGGGCGCCGGTACGGTATTGGCAGGCGCAGTTCACGATGCCTCGGGTCAGCTGCTTTATGCCGCTGGAACGCTGTTGACCGACAGCGTCACATTGCCGGCCGGCAGTCGCCTTGGCGCGGGCATTCGCTTGAATGGCGTCACCTCTGTCGAAGCGATTCGCTGGCCCAAAGGCGTGCCGTTGCCGGGGAGCGTCGAAGCCGGTACCAATGCCATCAAAGGCGTGCGCTTGAGTGGATCGCTGGCATTGCTGCGCGGTTCCTTGATTCCGTCGATGACCGATGTGGTGCTGGCCGATGGCACGGCTTTTATCGAATTGCGGCCATTGAACGGCAACCAGCAGGGGCGCAACTGGGCCGTTGCCAGCCTGTTGCCGGCCGGCAGCGCGTCCTGGTCGATGCGGGTGGTGGCGGGGGCCGATTTGGGCGCCGCCGATACGCGTGCGATCAAGCCGGTTTCCAGCGACGGCAATCTGCGTCTGGCCGACACGCATTACGGGCTCAAAGTCACTGAAAAACCACCAACCCTGGTCTGGGGTGAAGGCAACCTGGGTGGTTTCACCCCGGGCGATCCGGTCCCTGACGAGCTCAAGGAATGGTGCGACTGGGCACCGAACTCCTGCGTTTCGGCACCGCGATGGACCTGGGCACCGGACAACTGGATGGGCATGCCCCCGGGGTCAGCGATAAGCGATGACGACGTGCTGGCCTGGTGTGGGCCTTTCCCTGAGCTGTGCGTGGAAAACAAACCGGGCATTACCGTCAAGACCCGCACACAAATGTTCAGCGTGCTGCGCACCGGCACCGGGGATCTGGACGTGCTCGCCGCCGGCAATCTGAGCATGGATTCACCGTTTGGCGTGTATACCGCCGGCACCCAATCCGAAGAGATCGATCCACGCTTCAACCAGCCGCGCGGACGTCTGTCGGACAACGGTTCGGTGCTGGGCAGTGCCGGCAGCGATTACGAGCGGTGGGTTACGGGCAACGACAGTCTGTATCAGGCTTGGTACCCCCGGATGGGCGGCAACCTGACCATCAACGCCGGTGGTTCTGTTTCGGGGGATGTGCTGGGGCGGCGTGGCCCTTCGGCAACCCTGGAAACACCTGAAGAAGTGCCAAGTGTGGCGGTGGGCAACTGGCTCTGGCGCCAGGGTACCGGCAACAGCGATGTGCCGACGGCGTGGTGGATCAACTTCGGCAGTTATGCGACTCAGCCGTTGCCTGACCAAGGCGTCGATACCGGGCCGTTCCTGGTTGGCTTCACCGGTTTCGGCACGTTGGGTGGCGGCAACATCAGCCTGCGCGCAGGTGCCGATGCGGGCATGCTCAAGGCGTTGGGTGAAAATTCCAACACCAATCTTTATCCCCGTGGTCAAGGCTTGATCGTGGCGGTCGGGAGTACCGGGCGCGTCGGCGAGGATGGGCGGCTGCAATTGACCGGTGGCGGTGACATGGACATCCGCATCGGTGGTTCGCTCAATCCGTCGTTGCAGGCCCGGGCCGGCAATAATGGCGTGGCTCCCCCCCGACACGACCTGCAAGGCGCCTTGATCAACCTGCGCGGCGCTGCACGACTGACCGGCGCAGCGCTGGGTGGAATCAATCTGCAGTACGGCGCAGCATCCTATGTGCAGGACCCGCGCGAAGTCCGACCGTTTGACCCGTTCACATCCACCGCTGGCAGTGCTTCCGGCGGCCTGGTGCTGATCCCTGGCGACTCGGGCATGAGCCTCAATACCCGCGGCGATCTGGTGTTGGGTGGCGCGGCGGACCCGGGTCGGGTCCGGTTGCAGAACTCGACGCCGTTCTCCACCGCTGACGGAGTCGTGCGCGACGGGGGCGGATTGAGTGGTTTCTCGCTATGGACCGACCACACGGCTATCGATCTGTTTTCGGCTGGCGGCAACCTGACGCCAAGTACACAACTGGGCGAGGTCGACGGACAGGGCCCGGTGATCGGGCGAAACACATCGCCTACCGATGGGCGCTTTGTATATCCGTCGATTCTGCGTGCGGTGGCGGCCCAGGGCTCGATTTATGCCGGGCCGTCGGCGACCTACATGCAAGGCAGCGGATTTTTGCCGGCGACGGCGTACTCGTTGTTGCTGGCGCCCTCGAAGGCCGGGCAACTGGAGCTCCTGGCGCAGGATTCGATCTATGCCGGTGGCTATGCAATCAATCAGTCGGGTGCCAGTCCGTCGGCCATCGCTACGCCATTCGCACCGGCCTTCAATGGCTACGGTAACAACACTTCAAAAACGCCGGTCATGACCAACCGTGGCAGTGACGGGGTTTCACCCGATAAAAACCTGCGCTATCCGCTGTTTGCTTTCGATGCCAACAGTTACTCGGGTTTGAGCGAGGTGCAGGCGCCCGCACGGTTCTATGCCTTGACCGGTGACCTGGTGGGGGTGCGCAGTGGTGAAACGCTGACGTTCAATCTGTCGAAACGGACCTGGTACGAAGCGGCAGGCCCGGTGTGGATGCTGGCGGGGCGCGATATCGTGGCGTCGGGCACTTTCCTCGGCAACCCCACGACCGTGCCCAACGCCGAGATGGGCGTACCGGTAACAGAAAGCATCACTTCGACCGGCAACCTGTTCGTGCATGACGATCCTCGGGATGTTTCGCGGGTTTCGGCAGGGCGTGACATCCTTTACAGCAGCTTCGATATCGCCGGTCCCGGCGTCCTGGATATCAATGCCGGGCGCCATATCCTCATGGAAGACCGTGCCAGCATCACCAGTCTCGGCTCGCTGGTGGCGGGTGATCAGCGACCGGGCGCCAGTGTGGTGTTGCAGGCCGGTGTGGGGGCACAGGGGCCGGACTATTCGCGGTTCATCGCCCGCTACCTGAATCCGCAGAACCTTGCCGACCCGAATGCTTCCCTCAATGGGCAACCGGGCAAAGTGGTCAAGACTTACCTCGACGAACTGCAGAGCTGGCTGAACCTCGGCTATGGCTTCAGCGGCAACGCCGAACAGGCGCAAGCGTTCTTCGCTGCGCTGCCGAGTGCCGAGCAGGCGATCTTTGCCCGCCAGGTGTATTTCGCCGAGCTGCGCGCCGGTGGCCTGGAGTACAACGATGTCGACGGCCCGCGCAAAGGCAGTTATCTGCGTGGACGTAACGCCATCGCTTCGTTGTTCCCGAGCACCGATGTGGCCGGCAACCCGATCCGTTATGACGGCGATATCACTCTTTATGGAGGCGCCGGGGTCAAGACGCTGTTTGGCGGCGATATCCAGATGCTCACGCCGGGCGGTGGTCAGGTGTTCGGCATAGAAGGCGCCGCGCCGCCGTCCACGGCGGGCATCATCACCCAGGGTTCGGGGAACATTCAGCTGTATTCCCGGGACAGTATCCTGCTGGGGCAGAGCCGGATCATGACCACCTTCGGCGGTTCGATTCTGGGCTGGTCCGCCGAGGGCGACATCAACGCCGGTCGCGGTTCGAAAACCACTGTGGTCTATACCCCGCCGAAACGCGTGTACGACAGCTGGGGCAACGTGACCCTGTCGCCCTCGGTGCCGAGCACCGGTGCCGGTATCGCCACGCTCAACCCGATTGCCGAAGTGGCCCCGGGGGACATCGACCTGATCGCGCCGCTGGGCACTATCGATGCGGGCGAAGCGGGGATTCGCGTCTCGGGCAACGTCAACATCGCCGCGCTGACGGTGGTCAATGCCGCGAACATCTCGGTGCAGGGCAAGGCGACCGGTGTGCCGGTGGTTTCGGCGGTCAACACCGGGGCGATCACATCGGCCAGTTCCGCGGCGTCGTCGGCGACTCAGGCGGCGGAAGACGTCGCCCGTCAGCAGCAGGCCGCGTCACGACAGAACCAGGCCTCGGTGTTCACCGTGCAGGTGCTGAGCTTCGGCAACGAACAACTGGCCCCGACCCGCGATGGCGCCAGCCGCGCACCGACACCGGGCTACAACCCCGACAGCCCGGTGCAGGTGTTGGGCGCCGGAGCCCTGGATGAACAGGCGAAACAGCAGCTGACCGAGGAGGAGCGGGGGCAGCTGACGTTGTAAAGGACTCTCGTGCAGTACGCTTCGGGCGGCCATTTGGCCGCCCTTTTTTTAGGTTGATGAAGTTGGAGGGTATTTTTGTCGGGCGTGAAGCACCCTCAGTATTTTGATGTGGCCATTCACTCGATAGACCAGCAGATAGTTCGGGTGAATCACCATTTCGCGAGTGCCAGGTACTCGGCCAGGCCGGTAACCATAAGGTATTGATGACAGTCGCTGTGCTGCGACACCCACCTTGCGTCTTAGCGAAATGGAAGCGTTGGTGTTGTGTTGCTCGATGTATTTGAAGATGTCAGCCAGTTGACGCGAGGACTTGCTGCTCCATTCAAGCAGCAGAGCGGGGCTTCCTGCGCATCTCTTCCAGCATCTGGTCGAGCATTGCCATAACGTCATCATGGGGAATGCCCGGGCTGGGATCATCAAGTGCCTCCTGAACCTCGGCACGAAACCAGCGATCGTAGCTCTCTGCCTCTTCTTCGGATTCGAAGTCAGCGTAAAACGGGGAATGCAATATGCTCATAGTGATCTCCGTGATCAATCTCGGCAGTTTAAGGGGGAATGGCCCATTGTCGTCACTGGCAGACGATGCACCCCATGAGCCCTCGAGGAGCCACGAGGCAGCGGGACCCAGTATCTGCAAGTACCCCCATTGAAATCTGCCGGACGTTTCCCACCGTTGTCCGGCAATCTCGACCGCCGCTGTAGGCCAATTCCACCCCAGTATTTTTCAGCTTTTCCGGCTACACATTCAGGCGCGCTTTCCTACAAATACGCTCAAAACGCATAGGGAATACTCACCTTCGCCCACAACATGTCCCCCTCCGGCCGGTTCTCCACGTCGAACTCCCTGGCCCAGCGGATCTCCGCGCTGGCGTACTTGAGGAAGGTGAGGTGCAGCGCCGGGCCGATGGCGAAGACCTTGCCGCGTACGCCATCGTCGACATCCTGACCGGCGAACTGCACGGTATGGCCGAACTGTTTGTCGTCGGTGGTCTGCTTCAGGTAGTAGCCGTTGACGCCGAGCATCAGGTCGTCGGTGATCTTGTAGCTGGCCGAGTAATCGAAGTGGAAGATCTGCCCGGACTTGTAGTCGGTGTCCTTGTTTTTCTCGTTGAAGCTGTAGGTGGTCTTCATCGAGATTTCGGTCTTGTCCGTCGGCAGCCAGGTGAAGGAGAACAGCGGCTTGTAGGTGTAGAAGTTGTTGCTGGTGTTGGCCAGCCGATCGACGCTGTATTCGCCGGTGGGCACGGTGATTTCCACGGCGGCGCCGAGGGTCAGGTTCTTGCCCATGTCCCACAGGATGATCGGCGCGAAGGTGGTATCGCCCATGCTTTCGCGGGTGTCGCTCTGACCGAATACCGAGACTTCCTGCTTCAGCCATGGCTGGGCGATATAGCCGGCGAGACGTCCGCCGAACACCCGCACCGGGCTCAGGTAGTCGATGCGCGGGATGACCGCCGTGGATTCGATCTCGACGTTCGGCACCTTCCCGCCGAATGAGCTGATGTTGAGCTTCGTCGCCTTGTAATGGTTGTAGTAGAGGTTGAAGGCAACCATGTTTTCGGGAAGGTTGTCGACGTCCAGCGGCAGCACGAAAAAACCGTCGGTGCCGGTACCGATGTTGTCGACGCCGGCTTCGGTGGCCAGGGCCGGCAGGGTGGCGGCGCAGCCAAGCAGGCTCAGCGCCATTCGCACAGGAAGTGTCGCGCGGTTCGGGATCATGTCTGTCCTCATTATTATTGTGTTTGAGCGCACTGCCGGCGCGCAGGGCGCCCGGCCACTATAGAAATAAGCCCTTGGCGCACACCGGGGCAGGGTATTGGCGGACACGGAAGGGGGCTTCTGCGGACAGTCGATCAACCCTGTGCTAACTTCCTTCGACATAACCGGTAACAAAAATAACAATTCAACGTGATCCGGAATGTCAGCCGCCATGAACGAAAAACTCCAAGACCCCACCTTCGATCTGGCGCTGGTGTCGCCTTTTCTGTTGCAGACCCTGGCCGAAGTCGTCGCCGGCAAGGGCATCGAGCCGCAAAGCCTGTGCCGTGGCCTGGGCTTTGACGTCGAGGATCTGCAGGATCCGTCGCAACGCATTTCCTACCGGCAGGCCGTGGCCATGATCCAGCGTGCGCTCAAGGCGGTGCCCAATCAGGGGCTGGGACTGTGGGTCGGTGCGCAGAACGTGCTCGGGACTCTCGGTCTGCTGGGACACGTGCTTTCGCTGTGCAAGACCCTGCGCGATGCGTTCGAAATCGGGGTCCGGCATCAGCACACGTCCGGCGGGATCGTCGTGTCCAGCGTCGATGTAGTGGGCGATCAGATCTACCTGGATGTTGAATGCCGGCTACCGTTTGCCGACGTGCAGGTGTTTGCAGTCGAAGAGTTTTACGCCAGCCTGCTGGTCTACGGCCGGGCGCTGGTGGGTGAGGCGTTCAAACCGATTGCCGTGGAGTTCGTTCACGCCGCCCCGGACTACGTCGATGAATACCGGCGGCTGCTGGGGCCGGACATACGCTTCGGCTGTCTGCACAATCGAATGCTGATCGACGCGCAGTGGCTGGATGTGAACCTGCCCAACCATCATTCGCTGGCGTTGCGTCAGGCGGTCAAACTGCTGGAGCTGGAGGCGGCGCAAGTCCATCGGAAACTCGATCTGATCCAGGCCGTGGAACGCGCCATTGCCCGGGATCTGAGCCGGGGCAGCCATATCGAGAAGATCGCCGGTGACCTGAACATGAGCAGCCGTACCTTGCGTCGGCGCCTGACCGAGCATTCATTGACGTTTGAGGCATTGCTGGAACAAGTGCGTCAGGCGCGTACCATGAGCCTGCTGACCAATCCCGACATGTCGATTGAGCGCATCACCGAGGAAGTCGGCTACAGCGACGTGCGCAGTTTTCGGCGGGCGTTCAAGCGCTGGACGGGGAAGAGTCCGAGTGTGTGGCGCAGTGCTTCGATTTGATCTGAGACCCATGGCCCTCACCCCAGCCCTCTCCCGAAGGGAGAGGGGGCCGATTCGGGGATATTCGAGAGATACGCCGACCTGAAAGCTTTTCAGCGAATCCATATTCAACTCTGTCTTTCTCTTCGGTGTACTTCTCACAAACCACTCGGTCGGTCCCCTCTCCCTCTGGGAGAGGGCTAGGGTGAGGGGAAGCTTTTGACGCCAATCAATCCCACACAAACCCTCCGCCTACAGTTAAACTCCGCGCTCTTTCCCAAGGAGTTCACATGAGTTACTACCAGCCGGGCATCCTCGCCACCCCAGTTCCGCCGCAAGCACGTCACCTGTTTTTCGCCCTCGAGTCGGTTGAAGCGCTGCCGCAGGCGATCGACAACCTGCTGACGCTGGTGGACGGCAAATCGGCGGTGGTCGGCTTCGGTGAATCCCTGGTCAAGGCCCTGAACGTGAACATCGACGGCCTGCGCAGCTTTCCGGCGCTGACCGGCGTCGGCGTGGAAAACCCTTCGACCCAGCACGCCCTGTGGGTCTGGCTGCACGGCGTCGATCGTGGTGAACTGCTCAACCGCAGCACCGCGCTTGAGGCCGCACTGGCCCCGGCGTTGCGCCTGGTGCAGATGCAGGAAGCCTTCCGCCACAAGGACGGCCATGACCTCACCGGTTATGAAGACGGTACTGAAAACCCCCATGACGAAGCCGCCATCGCCGCCGCACTGCAAAGTGAAGGTGCCGAGGGGCTGGTCGGCGGCAGCTTTGCCGCGATCCAGCAGTGGCAGCACGACCTCAAGGGCTTCCATGCATTGTCCGCCGAAGACAAGGACAACATCATGGGCCGTCGCCTGAGCGACAACGAAGAGATCGATGACGCCCCGGTGTCCGCCCACGTCAAGCGCACCGCCCAGGAAAGCTTCGCTCCCGAAGCCTTCGTCGTGCGCCGTTCGATGCCGTGGATCGAAGGTGAGCGCGCCGGCCTGATGTTCCTGGCGTTCGGTTTCTCCCTCGATGCCTTTGAAGCGCAACTGCGGCGCATGAGCGGTCTGGAAGACGGCATCACCGACGGCCTGTACCGCATCAGCCGGCCGATCACTGGCGGCTATTACTGGTGCCCGCCGTTGCAAAACGGCCACCTCGACCTGCGCGCACTGCGCATCGGCTGAAGCGCAAGCATGAACGTGGTGCGCTGGGGCATGATCGGTTGCGGCAGTGTCGCCGAACGCAAGAGTGGACCGGCCTTCTACAAGGCCCCCGGCTCGGCGTTGGTGGCGGTGATGGGGCGCCGCCTCGAAGCCGTGACCGATTACGCCTCGCGCCACGGCATCGCCCGGACTTACACCGATGTCGATGCCCTGATCAATGACCCCGAGGTGGACGCGGTGTACATCGCCACGCCACCCGACAGTCACCACGCCTATAGCCTGAAGGTCGCCGCTGCCGGCAAACATTGCTGCGTGGAAAAACCGATGGCGCTCAACGCCGGGCAAAGTCGCGAGATGCAGCAGGCGTTTGCCGACGCCGGTCTGCACCTGTTCGTGTCCTATTACCGCCGTTCGTTGCCGCGTTTCCAGCAGGTTCGGCAATGGTTGGAGCAGGGGCGTATCGGTGAGGTTCGCCACCTGAGCTGGACCCTGACCAAGGCACCTTCATCGAAGGATCTGGATGGCAGCGCCAACTGGCGCACTGATCCGGCGGTGGCTGGTGGCGGGTATTTCGCGGATCTGGCCAGCCATGGTTTCGACCTGTTCCAGTACCTGCTTGGCGACATCGTTGAAGTCGCCGGTTTCACGGCGCGTCAGGCCGGGTTGTACGCGGCGGAAGATGCGGTGAGCGCCAGTTGGCGATTCGCTTCGGGTGCGCTGGGCACGGGTTGCTGGAGTTTTGTGGCGGACCGGCGCGAGGATCGGGTCGAGGTTATCGGCAGCCAGGGGCGGATCGGTTTTTCGGTGTTCGACGAGCATCCGGTCGAGTTACATGGCGATGAGCACATCAGCCTTGAAATCCCCCATCACGAACACATTCAGTGGCATCACGTGCTGGGCATGAACGCGCAGATTCGCGGTGAGTCGCAGCATCCGGCAGTCGCCGCCGAGGCTCTGAAGACCGATCGGGTCATGGATCAGATTCTCAAGCGCCAATAATTCCCCAGACCACACCGTCCCCCCTGTGGAAGCGAGCTTGCTCGCGATAGCGTACTGTCAGTCAATAACTTTGGTGACTGATACACCTCTATCGCGAGCAAGCTCGCTCCCACAGGGTATGGTGTTGCGCATCTAACCTTATGCTCATTCGGTATTTCTCAAGCTTGTCATAACGTCTCTAAGATCACGTCATAACTCGTTATGACAAGTGATCCCGCGATGACCGATAACGTTCTCTCCTTAAGTAGCGTCCCGCTGCACACCCAACTGCGCGACGTACTGCGCGCCCGGATTCTCGACGGCGAATACCCGCAAGACAGCCAGATGCCGTCCGAAAGCGAGCTTGGCACGCTGTTCAAAGTCAGCCGCATCACCGTGCGCCAGGCGCTGGGCGATCTGCAGAAAGAAGGGCTGATCTTCAAGATCCACGGCAAAGGCACCTTCGTCGCCAAACCCAAGACCTTTCAAAACGTCAGCACCCTGCAAGGCCTCGCCGAGTCCATGACCGGTCGAGGCTACGAGGTGATCAACCGTCTGCGCAGCTTCAAATTCATTGCCGCCGACAAACTGGTCGCCGAGCGCCTGCAGGTCGCCGAAGGCGAGATCGTCGCGCAGATCAAACGGGTGCGGCTGATCAATCGCGAGCCGATCTCGCTGGAAATCACCTACCTGTCCAAAGCCGTCGGCGAACGGCTGGAGAAGGCCGATCTGGTCACCCGTGACATCTTCCTGATCCTCGAAAACGACTGCGGCATTGCTCTCGGCCACGCCGATCTGGCCATCGACGCGGTGCTGGCCGACAGCGACCTGACCCAGGCGCTGAACGTCGAAGCCGGCTCGCCGATCATGCGCATCGAGCGTCTGACCCACGACGCCAACGGCCAGCCACTGGACTTCGAACACCTTTACTACCGTGGCGATGCGTTCCAGTACCGCCTGCGGATCGACCGGCAAAAAGGGGAACAGGCATGAGTCGAACGACGCTCGAACAGGAATACGACATCGTCGTGATCGGCGGCGGCACCGCCGGCCCGATGGCGGCGATCAAGGCCAAGGAAAAAAACAGGGATCTGCGGGTGTTGCTGGTGGACAAGGCCAACGTCAAGCGCAGCGGCGCGATCAGCATGGGCATGGACGGTCTGAACAACGCGATCATTCCCGGTCACTCGACGCCGGAGCAGTACACCAAGGAAATCACCATCGCCAACGACGGCATCGTCAATCAGGCCGCGGTGTATGCCTATGCAACCCACAGTTTCGAAACCATCGAGCAGCTCGACCGCTGGGGCGTGAAGTTCGAGAAGGACGAAACCGGCGATTATGCGGTGAAGAAGGTCCATCACATGGGCGCTTACGTGCTGCCGATGCCGGAGGGGCACGACATCAAGAAAGTCCTGTACCGCCAGTTGAAACGGGCGCGAGTGAACATCACCAATCGTCTCGTCTGCACCCGTCTGTTGACCGACGAGGAGGGCGCCGTCAACGGTGTGATGGGCTTCGATTGCCGAACCGCCGACTTCCATGTGATCAAGGCCAAGGCCGTCATCCTCGCCTGCGGTGCTGCCGGACGACTCGGTCTGCCGTCCTCGGGTTACCTGATGGGCACCTACGAAAACCCGACCAACGCCGGCGACGGTTATGCAATGGCGTATCACGCCGGCGCCGAACTGGCGAACCTCGAATGCTTCCAGATCAACCCGCTGATCAAGGATTACAACGGGCCGGCCTGTGCTTACGTCACCGGTCCGCTCGGCGGCTACACCGCCAACAACAAGGGCGAACGTTTCATCGAGTGCGACTACTGGAGCGGACAGATGATGTGGGAGTTCCACCAGGAACTGGAAAGCGGCAACGGCCCGGTGTTCCTCAAGCTCGATCACCTGGCCGAGGAAACCATCCAGAACATCGAGGAAATCCTGCACAGCAACGAGCGCCCGAGTCGTGGCCAGTTTCACGCCAATCGCGGCACCGACTACCGCATGCAAATGGTCGAGATGCACATCTCCGAGATCGGCTTTTGCAGCGGCCATTCGGCGTCCGGCGTGTGGGTCAACGAGCGCGCCGAAACCTCGGTGAAAGGCTTGTACTCTGCCGGTGACATGGCCGCCGTGCCGCACAATTACATGCTGGGCGCGTTCACCTATGGCTGGTTTGCCGGTCACAACGCGGCGGAGTTTGTCGCCGGGCGTGAATTCACTGCGCTGAATGCTGAACAGATTGCAAAGGAAAAGGCCCGGGTCTACGCACCGCTGGACCGCGAACACGGTCTGCCGCCGGCGCAGGTCGAGTACAAGCTGCGGCGCTTCGTCAACGATTACCTGCAACCGCCGAAAGTGACGAAAAAGATGGAAATCGGCCTGCAGCGTTTCAGTGATATCGAACGCGATCTCGACCAGATGAAGGCCAACAACGCCCACGAACTTATGCGCGCCATGGAAACCAACGTGATCCGCGACTGCGCCGAAATGGCCGCACGCGCGTCATTGTTCCGCGCCGAAAGCCGCTGGGGCCTGTACCACTACCGCGTCGATCACCCGCAACGGGATGACCGTGAATGGTTCTGCCACTGCCACCTGAAGAAAGGCGAAGACGGGCGCATGACCAGTTTCAAGAAAGCCGTCGAGCCTTACATCATCCCCCTCGATGCCGAGGAAATGCAGGCCTACGACCGTCTTCGGGTTGGCGCTTTCGCCGCTTGAGGCATTACCAGAGAGAGTCCGAACCATGGCCTACCAAGCCCAGGAAATCTTCTTCCGCTCCAATGCCCCCGTCACCGTGGACGAGGACAAATGCATCGCCGAAAAGGGCTGCACCGTATGCGTCGACGTCTGCCCGATGGACCTGCTGGCGATCAACCCGGCCACGCAAAAGGCCTATATGGCCTTCGATGAGTGCTGGTACTGCATGCCGTGCGAAAAGGACTGCCCGACCGGTGCGGTGAAAGTCGAAATTCCTTATTTATTGCGTTGACTGGTAGTCCGCTTTCGCGAGCAAGCTCGCTCCCACAGTGGATGGATGCCAGCCGCAAATAATGAGTACACCGAAAATTTTGTGGGAGCGAGCTTGCTCGCGAAGAGGCCCACACAGACAGCCCCAAAGCCATCCGGTGAACCCCGGACGCTGGATTCACCAAACACCCCTCGTTTCCCACCGCGCCCTGATCGCGGCGGAGACGAACATCCAATAAATGATTCGAGGGGCTTCAACCATGTTGCGTGCAGCAATCGCCGGTCTGGTACTGGCTTCGTTCACCCTGTCGGCCTCGGCCGAAACCATCCGCATTGCCATCGGCACCCAGGACACCACCATCAACTGCGCCGCCGGCGGGCTGTTGATCCGCGAGCTGGGCCTGCTCGACAAATACCTGCCACACGACGGCGCCTACAAGGACGCCAGGTACGATGTGCAGTGGAAGAACTTCACCAGCGGCGCACCACTGACCAATGAAATGGTTGCGGGCAAACTCGACTTTGGCGCCATGGCCGATTTCCCCGGCGCGTTCAATGGCGTGGCGTTTGAAACCGCCGGCAAGCACAGCCTGTTCATCAGCGTGCTGTCGGGCAGTATCAAGGGCAGCGGCAACGGCATCGTGGTGCCGAGTGCGTCCGGTGTGCAGTCACTGAGCGAACTCAAGGGCAAGACCATTTCCGTGCCGTTCGCCTCCACCGCCCACGGCATGTTGCTGCGCGCCGTGGCGGAGCAGGGCTGGGATCCGCTGAAGGATGTGAACATCATCGCCCAGCCGCCGGAAGTCGCAGGTTCCGCACTGCAGGCCGGCAAGATCGACGCTCACGCCGACTTCGTACCGTTCGCCGAACTGTTCCCGAGCCGTGGCTTCGCCCGCAAGATCTACGACGGCGCCCAGGCCAATGCGCCGACCTTCCACGGTGCGCTGGTGGATCAGGCCTACGCGAAAAAGTACCCGGAAATCGTCATCGCCTACCTGCGGGCGAGCATCGAGGCCAACCAGTTGCTGGCCGCCGAACCGGAGAAGTACAGCGAATTGATCGCCAAGGTCACCGGCGTCGATGCCGAGGTCAATTATCTGTTCCACGGCCCGCTCGGCGTGCAGACCCGCGATCTGAGCTGGAAACCGGAATACCGCCAGGCTGTGGGCACGGCCATCGATACGCTGAAGCTGCTGAAGAAGGCCGATCGCGGGCTCGATCTGAACACCTTTATCGATGATCAATACATTCGCGCGGCGTTCAAGGCCTCGAATCTGGATTACACCGCGCAACTGGCCAACTACGCGCAGACGCCGTTGAAGGCCGTCGACTCGGCGACCGGCAAGACGATCACCGATTTCAGCCATGTCGCGGAAATCTGGGTGCGGGGTGAGGACAAAGTCCGGCGGTATGCCTCGGCTGAAGAGGCGTTTTCCGCACTGGCCGGCCTCAAGTCGGAAGGCAAGAACATCCGGGCGATGTATGCCCAGGCGAGTGACAGCGGGATCAAGTTGCTGGCGGAGCAGGCGTGGTTTGCCAGTGACGGGAAGGGGCGCCTCAGCGCGTTTTTGTTGAAAGGGCAGGCGCAGCAGTTTGCCACGGCGCAGGGCGGAAAAGTCTTTGACTTCACCGATGCCACCGCGCAGGCCGTGGCCAGTCGTTAACCCGATAACAACTCGGTCAACTGTGGGAGCGAGCTTGCTCGCGAAGGCGTCCGGTCAGACGGGACAACTTTGCCTGACCTATCCGAATCGCGAGCAAGCTCGCTCCCACATAGAGTCGGGATGAGAGGAATTGTTGTGTTCAGACCTTATCGACGCTGGATCCCCCGAGCCGCCTCACTGCTGCTCTGCCTGCTCTTCTGGCAACTCGCCGCCAGCCACCACTGGAACCTCGGCCTCGTCACCTTCGCCAACGTGCCAACCCCGTTGGCCGTGATCGAAGCCGCATTAGGCCTGGGCGACTCCGGCAAGCTCATCCAGCACCTGAGCGCGAGTCTCGGCCGGGTCTTCGCGGGTTACCTCGCGGCGCTGGTGATCGGTGTTGCATTGGGTCTGGCCATCGGCCGCTCGAAATGGGCCGAAGACCTGCTGCTGCCACCACTGGAAGTGCTGCGCCCGATCCCCGCCGTGGCGTGGATTCCACTGGCGATCCTGATGTTCCCGTCGTCCGAACTGTCGATGGTGTTCATCACCTTTACCGGCGCGCTGTTCCCGATCCTGCTCAACACCGTGCACGGCGTCGAAGGCGTGGATCGGCGCCTGATCGCCTCGGCCAAAAGCCTTGGGGCGGGGCGCCGGGCGATCCTGCTGGAAGTCATCCTGCCGGGCGCTGCACCTAGCATCATCACCGGCCTTGCGATCGGCATGGGCACCTCGTGGTTCTGTCTGGTGACCGCCGAAATGATCTCCGGCCAGTTCGGTATCGGTTACTACACCTGGGAGTCCTACACCATTCAGAACTACGCCGACATCGTGGTCGGTATGTTGCTGATCGGCGTGTTGGGCATGGGCAGCAGTCTGCTGATCAAACGTCTGGGCGGGTTGTTCACGCCCTGGCATCGAACACGAGGGAAAGCCTGATGAGCGTGATGCAAACCCCGGAAGGGCGGATCGACATCCGTCAGCTGTCCATTGTCCTCGGCGAAGGCCTTCAGGCATTCGAAGCGGTGCAGGGCCTGGATTGCCAGATCGAGCCCGGCCAGTTCGTGTGCATTCTCGGCCCGTCCGGTTGCGGCAAATCGACCTTGCTTGGCGCGCTGGCCGGGCATCTGCAACCCCATGGCGGGCAGTTGAGAGTCGACGGCGCCGAAGTGTCCGGCCCGTCGCCACAACGCGGCATGGTGTTCCAGCATCACACGTTGTTTCCGTGGCGCACGGTGCGCGACAACGTGGCCTTCGGGCTGAAAATGCGCGGTATCGGCAAGACAGAGCGCCATCGTGCCGCTGATGAAATGCTCAAACTGGTCGGCCTCGAGGGCTTCGCCGAACGCTGGCCGGATCAACTCTCCGGAGGCATGCAGCAACGGGTGGAAATCGCCCGGGTACTGGTCAACCGGCCACGGCTGTTGCTGATGGACGAACCCTTCGGCGCGCTCGATGCGCTGACCCGACTGAACATGCAGGAACTGCTGCTGGACATCTGGACGCGCATCCGCACCACCGTGGTGTTCGTCACCCACGACATCGACGAAGCGCTGTTTCTCGCTGACCGCTTGCTGGTGATGAGCGCACGGCCGGGGCGGATCATCGAAGACCTGCGCCTCGACTTCCCGCGCCCACGCACCACCGAACTTGTGACCAGCCACGAGTTCTCGCGCCTCAAGCGCCACTGCCTCGACCTGCTGCGCCACGACAACGACCGACCGCTGCCGCGCCTCAATCCGCTCGGCCTGCCTCCCGAAAACGCCTTGCCGAGATTTGCCCTGTGACCTCATTTTTTGCTGTGACCGATAACGAAGAGATTCTGGCCCTGCAGCCGCGCCTGACCGCCGATGACGCCGGTGTACGCCGGATTGCACTGATCGATCTGGCCGACCTCGAAGAGCCGGAC
Source organism: Pseudomonas bananamidigenes (assembly GCF_001679645.1). GTDB lineage: Bacteria > Pseudomonadota > Gammaproteobacteria > Pseudomonadales > Pseudomonadaceae > Aquipseudomonas > Aquipseudomonas bananamidigenes. The sequence continues at coordinate 68,391 of NZ_LRUN01000009.1, read as the reverse complement.
GGCTTGCTCTGGCTGGTCGAGCGACTGGCCGAAGATCCGGCCGAGGAAGTCCGCGCTGAAGCGGCGCGCTTGCTGGAAGCCTGGGAAGACGAACCGGTGGTTGAAGCGCTATGCCAGGCGCTGACGGATCCGTCTCCGGCAGTGCAGTCTGCTGCGGCGCAGAGTCTGAGCCTGCTCAAGACCGAAGCGGCGGGCAGGGTGATTCTGCCGTGGACAGCCCATGCTGAAACCAGCGTGCGGATTGCCTCGTTTCGGGCCTTGCGCGAATTGCGCTACCCTGGCGCTGCCTCTGCTGCGATTCAAGCGTTGAGCGATGTTGATGCGAGTGTGCGCCGCGAAGCGGTCGGTGTGCTCGGCTGGCTCAAACAGCTGGATGCTTTACCGGATCTGGCACGCTTGGCCAGTGATGACCCGGACACTGAAGTACGCCGCGCCGCCACCGGCGCCCTGGGCCTGGCGAGTGGCGCCGATGTACTGCCGGCATTGCGCCGGGCGTTGCAGGACGACACCTGGCAAGTGCGCGAAGAAGCCGCGACCACGCTTGGCAAGGTCGGCCACACCGATGCGGGGCCGGCGCTGATCGAAGCCTTGGCTGACGATTATTGGCAAGTGCGCTTGCGTGCCACCCGCAGCCTCGGTCGTTTGCGTTACGTGCCGGCACTCGACGCCTTGATCGATACCCTCGGCCATCGCATCAGCAACCTGCGCAAGGAAGCGGCGCTGGCGCTCGGCGAACTGAATGATCGTGGCGCTGTGGCCGCGTTGCAGGCCGCGCAGGACGACGGCGACCCGGAGGTGCGCAAAGCCGTGCGGATTGCCTTGAGTCAGTTGCAATGAATCCGCTGGCGATCGGCAATTCCCAAAGCGAACACCGGTTGCGGCTGAGCTGGCCGGATGGCCGCGAGCAACTGCTCGACCATGCCGAACTGCGCCGCCATTGCCCGTGCTCGCAGTGCCGGGCGTTTCGCCTGCGGGGCTTGGCTCCGCTGGTGGATGACCGGGTGCGCGTGATCGAACTCAACCCACAGGGCTACGGACTGCAACTGGTGTTCAGCGATGGTCATCAGCGCGGGATTTATCCGTGGCAGTACCTGGCGCAACTCACTTCCTGACAACCAGACTGTGTTGCTCAAGAGTCGAGGCGTAGACCTGACGACCGCCAACATCGGCGGGCGACGGCCAAGGTCGTGGCGTTTATCGACTACATCGCAGGGTTTCTGGCGGAACGCGGTTTGAGCTGACTCCGTGAGATCGTTCCCATGCTCCGCGTGGGAATGCAGCCCGTGACGCTCCGAGTCACTGGACGCAGAGCGTCCCTGGAGGCATTCCCACGCAGACGGTTCGACGCCTCGACGTGGGAACGATCAGTCACAGGATTTGAGCTGACTGGCGGTGCTTGTCAGGAAATTCCCACAAGAGTACAAATGTACTCCATGACAAATCTGACTCCCCGCCGTACCGCCATCCTGACCTTCATCCGCGAACGCATCGCCGAACACGGTCAGCCCCCAAGCCTTGCTGAAATCAGCGAGGCTTTTGGTTTTGCTTCCCGCAGCGTGGCGCGCAAGCATGTGCTGGCGCTCACCGAAGCCGGGTTCATCGAGGTCAATCCGCATCAGGCCCGGGGCATTCGTTTGCTCGGGCAGCCGCCACGGCCGGAACTGCTCGACGTGCCGGTGCTCGGCCGGGTGGCCGCCGGTGTGCCCATCGGCGCCGATGCCGACATTCACAATCGGTTGATGCTCGACCCGGCGCTGTTCTCCCGCACGCCCGACTACATGCTGCGGGTGCAGGGCGATTCGATGATCGAGGACGGCATTCTCGACGGCGATCTGGTCGGCGTGCGGCGCAATCCCGAAGCGCTCAACGGCCAGATCGTGGTGGCGCGGCTCGACGGCGAGGTCACCATCAAACGCTTCGAGCGGGTCGGCGATGAGGTTCGCCTGTTGCCGCGCAACCCGGCGTACCAGCCGATTGTGGTGCGTGACGATCAGGACCTGGCCATCGAAGGCGTGTTCTGCGGTCTGGTGAGGCAAGGCTGATGGGTGCCGTCGTTGCGCTGGATACGCTGTTCAATGGCGGCCAGGTCTGGAAGGGCCGACCTGCGCCACCGGCCGCCAGCCCGCAACCCACCGGGCACGCGGCGCTGGATGCCGCCTTGCCCAGCGGTGGCTGGCCGGAGGCGGCGCTGAGTGAAATCCTTCTGGCCGGGCCCGGGGTGGGCGAGCTGCAACTGGTGTGGCCGACCCTGGCGCGGCTGGCGGCGGCGGGGGAACGCATCGTGCTGGTGGCGCCGCCGTTCGTGCCGTATCCGCAGGCCTGGGCCAATGCCGGGGTCGATCTGCGCCAGTTGTCAGTAATTCAGGCCAGTGAGCGTGATGCCTTGTGGGCGGCGGAACAATGTCTGCGTTCGGGCAGTTGCGGCGCGGTGCTGTGCTGGCCGCACAAGGCCGATGACCGCGCCTTGCGCCGCTTGCAGGTGGCGGCGGAAACCGGCCAGACCCTGGCGTTCGCCTGGCGTCCCTTGAGCGAGGCGGTCAACCCGTCGCCAGCCGCGCTGCGCATTGCCATCGATGCGCGTCCGGCGCAGTTGCGCGTGCTCAAGTGCCGGGGCGGTCTGGCGCATTCCGCCCCGATTGCCTTTGCCGTGGGGCATTGAGGTCGCCATGCGCTGGGTCTGTATTCTTTTTCCGCAATTGGCTCTCGACGCGGTCATGCGTCAACGCCCCGATCCCGAACAACCCCTGGCGCTGCTCAGTGGCCCGGCCCAGCGCCGGGTGCTGCAGGCGGTCAATCCGGCGGCGCGGGCACTGGGCTTGCGTCCGGGGCAGTCGATGACTGCCGCGCAGGCCTTGAACAAAGGCTTCTCCACCGTCGATTACGACATGGCGGAAGTCGGGCACTGGCAGCAGTTTCTCGCCGCCTGGGCCTATCGCTTCAGCGCTCAGGTCAGCGTGCATTACCCGCGCACCGTGGTATTCGAGATCGAATCGAGCCTCGGGCTGTTCGGTTCCTGGGCGCAGTTCGAAGCACGATTGCGCACGGAACTGACGGAGCTGGGTTTTCGTCATCGCATCGTCGCCGCGCCCAACCCGGTGGCGGCGCGGATATTGGCCAACGCCTATGACGGATTGGTGGTGCCCGACGGTGAAGCCCTGCGCCATCACCTCGGGCAGTTGCCGGTCGACCGCATCGGGCTGGAGCCGGGCGTGGCCACGGCGTTGTCGCGCATGGGGCTGCGTCACCTCCATCAGGTACAGAGCCTGCCGCGCCAGGCCCTGGCCCGGCGCTTCGAGGCGCCGGTGCTCAAGCATCTGGACACGCTGTTCGGCGCACGACCACTGGCGCTGGCGTTCTACCTGCCGCCGGATCGTTTCGATGTGCGCATCGAGCTCAATTTCGACGTGCAGTCCCATCAGGCGCTGCTGTTCCCGTTGCGTCGCCTGACTGCCGATCTGTCGGCGTTCCTGTGCGGGCGCGACAGTGGCGTGCAGCGTTTCGATCTGCACCTGGAACATGCGGCGCTGCCGGACACGCTGATCAAGGTCGGCCTGCTCAGCGCCGAGCGTGACCCGGCGATGCTCTTCGAGCTGGCCCGTGGCCGGCTGGAGCAGGTGCAGGTCGAGGCCCCGGTGCGCGGTTTTCGCCTGCGCGCCGAGGACTTGCCGAGCTTTGTGCCGCAGTTTCAGGAACTGTTCGACGAGCGTCCGCAGCAGACCTTGCCCTGGGCGCAGCTGCGCGAACGCCTGCGTGCGCGACTGGGGGATGAGGCGGTGCAGGGCCTGCGTTTTCAGGCCGATCATCGGCCCGAGTGTGCGTGGCAGAACGCTGATGACAAACAGCGTTGCCCTGCGTTGCCGGGCGTGCAGCGACCGGGCTGGCTGTTGGGCGAGCCGCAGGCCGTGCCCGAAGGTTCGGCGCGCATCCTCATGGGCCCGGAACGCATCGAGTCCGGCTGGTGGGATGGTGACGACGTGCGCCGCGACTATTACCTGATCCAGAACCGTGCCGGCCAGCAAGGCTGGGCGTACCGGGCGGTGGGTGAGAGCGGCCCGTTGTGGCTGCAGGGCTGGTTCGCGTGAATCAGGGTTATGCCGAGCTGCACTGCCTGTCGAACTTCAGCTTTCAGCGCGGTGCGTCCAGTGCGCTGGAGCTGTTCCAGCGGGCGAAAAAGCACGGCTATCAGGCGCTGGCAATCACCGATGAATGCACCCTGGCCGGGATCGTCCGTGCCTGGCAGGCAGCAAAGTCCGTGGAACTGCCGCTGATCATCGGCAGCGAGATCCGCATCGAGAACGGCCCGAAACTGGTGTTGCTGGTGGAGAACATTGAGGGTTATCAGGCGTTGTGCGGCTTGATCACCCAGGCTCGACGGCGCATGCAGAAAGGCCAGTATCAAGTGCTGCGCGAGGATTTCAGCGAGCCGTTGCCGGGGTTGCTGGTGCTGTGGGTGCCGGATACGGTCGATGACGTGGAAGAAGGCCGCTGGCTGAAACAGACCTTCGGCGAACGCCTGTGGTTGGCGGTGCAGTTGCATCGCGGGCAGAACGACCAGCAGCGGCTGGCCGCACTGCTGAGTCTGGCAAATGAACTGCAGATTCCAGCGGTAGCCAGCGGCGACGTGCACATGCATGCCCGGGGCCGGCGGGCCTTGCAGGACACCATGACTGCGATCCGTCATCACGTCCCGGTGGCCGAAGCCGGGTTGCGCCTGCACCCCAATGGCGAGCGGCATTTGCGCAGTCTCGATGTGTTGAGCGAGTTGTATCCGCAGACCTTGCTGGACGAGTCGGTGAAGCTGGCCCGGCGCTGCACCTTCGATTTGAGCCAATTGCGTTATCAGTATCCGAAAGAGCTGGTACCCGAGGGACACTCGGGTCGTTCCTGGCTGCGACAGTTGACTAAACAGGGTATCGCCTGGCGCTGGGAAAACGGCGCACCCTTCAAGGTGCTGAGGCAGATCAACAAGGAACTGAAGCTGATCGCCGAACTCGGCTACGAAAGCTACTTCCTCACCGTGCACGATGTGGTGAGCTACGCCCGCAAGCAGCAGATCCTCTGCCAGGGGCGGGGCTCGGCGGCCAACTCGGCGGTGTGTTTTGCCCTGGGCATCACCGAGATCGACCCGGATCGCACCACGCTGCTGTTCGAGCGTTTCATGTCCAGAGAGCGCAACGAACCGCCGGACATCGACGTGGATTTCGAGCACGAGCGCCGGGAGGAAGTCCTGCAATATGTGTTTCGGCGTTATGGCCGCCGTCGTGCGGCGCTGACGGCGGTGGTCAGCACTTATCACGCGACCGGCGCGATTCGCGATGTGGCCAAGGCGCTGGGCTTGCCGCCGGACCAGATCAATGCACTGGCCGACTGCTGCGGCCACTGGAGCGATGAAACACCGCCCGTGGAACGCCTGCGCGAAAACGGCTTCGACCCGGACAGCCCGATCCTGCACCGGGTGCTGAGCCTGACCGGGCAACTGATCGGCTTCCCCCGGCACCTGTCGCAGCATCCCGGCGGTTTCGTGATTTCCGAGCAACCGCTGGACACCCTGGTGCCGGTGGAAAACGCCGCCATGGCCGACCGTACCATCATCCAGTGGGACAAGGACGACCTCGATGCGGTCGGGCTGCTCAAGGTGGATATCCTCGCCCTCGGCATGCTCAGTGCGATTCGTCGCTGTTTCGACCTGCTGCGCCGTCATCGTCATCAGGATCTGAGCCTGGCGACCATTCCGGCTGACGACCGCCCGACCTACGACATGATCAGCCGCGCCGACACTATCGGCGTGTTCCAGATCGAGTCCCGGGCGCAGATGTCGATGCTGCCGCGTCTGCGCCCGCAAGACTTCTACGACCTGGTGATCGAAGTGGCCATTGTCCGGCCCGGACCGATCCAGGGCGGGATGGTGCATCCGTACTTGCGGCGGCGGAACAAGGAAGAAGAGGAAACCTATCCGTCGCCGGAACTGAAGGCGGTGCTCAAGCGCACCCTCGGTGTGCCGCTGTTTCAGGAACAGGTGATGCAGATCGCCATCGTCGCCGCCGACTACAGCCCCGGCGAGGCCGATCAGTTGCGCCGTTCCATGGCCGCGTGGAAACGCCACGGCGGGCTGGAGCCGCACAAGGAGCGGCTGGCGGCCGGCATGAAGAAAAACGGCTACAGCCCGGAATTTGCCGCGCAGATTTTCGAACAGATCAAGGGCTTCGGCAGTTACGGCTTTCCCGAGTCCCACGCCGCCAGTTTTGCCTTGCTGACCTATGCCAGTTGCTGGCTCAAGTGCCATGAACCGGCGGCGTTCGCCTGCGCGCTGATCAACAGCTGGCCGATGGGTTTCTACAGTCCGGATCAGATTCTCCAGGATGCGCGCCGGCATCATTTGCAGATCCGCCCGGTGGACGTGCGCGCCAGTGACTGGGATTGCAGCCTGGAACCGATCACCGGCGGGCAACCGGCGATTCGCATGGGGCTGCGCATGATCAAGGGCTTTCGCGAGGACGATGCACGGAACATTGAAAGCGCTCGGGCGAGGGGCGCGTTTGCCGATGTCGCCGATCTGGGCGAACGCGCCGGGCTCGACAGTCGGGCCCAGGCGTTGCTGGCGGATGCCGGTGCGTTGCGCGGGCTGGCCGGTCACCGTCATCGGGCGCGCTGGGAAGTGGCGGGCGTGCAGAAACAGCTCGGGTTGTTTGCCGGGGTGCCGAGTCAGGAAGAGCCGCAGGTGGTACTGCCAACGCCGAGTGTCAGCGAAGATCTGTTCACCGACTACGCCACGCTCGGCACCACGCTGGGGCCGCATCCGCTGACGTTGTTGCGCGGCGAGTTGCGGGCACGGCGCTGTCGCAGTTCCCGGGAATTGCTGGAGGTCGAGCATGGCCGGCCGGTCAGCGTGGCAGGGCTGGTGACCGGCCGTCAGCGCCCGGCCACCGCCAGCGGTGTGACCTTCGTGACCCTGGAGGACGAGTTCGGCAACGTCAACGTGGTGGTCTGGCGCGATCTGGCCGAGCGTCAGCGTCAGGTGCTGGTGGGCTCGCAGTTGCTCAAGGTCGATGGCCGCTGGGAGCGGGAAGGCGAAGTGCGGCATCTGATCGCCGGGCGCATGAGTGATCTGACCCCGCTGCTCAACGGAATTCGGGTGCAAAGCCGCGATTTCCACTGAGCCTGCTGCTCGTTCCCGCGCTCTGCGTGGGAACGCCGCCATGGACGCTCCGCGTCCACTGTGACGCAGAGCGTCACGGATGCATTCCCACGCAGAGCGTGGGAACGATCGGCAGTTGATTCGAAAGCCAATTCACTGGCGTCAAAAAAACCTGTCCTCACTGGTGGCACTTTGGCATAATGCCGCCCCTTTTCCGATCCCCCACGTTTTCTGCCGTGCCGGGACACATCACTTTTCAGAAGGAATGCACAGTGAGATTGATCTCCCGGATGTTGGTTTCGGGCATTGCGATTGCCGTTCTCGGCACGTTGGCCGGTTCGCTTTCCGGTTGTGCCACCGAAAGCTCCCGGGCATTGCCGGTGGCCAAGGTGGAAAGTGCCACCCAGGTCTGGACCGGTGCCCGTATCCCGATGGCCGTGGGCAAGTTCGACAACCGTTCGAGCTACATGCGCGGGATCTTCTCCGATGGTGTCGACCGTCTCGGTGGTCAGGCCAAGACCATCCTGATCACCCACTTGCAGCAGACTAACCGCTTCTCCGTGCTCGACCGTGACAACATGGGCGAAATCCAGCAGGAAGCGGCAATCAAGGGCCAGGCCCAGCGTCTGAAAGGTGCCGATTATGTGGTGACCGGTGACGTTACCGAGTTCGGTCGCAAAGAGACCGGCGATCACCAGCTGTTCGGCATTCTCGGTCGTGGCAAGACTCAGGTCGCCTACGCCAAGGTCAACTTGAACATCGTCAATATCAGCACCTCCGAAGTGGTGTATTCGACCCAGGGCGCCGGCGAATACGCCTTGTCCAACCGCGAAATCATCGGCTTCGGCGGCACCGCTGCCTACGACTCCACCCTCAACGGCAAAGTCCTCGATCTGGCCATGCGCGAGGCGATCAATCGTCTGGTCGATGGCATGAACGCCGGCGCCTGGAAACCGGGCAACTGATAGACGCCCATCGCAAGGAGCAACACACCATGAATCTGTCCCTGTCCCGGCCGCTGATGGCCCTGACACTGGCGTCCAGCGCGTTGCTGGCCGGTTGCAGCAGCCCGCAGACCCTGTATCAGTGGGAAGGCTATCAGCCACAAGTCTACGAATACTTCAAAAGCGAAACGCCGAAAGAGGCCCAGGCCGAAGCGCTGGAAGCCGATCTGCAAAAGATCCGCGCCAGTGGCAAGCCTGTCCCGCCGGGTTACCACGCGCACCTTGGTCTGCTGTACCTGAGCATGGGCAAGGATGATCAGATGGTGCAGCAATTGCGCACCGAGAAGACCCTGTTCCCCGAGTCCGGCACCTACATGGACTTTCTGCTCAAGAACGCCAAGACCGGAGATGCCCAATGATCTCCCGTGCCTTGAAGCTGCTGGCCGCTGGCCTGGCGCTGACCGTTCTCGGTGGCTGCGTCGCACCGAAGACCGTGGATTATTCGGCGTACAAGCAAGCGCGCCCGAAGTCCATTCTGGTATTGCCGCCGCTGAACACCTCGCCGGACGTCAAGGCGTCCTACAGCCTGCTGTCGCAAGTGACGTTCCCGCTGGCCGAGGCCGGTTACTACGTGCTGCCGATCACCCTGGTCGACGAGACGTTCCGCCAGAACGGCCTGACCACGCCGGATGACATCCATCAGGCGCCGGTCAACAAACTGCAGGAAATCTTCGGGGCCGACGCGGCGCTGTACATCACTGTCAGCGAGTACGGCACGCGCTACATGGTCCTCAGCAGCGAAACCGCAGTGACGGCCAGCGCCAGACTGGTGGACCTGAAAACCGGCACCACCCTGTGGACCGGTGCGGCCCGGGCGTCCAGCGAGGAGGGCGGCAACAACAGTGGTGGCGGCCTGATCGGCGCGCTGATCACCGCTGCGGTGAAACAGATCGTCAACAGCTCCACCGATGCCGGTTACCCGATTGCGGGTGTGGCCAGCAATCGACTGCTGTCGGCCGGACATCCGGCGGGCCTGCTGTACGGGCCACGGTCGCCGAAGTACGGCACTGACTGAGCAAACGATATAGGTCCTGTGGGAGCGAGCTTGCTCCGGGCGGCGCTCCGACGAAAGCGGTGGTTCAGTCAGCATCCATGTTGAATGACAGACCGCCTTCGCGAGCAAGCTCGCTCCCACAGGGGGGCAATGTGTTCATTCGCCGTTTTATTTGACGGGCCAGAACCGCTCGCCGCCTCCCGGCGCCTCCGTCCACGCTTGCAACGAGCGGGTCGGCAAATCGAAGTAATCCCGGGTCCGCGCATAACCGTGGCCGCCCATGCGGCCGATCGCATCCAGCCCCAATTGATCGATGTACAGGGTTTTCGGGTCGATCAATTCGTCGCGCACATGCGCCATCAACACCTCGCCGAAAATGATTTCCCGCGACTGACCGATGTTCAGCGCCATCATCCGCCGACATTCCAGCGCCACCGGCGCTTCGCCGATTCGCGGGCAGTTGACCGACGTACCGGGAATTGCCGTCAGGCCGGCAGCGGTCAACTCATCGAAGCCCGGCGCGAACGGCACCGCGCAAACGTTCATGGCTTCCACCAGCGCATCGTTGACGATGTTGACGGTGAATTCCTGATTCATCTGGATATTGCGCGTGGTGTCCTTGGGGCTCTGATCGTCGTAGTTCTCGACACCGAGCGCGAGAATGGGCGGATCCGCAGACAGCGCGTTGAAGAAACTGAACGGCGCTGCATTGACCCGGCCTTCGCCATCGATGGTGGTGACCAGAGCGATCGGGCGCGGCACCACGCTGCCGATCAGTATCTTGTATTTTTCCCGTGGGCTCAGTTGGCTGAAATCGAAGCTGTGCATGGCAGTGTTCTCTAAAGAAGTGGATCAATGGCGCTCAACGGCGTTTCGGCGCTGTAGTCATCGGCAAAGGGAATGGCCGGCTGGAACAGGGTTCTCCAGTCCGGTCGGCCAAAGGCCCGGTCGCTGTGGCTGCGCATCAGTTTTTCGTATTGGCGTTGGGCCTGGCGTTGCAGGACCGGGTAGTCGACGCCGTTGACCTGGCCGTCGTGCATCACGCAGCGCCCGTCGATGTAACTGGCGATGCAGTCGTCGCCGCGCCCGGCCAGTAGCAGATTTTTCAGTGGATCGAACAGCGGGCCCAAATGCAGGCCGCGCAGGCTGAATACGGTGATATCGGCTTTGGCGCCGGGGGCGAGATGCCCGAGGTCGTCACGGCCCAAGGCCTTGGCACCGCCGAGGGTGGCGGCGTTGTACAGGTCGAGGCTGCTGGTCAACGATGGCCCGCCCTCCATCAACCGGGCGATGTTCAAACCGTGGCGCATGTTCTCCAGCAAGTCCGCCGGCCAGGTGTCGGTGCCGAGAGCGAAATTGATGCCTTTGGCGCGATAGCGACCGAATGAATTCAGCGCCTCGCCGTCACGGGCGAATACCAACGGGCAGTGCACCAGACTCGCGCCGCCGTCGATGACCCGTTGCAGATCGTCATCGCCCGAGGTGTAGATGCCGTGGGGCAGCAGGCTGCGCGGGGTGAGCAAATCAAGTTGCTGCAACCAGCCCAGCGGTGAGGTGCCGCGTAACTGCTCGACCATCGCCACTTCGCCAAGCGCCTGACAGCAGTGCAGACGCATCGGTGCGTTCAGTTCACGGCTCAATGCGGACGTCCGTTGCAGCAGCGCCGGGGTGCAGGTCTGGATGCGATCCGGCAGCAGCGCACCGCGAATCAGACCACCATGGGCGCCATCGAAATCCTTGAAGAATCGTTCGGCTGCGTCGAGGCCAGCCAGCCCCCGCGCCTCATCCCAGTGGTGGGCGAGGGTGCCGTCGGCGCGCCAGTAACTCATGCCGCTCATATAGCAGGGGCCGAGGTATGTGCGCAGCCCCAGTTCGCCCGCCACGTCGGCGACGGCGGCGAACTCGTCGCAGGTCTCCGCCCATTCGCGGTAGTACATCGAGGTGATCGGCATCGCCGTGGTGATGCCGTTGCGGATCAACTGGGTGAAGGCGTAGCGGTATTTGAAGACTTCTTCTTCCGGGCTGAACGATTCACGAGGGCCGGCCGCCAGATACTCCGCCGACCACATGCGGCCCATGGCGCGTTCGTCTCCGTTGTCCAGAGTCAGCACCGTGGAATCGAGGTCGCCGAGGGCGTCAAGGTCGATGAAACCGGGGCCGATCAGCGCGTTGCCGTAGTCGATCCACTGATCCACCGGCCCTGGGTAACCGCGCCCGACAAACTCGATGCGCGAGCCGGCAAACACCACTTCGCCGTCGCGCCACAGCACATGTTGCGAGCCGTCGAAACCGACCACGCAACTCGCCCGCAGGCCGATCCGTTTCACAGCCGACTGCCCAGCAGACGACCGCCGCTGGCGATCAGTTCACCGCCACGATAGACCTGACGCACAGGCCGGGCGACCACCGCTTCGCCAAGGGTTTCCACGGGCATCAGCAGAAAGTCCGCAGGCTTGCCAATGTCGAAGCCGTAGCCCTCGATCCCCAACGCGCGAGCTCCATTGACCGTTGCCGCTTCGAACGCCGCCGCCAGTTCATCGTCCTTGCCCAGATCGAAACGGAACGCCAGCAGCATTGCTCGTTCGAGCATGTCGCCATTACCCATCGGCGACCACGCATCGCGGATGCCGTCGGAACCAAGGCAGACGTTGACGCCGATCTCACGCAACGCCAGAAACGGCGGTACCGCACAGTCGGCCGGTGCCGAACTCATCAGCGAAATACCCAGCGCCGCGAGGCGTTCGGCGACCGGCTTGACCTGACTCCAGGGCAGCATGCCGAGGCAATAGGCGTGGCTGATCATTACCCGGTTTTGCAGGTTGAAACGCTCGGTGTAATCGGCGATCCGCGCGATTTGCCACAGGCCCAGTTCGCCTTTGTCGTGCAAGTGAATGTCGACACCGCGCTGAAATTCGCCGGCCAGGTTGAACACGAATTCCAGTTGCGCAATCGGGTCGTTGTCGATGCCGCAAGGGTCGAGGCCGCCGACGTTTTCCACGCCCAGGGCCATGGCTTCGCGCATCAGTTCGGCGGTGCCGGGGCGACTGATCAGGCCGGTTTGCGGGAACACCACCAGTTGCAGGTCGATCAGGTCGTTATAGCGCTCGCGCAGTTGCTGCATGGCTTCGACGTGACGCAGGCCGAACTCCGGGTCGATGTCGACGTGGCAGCGCATCGTCAGCGAACCCCGGGCGATGCAGTTTTCCAGCAGCGCGCCGGCGCGTTCGGCAATCGGCGCTTTCACTTCACGCAGGACGCGGCGCTCGTTGCTGATGTAGTCCTTGAGCGTCGGGCCGGCGCTGTTCGGGCGCCAGGGTTGGCCATACAAGGTTTTGTCGAGGTGGACGTGGCTTTCCACCAGCGGGGCGGTGAGCAGCTGGTTCTGGCCGTCGATGTCGGTGGCGGCCATTGGAGCATTGGAGGCCGGGCGGCGTTGGCTGAACCGGCCGTTTTCGATCAGCAGGTCTTCGGCGGGGGCGCCGTAGGGGCGGATGTTTCTGAGCCAGCGGGGGTGGGACATTTCATACCTCTGTTTCTATGTTGTCTGGGCGGGCCTCATCGCTGGCAAGCCAGCTCCCACATTGGAACTGTGAGCGCCACCGATCCTTGTGGGAGCGAGCTTGCTCGCGATGGCCGCAACCGGGTCCTGAGTCAGACGATCAACCCTTGAGCTTCGACCAGATCCGGTCCTGCAGCTCCCGCGCCTTGTTGCTGCATTCCTTTTCCGGGCGCAGACGCGAGGCGTATTCCTCGGGCATGTTGATGGCATCCATGACTTTCCATTTCGCATCCAGCAACTGATCGCTTTGAATGCCGTTGGCGTAGGCGATGGCGTTGGACACGGCTGCGGCGTTCTCGGGTTTCATCATCCAGTCGATGAAGATCTTCGCGTTGCCCGGATGCGGCGCGCTTTTCGGTACGGCGAAGTTGTCCTGGAACATCGCCAGGCCTTCACGCGGGTATACGTATTTGATGGTGCTCTTCTGCAACGTGGCGCGGGCGGTCGAGCCGTTCCAGTTCTGCATCATGATCACTTCGCCGGAGGCCATGCGGTCGACGGTGTTGTCGGAGCTGTACATCTTCAAAAACGGTTTCTGCTTTTGCAGCAGCTCGAGGATGCGCTTGGCGTCCTGCGGGTTTTCCGTGCATTCGTCGACGTTCAGGTAATGGCTGGCGGCGTTGATCACGCTGCTGGAGGTGTCGAGGGCGGCGAGCTGGCCTTGCAGCTCCTTGCGCGGCTCGAAGAACTCTTTCCACGAGTCGTCGAGCTTGCCGCCAGGCACCCGGGCACTGTCATAGGAAAACCCGGTGGTGCCCCACAGATACGGCGCCGAATATTTGCGGCCCGGATCGAAGCCCGGGTCGCGGAACGGGCCTTTGACATACTGGAAGTTGCTCAGGGACGGGGTGTCGATTTCCAGCAGCAGGTCCTGCTTGATCAGCGTCTGCATGATCGACTGCGACGGCACGATCACGTCATACGCCGCGCCGCCGGCCTGCAACTTGGCGAGCAGGGTTTCATTGCTGTCGTAGCCGTCCATGGTGACCTTGATCCCGGTCTCCTTTTCGAACTTGGCCAGCAGGTCGACCGGGTAGTAATCGGTCCAGTTGTAGAAAAACAGCTCCCTGGGCTCGGCGGCGTGGGCGCCGAACGCGGTGAAACAACTCAGGGCCAGACCGGATACTGCCAGACGCATGTGTTTGACTTTCATGAGCGCGCTCCAGGTTTATTGTTGTTTGCCGCGTTGGCCGAGCCAGAAGGCCAGCACCACGAGAACGATGGATATCACCAGCATCAGGGTCGAGATTGCGTTGATCTCCGGTGTCACACCGGCCTTGATCGCCGAGAAGATGTACACCGGCAACGTGGTCGAACCGGGACCGGCGACAAAGAAGGTCATGATGAAATCGTCGAGGCTGACCACGAACGCCAGCACCGAACCGGACAGCACCGCCGGCCACAACAGCGGCAAGGTCACGCGGCGAAACACCTGCCACGGGTTGGCGTAAAGGTCGTTGGCGGCTTCCAGCAGGCTCTTGTCCAGATCGTTGAGCCGTGCGCGGATCGGCAGATAAGCGAACGGTATGCAGAAGCCGATGTGCGCGACGATCACCGTGACCAGGCCGAGCTTGATCCCCAGCGCCATGAACAGCAGCAGGGTGGCCACGGCGGTGACGATCTCCGGCAGGATCAGCGGCAGGTTGATCCCGCCCTCGACCATTTTCTGTCCGTAGAACGGCCGGTAAGTCGCCAGCGCCGCCAGCAGCGCAATCGCCGTGGCGCAGATCGTGGCAATGGTCGCGACGATGATTGAGTTCAGCGCCGCCGTCTGGATCGACGGGTTGGCCAGGATCCGCCCGTACCAGGCGAACGAGAACTCGGTCCACACCGTCGCCGAGCGGTTGGCGTTGAAGCTGTAGACGATCAACACCAGGATCGGCACGTACAGATAGGCGAGGACCAGCAGGCTGATTTCCCGGGTCGCCGGGAGTTTTTTCAGGTGCAGAGAAATCATGCTTTCGCTCCCCGGTTCAGGGTTTTCGCCGCGCTGCGGCTGTAGAGGGCGTAGAGCACCAGCGACAACAGCAGGATCCCGAGCAGCAGGAACGACAGCGAACTGCCCAGCGGCCAGTTGCGTGCGGTGCCGAACTGCTGCTGGATCAGGTTGCCGATCATCAACGTCTTGCCGCCCCCGAGGATCGCCGGGGTGATGAAAGCGCCGAGGCTCGGCACGAACACCAGCAACGCACCGGCGATCACGCCGGGCATCGACAGCGGCAGAATGATCCGCCGCAGCGCCTGCCAGCGGTTGGCGCCCAGGTCATAGGCGGCTTCCACCAGGCGCCAGTCGAGTTTTTCCAGGGTCGAGTAGATCGGCAGGATCATGAACGGCAGGAAGCTGTAGACCAGACCGATGCTCACCGCGAAGTCGTTGTAGAGCAGGGTGATGCTGCCGGCACCCGGAAGCAGCGCGTTGAGACTCTGGGCGACCCAGCCCTGTTCGCGCAGGATGATCAGCCACGCGTAGTTGCGGATCAGCAGGTTGGTCCAGAACGGAATGGTGATGAGCAACACCATCAGGTTGCGCCGGCGCGGGGTCAGGCTCGACATCCACAACGCCACCGGAAACCCGAACAGGAAGCACAGCACCGTGGTGCCGCCGGCCTGGAACACCGAGCGCAGCAATGCCTGGGCATAGACCCAGTTCAGCTCCAGTTCGCCGTCGAACCCTTCCTGGAAAAACAGCTGCACGTAACTTTGCAATTGCCATTGGGCCTGCCAGTCGACGCCGCCGTAAGTGTTGCGCGGCAACAGGCTGATGTAGCCCATGATCCCCAGCGGAATGGCGATCAGGGCAAGCAGGGTCAACACCACCGGGCTGAGCAACAGCGCACGGTTGAGAGAGGGAGAAGTGCTGCTGACACTCATCTCAGGCCTCCATCAACAGGCAGGCCTGGGGTGGCAGATGCACCGCCACGGGCTCACCGACTGCGCGACAAGCGTTCAAACCTTCGTTGTTTTCTCGCAGCATGACTTTGACGTCGTTGTTCAAGCGGCATTGGTACAGAGTCGCAGTACCGACATACAGCACCGCTTCGATCACCCCGCGCAAGTGATGGGGCTGGTCCGCGGTGACCAGTTGCGAGCGCTCGGGCCGGAATGCCAGTTGCACGCTGCTGCCATTGACACCTTGGGGCGGGCAGGGGATTTCCACCGGCATGCCGTTGGGCACGAAGAGGTTCTGGTTGTGGTCGCCGCGCTTGAGCTGGCCGGGTAGGAAGTTGATGTCGCCGATGAACTGGGCGACGAACCGGTGCTGCGGACGTTCATAAATGTCGTTCGGCGTGCCGATCTGCAGGATCTTGCCGGCGGACATCACTGCAATCCGGTCGGACAGGGTCAGGGCTTCTTCCTGATCGTGGGTGACGAAGATGAAGGTGATCCCGGCTTCCTGCTGCACGCGCTTGAGTTCGACCTGCATTTCCTTGCGCAGCTTCAGGTCCAGCGCCGACAGCGGTTCGTCGAGTAGCAGCACTTTCGGCTTTGGCGCCAGGGCCCGGGCCAGAGCGACGCGCTGTTGCTGGCCGCCGGAGAGTTCCGCCGGTTTGCGCCCGGCCAGGTGCTCCATCTGCACCAGCGCGAGCATTTCCTCGACCCGTTCGGGAATCGACTTGCGATCAAGACCCTGCATCTCGAGGCCGAAGGCGATATTCTGCGCGACACTCATGTGCGGAAACAGCGCGTAACTCTGAAACACCGTGTTGACCCGGCGTTTGAACGGCGGCAAGTGGTTTACGGTTTCGCCCGCCAGACGGATCTCGCCGTCGCTGACGTGTTCGAAACCGGCGATGGTGCGCAGCAAGGTGGTTTTGCCGCAACCCGAGGGGCCGAGCAGGGTGAAGAACTCATTGTCGGCGATGTTCACCGACACGTTGTCGAGGGCTGGCGCCAGGCCAGGGTCGTCGGAATACCGTTTGGAGACATTACGCACTTCAATTGCTATTGGTTGACCCATAATGGTGCAATCCTCTAATTATTGTATGCAATATCTGAATGCAATTTAGAAATACCCGGATTAATCTGCTTGTGCAACCCCCATTTCCCCTGTCCGAGTCGTGCGTCGGGCCGCGTTGCCAGCATTGAAGGAGCTTTCAAATGACCGAGAAAAAAACGGAAACCACGGTCGACCGCGTCTACCAGGGGGTTTACGAGGCGATCAGCAAGCGTTCGCTGCGTCCGGGAATGAAACTGGGTGAGGCGTCGCTGGCGGAGTTGTTCAATGTCAGCCGCACGTCGGTTCGCGCCGCACTCAAGCAACTGGAGGCCGACGGGCTGGTCACCACCGAGCCCAATAAAGGTGCATCGGTGTCGCTGCCCAGCGATGAAGAGATCCGTTCTCTGTTCGAAACCCGGCGCCTGATCGAGATCGGCATCGTCACCGAACTGTGCCGACGCAAGGACTCCGCCGCGATGCAGGACCTGCGCGAGCATTTGTTGCTGGAAGATGAAGCCCACGCAGCCGGTGACCACGAGCGGCTGATTCACCTGCTGGGCGAGTTCCATATCAAACTGGCTCGCAGCCTCAACAACCCGGTGCTGCTCGACTGGTTCCAGAAGCTGATCTCCCGCGCCTCGCTGTACGCCGCCGCGCTGGATGACGACAGCCACGAAGCCTGTCGCGACGACGAACATCTGCGGTTGATCGAGTACATCGAGGCCGGCAATCAAAACGCGGCGATCGAGTTGACCTGCATGCACCTGGACGGCATTCAGAAGGCGATTCTCGATGTGGCCGCCAAGCTCAAGACTGGCTACCATCCGCTCAAGCACCTGATCGAGGTCTGACCGTCGGTCGCCAGCGAAATCGGCTATACCTCTATGAAACCATCGCTGCCCGATGCGCTCGAAGCTTACGGGCGCCACGTCAACGGACGTAGCGATCGAGCGAACCAACCACAAGGCATTCAAGCAGTCGATGCAGTTTTTATCCGATAGCCACGGGTGTGACGGCTGGCAAGGCGAGATGGCCGGACGCATCCGCGCCTTTGACTGGAGCCAGACCGACCTGGGCCCGCTTGAAACCTGGCCGGCCAGCTTGTGCAGCACCGTGCAACTGATGCTGGCCTCGCCCTTGCCGATGGTCATGCTCTGGGGCCAGGCCGGCTACATGATCTACAACGACGCCTACTCGCGGTTCGCCGGCGGCCGTCACCCGTACCTGCTCGGTGTGCCGGTGGAACTGGGCTGGCCGGAAGTCGCCGATTTCAACCGGCATGTGGTCGATACCTGTCTGGCCGGTGGCACATTGTCCTATCGCAACAAGGAACTGGTCCTGCTACGCGCCGGCGTGCCGGAAGATGTCTGGATGGATCTGTATTACAGTCCGGTCGCCGACGATGCGGGAGTGCCTTCAGGCGTGATGGCAATGGTGGTGGAGACCACCGAGTTGATACTGTCCGAACGCCTGCGCCAGGCCGCCGAAGATGCCTATCGTGCCGACAACGAACGGGTTCGATTGGCCCTTAACGCCGGGGCACTGCTTGGCTCGTTTGTCTGGGACGTGAGAAACAACGTACTGTCGGCGGACGAGCGATTTGCCCGGACCTTTTCCTTCCCGCCGGATCAGGACCTGACCAACCTGCCTCAGCACATTGCCGAAGCGCACATTCACCCCGATGACCGCGCCTGGGTGCAGGAGTGCATCGAAAATTCGGTACGTACCGGCGAACCTTACAACGCTGAATACCGTGTGTTGCGCGCCGATGGCAGCCATTTGTGGGTGCTCGCCAGCGGCTGTTGCGAGTTCGATGAACAGGGCCAGCCGTTCCGTTTCCCCGGGGTGCTGATCGACATCCATGAGCGCAAGACCGCTGAAGAATCCTTGCTCAAATTCACCCGCAATCTTGAACAGCGGGTCGCTGATGAGGTGGAAGCGCGCCTCAATGCCGAAGAGCAATTGCGTCAGTCGCAGAAACTCGAAGCCATCGGCGGCCTTACCGGTGGCGTGGCTCACGACTTCAACAATCTGCTGCAAGTGATCGCCGGCAACCTGCATTTGCTGGCGCGACACGAACCGGACAATGCCAATGTGCAACGCCGGGTTAGCGCTTCGCTGGCGGCGGTGGAGCGCGGAGCCAAGCTGTCCTCGCAATTGCTGGCGTTTGCCCGGCGTCAGCCGCTGTCGCCGGCGGTGTGCAATCCGCGGCAGATTTTCGAAGGCGTCGGCGAGTTGCTGCAACGTGCGCTGGGGGAAACCATCCAGATTGACGTGCAGTTGCCTGAAGCGCCCTGGCACATCAACGTCGACCGCAACCAGCTGGAAAACGCCATTCTCAATCTGTCGATCAACGCCCGGGATGCCATGAAGGGCGAGGGCACCATCGTGCTCGGCGCCGCCAACACGTCGCTGGATCGTGCGTTCTGCGCCGGCAAGGGCATCGCGCCGGGGGATTTCGTGCGGGTCTCGGTCAGCGACAGCGGGGTGGGGATTGCCCCGCATATGCTGGAGCAGGTGTTCGAACCGTTCTTCACCACCAAGGCCGACGGCCAGGGCACGGGCCTCGGGTTGAGCATGGTGTTCGGGTTCGTCAAACAGAGCGGCGGGCATGTCGAGATCGACAGCCGGGTCGGCGAGGGCACGCGGGTGCAGCTGTATTTTCCGCGCAGTCGGCGGCCGCTGCTCGATGAAACGCCTGGCGTGCGCCGGCAACAGGCGGGCGGCCACGAAACCATTCTGGTGGTGGAAGACAACGAAGCGGTGCGCACCTCGGCGGTCGAATTGTTGCGCGAAGAAGGCTATCGGATCCTGGTCGCCGGTAATGGCGACGCGGCCATGCAAATGCTGCTGGACGGCGCCCGGGTGGATCTGATTTTCACCGATGTGGTCATGCCGGGGCTGATCAAGAGTGCCGACCTGGCTGCATGGGCCAAGGTCCAGACACCACCGGTGGCGGTGTTGTTCACCTCCGGCCACACCCGCGACATCATCTCGCGCAATCACCAGCTCAGCCCCGACACCCATTTGCTCGGCAAGCCCTACGGCCCCGAGGCGTTGTTGCAGATGATCCGTGCGGTTTTGAGCACCTGAGCAATTTCTCTTCAGACCAGGGTTGGCCGATGACTTCCAAGCGCAGCTCAAATTCCGCCGCCGGCATGGTCCGGGTGCGCGGCGCCCGCGAACACAATCTGCAGAACGTTGATGTCGATATTCCCCGCGATGCACTGGTGGTGTTCACCGGGGTGTCCGGCTCGGGCAAGTCGTCGCTGGCGTTTTCCACGTTGTATGCCGAAGCGCAGCGCCGCTATTTCGAATCGGTGGCGCCGTATGCCAGACGGCTGATCGACCAGGTCGGCGTACCGGACGTCGACGCCATCGACGGTCTGCCACCGGCAGTGGCGCTGCAACAGCAGCGCGGCACGCCCAGCACACGTTCGTCGGTGGGCAGCGTGACCACGCTGTCGAGCCTGATCCGCATGCTGTATTCCCGTGCCGGCAGTTACCCGGCGGGCCAGCCGATGCTGTACGCCGAGGACTTCTCGCCGAATACCCCACAAGGGGCCTGCCCGGAGTGCCACGGACTGGGCCGGGTCTATGAAGTGACCGAAGCCTTGATGGTGCCCGATCCGGAGCTGACCATCCGCCAGCGCGCCGTGGCGTCCTGGCCGTTGGCCTGGCAGGGGCAGAATCTGCGCGACATCCTCGTGACCATGGGCATCGATGTCGACATCCCCTGGCGCAAACTGCCGAAAAAACAGCGCGACTGGATCCTGTTCACTGAAGAAACCCCGACCGTTCCGGTCTATGCCGGGCTGACGCCGGAAGAAACCCGCGTCGCCCTCGAGCGCAAGATGGAACCAAGTTATCAAGGCACCTTCACCGGTGCCCGACGCTACATCCTGCACACCTTTACGCATTCGCAAAGTGCGCTGATGAAGAAGCGCGTTTCCCGGTTCATGCTCGGCAGCCTGTGCCCGTTGTGCGATGGCAAACGCCTCAAGCGCGAGGCGCTGTCGGTGACGTTTGCCGGCCATGACATCGGCGAGCTGTCGCGGATGCCGCTGCTGCAAGTCGCCGAAGTCTTGAAGCCAGTGGCAGACGCGAGTTGGCTGGAACACGCCGATGAGCCCGGCGAAACCCTGACCCACAGCCAGACCCGCGAAGCCCGGGCGCAGCGCGTGGCCCATGGCGCCAGCGGTCACGCCAACGCGCCGGACGTGCGCCATACGCCGAACCTGTCGCTGGAGAAGCGCCTGGCAGCCCAGCGCATTGCCCAGGATCTGCTGGAGCGGGTCGGCACCCTGACCGATCTGGGCCTCGGTTATCTGGCCCTGGAGCGCAGCACGCCGACCCTGTCGTCCGGTGAGTTGCAGCGCCTGCGCCTGGCGACGCAACTGGGCTCGCAACTGTTTGGTGTGATCTACGTGCTCGATGAACCCTCTGCCGGTTTGCATCCCGCCGACGGCGAAGCATTGTTCGAAGCCTTGCAGCGGCTCAAGGCTGACGGCAACAGTGTGTTTGTGGTCGAGCACGACCTGGAAACCATGCGCCGCGCCGACTGGTTGATCGATGTCGGCCCGGCGGCGGGTGAAAAGGGCGGGCAGATTCTCTACAGCGGTCCGCCCGCCGGACTGGCCGAAGTCGAGCGGTCACAGACCCGTGCCTACCTGTTCGCTGAACATCAGCGGTCGGCGCGAGCTGCCCGTGAACCTTCAGGCTGGTTGAGGCTGGAAGGTGTCACGCGCAATAACCTGAATAACCTCAGCGTCGAGTTTCCGCTGGGCTGCTTTACCTCGGTGACCGGTGTGTCGGGCTCGGGCAAGTCGAGCCTGGTCAGTCAGGCGCTGCTGGAACTGGTCGGCGCGCAGCTCGGTCGCAGCAGCAGTGACGCCGAGCCGGAAGAACTCAACCTGGAAGACGACTCCCCACCTCCCAGCACCGGTCAGATCAGCGCCGGGCTGGAATCGATCAAGCGACTGGTACAGGTCGATCAGAAACCCATCGGCCGCACGCCGCGCTCCAATCTGGCGACTTACACCGGGCTGTTCGACAACGTACGCAAGCTGTTCGCCGCGACCGTTGAGGCGAAAGCGGCGGGTTACGATGCCGGGCAGTTTTCCTTCAACGTCGCCAAGGGTCGTTGTCCGACTTGCGAGGGCGAGGGGTTTGTCAGTGTCGAATTGCTGTTCATGCCCAGCGTCTATGCGCCGTGTCCGACCTGCCATGGCGCACGTTACAACGCCGAGACGCTGGCGATCGAGTGGCAGGGGCTGAGCATCGCTCAGGTGCTGCAATTGACCGTGGACGAGGCGGTGACCGTGTTTGCCGGGCAGCCTGCGATCCGCCGTTCACTGGAAGTGCTGCGGGATATCGGCCTCGATTATCTGCGTCTCGGGCAACCGGCGACCGAGCTGTCCGGAGGCGAGGCGCAGCGGATCAAGCTGGCGACCGAGCTGCAGCGCAATGCCCGTGGTGCGACGCTGTACGTGCTGGACGAGCCCACGACCGGGCTGCATCCGCGTGACGTCGACCGCTTGCTGGAGCAACTGGACAATCTGGTGAGCGCCGGGCACACGGTGATCGTGGTCGAGCACGAAATGCGCGTGGTGGCGCAGAGCGACTGGGTGATCGATATCGGCCCCGGAGCGGGGGAACAGGGCGGCAAAATTGTTGTGGCCGGCACGCCGCAAAAAGTGGCGGCGAGCAAGAGAAGCCGGACTGCGCCGTTTCTTGCCCGGGCTTTGGGCTGCTGATTGCAGCCCATTGGCCGGCCTCATCGCGGGCAAGCCCGCTCCCGCAGTTTTTTGTGCCGTACACAAATTCGTGAACACATCAGACTCTGTGGGAGCGGGCTTGCTCGCGATGGCGGTGTTTCAGGCACCGTCGAGGGTGCGGCGCACCTTGTCCAGCAACTCGCTGATCTGGAACGGTTTGACCAGCATCTCCATTCCGGCCCCGAGAAACACCTGGCGGTTGATTGCGGTTTCCGCGTAGCCGGTCATGAACAGGATCGGCAGCCCTTCGCGCCAGCCCCGGGCAGCGTCTGCCAGTTCACGGCCGTTCATGCGCGGCAGGCCGACGTCGGTCAGCAGCAGGTTGATCGAAGGGTCGTTCTGCAAGTGCTCCCGTGCGGTTTCGATATCGCCGGCCTGGGTGCAGCGATAGCCGGCGTCTTCCAGCACTTCGGTGACGAACAGGCGCACCGAGGGCATGTCCTCGACGATCAGCACATGCTCGCCGGAGCCTTGCGGATCGACTGCCGGCGGCACCCCTTCAACGGCGGTGGGATCGCTGGTGGCCGGCAACAGGATCGTGACTTCGGTGCCGCGCCGGGCGACGCTGCGGATGTGTGCATCACCGCCGGACTGGCGAGCGAAACCGTAAATCGTCGACAACCCCAGCCCCGTGCCCTGACCCAGCGGTTTGGTGGTGAAGAACGGGTCGAACACCTTGTCGATAACGCTGTGCTCGATACCGGTGCCGTCATCACGTACCGACAATGCCACATAGGAGCCATCGGTCAGGTTCGGATCACCGTGGGAGTAGGTTGCATAGGTGCTGACCCAGATATTGCCCCCGTGCGGCAGTGCATCCCGGGCGTTGATCACCAGGTTGAGCACCGCGCTTTCCAGTTGAATCGGATCGACCAGGGCGATGGCCGGCTTGCTGGTCAGTTCGAGCTTGAGGGCGATACGTTCGCCGATGGTGCGCACCAGCAGTTCTTCGAGTGAGCGCACGTGATCGTTGATGTCCACTGGGCGGGTGTCGAGGGGCTGTTGGCGGGCAAAGGCCAGCAGACGATGAGTCAGTGACGCGGCGCTCATCGCTGAGCTCAGCGCCGCGTCGGCGTAGAACTGCACCTTGTCGAGGCGGGCATCGACGACACGTTTGTGGATCAGTTCCAGGCTGGTGATGATTCCCGTCAGCAGGTTGTTGAAGTCATGGGCGATGCCGCCGGTGAGCTTGCCCAGTGCGTCCATTTTCTGCACTTGCAGCAGTTGCGTTTCGGCCCGTACCCGGTCGGCGACTTCCTTGGCCAGTTGCGTGGTGGTGTCGTCCAGACGCGCCAGGTGCGAGCGTTCGCGGTGACGGTGTTCGGTGACGTCCTCGACGAACACCAGGCTCAGTCCCGCCGTGCGATAGGGAGAAATCTGCCATTCGGTTTCGCGGATCTCGCCTTGCACACGCATGTTCAGCGTGCCTTTCCAGCGCTCGCCGTCCACCAGCCGCAGGCGCAGCTCGTCAAGGATCGTGCCTTGATCCTCGACAAAACATTCATCGAGCGGCTGCGCGTCACGGTTGTCCTGGATCAGCCGGGCGAAGGCGTGATTGCATTCGTGAACGGTCAGCGTCGCGTCGAGCACCGCAATCGGCGCCGAGACGTTGACGAAAATCTCCCGGAACCGCGCCTCACTCTCGCGCAGGGCATTTTCCGTGTCGCGCACCCGCAACAGCGTGCGCAGTGTGGCCAGCAGTACATCCGGGTCCACCGGGTGAATCAGGTAGGCATCGGCCCCGGCATCCAGACCGGTGATGATGTCACCGGTCTGGATCGATGCGGCCGAGACGTGGATCACCGGCAGCAGGGCGGTGCGCAGGTCGGCGCGCAGTTCGCGGACGATGTCGAAGCCGCTCATGTCCGGCAGGTTGACGTCGAGAATCAGTGCATCCAGCGCTTCGCTGGCGATCAGTGCCAGACCTTCGCCGCCGGTGCCGGCCTCGAGCACCTGATAGCCATGGCGCTCCAGCCGTCGGCGCATGGCGTAGCGGGTGGCGACGTTGTCGTCGACGATCAACAGGCGCATGTCAGGTTTCATCGACGTTCTCCTGAGCGATCGCCAGTGGGATGATCACGAAAAAGGTCGAGCCGATTCCCGGTGCGCTTTGCATACCGACTTCGCCGCCCAGCAGCGCAGCGAAACGTTTGCACAGGGAAAGCCCGAGACCGGTGCCCCGCAGGCGTTTCTGCAGCGGTGAATCGACCTGGGAAAAGTCTTCGAACAACGCGCCGTGCAGCTCCGCAGCGATGCCGATGCCGGTGTCGCTGACGGCGAAACGCACCTTGTCCTGGCCTTCGAGACGCGCCGAAACCCGGACTTCACCTCGGGTGGTGAATTTCAGCGAGTTGGAAATGAAATTGCGCAGGATCTGTGCGAGCTTCTTGTCGTCGGTGTACAGACGCGGCAGGCCCACGGGCTCTTCGAAAATCAGGTCCACCGCCGAGGCGTCGACAATTGGCCGGAACATTCCGCGCAACGCCGCGAACAGGTCGAACATGTCGAACCATGCCGGGGAAATGGTAATGCGCCCGGCCTCGATCTTGGCCAGATCCAGCAGGTCGTCGACCATGTCGCTGAGTTCTCGGGCGGCGCTGCTGACGAACGCGACCTGCTTGTGTTGTTCGGGGCTCAACGGCCCGTCGAGTTCATCGGCCAGCAAGCTGTTGATGCTCAGGATCGAGCCCAGCGGGGTGCGAAATTCGTGGCTCATGTACGACAGGAAGCGGCTTTTCAGATCCGAGGCCTGACGCAATTGTTCGGCCTGGATATCGAGCTCGGCGTACAACGCCAGCACACCCTGATTGGTTTCGTCGAGTTCATCGCGCAGCGCAGCGGTTTCGTTCTGCAAGCGGACGATCAGCGCAGCCTGTTCTTCGTGGCTCAAGCTCGGGGACTCAGCCATGGGTGGCCTCCAGCGCAACGACCAGCACCGTTACATCGTCGCGTCCACGACTGAAGTCGCGGTGCAGGACGGCGGCTATCACGGCGGGGTGGCGATGCACCAGGCCGGGATAGTCCTGAAGGTTCCAACGGGACTGCAAGCCATCGCTGTACATGATCAATAGATGTCCGTTCACGTGAGCATAGTCAAAGGGTTGGGCTTTCCGGTACTGGCCGCCGACGATGCCGGGGTGCGAGGCCAGCCCGTGGGCCTTTTCGACGGTGACCAGGCTGGCGCCGATGTTGCCGACACCGGCGAAGGTCAGGCTGTCGCGTTCGCCCTGAAACTGCGCGAACGCGACAGCACCGCCACGGGTGCCGATCATTTCACGGTGCAGGTCTTCCATCAGCGACGCCGGGGAAGCGAACGGGGTCAGGGCGAAGGCTTTCTCTCCGGCCCGTGCGGCGCGCTCGGCGTCTTCGCCATGGCCGAGGCCGTCGATGATCAAGGCGCTGATGTCCGCCCCGTTGAACGCCAGGTGCCACACATCCCCGCAGGCCGGGTCGTTGTGCAGCGAGTGCTGGCTGACTCCGAAGCGCATGTCGGGTTGACTGTCATTGCGCGAGTAGAGACGTGCCAGCAACACGGCGCCCCGTGTGTCGGAGTAGACGTCGAAGACTTCAGTCTGTCGGGATATTGCGCCGAGGCCGATGCCCTGGGTACCTCCGGTGGAAAACCCGTCGGTCAGACAATTGTCCAGATCGAAACCATTGGCCCTGTCGACCGCCAGCATTTCGATACCGAAACCGGTGCCACGCAACAAGACGCGAAGGTGCAGTTCGCCGCGCCCGGCATGCTTGAGCACATTGCTGGCGAGTTCCGTCGCCACCAGCGCTACACGTCCGGCGTCACGCTCGTCGAAGCCGTGCCGTTCGGCAAGTTTCTGCGCGATGCGCCGGGCGTGACCGATCTGACTGTTCTCTTCGATCAACAACACCTGGGTCAATGACCCGCTGATAGTCATGTCCATCGGGTGATCGTGACGCGAGTGCCCTTGCCGGGGGCGGTGTCCAGTTCGAATTCGTCCACCAGTCTCTTGGCCCCGGTCAGGCCCAGGCCCAGGCCGTTGCCGGAGGTCCAGCCGTCGGTCATCGCCAGTTTGATGTCGGCAATGCCCGGTCCCTCATCGCGGAAGGTCAGGCGCAGGCCGACCTTGTGCTCGTCATCGAGGATCTGCCAGTCCATGTCGCCACCCCCGCCGTACACCATGGTGTTGCGCGCCAGCTCACTGACGGCGGTCACCAGTTTGGTCAGGTCGATCAGGCGCATGCCGCATTCGGTGGCCAGTTTGCGCGCCGTCTGCCGGGCCAGCACCACGTCCTGTTCGATGTGAATCGATTGCGTACCACTGCTGCGCACGGTCATTGCTGGCGTACTCGTTCCTGCAGCAGTTTCATGCCGCGCTCGACATTCAACGCCGTGCTGACACCCGGCAGGTTCAGGCCCAGCTCAACCAGCGTGATCGCCACGGCCGGTTGCATGCCCACCAGCATGGTTTCGGCGTCCATGATTTTCGACAGGCCGGAGATGGTGCCGATCATTCGACCGATGAACGAGTCGACCATGTCCAGCGCCGAGATATCGATCAACACGCCGCGCGCGGAAGTCTTGCTGATGCGCTCGGACAGATCGTCCTGCAGGGTCAGGGCGAGCTGGTCATGCATGTCGACCTGGATGGTCACGAGCAGAAAGTCGCCCATCTGGAGAATCGGGATACGTTCCATGCTCAAGCCGTCTTGTTCAGGCTGACACCCAGGCGGGTCAGGGCCACTTTGAGCGCGTCGGCCAGATTGGCCTTGGTCACCACGCCTTGCAGGTCGAGGCCGAGGTGGACGATGGTCTGGGCGATCTGCGGACGCACGCCGCTGATGATGCAATCGGCACCCATCAGGCGAATCGCGGTCACGGTCTTGAGCAGGTGTTGGGCCACCAGAGTGTCGACGGTCGGCACGCCGGTGATGTCGATGATGGCGATTTCCGAACCGGTCTCGACGATGCGTTGCAGCAACGACTCCATGACAACCTGAGTGCGTTGCGAATCCAGAGTGCCGATCATCGGCAGGGCGAGGACGCCTTCCCAGAGTTTGACCACCGGGGTCGACAGTTCCAGCAGTTCTTCCTGCTGGCGCTTGATCACCGCTTCACGGGATTTCTGGAAGGTGCGCACGGTGTGCAGGCCGAAGGCGTCGAGGAGTTCGGAGATTTCCCAAAGCTGTTCGGCGAGCAATGCCGGTTGTTCCCGGTAATGGCTTTGCAACAAGGCAAACAGCGGGCCTTTCAGCGCGAAGATGAAGCTGGCGGTCTGTTGCGAGTCCTGGCCGAGCAGGGCCCGACTGTGGGACAGCCGTTCGAGGAAGTGACGGGTGGTTTCCCAGTCGGGGGCGTAGATGTCGGTGCCGTTGTTTCTGGCCATTCCATCGACCACCAGCTGCAGGAACTCAGTGGTCTGTTGCAGCACTTCCTGTTCCTTGAGGTGGCGGGTGGCGCCGCTGTCCTCCATGTTTTGTATCCATTCACCCAGCAGCTGTGCCTGTTTGTTCTTCATTGCATCGAATGTGCTGTTCTGCAGTGCTGCCATGGGGGTCTTGCTCCTTCGCGAATGGGGGCCGGTGCAAAAGAAATGCCCGGCGCGAAATCAATGACATTTGCCGTTTGAAATAGTTGTTCGTTGCGCCAGGGATTTTTTTGATTTGCCGCAAGCAACGCTCGAGTAACTCTAGTCGGCGTGGAGGACGGGGGCGGACTTTTCACGGCTGGGGGGCTGGCAAGTGGCGCAAACGAAAAGGCCGTATCCACCGGATACGGCCTTTTCGTGTGTCTGGGCTTATTTGCTTGGGTGTTTGGCCTGCAGTTCCTTGGCCGCAGCGAGGTGTTTTTCCAGAGCCGGGAGCATCTTCTGGGCGAAACCCTTCAATTCGCTGGCGCCTTTGACCTTGTCGTCGGTCACGGTATTGGCTTCTTTCTTGAACAGCTCGATGGTTTCCTCATGAGCCTTGACCTGATTGTTGGCGTAGGCCGCATCGAAGGATTCATCACGCATGTCGAGGATTTTCTCCTTGGCCTGTTTCACCAGGGTGGTGGAATCCGGGACCTTGATGTCGTGGGCCTGGGCAATGGCCGCCAGTTCATCGTTGGCCTTGCTGTGGTCGGTGATCATCATGTTGGCGAAATCCTTGATGTCCGCCGACTGACTCTTTTCCAGCGCCAGACGACTGGTTTCGATCTCGGCGATGCCGCCGGCCGCCGCGTTATCGACAAAGCTGTTGGAGGTGGCGGCGAAAGCACCGCTCACGCCGGTGCTCAAGGCGATGGCGAGGGCAAGGTGACGCAGGTTGAATCCGTCCATTGATGTTTCTCCACGCAGGTTTTTGTGGGTGTCATTCAATGGAGGGAAGCGGGTGAAGGAAGGTTTTATCGTATTTGCGTCAGGGCGACGAACGGCTGTCGCCGGTTTGCCGCAGGGGTCGACAGAAGGGGGGCGGACGGGCCATTCTGGAGCCGGTAGCGCAATCAGTGGCGCTCGCCATCGATCAATTATGGAGGTGTTTTATGCCGGTTCCCCACGATCTTTATCAGGATCTGAACATCACGAAGGAAAAGATCCAGCAGATACGCTCTCAGGACCCGCATCTGGATGCACTGATCAACAAATACCTGCTGGCGGACAAAGACGTCGTCGAGGCTGAAAACGCAACATCGAATGCGCCGAGCGACGATGTCTTGCGCAAGCTGAAAGAAACCCGCGTGTACGTCAAGGATCAGATTGTCGCGCAATTGCAGCCGCATCTCTGACCCATGGTCGATCTCCCGGCCGCCGGGCGGATCAATTGAAACGATTCCCGCGATCGGCACCTCGAAAGCTCAGAGTCCATTGTCATCGACTCCCTTGCGAGGTGCCTCATGAGCGATCCCCGATTCCCCAGTGAAGAGCAGGGCGCATTCGACCCGGTTCCCACCCATCCCGAACCCAACAGCCCGGCACACACGACTGCGAATCCCGAGGCAGAGCCGACGGAAGACGATTTGCCGGAAGACGAAGATCCCGAAAAATTCGATCGATCCGGCAACTGACTGCCCGCTATCGCCGGTCGGGGTTCACTTCAAGGCAGCCTCCAGCGGCATCCGCGCCATGTGCGTCGCCTTGAGCGAGCCGAAATACAGCCAGTCGCCATATTCGCGCGCCGTGGTGATCGGCGAGTAGTTGCCAGGGCCGCCATCCTGCAGATTGGCGATCACTTTGCCGTCCGGGTCCAGTCCCAGGACAAAGGCGCGCTTCTCCACCGGTTTGGGCAGCACCGTCATGGCCCGCACGATCATCTTGCGCACGAACGGGTGTCCGGCGGTGCCATCGAGCAGCGGATTGCGAGGCGTGTACAGCGCCACCCAGAAGCGGTCGCGACCATTGAAGGCGAGGTTGTCCGGCAGCCCCGGCAGGTTGTCGATGAACAAGTCGTGAGTGCCGGCCTTCGGTCCGCTCAACCAGTAGCGGCTGATGCGGTAAGCGCCGGTTTCATTGACCAGCACATAGGCGTCATCCGGGCCGAGGGTGACGCCGTTGGCGAACTCCAGCCTGTCCAGCAGGACACTGGTCTTGCCGCTCTGGAAGTCATAGCGCAGCAAGCGACCGTCGCCACCATGCTCGATGATCGCTTCGCCGTCGTGGCCGTAGCCCCAGCGACTGCTGGCATCGCTGAAGTAGGCGTAATGCCCGGACTTGTCGATGGCCACATCGTCGGTGAAACCGAATTTCAGCCCGTTGGCTTCAGTCGTCAGCGCGGTCAGCCGGCCCTGGGCATCGAGGGACAGCAAGCCTTTCACGGCGTCGGCAATCACCAGCAAACCATTGGGATGCCGCGCCAGCCCGAGCGGCCGCCCGCCCGTGTCGGCGAGCACCTGGCGTTGCTGGCCGTCGAGGCTGGTGCGAAGCAGGCGCCCGTCGTGCAGGCCGGTGATCAGAAAGTCGTTTTCCAGCAGCAGGGCCTCCGGACCTTCGATGTCACTCGGGCCCACCTGCTTTAAACCTTTGAGACGCTGATTGTCCGCATAAAGGCCTTCGGAGAGCGACGGGGCCGCTTGTGGCGTCCACGTCACGGGCTCGACTTTGGTCGGCATCAGCAGCAGGAAGGCCAGAATCAGCATCACCGGCAGCAGGATCAGATGGCGCAGCTTCACACGTGGGCCCCTGCGAGTGAAAGGTGTCGGGTCGCCCTGTCGCGCAGGGCCAGCATCGAGGCGGCCGACTCGCGTTCGATACGACGCTTGAGCAACAGCTGATTGGCGATACGCATGCCCAGGCTTTCGAACCGGTAATCCAGCGTACGTACGAATCGCGTGCCATCGCTTTGGGCCGAGCACTCATAGGTCAGCAGCAGGGACAGACCATGATCGCCCTGGGCCCGGGCACACCAGCGCCGGCCCGGCAGGTATTCGGTCACCTCCCAGCTCAGATGCCCTTCGCGGCCACCGGCGTGAATGTCTTCCTCGAAACGCGCGCCGGCATGCAGCGGGCCGGCAGGGCCGTCGATCTTCAGCGAAGACGGATGCCACTCCGGCCAGCGGCTGACCGTGGCGGCGTAGGCGAGAACGGCAATCGGCTCGCCGGTAATGTCGATCGGGTGCTGCATGCGGGTCATGGAGAGTCTCGGGTCAGTCAGCGGGATGGGCTCCGGCTCCCAGTAGAGGGTGCCGAACAGGTAATCCATCAGCGGCAAGACGATATTGAAATTGCGCTCCTGCATGCGTTCGCGGCGATGGTGCAATTCGTGCAGACGACGCATCTGACGAATCCACGGCAGACGGCTCAGGGGATGCTCTTGCGGCAGGTGCTCACAGGCGTGGAACACCTCATAGATCAGATAACCCAGCACCATGCAGCCGCCGAAGAGTCCGGCGACATTGGCGTTGACCTGTGCGAACAGCCACCACAGGGGCAGGGTAATCACCAGGGTGTGTACCACGATCAGCCATGCCGGAAACAGGATCACCCGCCAGTCGCGGGCGCTGTCCCAGGTCATGTGGCCGGGGGTGAAAAAACTGTGATGGTCGCCGGCATGGCGGGCGTAGAACATCCTGGCGAAGGCTTTTTTGTGATGCCCGAGGTGGCGATGCACCACGTACACACCGAAATTGAAGAACAGCAAAGTCAGCGGCACCGTCAACCATTCCAGCGCACGCACCTGCTGCACGCTGCTCCAGAACGCGCCGATGGCCAGCACGCCGAACAGCAGCACGAAGGCGCCGTGCAGCCACGGGTTGTACAGCGGATGAATCGCCGCACGGTAGCGGCTGCGAAATGCCTCGGTGGTCTGCCTCACTGCGGTCACCTGCGGATATTGTCGTTATCCCGGCAGATTAGCCGATCCCGCCGTTTATGCAGGGCCTGCCTTGACGACACAACGGCCATGCTCCGGTGCAAAGTGGCCGTCAGCTCAACGGGTTCCAGCGCTGCGACCAGTCGTCATCGGCCCTGATGACTTCGCGCAGCAGGTCGAACGCCTGTTGCAGGGTCGCCGAGTCGCGGTCACGGGAGTAGACGAGATAGGTCGGATAACCGAATTCCGGGGCTTTGGTCACCACTTCCAGCGCGCCGCTTTCCAGGTAAGTGCGCACCACTCGGGTGCGAAAGTAGCCGCTGCCGCCGTTCTCCAGAATGTATTGCAGGGCCAGCGGGCCGAGGTTGAAGCTCAGGGCGGCCTTGGCTTTTTCCGGCAGTGCGGCATCGTGCTGGCGGCGGAAGTCGCTGCCCCAGTCGATGTACACGTAGGGAGCGGGGCGGTTCGGCGTGCGGACCAGAATCAGTTTTTCTTCCAGCACTTGCTCGACCTGCAGTCCCGGCCAGTATTCCGGTTGGTAGACGAGGGCGGCATCGAGCACGCCAAGTTCGAGCTGGCGCAGCAGATTCTCGCCGTCACGGATGTCCATGCGCAGGGCATGGCTGGGGATTTTTTCCCGCAGCTCGGCAGCCCAACTGAGCATCAACGGGTTGCACAGGCTGACCTCACCGCCGATGTGCAGCACGTTGTCGTAGCCTTCGGGCAGCGGCAAGTCGCGGCGGGCGGCTTCCCAGGTCTGCACCAGTTGATTGGCGTAGACCACGAAGGCCTCGCCGTTGGCGGTCAGACGCGCACCGGCACGGTTGCGCACGAACAGTGTGCTGCCCAACTGGCTTTCGAGTTTCTGGACCCGGGCGGTGACTGCCGTCTGGGTGATGAACAGTTTTTCCGCCGCTGCCGCGAGACTGCCGTGGCGGACGATTTCCAGAAAAGTGCGGGCGAGGTCGATGTCCATGGGCGGGCCGGTGGTTGAGGTGCCGGCATTGTAGGTGCAGGTTCGCGATCACGTCATCGGGCAATCGCGAACCTGCATCGGGATTCAACCGGCCAACTCAGCCTCACGCACCCGCGCCCAATCCTCCACCAACCGCGCCGGCGTGCAGCACGTCTTGCGCTTGTACACGAAATTGCGGCACTTCTCGGCAAACTGATTGCGGTTGTAGAGCATGTCTTCCTGCATCTCTTGCAGCTCGGTCTCGCGGCATTGGCGGATCAACTCGTGATCGACCCGCAGCTTGCGTTCGCGCACCGCCGCATACGTCGGATCGGTCAGCGCCGCGTTGGCCCGTTGCAGCAACCACAGGCCAAATTCGTCCGGGCAGCGCGGGCCGACTTCCTGGATCATGCCCAGTTGCAACGCCTGCGCAGCACTGACCGGCAGGCAGGCCTGGGTCAGTTGTTCGGCCATGGCCGGCCCGACGGCGCGGGGCAGGCTGTAGGTCCAGTATTCCGAGCCGTACAGGCCCATGCTCTTGTAATGCGGGTTGAGCACGATATCGGCACGGGCGAACACGATATCCGCCGCCAGCGCGAGCATCACGCCACCGGCGCCGGCATTGCCGGTGATCCCGCTGACCACCAGTTGCCGCGCGCTGAGCAACTCTGCACAGACGTCGTCGATGGCCTGGATATTGGCCCAGGCTTCGACGCCCGGGTCTTCGGCGGCCTGAATCACGTTCAGATGCACACCGTTGGAGAAACTGCCGCGCCCACCTTTGACCAGCAGCACCCGGGTGTCACGGGATTTGGCCCAGCGCAGCGCTTCGACCATGCGCTGGCACTGTTCGGTGCTCATGGCGCCGTTGTAGAACTCCAGCGTCAGCTCGCCGACGTGTCCGGATTCGCGGTAACGGATCGGCTGATACGCTTCGTCACTGAACGGCGCATTGGCGATTGACCAGTCCAGCACCGGTACATCCGCCAGTTGCCCGGCCAGCACATGTCGCGCCGGACGCTTGAAGGTTTCTTCGCCCGGTTGCGGTTTGCGTCGCAGCGAGCCGATCCACAGGCTGTGATCACCGGTGGCCACCAGCACGGCGTCGTCGTGTACCGCGAGGATCTTGCCGGGGATGCCGGTGCGCTGATCGAGGTGTGCGTCGTACACGTAATACTGACCGCCGGCGAGGCTGGCGAGCACGCCGGGCTGGCCGTCCGCCGCGTCGATGCAGCGTTTGATGAAGCGCGAGCAGTCGTGCCAGCTGAAGGTGCGGTCATCCTGCTTCATGTTCGGTTGCAGGCAGCCGCGAACCTTGGGATCGGTGTAGTCCAGGGGCACCGGAACAAAACCGTCGATGAATTTTTCCACCACTTCGCGTATGCAACGGATTGCCGCGTCGGCGACCCGGCCGTTGTACAGCTCGGATTTGCGCAGGCCTGCCGGCAGGTTGAATTCGCAGGTGGCCCAGACCGGCCCGGCATCCATTTCCTCGACGGCTTGCAGGGCCGTCACGCCCCAGGTCGGCAGTTCGCGCATGATGGCCCAGTCCAGTGCGCTGGCACCGCGATCGCCAACGATGCCGGGATGAATGATCACCACCGGACGCTGAAGGTTGCTCCACAGTGCATGGGGGACGCGGTCCTTGAGGAACGGGCAGATCACCAGATCGGCGCCGCTGTTTTCGATCTGCTCGCACACGGCGGCTTCATCGGTGAACAGCACCACACTGGGCGAATGCCCGGCCAGGCGCAGATCCAGCCAGGCACGTTGAGTCAGACCGTTGAACGCCGAAGACAAAAGAATGATGTTGAGTGATCGCATGATTGCTCTTCCTTGAAAGGTCAGCCGCAGCTCCCGGTGAGCCGTCCGTGGCTATCGATGGAGGCGCAAGGTTAGAGATTGGCGTGGCGGGCGCCACTGATCGAGATCAACGTTGTGTCAGCCAATGTTGCCGTGGCGATAAAACGCCTTATGCTCAATGGTTTGCATATCCTGATTTTTTATTACTTCAAATGTCCGCGACGCTATTGCACAGTCGCAGCCCTGATCAACGCCGGACGATCCCGGCGTATCCATGGATTTTCGCAGCGGGTGGAGCCCGTTTTCAGGGAGCAAGGCATGGGGAGTCACAACCCGCATTACCAGGTCATCGGGCAGATGTTCCAAAAGGACTACCGATGGTTATGCGCCGCAGTCAGCCGTACCCTCGGTTGCCCGCACAGTGCACAGGACATTGCTTCGGAAACGTTTCTGCGGGTGCTGGCGCTGCCCGATCCGCTGGCCATTCGCGAGCCGCGCGCGCTGTTGACCACGATTGCCCGGCGGCTGGTCTATGAAGGCTGGCGACGGCAGGATCTGGAGCGCGCCTATCTGCAGAGCCTGGCGTTGGCACCGGAGCCGGTGCATCCGTCACCCGAAGAACGGGCGCTGGTGATCGAAGCGCTGCTGGCGGTGGATCGCTTGCTCAACGGTCTGTCGGCCAAGGCCAAGGCTGCGTTTCTCTACCATCAACTCGATGGCCTGACCTACAGCGAAATCGGCGAACACCTCGGCGTGTCCACCAGCCGTGTGCAGCAATACATGGTCGAAGCCTTCAAGCGTTGCTATCAGGCGATGCAGGCATGAGACCGGACGAAACGCTGATCGATGAAGCCGCACAATGGATGGCGCTGTTGCAGTCGGGGGACGTCAGCCTGCAGGAGCGTGCAGCGTTCGAAGCCTGGCGTGCGGCGGATCCAAGGCACCAGCAGATCATCGAGCAGATGGGTGGAGGGCTGAGCCTGTTGCGCCATTCGGATTTGCGCGGGGTGCCCCGTGAAAGTCTGTTGCACAGCCTCAATGCACCGTCCAGCCGTCGCCGGTTTATCAGCGGCAGCCTGAGCGTGATCGGTATCGCGGTGCTGGCCGGTCTGCTCGGCCGTCGTTATGGCTGGCTGCCGGAGGCTGGCGAGTTGTCCACCGGAACAGGCGAGCGACGTGCATTCACATTGGAGGATGGCAGCGCTCTGACACTCAACGCCCGCAGCCGCGTAGTGCCGCGATTCGATAGCGTCGAGCGGTTGCTGGATTTGCGCAGCGGTGAACTGTTGGTCGATGTGGCGAAAAATCCGGCCCGGCCCTTCGTGGTCGAAACCGGCCACGGACGGATGCGCGCACTCGGCACGACATTTCTGGTACAGCGCGCAGAAGATGCGACGCGGCTGGTGATGCTGCATTCCCAGGTCGAAGTCGTAACCGCCAGCGGCGCGCGACAGGTGGTGGAGGCGGGCGAAAGCCTGTTGTTCAACGAACGGCAAACCCTCTCTCTGGAACGCAGCAAGGGACAGGAAAGTGCCTGGGTTCAGGGTCGTCTCGAAGTGCGCGACCGCCCCTTGAGTGAAGTCATCGACAGCCTGCGCAACTACCGTCGCGGCATCCTGCACCTGAGCCCCGAGGTCGCCGGTTTACGCCTCAGCGGTCTTTTTCCGCTGGACGACAGTGACCGCACGCTGCAATTGCTTGAGCGTTCCCTGCCGATCCGTGTCACCTGGCACAACCCGTACTGGGTGAGCGTCGAAGCGCGGTTATAAAACCATAACTTCCCGGTCTATCCGCCACCCTATAAAAAGCGTCGGCCCGCTGCTCATTCCCTGCAGACGCCTTCAACAGGGAAGCCCCTCGATGTTCTCATTCAAACAACAATTACCCCTCCTGACGCTGGCCGCCGCGCTGGCGACAGGCATCGTTCCTTCGGCCGTTCTGGCGCAAGACGCTGCCGCACAAGTGTTCACTTTCGACATCGCCCCAGGTGCGCTCGACGAGGTGCTGCTGGATATCTCGCGCCAGACCGGCGTGCCGATTTCCTTCAATCAGAATCTGGTTCAGGGCAAGCGCAGCGGTGCGGTGCGCGGCGCATTGGGAGGGCGGCAAGCGGTGGAGAAAGCCTTGCTCGGCAGCGGTCTGCAAGTCGAGCAGGGCACTCAAGGTCTGAGCATTCGTCAGGCCGATGCGCCAAGCGCCGTGCCCGTCAAGGCCGCCGCTGTGGCGCCTGCCGGCAACGCCGATTACCGCATGGAAAAAGTTACGGTCACCGGCTCGCGGATCGCCCGGGCGCAGAGCGATGGCGCGACACCCGTCAACGTCATCACCCATGAAGAAATGGAAGCGAGGGGCTACAAGAACGTCTATGACGCCCTCGCCACGCAAACCCAGAACACCGGCATGACCCAGGGCGAAGACTATGGCAACACCTGGCAACCGGCGGCCAGCGCCCTCAACCTGCGCGGGCTCGGGCCCAACCACACGCTGGTGCTGATCAATGGTCGGCGGGTCGCTGATTACCCGACGCCGTACGACGGCAAGGTCAACTTCACCAACCTTGCGAACATTCCGTCGGCGATCATCGACCGCATCGAAATCCTCAGCAGCGGCGCCTCGGCGATCTACGGTTCGGATGCGATTGCCGGGGTGGTCAACATCATCCTCAAGGACAAGATCAATGGCGTCGACGTCAACCTCAAGGGCGGCACCAGCGAGCGTGGCGGCGGTGACAACCGGCGGCTGCAAATCAGCGGCGGCGGCAGTTGGGGCGATTTCGACGGGTTGTTCGGACTTGAGCTGACCAACCGCGACCCGATCTGGGCCGATGATCGCGGCTTCATGCAGAGCGGTCCGCTGGCGGATGTCGGCTACCGTCGTGACTTGACCCGCAACCGTTATCTGGGGCCGGGCTGCGGCGCTTATCAAGGCACGTTCGACAACAAGCTGTTCAACAACGGCGGACGTTGCCGCACCGACCAGATGTACAACGATTACTGGACGATCCAGACGCAAAAGGAAAATTATGACGGCTACACCCGCGGTACCTGGCATTTCAGTGACAGCGGTCAAGTGTTCGCTGACCTGATGTACGGCCTCGATCATATCCAGAACAACACCCGTGGCCCGACTTTTACGTCGCCGGATTTCATCAACCGGAACAGTGGCAATCTGGAGCGTTGGTATCGCCGCTTCGGTGAAGAGGAAATCGGCGGGCGCACCAGCAACAACAGCAAATGGCGCGACACCTCATGGACCGGCACGTTGGGGCTTTCGGACAAGATCGCCGACAGCGGCTGGCGTTTTGACCTGGCGGCCAACCGCTCGGAATACAAAAGCGTGCGCACCACGCGCTATACGCCGCTGTCGTCGATTCAGGACTTTTATCTCGGCCCGCAGCTCGGCACCCGTGACGGTTATCCGGTGTTCGCACCGGACGCCTCGCGCCTCGACCGGCCGTTGACGCCTGAGGAATGGCAGCAGTTTCGCGGCAACCTGACCCAGAGCAGCAAGTCGGTATCCACCAGTTACAACGCCTCGGTCAATGGCGATCTGTTCGACCTGCCCGCCGGCCCGGTCGGATTTGCCGGCGTGCTGGAGGCGGGCAAGCAGGAATACCGCATCGATCCGGACGACAGCCTCAACGACGGCAGCTTTTACGGCGTGACGCCGGCGCAAGGCTCCGGCGGTTCGCGCAAGCGTTACGCAGCCGGCGGTGAGTTCAGCATTCCAGTCACCGACACGGTGCTGGCAACTGCGGCGGGGCGCTGGGACCAGTACAAATTCAGTGGTCGCACCGAGCAGCAGAAAACCTACAACCTCGGTCTGGAATGGCGACCGGTCACCAGCCTGCTGCTGCGCGGCAGCTACGGCACCAGTTTCCGGGCGCCGGACCTGAACTACATCTACCAGTCCGACAGCAACGGCTACTACCCGGCCCAGATCGATTACTACGGTTGCAGCCAGGGTGTGGAGGGCGCCTGTGATCGCGGGCGGGTCAACTACACCCAGAGCGGTACGGCGGATCTGGCATCCGAGCGCGGCAAATCCTGGACTTACGGGTTCGTCTGGTCGCCGTTCCGCAACTTCGATTTCTCTACCGACTTCTGGCGGGTGGAGATCGATGATTTGCTGACCACCGTCGATGAAAACCGTCTGTTGCAGGAAGAGAACGAATGCCGTAACGGCACTCAAGACATCAACTCGGCCAACTGTCAGTCGACGCTGGCCCGCGTCGATCGCAATCCCGGCAATGCCGCCATCGATCCCAACCAGTTGCAGCGAGTGCGGGTGAATGCGATCAACGCCGCCAGCGAGCGGGTCAGCGGACTCGATTTCAAGAGCAACATTCGTTGGGGTGCCGGGCAGTACGGAGCGTTCAGTTCGGCGCTGGGTTACACCCTGGTTTTATCGCACTTCTACAAGGAATCGGACGAGGCCCCGACCCAGGACTTGCGCACCTCGCGCAGCAACTACGACTGGCGCAGCAAGGTCAACGCCAGCCTGACCTGGGAGTACCAGAAGGCCACGGCGACGCTGATGGGCATTCGCTATGGTTCGGTCACCAACGGCGCGGGCGACGGGCGTCTGTCTCCGTGGACAGTATTCAACGCCAGTGCGCGTTACCGCTTGAACGACCGGGCGAGCGTCGGGCTGACCGTGAACAACGTGCTCAATCAGGTCAAGCATGACGACTCCGCAGGCTGGCCTTATTACCCCACCGGCAACTACGACCCGTATGGACGGCAGTGGTGGCTGGATGTGAGTTATCACTTCGGGAGCTGAGTCTCTGTGGTCGGTATCGTCCTACGGAAACAAGAAGGTTTCGCGAGAAATCAGGGATATTTCCGACGACTTTTTCAGGTTGGTCGTCGGAAGCATGATCTATAGCATCGGCTTTGACATTGAAGTCGCAATCGGCCTGGACGTTAAGGCCTCTGATAATGGATGGATCATGCGAACTGCACACCTCGAATACGAAACGCCTGCTTATTCCGCTCGTCATCAATGGCGCAACGATTGTGCCAGGTGCCCCAAGGAGGATGTCGCGTTGCCCAGTGCCAAAGTACCCCGGTTGGCGGGCTTGAAGAAGGTGGAGGGCAAACCTGTCGATTTGCTTGTGCATGGCCGGAACATCGGTGATGACGCGATGCTGATCGTTCACCTGACCGATGAAGGCTTCGAGTTGAGCGACGTCGTCGACATGCTTTCGACCTCCGCGCTTTACCAGCAAGGCGAGATGGTCCGGCGCATCACTGGCAAGTCTGTCAGAACGGTTCGGCGCCTGTTGAAAGAAGGCAAGCCGGTACGTCTTGACCCCCAGCAGAGCGTCATCGCCTACCAATATGCACTGGTGCTGGAGTTGGCCATCGAGGCCTTCGGTGGGCAGCCTCGGGCGGAGGCCTGGATGCAGAATCCATCCACCTATTTTCACGGTCGTGTTCCCCTGGAGTTGACCCGACACCCACTGGGCTTTCAGATGGTGGAGCAGTATCTGGGGCAGCTTATCTATGGGGTTTATCCATGAACCCATTGCCCTGGGACGAGCATTGGTATGCATGGCGGCTGGATCGCGAGGTTTATGGAAGAACGTGGGACAGCGGAATGGGATCAAAGCTGAGAGGCGGTCGATGGAATAGACCCGGACGACGCGTCGTCTATGCATCGGTCGATCCGTCCTCGGCCATTCTGGAGGTGGCAGCCAACCGCAGTTTCGATGACCTGGACCGCGAACCTTACGTTTTGACGTGTTTCGAAGTCATCAACAATGCGAAGGTCAAAATCGTGCAGCCCGAAGAGGTACCGAATCCTTACTGGCTGAGCCCTGCACGGCCTTCGCCCAATCAGCGATTGTTCGCTGACGCGTTATTGGCGGAGCATCCATTCGTGCTGATCCCGTCGGCAGCGACCCGCTACTCGTGGAATCTACTGGTGAGTTGTGAACTGGCAGAAGGGCAGTTCAGGATGGTCTCGCAGGAGCGGTTCGGCCTCGATACCCGTTTACTCAGGGAAATGGCATTGGTCTGATGAATCGCCATGCCGCATTTTGCATAACCTCAGTACCCAACGGTCTAAATCGCGCCCTATAAATCGCCATCCTCCATCGCACATCCCTGCATAAACCAGAACGCAGGGATGGCTTTTCATGATTCATTTTTCACCCGTTAAATCCCGTTTGAGCCTGGCCTTGCTGCTGGCAATCAATACGTTGCCGGCTGTCGCCGCCGACAGCACGGCAACCGAGCCGACGACCCAACTGCAACGCGTAGAAGTCACCGGCACAGCGATCCGCCGCGTCGATGCCGAAACCGCCGTACCGGTCACCATCCTTCGGGTGGAAGAATTGCAAAAGCAAGGTGTGACGACGACTGAGGAACTGGTCAGCCGGATCTCCGCCAACCAGTCCTCCGTCGGTTCCGGGCGCTCGGTGGGTTCGAGCAGCGGCGGGGCGTCCTACGCGGACCTGCGCGGTATCGGGCCGAACAAGACGCTGGTGCTGCTCAACGGGCGCCGCTTGAGTAACAACGCGACCAATGCGATCAATGGTTCAGGCGTGGATCTCAATACCATTCCGTTCGCCGCCATCGACCGGGTCGAGGTTCTGCGCGACGGTGCTTCGGCGCTGTACGGCACCGATGCGATCGGCGGGGTGATCAACTTCATCACCAAAACCAGCCTCACCGAAGGCCAGATCAGCACCAGCTACGACACGCCTACCCATTCCGGCGGCGGTGAAAGCCGCAACTTCAGCGGCAGTTGGGGTTTCGGTGATTTGCAGGACGATCGCTTCAACGTCTTCGGCGTCGTGAGTTACGACAAGCAGCAACGGCTGGCCGCCGAAGATCGTGATTACACCTACAACTACCAGCCCGGACGGGGGCTTGATTACACGTCCGGCACAGCATCACCCGCCAACTGGAGCCAGGGCCGCAACGCCACCAACCCGCTGACCGGTTCCGGATGCAACGCGCCAGGCTTGCTGTTGCGTAACGGCATCTGCCGCCAGAGCCTGTGGAATTACCTCGACCTGGTGCCGGAAACCGAAAAAACGTCGGCCTTCGCCAAAGCCACCGGCAAGCTGTCGGACGATCACAATGTCAGCCTCGAATACTTCTGGGCGCGCAATGAAAACCAAACCCAGATCGGCCCCGGCACGTTGATGGGCAACCAGGTCAATCCCGGCACGGCG
The DNA here is from genome assembly GCF_001679645.1 of Pseudomonas bananamidigenes. GTDB lineage: Bacteria > Pseudomonadota > Gammaproteobacteria > Pseudomonadales > Pseudomonadaceae > Aquipseudomonas > Aquipseudomonas bananamidigenes. The sequence continues at coordinate 26,783 of NZ_LRUN01000009.1, read as the reverse complement.
TTCTATCCGGGCAACGGCATCACCCCCGGGCCGAGCGGTTTCGACCTCGATCCGACGCAACCGGTAGATGTGAACTGGCGTGAAACCGCTGTCGGCGCCCGCCGCCACGAAGACGACAACACCGGCCAGCGCCTGCTGCTGAGTTTCGACGGTGCGCTGGCGGGCTGGGACTACAATCTGGGCGCCTCCTACAACCAGAACAAAGTGGTCAATACCATTCGCAGCGGTTACGTGAATGATCGGGCCGTCAGCCAGGGCATCGCCAGCGGCGTGATCAACCCGTTCGGCCCGCAGAATGCTGCCGGTTCAGCATTGCTGGCGGCCAACGCTGTGGACGGCGATTACGCGACAGCCGTGGGCAGGGTGAAGGCGATCGATGGTCGCGTCAGCCGCGAGATTGGCGACTGGTTCGGCGCCGGTCCTTCGGCGCTTGCGTTGGGTGGCGAGTATCGCAAGGAAGATTTTCATCAGGACTTCGCCGCGTTTGCCGGCGATGTGCAGAGCCTCGGTGTGGACCCCAATGGCAGTGTGTCAGGGGATCGCAGCGTCTCGGCGCAATACGCCGAGGTCAATGTGCCGGTGCTCGACAGTCTGGAACTGTCCGCTGCGGTTCGGCACGACAAGTACAGCGATTTCGGCAGCACTACCAACCCCAAGTATTCGTTCCGCTTCCAGCCGTTCAAGGAACTGGTGGTTCGCGGTGCCTACAGCGAAGGTTTCCGTGCGCCGTCGCTTTACGAACTTTACAACCCGAACTTCACCACTTTCACCAACGCCAATTACAACGACCCGCGTCTGTGTGCCGGTGGCAATCCGAGCAACGGCGGCATTGCCAACCGCGACTGCGCCCAGCAGTTCAACCGCACCACGGGCGGCAATACTGACCTGAGTCCGGAAACGGCTCGCAACGTCACCCTCGGTTTCGTTTATCAGCCCTTCGACCGCCTGACCACCGGGCTGGACTTCTGGTGGATCAGCATCGCCAACCAGATCGCCGAGTTCCCCGAGTCGGCGGTGTTCGAGAGCCCGGAACTGTATCCGGAGCGTTTGATCCGCAAGCCCGACGGCTCCATCGATCACGTTGTCACCGGCCTGGCCAACCTCGGCAAGATCAAGACCAACGGCGTTGACGTCAGTTTCGACTATCGCCTGCCGAGCACGCCGTACGGCGATTTCGGCATTGCTCTGCAAGGGACCTATGTCAGTCGTTACGAGTATCAGCAGCAACTCAAGGGCGACTTCATCGACAAGCTTGGCGATTTTCGGGGTGGCGACTTCGCGTCGGCCGGCGCGGTGGCCCGCTGGCGTCACAGCCTGACCGGCAGCTGGAACTACGGCCCGTTCGGCGCGAGCCTGACCAACCGCTACACCAGCGGTTATCACGACTCGGATCGCGAAACCCACGACTACGTCGGTTCGTACAACGTCTGGGATGCGGCCGGCACCTACACCTGGCGCAAGACACTGGCGGTGACGCTGGGCGTGAAAAACCTGTTCGATCGCGAGCCGCCATTCAGTAATCAGACCTACACGTTCCAGAGCGGCTACGACCCGAAATACGGTGACCCGTTCGGGCGGACGTTGTACACGCGGGTCAACTACAAGTTCTGAGATGACCAGTCAGTGCCGGTTTTAGTAACCCATCGTTCTAAAACCGGCCCTATAAAAAATGCCCGCCTGTTGCACATCACAATCAGGCGGGCGCGGGGTTGAAGGATCTGACCATGTTCTCCCGAATCACTTTGCTGGGTGTATGTCTTTTGCTGAGCCCGGCGATATTTGCGCAGCCCCGACACGCCCTCACGGTCTACGGCGAAGCCCCGAAATACGCCGCGGATTTCCAGCATCTGGCCTACGTCAATCCCGATGCGCCCAAAGGCGGCAGCCTGCGGCGTTCCTCGCTGGAAAGCGGTCCGTTCGATCACCTGATTCCCTACGTCGACAAAGGCACCGGTGTCGCCGAAGTCGATGGCTGGCTATACGCGCCGCTGGCTTATCGCAGCAAGGATGAACCCTACAGCGTCTATGGTCTGGTGGCGCAGCGAATGGAACTGGATGCGGATCGACGTTGGGTGCGTTTCTATCTCGACCCAAAGGCGCGCTTCGAAGACGGCGCGCCGATCACCGCCGAGGACGTGCGCTACACCTTTGAACTGTTCATCACCAAGGGCAGCCTGAAGTACCGACAGCAGTTCCGCGATGTCGCCGAAGTGCAGGTCGAGTCACCCACCCAGGTGCGCTTCGTGTTCAAGAACAACGACAGCCGCACCTTGCCGCTGGATCTGGCGGTGCTGCCCGTTTTGCCTGAACACTGGTGGCGCACGCGGGACTTTGCCGAAGGCGGCGGATTCGAGATTCCGCCGGGCAGCGGACCGTACAGGATCAGCGCGGTGGATGCCGGGCGCAGCGTGAAGTTCCAGCGGATCAAGAACTGGTGGGCCAGGGATTTGCCGATCACTCGCGGGCTCTACAACTTCGATCAGCTGAGCGTGGAGTTCTTTGCCGACACCGACGTGTCACGGCAAGTGCTCAAGGCCGGCGGGTTCGATTACAACCGCGAGTTTTCTGCCACCGGTTACACCATCGGCTATGCCGGTGCGCCGCTGGAGCAGGGCAAGCTGCTGCGCGAACACCTCGCACCGGGCGCTGCGCAAGGTGCCCAGGGGTTCGTGTTCAACCTGCAGAAGCCGATGTTTCAGGACCGCCGGGTGCGCCAGGCGATTGCCATGCTCTGGGACTTTGAATGGAGCAACCGGCAGATGATGCGCAGCATGTACTTGCGTCAGCGCAGTTTCTTTTCCCATAGCGCGCTGTCGGCCACTGAATTGCCGGACGTCGAGGAACTGAAAATCCTCGAACCCTGGCGCGGCAAGATCCCCGACGAAGTGTTCAGCCAGGTGTTCGAAGCGCCGCGCACCGACGGTAGCGGCAATATTCGCGCGCAGCAGTTGCAGGCGTTGAAACTGCTGGAGGCCGCCGGCTGGAAACCCCGCGGCGATCGACTGGTCAACGCTGCCGGCGAGCCGCTGCAATTCACCTTTCTCAATGGCCAGAAAGGTTTCGAGCGCTTGCTGTTGCCGTTCAAGCGCAACCTGGCACAGATCGGCATCGGTTTCGATATCCGTCAGGTCGATACCGCGCAATACACCAACCGCGTGCGCAACCGTGACTACGACATGATCGTCGTCGGTTATCCGGTGAGCCAGGCGCCGGGCCGTGAGATGTTCAATTACTTCGGTTCCGACGGCGCCGATGATCCGGGCTCCAACAACTACATGGTGCTGCGTGATCCGGCGGTGGATGCGTTGCTCGAAGGCGTGGTGCAGGCCGACAGTCGCGCAAGTCTTCTGCGTCATGCCCGGGCGCTGGATCGGGTACTGCAGTGGGGATACTACTGGATTCCCAACTATTACCCGCCCGGTATCTCCACGGTGTGGTGGAACCGTTTTGGTCGGCCGGCGATTGCGCCCCTGTACGACGCCGGTCTGGATACCTGGTGGGAAATCAGCCCGACGGCGTTGACCGCCACTCAGGCGCAAAAACAGCAAAAGGAGTTCGCCCATGTGGGGTTATAGCCTGCGGCGTCTGCTGCTGATCGTGCCGACTCTGCTGGCGATTCTGCTGCTCAATTTCGTGATCGTGCAGGCCGCACCCGGTGGCCCGGTGGAGCAGGCCATCGCCCGGTTACAGGGGATCGGCGCCGGTGGTGCCGTGGGAGCGAGCCATGTCGAAACCATTGGCGGCGAGTCCCGCGCCACTCGCGGTCTGGACCCGAAACTGGTGGCCGATATCGAGCGTCAGTACGGCTTCGACAAGCCCGCCACCGAGCGTTTGTGGCTGATGCTCAAAAGCTACGCGCAACTGGATTTCGGCAAGAGCTTCTTTCGCGGGGCCACGGTGACCGAACTGATCTGGCAGAAGCTGCCGGTGACCTTGTCGCTGGGGCTGTGGGCGACCTTGATCACTTATCTGGTGTCGATCCCGCTGGGCATTCGCAAGGCCGTGCACAACGGATCGGCGTTCGATGTCTGGAGCAGCGCAGCGATCATCGTCGGCTACGCGATGCCCGGATTTCTGTTCGCGCTGCTACTGATCGTGGTGTTCGCCGGCGGCACGGTGCTGGACTGGTTTCCGGTACGCGGGCTGGTCTCGGACAACTTCGCCGAGCTGACGCTCTGGGGCAAGGTAGCGGATTACTTCTGGCATCTGGTGCTACCGGTCAGCGCGCTGGTCATCGGCGGTTTCGCGACCCTGACGATCCTGACCAAGAACAGCTTCCTCAACGAGATTTCCCGGCTGTACGTGGTCACGGCCCGGGCCAAGGGCCTGAGTGAGCGGCAGGTGTTGTACGGACATGTGTTTCGCAATGCGATGCTGCTGGTGGTTGCCGGGTTGCCTCAGGCACTGGTGACGGTGTTCTTCGGCGGCTCATTGCTGATCGAAGTGATCTTCTCCCTCGACGGCCTCGGACGCCTGAGTTACGAGGCGGCAGTATCGAGAGATTACCCGGTGGTGTTCGGTTCGCTGTTCATCTTCACCCTGTTCGGGCTGCTGATAAAGCTGCTGGGCGACCTGTGCTACACGCTGGTTGACCCGCGTATCGACTTGACTGCGAGGGCTACGTGATGCTGACGCTTTCTCCCATCGGGCAGCGCCGCTGGGCGCGGTTCAAGGCTCATCGGCGCGGCTGGTGGTCGTTGTGGCTGTTTCTGGGATTGTTCGGGCTGAGTCTGGGCGGTGAACTGATTGCCAATGACAAACCGCTGTTGCTGACGTTTCAAGGGGAATGGTTTTTTCCGGCATTCAAGCGTTATACCGAACAGGACTTCGGTGGCGAGCTGCCATTTCAACCGGACTATCGCAGCGCCCAGGTGCGCCAGCTGATCGAAGGGCAGGGCGGGCGAACGTGGTTTGCGCCGATCCCGTTCGGTTTCGACACGGTCAATTACGATCTCACGGAACCGGCACCGAGCCCGCCCTCCGGCGACAACTGGCTGGGTACCGATGATCAGGCGCGCGATGTGCTGGCGCGGGTGATTTTCGGCACCCGGGTTTCGTTGCTGTTCGCGTTGGCGCTGACTGCCGCCAGTGCTTTGATCGGCATTGCCGCCGGCGCTCTGCAGGGTTATTACGGCGGTTGGGTCGACTTGATCGGGCAGCGTTTGCTGGAGGTCTGGTCGGGGCTGCCGGTGTTGTATCTGTTGATCATCCTGTCGGGATTCGTCGAGCCGAATTTCTGGTGGCTGCTGGGGATCATGGCACTGTTTTCCTGGCTCAGCCTGGTGGACGTTGTGCGTGCCGAATTCCTGCGCAGCCGGGGTCTGGAGTACGTAAAAGCGGCGCGTGCGCTGGGCGTCGGAAATACACAGGTGATCGTGCGGCACATCCTGCCCAACGCCATGAGCGCCACGCTGACGTACCTGCCGTTCATTCTCACCGGGGCTATCGCGACGTTGTCGGCGCTGGACTTTCTCGGCTTCGGCATGCCGGCGGGCAGCGCTTCGCTGGGTGAGTTGATCGGTCAGGGCAAAAGCAATCTCCAGGCGCCATGGCTGGGACTGACGGCGTTCTTTGCGCTCGCGTTGATTCTTTCATTGCTCGTCTTCATTGGCGAAGCCTGTCGTGATGCCTTCGACCCGAGGACTTGATATGTGTGAACACTTGATCGAAATACGCGACCTGCGCGTGGCTTTCAAAGGCCAGGCAGTGGTTCACGGTATTGATCTGGACATTCGTCCGGGGGAATGCCTGGCCCTGGTGGGGGAGTCGGGTTCCGGCAAATCGGTGACGGCCCACAGCATCCTGCAACTGCTCGACCCGGACATTACGCAGATCCATGGCAGCATTCGCTATGGTGGCGAAGAGTTGCTTGGCGTACATGAGCGTTACCTGCGGCAACTGCGGGGCAACCGGATCGCAATGATTTTTCAGGAGCCCATGAGTTCGCTGAACCCGTTGCACAGCATCGAACGACAACTGGGGGAAAGCCTGGCGCTGCACAAAGGTCTGGCGGGTGCGGCGGCGCGCAAACGGATTATCGAGCTGTTGGAACTGGTGGGTATTCAACGCCCGGACGAGCGTCTGAAGGCTTATCCGCATCAGCTCTCCGGCGGGCAACGGCAGCGAGTGATGATCGCCATGGCGCTGGCGTGTGAGCCTCGGTTATTGATCGCCGACGAGCCGACCACGGCCCTTGACGTCACCGTGCAACGCAAGATCCTGCTGCTGCTCAAGGACCTGCAACAACGACTGGGCATGGCGCTGCTGATCATCAGCCATGACTTGAATCTGGTGCGCACCATCGCCCAGCGGGTGGCGGTGATGCGTGCCGGCGAAATCGTCGAACAGGCGACTTGCGAGCAGTTATTCCGGGCGCCGCAGCATCCTTACAGTATCGAATTGCTCAATGCCGAACCCGGTGGCGCGGCGTTATGCCGGGACCGGGCGGAGGATCTGCTGCAGGTGCGCAATCTCAACGTGCGTTTTCGCCTCGGTGGCGGCTGGCTGCGGCGCAAGTCGTATCTGCACGCGGTCAACGGTATTGATTTGACTCTGCAGCGAGGCAAGACCCTTGGCATCGTCGGCGAATCCGGTTCGGGCAAGTCCACCCTCGGCCAGGCGATCCTGCGTCTGATCGACGCCGACGGCAGCATCCGCTTTGCAGGCGAAGCCTTGGAGGAACTGAGCGGCAAACAACTGCGGCCATTGCGCAAGCGCCTGCAAGTGGTGTTTCAGGACCCGTTCGGCAGCCTCAGTCCGCGCTTGTGTGTTGAGCAGATCATTGCCGAGGGGTTGCAGGTGCACAGTGACTTGAGCGCGAGGGAACGTGAACAGGCCGTGATCGATGTCTTGAGGGAAGTAGGCATCGACCCTGCCGCGCGCACCGCTACCCCCACGAGTTTTCCGGCGGGCAACGTCAACGCATCGCCATCGCCCGGGCGCTGGTGCTCAAACCGGATCTGATCCTGCTGGACGAACCCACCTCGGCGCTGGATCGCACGGTGCAGAAACAGATCGTCGCGCTGTTGCGCCGGTTGCAGGAGGAACATGGGCTGACGTATTTGTTCATCAGTCATGATCTGGCGGTGGTGCGAGCGCTGGCACACGATCTGATCGTGATGAAGGAGGGTGAGGTCGTGGAGCGTGGGGAAACGGAAGCGTTGTTCGCCTGTGCACAGCATCCTTACACCCGGGAATTGATGGCCGCGTCGCAACTGGCGGATGGCCGACTTTCAACTGGCGAGTGAATCCGGTAAATTTTCGACCTCTTTCACTTACAAGGACGTAGGCGATGGCGAAACCTGCCGCTCGACTTAGCGATCTCAATGCCTGCCCGGTGACCGGGCACGCAACCAATCCCAGCACCAGCGCCTCTTCGAACGTGTTTATCAACGGCATGCCGGTGTTACGTGTCGGTGATGCCACCGCATGCGGTGACTCGGTGACCGAAGGTATCAGCAATATCCTGATAAACGGCAAGCCCATAGCCTTTCTCGGTAGCGCCACTGCCCATGGCGGCATGATCATCACCGGCTCCGGCGATGTTTTTGTAGGTACTCAGGTTGGCGCGGCGCCCTTTACCCCGATTGTCACCGTGCCCAAACACAGCGAACGCTTTCAACTGGTGGATGAGTCCAGCGGAGAAGCCATTCCCGACATGCTCTATTGCATCGAAACCGGCGATGGACAGCGGCTGGTCGGACACACAGACAACCACGGTAATGCCGCTCGGGTGTTCACCGCCAATCCGACCTCCATTACCGTGCAATGGGGCAAGGAAGCGGCTGCCCATCTGGACGCACTGGGTATCGAATACTAAGGAGTATCAACCGTGGCAGCACCGCAAAAGAAACAGGTCCAAACCAGCGATCAGCATGGAACGACACAAGTCACGGGGACGCTGGCGCAGGATTATGTGACGGTGGTGGGGGCGTCCTATATCAGTTTTGTCGCCAATTTTCGCGGCCAACGCGGAAACATGATGAACTTCATCAATCAGGGAATCCGGCAGGTCCGGAACTACCCTGAGCCCAAACCGAACTATGCCGTACAACGGGTGTTTCTCATCTTCAAGGATGAATACGACCCGAAGCTGCTGGCGGAAGTCAAAAAGATCGTGACGGAGCGCTACAAGGCTGAGTACCGCGAATACGACAATATTTCGCAACTGGTTGATTTCGTGGTTTCGCGTAAGCGCAGAGGGCGTGAGATCAAGCAAATGGACTTCTTCTCCCACGGTATTGTCGGAGCCATCGAGTTTGGCTATGAACTCGACAAACGCTTGAGCTACCGTTTACGCGACGCTCAGGCACAAATGTTCACACCGGACGCATTTGCCTACGGTGCAAAGATTTATTCCTACGCCTGTCGTACCGGTTTGGGAATCGATGCCGATTTGAAGGTGGGGGAAAACGAGGATCCGCATTACGAACGAAGCCTGGCTCAAGTCATGGCGAACGCGACCGGCGCAGTGGTCTGGGCGTTTCCTCGACGAAGTCTGTACGACCAGACTTATGGCACCGATGAGGATCGTAAAGCTGTCGAGAAGGCACCCGCCCGACAGGAAGCCGACAAAGCGGCCAGTCGCGCTTATCGTAAACAGCTCAGTGACTACCAGCGACGTCTGGCAGCCCATCGCACGGCACAAAAAAATCCAGAGGCGCAGTTACCGAACGAGACGGCACCCGTTGCGCCACAAAAGACACTGACGGACAAAGATGCCGCTTTACTCAAGCAGGCTCAGGGAAGGGATCACTACAACAGTACCCTCGGGTATCCCCTGGATGCTGAAGGCGCCGTTCACCCGGTTCGCTCTGGCAACACGCCAGATGGCGTACCGAAAAAGTTGTGCGAGTACAGACCTGCCAAATGATGATCCCGACAAGAACGTTCAAAGGGTTCGTTGTCAGCGCTTTGTTCGTGACAGCGTTAGCCATTGGTCTTTTTTCTGTCGGCAAGGAAGATGAAATGCCTGCAAAAGTGATGATGAACTACGGCCTCTGGAGCCCTGAAGACAATCGTTTCGATGCATCTCGCTGGTTCGACAGCGGAATGTACCGCCGTCGTTCGATCGGGACACCGCCCGAAGTCAGTGCAGACACCATGCTTCGAAACAAGCCGCTGCCGATAACACGAGACATGAACGAGGATTTGGTTGCCACTGCAGGTGTTGCTCTGGAATATGACTTTCCGGGAGTCAATACGGATTCGCTGATAAGCCATCCTCCGCAACTGAATCAACGGGTCAGATATTGGCTTAGCAAGTTCGACAAGCCGGACAAGCCCGTTGATCTGTATAACCTGTTTCTTGAGCTGGAGGGGCAGCGCTTTGTGATCACGTTCAGCCGCGATGGGCAGACCGGGAACCTGATCGATAGCAACAGTGCACGATTGATTTCAGTGGATCAGCAGGCGGATGCCGAGTATGTCCAGATCTTCAACGAGCTGGATGAGGCCGAGCGGCGCAGGCGCTGAAGGATCGTCTCAAACACTCCATAAACAAGAATCCCGCCATCAAGGCGGGATTTTTTTTTTTTGGCTGGCCTGCGACTTACGCCGGGAACAGCTCGGACAGTTTCATCGACAGCATCATGTCGCCTTCGACGCGCAGCTTGCCGCCCATGAAGGCCTGCATGCCGTCGGTTTCGCCGCTGACGATGCCTTTCAGGGTTTCGCTGTCCAGCACCAGCGTGCAGTTGGCGTCGGCATTTTCGCCTTCCTGGATGTCGCAAGTGCCGTCTTTGACGATCAGGGCGTAGTGCTTGTCTTCGTCAGTGATGTTGAAACCGAAAACCAGGTCCAGGCCGGCAGCGGCAGCTGGGTTGAACTTGGCTTGCATTGCTTTTACGGCATCGGCTACGGAGGTCATTGTTCGATCCTTTTTGGTTGATTGCAGCAGGGTCACAGTAATCCGGACTCAGCGGAAAGTGATGAGTTCCGGGGCCTTCAGCAGTTGCAGGTGCACGTGACTGTTGAAGGAAGCCAGAGCCACCTCGCGACCACGAAACTTAAGATGGTTGAGCGAGGTGTTGACGATTTGCCAGTTCAGTTCAAAGGCCTGCCGGGCAGGCATCTGCGTAATCAGGTGGAGCAGGGCGGTGATGGTGCCGCCCGAGGTAAAGACTGCGATTTTCCGGGTGTTGTCGGCCTGATCGAGGATGCGGTTCAGCCCCGCCTGGACTCGCTCGACGAATCCCAGCCAGCTTTCCAGACCGGGCGTGTCGTAGGTACCGGCCAGCCAGCGCTCGATGATCAGGGCGAAGATGCGCTGGAACTCGCCACGGTTCTGTGCAGCGTTGCGCAGTATGTCCAGTGCTTCGGGCTCTTCGGGCAGCATGGCCGGCAGCAGGGCGCGGATAACGGCGTCGGCGTCGAATTCGTTGAAGGCCGGATCGATCTCCAGCGCAGGAACCGGCAGGCCGGCTGCGGCGAACTGTTCCAGCGTGCTGTTCGCCGTGTGCTGCTGACGACGCAGGTCGCCCGACAGGCAGCGGTCGAAGCTGATTCCGAGGTCGGCGAGATGGCGCCCGAGGATCTCTGCCTGGCGTACACCGGTCGGCGACAGGACGTCATAGTCGTCTGCACCGAAGGAGGCCTGGCCATGTCGAATCAAGTAGATGCTGCCCACGTCCGCGTCATCCCGGTACGTTGAAGGTTGTGGCGAGGTTATGGGGATGACGGTGAGCTGTCAATGAAAAAACATACGCTTGTTTGAAATGCCCGTTACAGGGCTGTTTCCAGAGGTTTCACGGCTGGCCGACGACGCACGGCATGGGTATGCTGGAAGCATTCCGCGCCTGGCAAGCAACGGCGCATCGTTTGAAGGAGTCACTGTGGAGCTTTTGACTGAATACGCCAGTTTCCTGGCCAAGACCGTGACACTGGTCATCGCCATTCTGGTGGTGCTGGCCAGTTTCGCTGCATTGCGCAGCAAAGGCCGGCGCAAAGCCGCGGGCCAGTTACAGGTCAGCAAGCTCAACGATTTCTATAAAGGCCTGCGTGAACGCCTGGAGCAAAGCCTGTTCGACAAGGATCAGATCAAGGCGTTGCGCAAGGGCGAGGCCAAATCCGAGAAGAAACAGAAGAAAAAAACCGAAAGCAAACCCCGGGTGTTCGTGCTGGATTTCGATGGTGACATCAAGGCGTCCGCTACCGAAAGCCTGCGCCATGAAATCACCGCACTGCTGACCCTGGCCACGCCGAAGGACGAGGTGGTCCTGCGTCTGGAAAGCGGCGGCGGCATGGTTCACAGCTATGGTCTGGCCTCTTCGCAACTGGCGCGTATCCGTGAGGCCGGCGTGCCGTTGACGGTGTGCATCGACAAGGTAGCGGCCAGCGGCGGCTACATGATGGCGTGCATCGGCGAGAAGGTCATCAGCGCGCCGTTCGCCATTCTCGGCTCCATCGGGGTGGTTGCGCAGTTGCCGAACGTCAATCGCCTGCTGAAAAAGCATGACATCGATTTCGAAGTGCTGACCGCCGGCGAATACAAACGCACCCTGACCGTGTTTGGCGAAAACACCGAGAAGGGCCGGGAGAAGTTCCAGGAAGACCTGGATATCACCCACAGGCTGTTCAAGAACTTCGTCGCCCGTTATCGCCCTCAGCTGGCCATCGACGAAGTGGCCACCGGCGAGGTCTGGCTCGGCCTCGCGGCGCTGGAAAAACGACTGGTGGACGAACTCAAGACCAGTGACGAGTATCTGGCGGAGCGGGCGAAAAAAGCCGAGGTCTATCATCTTCATTACGCCGAACGCAAAAGCCTTCAGGAACGTATCGGCATGGCGGCCAGCGGTTCGGTGGATCGCGTGTTGCTGAACTGGTGGAGCCGGTTGACCCAGCAGCGTTTCTGGTAGAGCGGACAATAAAAAACGCCGGTCGAATGACCGGCGTTTTTTTTGAGTACGCCCCGTGGATTTACCGGCGACGGAACAGCGGCAGAGGTTCGTCAGTGGCGGCCTGATAGGTCACCGAGAAGTCTTTCAAGCTTTCAAGGGCATCGTACGGATCCTTGTCCGCGCGCAGGGCGAAGGCGTCGAAACCGCAGCGGCGCATGTAGAACAACTGGTCACGCAGCACGTCGCCAATCGCCCGCAACTCACCCTTGAAGCCGTAACGGTCACGCAGCAGGCGGGCGTTGGAATAGTTGCGGCCGTCGGTGAAGGCCGGGAAGTTCAGCGCAATGACCTGGAACTGATCCACGTCGGCAGCGATTTCCTCGGCTTCTTCATCGGCATCCAGCCATACGCCCAGACCGCCATCGCGGGCCTTGAGCATGCGGCTGTGATCGCGCCACAGTTGCAGCGGGACGATCAGATCGTCGCAGTTGCTGATCTCGTCGATGTTGAAATCCTTGGGCAGCAGGTGCCAGGTTTCGTCGACGACCTCGTTGTTCTTAATGATTCGCTGCATAGACGCGTTCCTTGAAGAGGTCGATGCCAATACGCTGGTAGGTGTCGATGAAGCGCTCGTCTTCGGTACGCTGTTCCACGTACACGTCGATCAGTTTCGAAATCACGTCCGGCATGTCTTCCTGGGCGAAGGACGGGCCGAGGATCTTGCCCAGGCTCGCATCGCGGCTGGCGCTGCCGCCAAGGGAGACCTGGTAGAACTCTTCACCTTTCTTGTCCACACCTAGAATGCCGATATGGCCGACGTGGTGGTGACCGCAGGCATTCATGCAACCGGAAATGTTCAGGTCCAGTTCGCCGATGTCGAACAGGTAATCCAGATCGTCGAAACGGCGCTGGATCGATTCGGCGATCGGGATCGATTTGGCGTTGGCCAGGGAGCAGAAATCGCCGCCCGGGCAGCAGATGATGTCGGTCAGCAGGCCGATGTTCGGGGTAGCGAAACCGCTTTCACGCAACTCGCCCCACAGGGTGAACAGCCGGCTCTGCTCGACGTCGGCCAGAATGATGTTCTGCTCGTGGGAAGTGCGCAGTTGACCGAAGCTGTAACGGTCGGCCAGGTCGGCGACGGCGTCGAGCTGCTTGTCGGTGATGTCGCCCGGTGCAACACCGGTCGGTTTCAGGGACAGGGTCACGGCCACATAGCCTGGCTTCTTGTGGGCCAGGGTGTTACGGGCGCGCCAGCGGGCGAAGCCCGGGTGTTCCTTGTCGAGGGCGGCCAGTTCGGCGTCCTGATTGCTCAGTGCCTTGTAGTCCGGATCGACGAAGTGTTTGGCCACGCGATGCACTTCGGCTTCGGTCAGGGTGGTCTGGCCGCCGCGCAGGTGTTCCATCTCGGCATCGACTTTCTGGGCGAAGACTTCCGGAGTCAGCGCCTTGACGAGGATCTTGATCCGCGCCTTGTATTTGTTGTCACGACGGCCATAGCGGTTGTAGACCCGCAGAATGGCGTCGAGGTAGCTCAACAGGTCCTGCCACGGCAGGAACTCATTGATGAACGCGCCGACTACCGGGGTACGGCCCAGACCACCACCGACCAGCACGCGGAAGCCGAGTTCGCCGGCGGCGTTGTGTACCGGCTCAAGGCCGATGTCGTGGACTTCGATGGCTGCGCGGTCAGAGGTCGAGCCGTTGACGGCGATTTTGAACTTGCGCGGCAGGTAGGCGAATTCCGGGTGGAACGTGGTCCACTGACGAACGATTTCACACCATGGACGCGGGTCGATCAGCTCGTCCGCCGCGACGCCGGCGAACTGGTCGGTGGTGACGTTGCGCAGGCAGTTGCCGCTGGTCTGGATCGCGTGCATCTGCACGGTGGCCAGTTCCGCGAGAATGTCCGGGATGTCTTCCACCGCCGGCCAGTTGAATTGCACGTTTTGGCGAGTACTGATGTGGGCATAGCCCTTGTCGTAGTCGCGGGCAATTTTGGCCATCATGCGCACCTGACGCGAGGTCAGTTGGCCGTAGGGCACCGCCACCCGCAACATCGGCGCGAAACGCTGGATGTACAGGCCATTTTGCAGGCGCAGGGGGCGGAATTCTTCTTCGCTCAGCTCACCTGCCAGATAGCGTCGGGTCTGATCACGGAACTGCTTGACGCGGTCCTCGATGATCCGCTGATCGTACTCGTCGTATACGTACATATAAGTCCTGTTCTCAGGCTTTGGGCTACTCGGAAAACGCTGCGTTTTCGCTTGCTGGAGTCCGATGGTGCCTCGGCAATTACGCGCGCACGGCCGCGCACTCCCTGATGGAGCCGGGGCAATATACCCGTTTGCAGTTATGCGCAAAAGTGATGTTTGAGTATATGTAAAGAACCAAATCGCCTAACAGGAATGAGTGTCAACTAACCCGCATTTGTCGTGCGGACAATCATCGTCTTAACTGTGGTCGAGTCTTTCTGCAATCACCGATAAAACCGACAAGAGGCGATGCAATGAGCAATCCAACCAAGGCAAGGAAAAGCGATAGCAGTGTCGATGCGTGGGCCATTCTGTTCCTGATCATTCTGGTCGTTGGAACGGCGGTGTTCTGGGTCAGTCATCAGTAAAACGACCTCTCCGGGCCCGCTTCCGACGATTGTCGGACAAAAAGCGGGATCAGGCGCTAATGGCCGGCGATTGAATGGCTATAATGCGTGGCCATTTTTCCCCGGGCCCGGATGCTTCATGTTCAAGTTTCTTCACATCAGCCTGCTGTTGCTGGGTCTGGCCTTTGGTGCCGGTGCGCGGGCCGAGTCCGTGCTGTTTCTGAACCCCGGTTCGACCAACGAAGCATTCTGGGTCAGCTATTCACAGTTCATGCAGGCGGCCGCCCGGGACCTGGGCGTCGATCTGCGGATCCTCTATTCCCAGCGCCAGCCCGAAATGACACTGGCCCAGGCGCGGTTGGCCCTGCAGGGGCCTGATCGTCCCGACTATCTGATGTTCGCCAACGAGCAATACATCGCGCCGCAGATCTTGCGAATGGCCGACAAGAGCGGCGTGAAACTGTTCATCGTCAATGCTGCACTGACCCCTAACCAGCAGGCGCTGGTCGGAGATCGGGCCGACCGGATCGGCAGCCTTGTTCCCAATGACGAGGAGGGCGGTTACCTGTTGATGAAGGAGTTGATCCGTCTGCACCCACCCGTGGCGCCCGGCGAGAGCATCGAATTGCTGGCGTTCTCCGGCCTGAAGATCACCCCATCGTCGCAGTTGCGCGAGAAGGGCATGCAACGGGCGCTGGCGGAGCATCCTGAAGTGCGTTTGCGGCAACTGGTCTACGGCGGCTGGACACAGCAGCGCGCCTATGAACAAGCCAGGCAGTTGCTGGTTCGTTATCCGAAAGTGTCATTGGTGTGGGCTGCCAACGACGAAATGGCCTTCGGTGCAATGCGGGCGGTTTCGGAAACCGGAAAGGTGCCCGGCAAAGACGTGCTGTTCAGCGCGGTCAACACATCACCTGCGGCGTTGCAGGCGCTGGTCGACGGTCGCCTGAGCGCCTTGCTCGGCGGTCATTTCACGCTCGGCGGCTGGGCGCTGGTCGAAGTGCACGATCATGCTCAGGGCGTCGACCTGAATCAGTACGGTGGCCGCGACCGACAGATCCCGTTGTTGCAATTGATCGACAAGGAGCAGGCACGTCGAATGCTGGCCATGGGCACGGCGCCGGATTACGGCGTGCGCTTCAGCAAGATGTCGGCGAAGGGCCGTCCGGTTTCGTATCGCTACCCGTTCAACTTGCAGACCCTCATGCACTGACGCCGCTCAGGCGCCTGCCAGATGCACCACCAGTTGCACAATGCCGAACAGCGTCAGGGCGAACACTGCCGTGAATGCGATGCCCAGGAAGATGAAGTGGCTGGGCTTTCCATGGGTGAAGTCCCTTGCCCGGTTCTTGCCACTCTGCACGCCGAACGCTGCCGCCATGACGCTGTGCAGCATCTGCCAGAAGGTTGGTGGCTTGTTGTCGACTGGATCGTCCATAAATCCCTCGTCTGCCGTGTGTGTCAGACAAGCATAGTCAACCCTTTTCAGACCGCAGAAATAACTGTGGGAGCCAACAGGCTCCCACAGGGTGTCGCGTGACGCCGGATCAGTTGTCGTAACCCAGGTTCGGCGCCAGCCAGCGTTCGGTCAGGCTCAGCTCCTGGCCCTTGCGCGAGGTGTAGCTCTGCACCTGATCCTTGTCGATCTTGCCCACGGCGAAGTATTGCGCCTGCGGATGGGCGAAGTACCAACCGCTGACCGCCGCTGCCGGGAACATCGCATAGTGCTCGGTGAGGAACACGCCGCTGCGGCCGGCGCGCATTTCCTGAGCCTCGGGGTCGAGCAGGGCGAACAGGGTGGCCTTCTCGGTGTGATCCGGGCACGCCGGGTAGCCCGGGGCAGGGCGGATGCCGGAATACTGCTCCTTGATCAGCGCCTCGTTGTCGAGGTCTTCATCCCTGGCGTAACCCCAGTGCTCTTTACGCACTTGCTCATGCAGCCACTCGGCGCAGGCCTCGGCCAGGCGGTCGGCCAGGGCCTTGACCATGATCGAGTTGTAGTCGTCGCCTGCATCCTGATAGGCCTTGGCCACTTCTTCGGCGCCGATGCCGGCGGTGGTGATGAAACCGCCGACATAGTCGGTCACTTCGCTGTCCTTCGGCGCGACGAAGTCGGCCAGGGAGAAGTTCGGTTTGCCATCGGTCTTGATGGTCTGCTGACGCAGGTGATGCAGGCGGGCCATCGGCTTGCCGTCATCGCCGTACAGTTCGATGTCGTCGTCATGCACCTGATTCGCCGGCCAGAAGCCGAACACCGCGCGGGCGCTGATCAGCTTTTCGTCGATCAGCTTGGTCAGCATTTCGCGGGCGTCTCTGTACAGCGCGGTGGCAGCTTCACCGACCACTTCGTCTTCGAGGATGCGCGGGAATTTGCCGGCCAGATCCCAGGAGATGAAAAACGGCGTCCAGTCGATGTATTCGGCCAGGACGTTGAGGTCAATGTTGTCCAGCACGCGGGTGCCGGTGAACGTCGGTTTGACCGGTGTGTAGGACGCCCAGTCGAACTGCGGTTTTTTCGCGATCGATGCGGCGTAGCTCAGGCGTTCGGTACGGGCGCTGCGATTGGACGTGCGCTCACGCACGTCGACGTACTCTTCGCGGGTCTTCTCGACGAAACCGGCCTTGAGTTCCTTGGACAGCAATTGCGTCGCCACGCCCACGGCACGGGAGGCGTCGGTCACGTAGACCACCGCGTCGTTGCTGTACTTCGGTTCGATCTTCACCGCCGTGTGCGCCTTGGAGGTGGTCGCACCACCGATCATCAGCGGCAGGTGGAAGTCCTGGCGCTGCATCTCGCGGGCCACGTGGACCATCTCATCCAGCGACGGAGTGATCAGGCCGGACAGTCCGATGATGTCGCATTTCTCTTCGCGGGCCACCTGCAGGATCTTTTCTGCCGGCACCATTACGCCGAGGTCGACGATGTCATAGCCGTTGCAGCCCAGCACCACACCCACGATGTTCTTGCCGATGTCGTGCACGTCGCCTTTCACAGTGGCCATGAGGATCTTGCCCTTGGCTTCCGGCTTGTCGCCTTTTTCCTGTTCGATGAACGGAATCAGGTGGGCCACGGCCTGTTTCATCACGCGGGCGGACTTGACCACCTGCGGCAGGAACATTTTGCCGGCGCCGAACAGGTCGCCGACGATGTTCATGCCCGCCATCAACGGGCCCTCGATCACTTCGATCGGACGGGCGAAGGACTGCCGGGACTCTTCCGTGTCTTCGACGATGTGGGTGGTAATGCCTTTGACCAGCGCATGCTCCAGACGCTTGTTGACGTCCCAGCTGCGCCACTCTTCGGTCTCGGCTTCCTTGACGCTGCCGTCGCCCTTGAACTTGTCGGCGATGGCGAGGAGGGCGTCGGTGCCTTCCGGGGTGCGGTTGAGGATCACATCCTCAACAGCGTCGCGCAGTTCCTGCGGGATCTGGTCGTAGATCTCCAGCTGACCGGCATTGACGATGCCCATGGTCAGGCCGGCGCGGATCGCGTACAGCAGGAACACCGAGTGGATCGCCTCGCGCACCGGGTTGTTGCCGCGGAACGAGAACGACACGTTGGACACACCGCCGGAGCTCAGGGCATACGGCAGCTCGTCACGGATGTAGGCGCAAGCGTTGATGAAGTCCACAGCGTAATTGTTGTGTTCTTCGATGCCGGTGGCCACCGCGAAGATGTTCGGGTCGAAGATGATGTCTTCCGGCGGGAAGCCGACTTCGTTGACCAGAATGTCGTAGGAGCGTTTGCAGATTTCTTTCTTGCGCGCTTCGGTGTCGGCCTGGCCGATTTCGTCGAACGCCATAACCACCACTGCCGCGCCGTAGCGTTTGCACAGCCTGGCGTGGTGGATGAACTGCTCGACGCCTTCTTTCATGCTGATCGAGTTGACGATGCCTTTGCCCTGAATGCACTTGAGGCCGGCTTCGATCACGTCCCATTTCGAGGAGTCGATCATGATCGGTACGCGAGAGATGTCCGGCTCACCGGCAATCAGATTGAGGAAGGTCACCATGGCCTTCTTCGAATCGAGCATCCCTTCGTCCATGTTGATGTCGATCACCTGGGCGCCGGCTTCGACCTGTTGCAGGGCGACTTCCAGGGCTTCGGTGTAGTTGTCTTCACGGATCAGACGGGCGAATTTGGCGGAACCGGTGATGTTGGTCCGCTCGCCGACGTTGACGAACAGCGAGTTGCGATCGATGGTGAACGGCTCCAGACCCGAGAGGCGGCAGGCCTTCGGAATGTCCGGAATCTGCCGTGGCGCATAACCGGCCACAGCCTTGGCGATGGCTTCGATGTGGCCCGGGGTGGTGCCGCAGCAACCGCCGACGATGTTGAGGAAACCGCTCTGGGCGAACTCTTCGATGACTTTGGCGGTGTCCACCGGCAGCTCGTCGTACTCGCCGAATTCGTTCGGCAGGCCGGCGTTCGGGTGTGCCGAGACGTGGGTGCTGGCCTTGTCCGACAGCTCCTCCAGGTATGGACGCAGTTCACGGGCGCCGAGGGCGCAGTTCAGGCCGATGGAAATCGCTTTGGCGTGGGCCACGGAGTTCCAGAACGCCTCGGTGGTCTGGCCTGACAGGGTGCGGCCGGAGGCGTCGGTGATGGTGCCGGAAATCATGATCGGCAGTTCGATGTGCAGCTCTTCGAACACGCCTTGCACGGCGAAGATCGCAGCCTTGGCGTTGAGGGTGTCGAAGATGGTTTCGATCAGGATCAGATCGGCGCCACCCTCGATCAGGCCTTTGGTGGCTTCGGTGTAGTTCTCTACCAGTTCATCGAAGGTAACGTTGCGATAGCCGGGGTTGTTGACGTCCGGCGACAGCGAACAGGTGCGACTGGTAGGGCCGAGCACGCCGGCGACGAAACGTGGCTTGTCCGGCGTTTCAAGGGTTTTCGCATCGGCCACCTTGCGCGCCAGACGGGCGCCTTCTACGTTGAGTTCGTAGACCAGTTCTTCCATGCCGTAGTCGGCCATGGAAATCCGGGTGGCGTTGAACGTGTTGGTTTCCAGAATGTCGGCGCCGGCATCCAGGTAGGCCTTTTCGATGCCACCGATGACGTCGGGACGGGTCAGCACCAGCAGGTCGTTGTTGCCCTTGACGTCGCTTGGCCAGTCGGCGAAACGCTTGCCGCGATAATCCTGCTCTTCGAGCTTGTAGCTCTGGATCATCGTGCCCATACCGCCATCGAGTATCAGGATGCGCTCTTTGAGAGCTTGCTTGAGAGCTTGAAGGCGGACGCTGCGATCGGACATTGGGGCTACTCGAAAAAAGACCATGACTAAGGGCCCGGATCATAACAAACCTGCGCGGATTTAGAGCATGTGCGGCTTTTGCATGAATATCGCTCATGTTGGCACGGGCGTCATAACGGTAGAATCGCGGCGATTTTCTTCAGGATCAGGATCAGGGACATGTCGTATCGCGTCGTCAGCATTTTCTTGCTGTTCTTAAGCTGGGGCGCCGCTGCGCAGCAACCCTCGATTTCCTACACCCGTGATATTCAACCGATCTTCACCGAGAAGTGTGTGGCCTGCCATGCGTGCTACGACTCGGCCTGCCAGTTGAACCTGGGCAGTGGCGAGGGCGCGGCCCGGGGCGCGAGCAAAATGCCCGTCTACGACGGTGAGCGCACTCAGGCGGCGCCGACCACGCGCCTGTTCTACGACGCTTCCGGCAAGCGGGCGTGGCAGCAGAAAGGGTTCTATTCGGTGCTCGATGCCCAGGGCAGCCAGGCTGCGCTGATGGCGCGCATGCTGGAGCTGGGTCACAGGACCCCGCTGACCCCCAACGCGAGATTGCCGGAGGAGATCGTTCTCGGTCTGCAACGGGAAAACATGTGCGCGATGCCTGCCGAGTTCGACGGTTATGCCGGTGCCCATCCGAAAGAGGGCATGCCGCTGGCGGTCACCGGGCTGACCGATCAGCAATACCAGACCCTGCAACGCTGGCTGGCTTCCGGCGCGCCCATTGATGAACAGGGGCTGGCGCCGAGCGCCAGAGAAGCGCTGCAGATCGTGCAGTGGGAGAACCTGCTCAATCAGCCGGGGGCCCGGGAGAGTCTGGTCGGGCGCTGGCTCTTTGAGCACTGGTTCCTGGCGCATGTCTATTTCAAGGACGGCGAACCGGGACATTTCTTCCAGTGGGTGCGTTCGCGCACGCCGACCGGCCAGCCGATCGACCTGATCGCCACCCGCCGCCCCAACGACGACCCGGGCACCCAGGTGTATTACCGCTTGTGGCCGGTGCAGGGCGTGATCGTGCACAAGACTCACATCACCTACCCGCTGAGTGCGGCGAAGATGGCGCGGGTCAAGAGCCTGTTCTACAACGGCAACTGGCAAGTGCATGCGTTGCCGGGTTACGGGCCGCAGAGCCGGGCCAATCCGTTCGCGACCTTCGAGGCGATTCCGGCGCAGGCGCGTTATCAGTTCATGCTCGATAACGCCGAGTATTTTGTGCGCACTTTCATTCGTGGCCCGGTGTGCCGCGGGCAGATTGCGACCGACGTGATCCGCGACAACTTCTGGGCCTTGTTTCAGGCGCCGGAACACGACCTGTACATCACCGATCCGAACTATCGCGGCCAGGCCACGCCGTTGCTGGCCATGCCGGGGCAGAACGACGACGTCGGAAGCGTTCTGAGCCTGTGGCACGACTATCGCAACAAGCGCAACAAATACGAGGCCCTGCGCCGCGACAGCTACGCCGAACTGCCGCCGCCGAGCTGGTCGACCCTGTGGGCCGGCAATGACAATGCGCTGTTGAGCATTTTCCGCCATTTCGACAGCGCCTCGGTGACCAAAGGCCTGATCGGCGAGGTGCCGCAGACGATGTGGCTGTTCGACTATCCGCTGCTGGAACGCACCTATTACCAGTTGGCGGTGAATTTCGATGTGTTCGGCAACGTCTCCCATCAGGCGCAGACACGCTTGTATTTCGACCTGATCCGTAATGGTGCCGAGCAGAACTTTCTGCGCCTGATGCCCGCCGATTCCCGTGAGGCTTATCTCGACGATTGGTATCAGAGCAGTGGCCAGTTCAAGATGTGGCTGGACTATGAGTCCATCGACGATGACAAGCCGACGGCGCTGAAACTGGACGCAAAAGACCCGAAACACGATTTCGCCATGCAGTTGCTTGCCCGTTACGGCGACCTCAATGCGCGGCCCGATCCGATCAACCGCTGCAAGGATGCTTACTGTTCACGGCCGAATATCGACCCGGCGCTGCAAAACGCCGAGCAGGCCCTGAGCCGCCTGACGGCGCGTCCCGCGGCCGGTCTGAAAGTGATCGATCAATTGCCGGAAGCCACCATGCTGCGCATCGAGACCCGCAGCGGCAAGCGCGAGGTCTACAGCCTGCTGCGCAACCGCGCCCACAGCAATGTGGCGTTTCTGTTGGGCGAGTCGCTGCGCTATCAGCCGGGGCTCGACAGCGTGACCATTTATCCGGGCGTGCTCAGCAGCTACCCGAATTTCATGTTCAACATCCCGGCGGATCAGGTGCCGGCGTTTGTCGATGCCATGGAAAACGCGAAGGATGCGTCACAGTTCGAGAAAATCATCGAGCGCTGGGGCATACGCCGCAGCCATCCGCAGTTCTGGTTCTACTTTCATGACCTGAGCCAGTACATCCACGAAACCGACCCGGTGGAAGAGGGCGTGCTGGACATGAACCGGTACGAGAATCTTTGATCGTTTGAGGCAGGCCTGCTGTCCCAACCCCAGGTAAAACAAAATCTCCTGTGGGGGCGAGCCTGCTCGCGAAGGCAGAGTGTCAGGCACTGATACATTGAATGTGCCATCGCTTTCGCGAGCAGGCTCGCTCCCACAGGGTGAAGTGGCATTTTGGGAATGAGGTCAGAGCGGGCAATGTTGATTTCAGTGCAGGCCCTGCGAGCGCTCGCCGCGTGGGCGGTGGTCTGCCATCACTTCATGCAGATTTTCTTCGGCTTCGAGGCGAGCGGGCCCCTGGGCCAACTGTTCATCGACAAGGGGGCCGTAGGCGTCGACATCTTTTTCGTGATCAGCGGGCTGGTGATTTTTCTGTCCACCGAGGGCAAGGCGCTGCCGCCTGCGCGGTTTCTGCTGCATCGACTGTTTCGTATTGTTCCGGCGTATTGGCTCTACACAGTGCTGATGGCGTTGCTGGTGGTGTTCGCCCGACCGCTGTTGCCGGACCAGAAACTGGACTGGGGGCATTTGCTGCTGTCGTTGCTGTTTGTTCCGACCGAAAACCCCGGCGGTTACGGGATCTATCCGACCTTGAATGTCGGCTGGACGTTGAATTACGAAATGCTGTTCTACGTGTTGTTCGCCTGGGCCCTGTTGTTTCGGTTGCAAGTCCGGTTGTGGGTGGTCGCGGCGCTGCTGTTCGCGGTGTGCCAGGCCTGGACCGGGTTCGGCTGGATCAGCGAGTTCTATCGCTCGGACATCGTTTACGAGTTCCTGCTGGGGATCGGCATCGGCATGCTCTATCGTCGTGGCTGGATCGGGCCGGCGCTCTGGCTGCCGCTGTTCGGGATCACTGCGGCATTGCTGACGATCTACCAACTGCCGCCGCAACCCCGATTGCTGAGTTGGGGCGTGCCCAGTGCGGTGCTGGTGATGGCAAGCATGGCTTTGGAACGTCATGTGCAACGTTACAGGCTGCTCAAACTTTTGGGCGACTGTTCGTACTCGGTGTATCTGATGCACGTGCTGATACTTTCGACCGGCGGTTATCTGGCCCGACGCTATGGGATCAACCCGTATCTGATGTTTTTTGTCTGTGCGCTGACCATCCTCTTCGGTTCCTGGTTGAGTTACGAATGGGTAGAAAAGCGCAGTTATCAGTGGCTTAAGGCGCGAATCGACGGCAAACCTGCGGATTAGCCGATTGCGAACTATTCCTACGTAAATACTGGGACTTTGTGTCGCACGCCGATTGGCGTAAACTCCGCCCAAGCCTGCGAGGAGTTTCCATGACCGCTATTACCATCACCGACGCCGCCCATGACTACCTGGCCGATCTGCTTTCCAAGCAGAACACCCCGGGCATCGGCATTCGTATTTTCATCACCCAGCCTGGCACCCAATACGCCGAAACCTGCATTGCCTACTGCAAGCCGGGCGAAGAGAAACCTGAAGACACCGCGCTGGGGCTGAAAAGCTTCACCGCTTGGATCGACTCGTTCAGCGAAGCGTTCCTGGACGACGCCGTCGTCGATTACGCCACCGACCGCATGGGCGGCCAGCTGACCATCAAGGCGCCGAACGCCAAGGTGCCGATGGTCAATGCCGACAGCCCGATCAACGAGCGCATCAACTACTACCTGCAAACCGAAATCAACCCGGGGCTGGCGAGCCACGGCGGTCAGGTCAGTCTGATCGATGTGGTTGACGACGGCATTGCCGTGCTGCAGTTCGGCGGCGGTTGCCAAGGCTGTGGCCAGGCGGACGTGACCCTGAAGGAAGGTATCGAGCGCACCTTGCTCGAGCGCATTCCGGAGCTCAAGGGCGTTCGCGACGTGACCGACCACACGCAGAAAGAAAACGCCTACTACTAAGGCGTTCGCTGCACAGTCGAACGGCATGTGGCGAGGGAGCTTGCTCCCGCTTGACTGCTTGGCAGTCACAAACCAGGCAACGCATTGACCCGTGATGAGTGGGTTGTCTGGTTTCGGGATCGTGATGCGATCCAGCGGGAGCAAGCTCCCTCGCCACAATTGCTTTCAGGGCCTGTAAAGATGCGCGTGCCCCGCGCGATACAGCGACGACTCACTGAAATGATCGCTGGCCAACACCCGCCCGACCAGAATCAGCGCCGTACGCCGAAAGCCCTTGGCGGCTACCTTCGCGGCAATATCCTCCAGCGTCCCCACCACCCAGTCCTGATCCGGCCACGTCGCCCGGTGGATCACTGCAATCGGGCAGTCCGCGCCATAGTGCGGCAGCAGCTCGGCGAGGATCTTCTCCAGATGATTGACCCCCAGATGAATCGCCATCGTCGCCCCGTGCTGCGCCAGGTTGCCCAGTTCTTCTCCTGCAGGCATCGCAGTCTTGTCTGCGTAACGGGTCAGGATCACGCTTTGCGAGATGTCCGGCAGCGTGAGTTCGGCGCCCAATAGCGCAGCGCATGCGGCGGTGGCTGTCACTCCGGGGACGATTTCAAACGGGATTTCCAGCTCTCGCAAACAGCGGATCTGCTCGCCGATGGCGCCATACAGGCTCGGATCGCCCGAATGCACACGCGCCACATCATGGCCACTGGCATGGGCTGTCTTGATCAGGTCGATGATCTGTTCCAGATGGAGTTCGGCGCTGTTGACCACGGTTTCAGCCGAATGACCTTCGAGTACCGCCGCTGGCACCAGCGATCCTGCGTAGATGATCACCGGGCAACTGCGGATCAGTCGCTGGCCTTTGACAGTGATCAATTCCGGGTCGCCGGGGCCGGCGCCGATGAAGTAGACGGTCATCGCTCAATCCTGTGAAAGTAGGGCGGGTCGAGGCTTCATAAGCACTTCAGATGAAGAATGCTCATGATCGAAAGCGGGGATTATCGGGAATTCAAGCCGCGCCGGCCAATGCCAGGGTTGCCTGAGCGTACTTTTGCCGGGAAATCAGCAGTTTTGCCGGGGCTTGAATCAACTGTTCTGCGAGCGCCAGTGCAGCGCTTTCCGCCACGCCGTAACAACCGGTGCGTTCGAAGGCAATCTGTGAATGGTGACTCAGTCGCTGCTGATAGCCGGCCAGTTCTTCGCTGCTGAAATACAGCAACGGCAGCGCCAGTTGCGCCGCCAGTTCCTGCAGGCCGGGTTCGTCGCGTTTCAGGTCGATGCTCGCCAAAGCATTGACCGCCTCGATTTCGATGTGATGGGCCTGCAAGGCCTGGTCGAGCAAGGCGCGCAGCGTACTCGCCGGGCAACCGCGCTGGCAGCCCAGGCCGACCACCAGGGTCGGCGCTGCGCTGTCATCGGTCATGCGTGGTACTGACCATCGCTTTTACGGCGGAACAACCAGGCGCTGATCAGGCCCAGAGCCAGCCAGAACGCCACGTTGGTCAGCTGCGAAGCGATTTTGAAGCGGGCTTCCAGTGCTTCCGGAGCGAGCATCGAATGCACTTCCGGTTGCGGCGCACCGATCACATGCGGCACGGCGAGGATCGCCACGCCGAGGATCTTCATCAGCCAGTGGCGGCTGAACACGATCAGCGCGAGGCCCACAGCGGTCGAAGCGGCAGTGCCAATCCACCACATCTGGCGCGAGGCCAGATCTGCGGCAGCCGTTCCCGGCAGCTCGGGTGGCAGTCCCATGGTCGGTGCGAGCACGAAAGTCGCGTAACCCGCCAGACCCCAGAGCAGGCCTTGCGAGGTCTTGGTCGGCGCACGCAGGGTGTACAGACCGGCCAGCATCAGGGCGAAGCCTACGGCGACGACCAGATTGCCGCCGGTGGTGGAGACCACGCGCTGCCAGCCGTTTTCCGGCTCCCAGGCTTCGGCATCGTGGGTGTGTGCGGCGGTGCCGGCGGCGTGTTCATGGACCTCGGCCACCGGTTCGGCTTTCTCGAAGGTTTCCGCCTGCAGAATCAGCGGCGAAACCCAGAGGCTTTGCAGCAGGGTCAGCAGCAAGGCGGCCAGGAGACCGCTGAAACCTGCGGTCTGCGCAATACGCTTGATCATGTCGTCAGGCCTCAGTGGCACGGGAACGCGGCGCTATGGCGGGTATCGTGCGCGGCGTTGTGCACTGCTTCGATGTGCGAGAAACCGGCGAAGTAGACCAGGCTGGCACCCAGGATCGACGCGAAGATCGCAGCGGTCAGGCGTTGGCTCAGGGTGGTGGTGCTGGCGATTTTGTCCGTGTTGCCGGCGGTGCTGCTGATGATCGACATGGCGCTTCCCTCTGGAGTGTCAGCGGGTGAATGGAGCGCATGAAGACCCCTGCGAGCGGGCACGCAGCGGTTCGAACAGCGCCCGCCCACCGCGGGTTGTTATGTTCAGCGACGCAGGATGCGCACTGTGCGTTGCGGGCCGGTCTCCGGGCTCGCGAGGGGTGGCTGTCTGCCGACCTGCAAGCGTCACCTTCCCATGCCCGTGGGCACAGTGGATCTGACACTTCACTCGCTTACCGTTGCGGGGGCAGCACCGGACTGACATGGCTTTTGAGTAAAGCACATGATTCACCGGTTTCCCGTTTCACCCTTTGCAGGGCACCCGTAACAAGTTGTGTAGGAGACCATGCGGGGGGGATTTCAGTCAATCTGGATTGGGGGCATATCCGTTGCTGCGGTTATGGCTGCTTAGGGTTCCGCCCTTACGGCGGGTCACTTTTTCCAAACGCCGAAAAAGTAACCAAAAA
>NZ_LRUN01000089.1 GCF_001679645.1 Pseudomonas bananamidigenes | reverse complement strand
CAACTTCGAAAACCTGGTGACCAGCAACACGCCAGCGGTGACCAACGTCACCGACACCATCGACACCACCACCGTCAGCATCACCGGCAGCACCTCGGTGACCGAAGGCCAGACCGCCAGCTACACCGTCAGCCTGACGCACCCGGCGCAAACCGAAGTGACCCTGAAGATCGTCTACAGCGGCACCGCCGCCGACGGTTCGGACTTCACCGGCGTGTACACCGTGAAGATCCCGGCGGGCGCCAGCAGCGCACAATTCAACGTTGCGACTATCGACGACAAGATCACCGAAGGCACCGAGAACTTCGTGGTCAAGATCGACTCGGCCACCGGCGGCAACTTCGAGAACCTGGCCGTCAGCAGCACCAACGGCAGCGTCAGCACTTCGATCATCGACAACGATGCGCCACCAGTCCTCGACCTCGACGCCAACAACTCCAGCGGCGCCACCGGGGCCGACTACAAGGTGACCTTTACCGAGAACACGCCGGGCGCGGGCGTGTCGATTGCCGATACCGACATCAGCATCACCGACCCGGACAGCACCATGCTGACCGGCGCCACCATCGTGCTGACCAACCGTCAGGACGGCGATGCGCTGAACCTGGGCAACAGCGTCAACGGCATCACCATCAACGCCAACAGCACCAATGGCACGATCACGCTGACCCTCTCAGGCAATGCGACGCTCGCCGACTACATGCAGGCGATCAAGAACATCACCTTCACCAACAGCAGTGAAGACCCGAGCACCGTGCCGCGGATCATCACTGTGACGGTGACCGATGGCGGCAATTACTCCAACGTCGCCACCACCACGGTCAACGTGGTGGCCGTCAACGACGCGCCGGTCGCTGCTCCGGTCAACGTCACCGGCACCGAAGACACCCCGCTGATCCTCGGCTGGTCGACCTTCGGCGTCACCGACGTCGACAGCCCGGCCTCGAGCCTGGGCGTGAAAATCACCCAGCTGCCGGGCGAAGGCAAACTGCAGTACCTGGACGGCTCGACCTGGAAAGATGTCGCCACCAACCAGACTTTCAGCAAGGCCGACATCGATGCCGGCAAGCTGCGCTTCCTGCCGGACGCCAACGAATCGGGCGCGAACGGCTACGGCGGAAACGGTGTGGGCAACAACCAGGCTGACTACGCACAGATCAAGTTCCAGCCAACCGATGGTCAACTGCTGGGCAACACCGGCACGATCAAGATCGACATCACGCCGGTGGCGGATGCACCGACCCTGTCGGTCGCCGACAACAGCGTGAAGTCCACCGGACTGGTCAAGGAAGTCTGGACTGGTCTGTCGGGCCTGGGCACCGATGGCAGCGGCGCGAACTCGACCACCCTGAAAAACGTGATCGACGGCGCCGGCACCGCGAACTCCAAAGGCAACGTGACCAATGTGCAGTCCGACGGCAACGTGGCGGCAGGTACGGCGTCGAAGACGTCCGGCCTGATCTACCTCGAAGCCGGCAAGACCTACACCTTTACCGGCACCGGCGATGACAGCCTGCTGGTGAACATCGGCGGCAAGAACGTGGCCTCCACGACCTGGGGCGCGGGCGGCAACCTCAACGGTTCGTTCACCCCGACCACCAGCGGTTACTACACCCTGGAGATCTACCACCACAACCAGAGCGGTCCGGGCAGCTACGACGTAAACCTGTCAGTCAACGGCGCTGCGCCGATCGACCTGAGCAGTGCCGGCGTGCCGATCTACACCGGCGTGCAGGATCTGGTGAACTCCGGCGTGACCGTTTCCGACCTGCACGGCACCAACGGCGAAGGCTATTACGACGGCTACAAGCTCAACACCGGCGCTGAAGGCACCACCGTGAAACTGTCGTCGATCAGCACCGCGCTGACCGACACCGACGGCTCGGAAACCCTGAGCATCAAGATCAGCGGCGCACCGGTCGGTTCGGTGCTCAGCGACGGCGCGGGTCACAGCTTCACCGTGACCGCCACCAGCGGCGACGCCAACGTCACCGGCTGGAACCTCGGCAGCCTGACCGTGACCCCGCCGGCCTACTACAACGGCCAGTTCAACCTGACCGTGACTTCGACCTCCACCGAGGCCCTGGGTGGCTCGGCCAGCACCACCGCGACCATTCCGGTCACCGTGGTGCCGGCGGTGTACAACTCGATAGTCGCCACCTCGGCCGACGACACCGTCACCGGCACCGATGGCAACGACATCATCGTCGCCGACATCGGCGGCCTGACCGTGGTGCCGGGCACCAACTACAACATCGCATTCATGGTCGACAGCTCGGGCAGCATGAGCACCTCATCGATCAACGCCGCCAAAGACTCGCTGACCTCGGTGTTCAACACCCTCAAGCAGAGCATGGGCAACAACTCGGGTACGGTGAACATCTTCCTGGTGGACTTCGATACCCAGGTCAACAAGTCGGTGTCGGTGAACCTCAACGACCCGAACGCGTTGACCAAGCTCAAAGCGGTGCTGGACTCGATGACCTCCGGCGGCGGCACCAACTACGAAGACGTGTTCAAGGCCACGGCCAACTTCTTCCAGAGCACCGAAGCGCTTGCCAATACCGGGGCGAAGAACCTCACGTACTTCATCACCGACGGCCAGCCGACCTACTACCAGAGCGGCGAACAGACCAACCCGACGCTGTACGGCAACGTGAAGCTCGACGACGTGGTGAAGACCAGCAACTACAAACTGGGCGACAGCTTCAGCACCTACATCGACAGCACGCACTACCTGACCATCAGCACGGCCGGTGCCGTGGTGCTGCAGACGTACAAGAACGGCAGCTGGAACTGGAACAGTCTGGGTACGATTCACGCCCAGGGCGACGGCACCTACGAGCTGTCGAACCTGGCAGGCTCCGGCAGCAGCACCAGTTCGGCCACCACCGACAACGCCAACAGCGCCTTCGCGCTGCTGGGCAACCTGTCCAACGTGGAAGCCATCGGGATCAACAGCGGTGTCAGCCTCAACGACCTGAAACCGTACGACACCGATCACAACCCGCAGACCAACATCGATCCGAAGGACCTGGCGAACTCGATCATCGGCCACACCGAAGCGACGATGCCTGGCAACGACACGGTCAACGGTGGCGACGGCAACGACATCCTGTTCGGCGACCTGGTGAGCTTCAACGGCATTGCCGGCGAGGGTTACCAGGCGATGCAGGCGTTCGTTGCGCAGCAGACCGGCGTCGATGTCAGCAAAGTCACCACCAGCAACGTGCACCAGTACATCACCGAGCACTATCAGGCGTTCGATGTGTCCGGTGCCCACGACGGCAACGACACACTGCTGGGCGGCGCAGGCAATGACATCCTGTTCGGCAATGGCGGCAACGACGTGCTCGATGGTGGCAAGGGCAATGACATTCTGCTGGGCGGCTCCGGCAACGACACACTGATCGGCGGTCAGGGCAACGACATCCTGATCGGCGGTTCCGGTGCCGACACTTTCGTCTGGAAAGCAGGCGACACCGGCAACGATGTGATCAAGGACTTCAACGCCAGCGAAGGTGACCGCATCGACCTGCGTGACCTGCTGCAGGGCGAGACCGGCAGCACCATCGACAACTTCCTGAAAATCACCACGGTCGACGGCGTGTCGTCGCTGCAAGTCAGCTCGGCGGGCAAGTTCAACTCCGCCGATGCGGCTGCCGCCACACCGGACGTGACGATCAAACTGGAAGGCAACAACTGGTCCACTGCCAACATTCACAACCTGATTGCCGGCAGCGACCCGACCATCAAGGTCGACCACAACAACAGCTGATGCGTGAACAAAACGACCGCCCCAATGGGGCGGTCGTCACGTTTGCGCCTTTCTTTGCGGTGACGATTTCGTCGCCACACCGCATACTCCCGTGCAGTTGGCTATGCTGCTGACAGCATGACGCCAGTCCATTTTCGAGGGATGCTCAATGTTTTACGTGCAACGCGATGCGCAGGGTCAGTTGAGTCGCGTGGAGGCTGCGGCCTGGGCCGAGGCCACGGAAACGCTGCCGGCCGACCACCATGAAATCCAGGCCTGGTTTGCCAACGCCGCCGTGGAAAACAGCCTCAAACAGCTCAAGCAGAGCGATCTGGAAATGATCCGGGTGCTCGACGACCTGATTCAGGTCCTCACCCAGAAAGGCGTGATCCGCGTCACCGACCTGCCGCCGGCGGCACAGGCCAAGTTGATGGACCGGAACCAGGCCCGGGTAGCGTTGGGCGGATTGAGCCAGTTGATCGATGATGAAGAGACCGGGTTGATCTGATCTTTTTGTCCTGTCAGTTCCCACGCTGTGGGTGGGAACTGACAATTCATCACCAGGGTTTTGGCTCACCGAAGAGCTGCCCCTGAACCCCGTACAACCCCATCTCGCGAATCACCGACAGCTCCCCTTGCGTCTCGACCCGCTCGGCAATCAGCGGCAGATCGATGCTGTGCGCCGCCCGCTGGATGGCCTCGATGAACAGGCGCTTGTCGCTCTCCTGGTCGATCGCGCGGATGTAGCTGCCATCGATCTTCAGGTACGCCAGCCCCAGCCGCGCCAGATTGCCGATCATGCTGAAGCGCCCGCCGAAACGCTGCAGGCTCAGGGAGAAACCGAGTTCACGCAGGCGCCGGGTCAACTGCTCCAGCACCGCTTGCTCCGGCAATTGCTCCTCACCGATTTCCAGGGTCAGACGCGAGCCGAGATTGGAATGCGAGCGCAGGATCTCGAACACCTTATTCAGCGCCTGTTGATCGGCCAGGGTCGCCGAGGACAGGTTCAGCGCCAGGGATTCTTCATGGCCGGCCATTTGCTCCAGCACTCGCTCGAGCATCAACCGGTCCAGTCGCGCGGTCCAGCCAAAGCGCTCCAGCCATGGCAGGAAACGCCCGGCGGGAATGGTCTGGCCCTGCTCGTCGAGCAGGCGTGACAGCACTTTGTAATGCAGCACCAGTTGCGTGTCCTGCGCCGCCACCACGGGCTGGAAGAACAGTTCGAAACGCCGCTGATTCAGGGCCTGATCGAGCAAACGATGCCAGGCGTGATGATCATCGCCGACATCCGCCACCAGGCTCTGATCGAGGCACGCCCAGTTTTGCTCGCCCTGACCTTCGGCCTGGGCCAGCGCCTGATCCCCCAGGCTGAGTACCGCTTGCGGTGAATCACCGTGGGCGAACGGCGCCAGACCGATGGAAGCCACAGCAGGCACATCAGTAGCACCGGTGGCGTGCAGACTGCCCAGAGCGCTGTTGAGATTCTGCGCCAGTTGCAGCGCTTCTTCACGGGTCAGGCCCGGCGCCAGCACGGCGAACTCACCGCCACGAATGCGGGTCACGAGGTTTTGGGTTTCCGGGTATCTGGCACATTCGCGGGACAGTTGCTGACCGACCGCTTTCAACAATTCATCGGTGCGCTGACCGCCGAGACGCTGGTTCAGCCCGGCCAGGTCCTTGACCCGCAACAGCAACAGGTAACCGGAACTGGCCTGCTCCGGATTGCTCACGCGGGTGTTCAGTTGCATCTCGAAATAACGCCGGTTGGCCAGCCCGGTGAGGTTGTCCTGATAGGACTCGGTGCGCAGTTTTTCGCTGCGTTCGGCCTGCTCCTGGAACAACGCCTTGAGCTTCTCGACCATCTGATTCATGGCCAGCACCACGCGACGCAGTTCAGGTGTGCGCGGCAAGTCGGGCAGGCTGAGGAATTCGCGACGGGCGATGGCATGGGATTGCTTGACCATGTAATCCAGCGGTCGCAACTGGCGACGCAGCAACAGCGCGCCGAGCACCGCACTGACGGCGCCGCAGACCAGCAGCCAGCCAAGGCTGCCGAGCGCGCTCTGCCAGAGCTTGGCCAGGGCGAACATCGGGTGGCTGACCACTTCGACCCGCGCCGCCTGCTCCCAGCCACGACTGACCAGCGCATCGCCACCGGCCGGCTCCAGGCCGATCAGCTTGACGAACCAGTCCGGAACGTTGGTGACGGCGGGAATGCCGCTGCGTTCGACGATGGTCTGGTCGGTCTTCAGATCGACCACACGGATGCTCGAGTAATAACCGCTGTCGAAGATCGAACTGACCAGCAGCTCGACCATCGCCGGGTCATCGATATTCGGTGTCAGCGACAGCGCCAGCGCCGTGGCGGCGTCCTGGGCGTGGGAGCGCAACTGGTTGACGTACTGGGTGCGCGAGCTCTCCAGACTGACCATGAAGCTGCCGGTAAAGGCGACCACCAGGAACAGACAGATAGCGATCAACAGCTGTTTGAACAAAGACATCTGAGCGCGTGCTCCTAGTTAGTCGTCTCGACCGGGAATCCTTCGGCCTGCATTTTCTTCAACACATCCTGCCAGCGTGACAGGCGTTTGGTATCACCGACCTTTTTGTTGCCCTTGGCTCCCGGCAGGTACAGACCTTCGGCATTGAAAGAGTAGACCGGCAGCAAATCGGTACGCTCGGAGGCCGGTTTGATCGGGTCGATCAGGCTGTCGAGCACCAGCGGCATGGCATCGGGACTGGAATAGTAGGTCAACACCATGTGCGCCCGGTTCTGGCGAAGAGCCTTGACGTAGGTGATACGCAGCTTGTCACTGGCCACGCCGAGGTGGCGCAGGCTGAAATACTTGGCGATCGCGTAGTCCTCGCAGTCACCGGCACCTTTCCACAAGGCTTCGATGGGGGTTTCCCAATAATCGACCTGGCCCCACAGGTCGATGTCCTCGACATAGCGCATCTGTTTGTTGAAAAACAGATTCACCACCTTGAGCTTTTCCATTTCGCTGACCTGCTTCTGCGTGGCCAGCAGGTTCTGCCAGGCATCGATCCGCTGTTGCCCGGCACCCAGCGGTCCGTACAATGCCGTGGCCTTGCGGCTGATCGTGGAAAAATCCCAATCGGCATGCAGGCCGCCCAGCATGATGCCGGCCAGCAGCAGCGCGCAGACAAACCAGCGCGCGAACCGGGGGATCGCGAAACGTACCGCCAATGCTAGGCATCCAGGGCAGGAGGAAAGGCGTCTGATGGTGAAGGTTAGTCCAGCAAAAAACAATGGCACCCTGAGATCATCGCATGCGCGCTAAACTTCAGATGTGACAGGGTTCTTCTACACGGTTTGACAACCCGTAGAGCAATCACTAGTGTCCTTTGGATCCAAATTTCGCAGTCAACAGGGTGTGCAGTTGTGACCCAGAAGCCCAAGCCACTCCACAGCATCAAAGTCGACGGGCCGATTCCCGCGCATCTGGCGCGCTCGGTCATCGAAGAAACACTGCGCTCGGCGATCCTTGACGGTCGCCTGCCGTGCGGCACCGCCGTGCGCCAGCAGGATCTGGCGGACCTCTTCGGCGTCAGCCGCATGCCGGTGCGCGAAGCGTTGCGTCAACTGGAAGCCCAGGGCCTGTTGAGCGTGGTCGCCCACAAGGGGGCCGTGGTGGCGCCGCTGATCCAGGGCGATGCGACCGAAACCTACGAGCTGCGGATCCTGCTGGAGTCCGAAGCGTTGCGCCAGTCGATCCCGCTGCTGACCAGCGCCGATCACGAACGCGCCGCCGGTTATATCGAAGAGCTGGAAACCGAGCACGATTACACCGAAATCGGCCGGCTCAATCGTCTGTTCCACATGGCACTTTATTGCCAGTCCCCGAACGGTCGTCTGCTGCGGCTGGTCGAGGACGGCTTGAATGAAGAGGAACGCTTTCTGCGCTTCAACCTCGAGGCCATGGGACTGGGCAAGATCTCCCAGGACGATCACCGGGCGTTGCTGGAAGCCGTAAAGCAACGGGACACCCCGCTCGCGGTGGCATTGCTGGAGCAACACCTCAATCGCGGTGTCGAGGTCATCACCCGATACCTTGCCAGCCCCGCCGCCCAGAACCGCAAGACAGCCCGCTGACTCTCCCCCTTCCGGGTGGACTCGCGTTCACCCGGTGAATAACCCGCTTACAAATACCCATCTCGGTCACGCTCAATTGCCGTGGCACTTGCGCGCCTGCGCTCTAACCTCCCCCCAGCTTCGGACAGCCCGGAATTTGCACCGCAAGGAAGTCATTTTCGACGATAGCCGCGGCGCCGAATTACGCGCACCCTTGGATCGCCAACCCACTATAGAACGGGGACGCGCCGCCCCGGCAGCAGTCCCCGCACCAGGAACCTACGGAAGGAGCCTTGTCACGGGAAAAGGAAGATACGCCGCCGTACCAGGCCAACTTCATCCCCTCAGATCATCTCAATCAATTCATTAGAAAGTTGCTTCGAGTGAGGCATTCACTCTTGTTATTCAATTTTGGTCTTTAAACACCGGAAGGAGCAACTACGCCCAAATAAAACTTTAATCAAAAGTTTTATCAGCCCAACTCATACCCAAAAAACAGCAAACTTAAATTAATTAAAAATATACTTGTTAAGTTGTTTTGCGATGTATTAGTTTTTCTTCGCCGGGTTTTCTATCGCACCGAAAAACCGGCGAGCTCCAACAGTTCGGCCCGGCGCATGCCAGTCTTTACCGGCGTGCCGTTGTACCAGGCCTCTCTCTACAACTTCAACTTTCATCGAAACGAATGAGGCTATCGCTCGCCTGGAATATATATCCAACGTTGTTAGCCATTGATTGAGCAGTCCCTATATCCCTATAAGCCAGAGGCTCGCATCATGCCAACTAAAGAACAACTCGCCCAAAAGAAAGCCGAACTCAGCGTTCACCCGATCTTCTCCGAAATCGATTCGCTGTCGGTGTTGCGACGTTTCATGGAATCCCATGTATTTGCCGTATGGGATTTCATGTCGCTGACCAAACGCCTGCAACAGGAACTGACCTGCACCCGACTGCCGTGGCTGCCACCGCGCGATCCGCACGCCGCGCGGCTTATCAATGAAATCGTGCTGGGCGAAGAGTCGGACGACCGACTGTCCCACGGTCATTACAGTCATTTCGAGTTGTACCTGGATGCGATGCGCGAAGTCGGTGCGAACACCTCGGCGGTGGAGCGTTTCGTCGCGTTGCAGCAAGAGGGCGTGAGCTACGACGTCGCGCTGCAAAGTGTCGATGTCGATCCGGCTGCCGCACAGTTCGTCCGCGACACCCTGCACACCGCGCTGCACGCACCAGGGCACAGCGTTGCCGCGGCTTTTCTGCATGGGCGCGAGAGTGTGATTCCAACCATGTTCCAGCGCATGCTCGATGCCTGGGGCATCGGTGTCGAACAGGCGCCGACCTTCCGTTACTACCTGGAGCGACACATCGAAGTCGACTCCGAAGATCACGGCCCGGCCGCCGAGCATCTGCTGGAGCGTCTGGTCGCTGGTGATCCGCAACGTGAAGCCGAGGTCTATGCCAGCGCCATCGCCGCCGTGGAAAGCCGCATCGCGCTATGGGACGGCCTGCGCCAGAGCATGCGCGAGTCGCTGGCGGAGGTGGCCGAATGAACGCCGCCGACTACCAATCCTTCGCCGACGCCTGGGAAAGCCGCGCCACCATCCGCACCCGACCGCGCCGCGTGCTGGAGGACGATGCGCGGCTGATCTATCCGCTCAGCCGCCAACCGCTTGTACTGAGTGAAACCTTCCTGCGCGAATGTCCGGATCAGCGTGATTTTGCCCTGGTGCAGACGCTGTACAAGTTCATCAACGACGTGGTGATTTTCGAAACGGAGATCGTCGACAAGACCGCTCGCAGCATCGCCAAGAATCGCTTCGCCGTGGCCTTCCCGTTCGCCTGCCGCTACGACGCCATGACCGTTGTCGTGGACGAGGATTACCACGCGCTGGTGGCGATGGATTTCATGCAGCAGACCGTCGCCATGACCGGTATCGAGCCCATCGAGTTGCCGAATGAAATCGAACTGAGCCGGGCGATTCCTGCTGCCGTGGAACTGGCTCCGGAACATCTGCGCAGCGCAGTGGAACTGATCTGCGTCGCCATCGCCGAGAACACCGTGACCGGCGATGTCGCAGCGTTCGCCCGGGACGACACGATCAAGCCGTCGATCAAGGGCCTGATGGCCGACCATCTGCTCGACGAGGGCCGGCACTCGAGCTTCTGGGCGAGGATGGTACGCATCTACTGGCACACCGCAAGCGATGCGGATCGCGAATGCATCGCACAAATCCTGCCGGTGTTCATCGGCCACTACCTGACCAACGACATCCAGAAGTCTTTCGACCTGCGCCTGATCGATGCCTTGCCGGTCAACGATGCGACCCGCCGCGCACTGAAGGACGAGATGGCCGGGCTGGCCTTCCCGATCAATCGCCACCACCCGCTGGTGGGCAACATCGTGCGGTTTTTCCACAACAGTTCACTGCTCGACACACCGTGCGTACAGCACGCCCTGCGCGACTACCTGGTATGACAAGGAGGCTGACATGAGACGTCTCGACATTTTGCTGAGGGGCCGCAGCCAGGCCTTGACCGACCTGGCATTGGAGCTCGAACAACACGGTCATTCATTGCTGACGGAATCTGCACTGTCGCTGGATCTGGTGATCGATGACGGCAGTCTTGCTCCGCAGGCTTACGGCGCGACACCGCAGCTCACATTGCGCCTGGGTGTGGGTGCAACGGGCAGCGGCGGTTTGCCGGTGCTCGATCTGCTGTGCCTGTGCAATTCGACACTGCTTAGCCGCGTGCCCATCGCTGACGAACCCTCCGGCAACGGTCAGGCCCTGCGCCAGCGAACACTCGCGCTGGTGGTGGACGAAGTCGCGCTGCTGGTCAGCCGCTTCTCCCGCGATGCCGAGTATTTCCAGCACGCGACGACGGCCCGGGCGCCGGACTTCGAGCAGGTGGAAAACCTGCTGTTTCTCGACAGCCTGGCCTACGTCCATCGCTTCAATGCCACGGCCAATCCGTTCTTGTTGCAACAGGCGCAGACCCCGCTCATCGAGCGCCTGCAACAAAGCCTGCTCAAGCACGCGGAGCGCCCGGCGCTGCACCTCGCCGAACAGTCGATCAGCTATCGCCAGCTGCATGATCACAGCCGTGCGATCCAGCAGCGATTGCTGGCAATACTCGAGGCACAACCGCAACCGTGGATAGTGGGGATTTGCCTGCCGAAATGCGATGCGCTGTTTGCCTCCATTCTGGCGATTCTCGGCAGCGGCGCGGTGTATTTGCCGCTGGAGCCGAGCCACCCGTTGCAGCGCCAGCAGTACATCCTGGAAAACGCCGGGGCAGTGTTGCTGCTGCATGACGGCGAACATCCGCTGAGTGGTTCGATGCCGGGGCTGGATGTCATGCGGATCGACAAGTCCGACGCAGATCTCTCACTGCCGTTGCTGCGCCAGCGTCCGCAGCTCGACTCACCCTGCATGGCGCTCTACACCTCGGGCACCACCGGCCATCCGAAGGGTGTGTTGCTCAGTCAGGCGAACCTGGCTCATTTCACGGCGTGGTACGCCGATTACGTGCAGTTGCACGCTGAGAGCCGGGTGTTGCAGTTCTCGTCGTTGAGCTTTGATTCATCGCTGATCGACATTTTCCCGACCTTGCTCGAAGGCGCGGAACTGGTGGTGCCCGATGACAATCAGCGGCGCGATCCACTGCAACTGACGGCGCTGATCCGCCGTCGACAGCTGACTCACGCATTCCTTCCGCCGGCACTGTTGAGCATCCTGCCGCTGGAGCAGTTGCAAAGCGTCGGGCAGATCATGACCGGCGGCGATGTCTGCGAGCCGTTCGTGATCGAGCAACTGACGCGTCAGGGCAAGCTGCACAACCTTTACGGCCCTACCGAGGCCACGGTGCTGATCACCGCGCGGCAACTGCAGCCGGGTGACAGCAATCGCAGCCTAGGCAGGCCGATTGCCAACAGTCAGGTACTGATCCTCGATGACGATCTGCAACCTGTGCCCGAGCAGACCGTGGGTGAACTGTTCATCGTCGGCCCCGGTGTGTGCCTGGGGTACCTGAACAATCCACAGCAGACCGCCGAGCGCTATCTGGATCTGGAGTTGCCGGACGGCCAGCGTCTGCGCGCCTACCGCAGCGGCGATATGGCCAAGTGGGGCGAAGACGGCATCGAGCTGTGCGGGCGACGCGACAATCAGGTGAAGATTCGTGGCTTTCGGGTAGAGCCTGAAGAGATCGAGCGGTGTCTGCGCGAGAGTCAGCTGTATCGGCAGATTGCCGTGGTGATCGACAGCCAACGGCGGATTCTGGCGTTTATCGCCCAACCGCAAACGGATGCCGCACGCGATGCACTGAAGGCACATGCCCAGCAGTTCTTGCCCGACTACATGCAACCCGTAGCGTGGACGGAACTGCCGAACATGCCGTTCGCGGCCAACGGCAAAGTCGATCGCAAGGCGTTGCTGGAGCTGCCGGTCAGCGTGCAGGACAGCGGCCCGAAATGCCTGCCGGCCAACGCCGACGAAGCGCTGCTGCTGGAGATCTGGGGCGAATTGCTGGAGCTGCCGACCAGCGACATCTCCACCGACGAAAGCTTCTTCAATCTCGGCGGTCACTCGATTCTGCTGTCGCGCATGCTCCTGCGTCTGCGGGAGGAATTCGGTCGCAGCATCTCGATCAATCGCTTCATCGAGCTGCCGACCATCACCAAGCTCGCCACGCTGGTGCGCGGCACCGATGACAGCGCGGTACTCAGCGCCCAGGCGATGGCCGACGCCGAGCGAGCGCTGGATATCGAACCGTTGCCGATCAGCCGCATGGGCGATGTACACAAGGTGATCGTCACTGGCGCCAACAGTTTTGTCGGCGTGCACATCGTCGAGGCGCTGCTGGGATGGGGTGCCAGCGAGGTCGCGTGTCTGGTACGCGACGGCGCCGGGCAAACGGCGGTGCAGCGCTTTGC
This sequence comes from Pseudomonas bananamidigenes, assembly GCF_001679645.1. GTDB lineage: Bacteria > Pseudomonadota > Gammaproteobacteria > Pseudomonadales > Pseudomonadaceae > Aquipseudomonas > Aquipseudomonas bananamidigenes. Next base: position 4,016 of record NZ_LRUN01000089.1, on the reverse strand, counting down.
CCAGGCGCTTCGGGAGAACCGGCTGGAGCATCTGGACCTGAGTCGGGTGCGGGTCTATTCGGCCGACATCACCCGGCCGCAGCTGGGCCTGTCCGATGACGACTACGAGCGACTTGATCGCGAGTTCGGCGCGCTGGTGCACAATGCAGCGAACGTCAATCACGTCCTCGATTACGAGTCGCTGGCAGCGGACAACGTCGAGCCGGTTTTCGAACTGCTCAGGTTGTGCGAAGGGCGCAGCAAGAAGGTGTTCAATTTCGTCTCGACGCTGTCAGCCTCCAGCACCGTCGACGATACCGGCCGGGTGTTGGAACTGCCCGCCGCCCCGACGCCGCCGATCTACATCCGCAACGGCTACAACCTGTCGAAATGGGTCGGCGAACGCATCCTGGAACGCGCACGGGAACTTGGTGTGCGGGTCAATTTGTATCGGCCCGGCAACATCAGCTTCAACAGCCTCAGCGGCGTCTGCCAGCCGCACAAGAACCGTTTGATGCTGATGCTCAAGGGCTCGATCCAGCTCGGGCAGGTGCCAGCCTTCGCGCTGAATTTCGACCTGATGCCGGTGGACTTTCTCGCCCGCTTCATCGCCTTCCACGCCAGCCGTTATTCGCCGGAGCGGGCGGTGTTCAACCTGCATAACCCCGAGCCTTTGAGCTGGGATGCCTACGTCGCGTCGTTCCGTGAAACCGGCCGCGAGTTTTCGCTGGTCAGCGTCGCCGACTGGCAGCAGCAACTGGGCCGGGTCGATGCCGACAACGCGCTGTTCGGCGTGCTCGGTTTCTACCTCAACGGCTTCGAGGAAGACATCGGCGACATCTCCCTGATCGGCCACGCCAATGCCCAGGCCGGCGTGCAGCAGATGGGCGCGCGCTACCCGGAAAAATCCCCGGCGCTGCTGCGTCGCGGCTGCGATTACCTGAAAGAAATCAACTTCATCTGACTCAACCACCAAGGAGCAACACCATGAGCAATCTTCAACCCGACACCCTGATCAAGAACCCTCACGGCTGCCATGTCGTATCTTCGGTGGAAGTGCCGGCGGACGCCGGGCAGGTGTGGGCGGTGGTCGGCAAGTTCGACGGTTTCGACCGTTTCATTCCGGCGCTGTCACACATCGAGATGACCGGTGAAGGTGTGTCTTCGCTGCGCAAGAAGTTCTTCAAGGATGGCAACGTCGTGGTCGAGCAACTCAACTCCCGGGATGACCAGGCGCTGAGCATGACCTGGACCACCATCTACAACACCCTGGGCGTAGCCAATCTGTGGGCAGCGATGAACGTGGAGTCGCTGGGTTCGGGCAAGTCACGGGCGACCTGGACGATCATTGCCGAGCCAGCTTCCGGTGGCCCGGAAGCGCTGCCGGGGTTCAAGGACTTCGTGCAGGGGTTCGCCGATGATGCGATGGGCAATGTGCTGAAGCTGTTTGTATAAGGCATGAAAAAGCCCGCTGCGGATCACTCCGCAGCGGGCTTCTTTTGATCGCAAAAGATCAGATCTTGAAGCTGTCGACCAGTTGTTTCAACCGGTTGGCCTGCTGCGACAACGCATCGCAATCCTTCAACGTTTCATTGAGGTTCGCCACGCTCTGCTGGTTCAGCAGGTTGATCTGGTTGACGTCGACATTGAGGGTTTCCACCACGGCAGTCTGCTCTTCGGTAGCCGCTGCCACCGATTGGTTCATGCCGTCGATTTCGCCGATGCGCTGGGTCACGCTGACCAGACGCAGGCCCGCCTGGTTCGCCACTTCCACGGATTGCTCGCTGGACGCCTGACTGGCGTTCATGGTGCTCACTGCTTCGCGGGAGCCGACCTGCAGCGAGGTGATCATCTTGTGGATCTCTTCTGCCGATTCCTGGGTGCGATGAGCGAGGTTGCGCACTTCGTCCGCCACCACCGCAAAGCCGCGACCGGCTTCACCGGCACGGGCTGCCTCAATGGCCGCGTTGAGTGCCAGCAGGTTGGTCTGCTGGGAGATGCCTTTGATCACATCGAGAATATGGCCGATGTTGTCGGTGCTCGCATTCAGGGTTTCGATCTGGGTGCACGACAGGCTGATCTTCTGCGACAACTCCGTCATGGCCTGAATCGTCTGTTCGACCACCTGACGACCGTCATCGGCCTGCTCGCTCGCACCGCTGGCGTGTTGCGAAGCATCGGCGGCGTTGCGGGCGATTTCCTGGGTGGCGGCGCCCAACTGATTGATCGCGGCAGCCACGCTGTTGGTACGTGCGCTTTGCTCGTCAGAACCGATGATCGAGGCGTTGGACGATGCCATCACCCGTTGCGACAGGTCGTGTACGTGGCGAGTTGCGGAAGACACTTCGGAAATGGACGCGTGAATACGCTCCACGAACTGGTTGAACGAGCTGCCCAACTCACCGAATTCGTCTTTGCTTTCCACTACCAGACGACGGGTCAGGTCACCTTCACCCTGGGCGATATCCTGCATCGCGCGGCCCATGGTGATCAGCGGACGCATCAGCACAGTGATCAACAGGCTCAGGAATACCGCAATCGCACCTACCGCGACGAACATCGCGATCAGTGCCGAGGTACGGAACTGACTGAGTGCCGCGTAGGCCTTGTCGCGGTCGATCGACAGACCGATGTACCACTCGGCATTCGGCAGCCCGGTGACCGGAGTGAACGACAGAATGCGCTCCTGTCCATTGAGCACCACGTTCTGGTTACCCTTCTGGATGCGCACATCGGCGTTCGGGTAGATGTCCTTGAGGTTCTTCATCACCTGGTCTTTGTCCGGGCTGACGATCACCTGACCGTCACCGCTGACCAGGAATGCGTGGCCCAGGCCGCCGAAGTCCACCGAGTTGATGATCTTCACCAGAGTTTCCAGGCTCAAATCACCACCAACTACACCGAGCAGCTCGCCGTTCTTTTTCACCGGCATGGCAATGGTCACCACCAGACCGCCGACGGCAGCCATGTACGGCGGGGTCAGCATGGTTTTGTCGGCGGCCACGGCCTGCTTGTACCAGGGACGCTGACGCGGGTCGTAGCCATCCGGCATCTTTGCGTCCGGACGCTGGGTGAATACACCATTGGCCTGGCCGACATAAGTGAACTGGAAATTCGAGGTGAAGGCCGGTTGATCGACCAGACCCGGGAAGTCGGCATTCTGGCCCTGATGAGCGACGTTCTGCGCGAGGTTTTCCAGCACCAGAATCCGCCCGCTCATCCAGTTCTGCACACTGCTTGCAGTCAGATCACCGGCTTGCTGGACGGAGGACTGGAGATTCTGGCGAATGGTGTTTCGCTGCAGGTAATCGTTGTAAAAAGTGAACAACGCGAACGCCAGGACCACGACGCCCGAGGCGGCCAACAAAATTTTATGGCTGAACTTGAGATTCATTTCATGGGACTTCTTATGCCAAAAGTGGGGATGCGTTCCAGATGCAACATTCCATGTACAGCGCAGGCAGCGTTCTGACGGCCGCTCTACTTTGGTGCACGCATGTCTCACCAGTCTGTCGGCACGATTCGAAGAAAACTTAGCGCTTTGTATGAAATGGATGGCATTTCTGCCAGATTCCCGCCGAATGGTGTGCTCGCGAGCCCTGAAACGACAAAACCCCGACTGCTTTCGCAATCGGGGTTTCGGAATTTAATCTTGACGATGACCTACTCTCACATGGGGAAACCCCACACTACCATCGGCGATGCATCGTTTCACTTCTGAGTTCGGGATGGGATCAGGTGGTTCCAATGCTCTATGGTCGTCAAGAAATTCTGTGTGCCAAATCGTGGCCAGATGGCCTCGCTTCAGCAAATCGGGTATTGTACAGCAATCGGTGTTTGTGAACTCGAACTTTCGGTTTCGGATTTCGTCTTCACGCACGATCTGGCTCTTAAGCGCAAATTGCTTGGGTGTTATATGGTCAAGCCTCACGTTTCACTTCTGAGTTCGGGATGGCATCAGGTGCTTCCAATGCTCTATGGACGTCAAGAAATTCTGTGTGCCAAATCGTGGCCAGATGGCCTCGCTTCAGTAAGAT
>NZ_LRUN01000088.1 GCF_001679645.1 Pseudomonas bananamidigenes | reverse complement strand
GTCGATCTCGGTCAGCGAGGTGCCGGTTTCGATTACCACGTCGCCGATATTGTCGACGTAGTAGGTGTCGTTGCCGGCGCCACCGATCATGGTGTCGGCGCCCAGGCCACCGTTGAGGGTGTTGTTGAGCGCGTTTCCGATCAGGGTGTCATTGAACTGAGATCCCGTGGCGTTTTCGATCTTTGCCCCGTAGGCAATCGCCAGCCCGTCGTTAATGGCTGCGTTGTTATTGAGGTCAACGAACGCTTTGCCGATCTGGCTGTAGCTGCCTTCATTCAGGTTGATGACAACAGAACCCAGCTGGTTGCTGCCATCGATGGTGTCGTTACCGCCTGCGTCCCAGATGGTTTCGAATACCGACTGGTCGGCCGCCCATTTGTAAACGTTGTCGCCGGTCTGCCACTGCATGTTGGCGCCATACAGGCTCTGTATCGCAATGATGTCGAGCACCATCGGCGTGGTTGGCTGATAGGAATAATTGCTGTTGTAGCTCATCACCGTGAAGTGGACATCGTCCAGCGACGGATCAAGCAGGATCTTGTTGGTTGTACTGACGTCAAAGGGATGCTTGAGGCCGAGGGCATGGCCGATTTCATGAACAAATGTCATGTAATCATAGGATCCCTTGTTTGGATTGGCGTCACTTGTCTGTGGGCCGATCCAGACGTCTCCACCGGTTGGCGTATTGGCCGGGAAATAGGCCCAGGCTGCCGTCTTGTTATCCATCAACCGGTAGCCGCCGAAGCGCAGATCGCCGACATTGGTAAGGGTGTCAGTGGTCAGTGTGAAGTTGAGATTGGCGACGGCACTCCAGGCGCTCAAAGCATTGATTACAGCGTTCTGCTGACCCGAGGTCAGTGAATACAGTGCGTTGTACTCATTGTCCGGGCTGTAGTCAGTGATGAAATACGACGTACCCGGTGCCATGAAGCTGTAACTCAGGTTGGTCGGCCCGAACGGACTCCAGTTTGATCCCAGCCAGTACGTGCCGGAAATGAGGCTGTCGACGATTGCATTGCCGGTGAGCGAGGCGGGGAAGCTGAAGGAGTAAGTCTTGGGCGTAGGCATTTGTATTTCCTGGGTGCGCTGCGGCCCTTCCTGATGCGACCGCTACAAAGGGGTGTGATTCTGCACCAGAACGGACACATTTGACATCATAGGGCCACTACTTTTCTGATTAATGGCGCCAAATAACTGGCCTGGCGATCTGTATCGGCGACTGCAGTAGAATCCTGAAGTCCGCTATCACCGTTCACCCAGGATTACCTCATGACCGTCGCACTCATCCGTGAAACCTTTCCCGTCGGCCCGCTGCAGTGCAACTGCACGATCATCGGTGATCCGGTCACGAAAAAAGCCATTGTCGTCGACCCGGGTGGCAATCCCGATCTGATCATGGCCCGTCTCGATACCCTGGGTCTGAAGGTTGTGAGCATCATTCATACCCACGCGCACCTCGATCACTTCCTGGCTTCGGGGCAGATGAAGGAGAAAACCGGCGCGACCCTGCATTTGCACAAGGAGGACCAGTTCCTGTGGGACAACCTCGAAATGCAATGCCAGATGTTCGGTGTGCCCTACACCCCGGTGCCATCACCGGATCGCTGGCTCAGTGACGATGAAGAACTCGCCTGCGGCTGTGGCGTGGCGCTGCACACGCCGGGGCATACACCCGGTTCCATGAGCTTTTGGTTTTCCGAGGCTAAGCTGTTGATTGCCGGCGACACATTGTTCCGGCGCGGAGTAGGGCGCACGGATTTGTGGGGCGGCGATCAGGCGACCATCGTGCGATCGATCAAGCAGCGGCTGTACACATTGGACGAGGACGCGACCGTTGTGGCCGGACATGGCCCGGACACGCGTCTGGGTGATGAAATGCGGGAAAATCCGTTCGTGCGCGCCTAAACATTTTGTCACGAGTGCCCGGCGGAATTTTTGTGCATTGTCATGATCCAACGCCCGCAATGGTCCATTGCCAAACCGCCGTTGCACCACAGAATGCAGAAAAGTAGGAGCTCTCCATGTTCACCACGCGTCGTTTGATTATTGTCGCTACTGCCGTAGCCGTACTGTCCGGCTGCGCCTCGCCCAACCCGTATGACAATCAGGGTCAGGCCGACGGTGGCTCCCAGGGCATGAGCAAAACCGCCAAGTACGGCGGCCTCGGCGCACTGGCCGGTGCATTGGCCGGTGCTGCCATCGACCACAACAACCGCGGCAAGGGCGCCTTGATCGGCGCTGCAGTGGTCGGCGCTTCCGCAGCCGGTTACGGTTACTACGCCGACCAGCAAGAGAAGAAACTGCGCGCCAGCATGGCCAACACCGGGGTTGAAGTGCAGCGTCAGGGCGACCAGATCAAACTGATCATGCCGGGCAACATCACCTTCGCCACCGATTCGGCGAACATCGCGCCAAGCTTCTATCAGCCGCTGAACAACCTGGCCAACTCGCTCAAGGAGTTCAACCAGAACCAGATCGAAATCGTCGGCTACACCGACAGTACCGGCAGCCGTCAACACAACATGGACCTGTCCCAGCGCCGTGCCCAGAGCGTGGCGACCTACCTTACTTCCCAGGGCGTCAGCGGTGCCAATCTGTCAGCCCGTGGTGCCGGCCCGGATAATCCGATTGCCAGCAACGGCGACGTCAATGGTCGTGCACAGAACCGCCGCGTTGAAGTCAACCTGAAGGCGATCCCGGGTCAGCAATACGGTGGTCAGCAGCAACAACCAGGTACGGTTCAGCAGTATCCGTAACCGTCAGGTACAAAAAAGCCCCCGGACAAGTGATTGTTCGGGGGCTTTTTGTTGGTGCGAAGGCTGATTACTTCTTCAGACCGTAATGCTCGTCGAGCATGCCAGGCGAGTTCGGGGTCTTCGGCGCATAGTCGCGCGGAGGCTCCTGATCCCGCGGTGGCGTCAGGCGCTCCCGCGGAGCCTGTGCCGCTTCGGAGTGCAGAGAAGCCAGCAGACGCTGACGGGTCTGCTCATCCAGGGCCAGGCGATTGGCGCCCTCGGCGAGGTGGTCCTGCACTTCCTGATAGCTCTGGGTCAGCTTCTTGACCAGATTGGCGGTGCTGTTGAAGTGGGTCACCACTTCGTTCTGATAACTGTCGAAACGTTCCTGAATATCATCCAGTTGACGCTGTGTGCGGCTGGGCGCGGCGTTCGGCGCAACGCGGGCGATCAGGAAACCAATGGCGACACCCACAACCAGGGCAAGAGTCGGTAACAACCAAACTAAGAGCGAGTGTTCCACGAGTCCTTCCTCTATAAACGGCTTTGCTTTACGTTAACGGCTCGAACCTGCGCTGTATACCGCGATTCACTCGCAATAGACTGGCACAGACAATTTGCTAGACGAGTCGACCCGATTCGAGGTCACGGAGTTCCTTCCTTGCTGATGCGTGAAACCCCTGTAGTGATTGATGGCCCCGTGGGTCAACTTGAATCCCTGTACCTGGACAACGAGCAGCCACGCGGCATCGCGCTGATCTGCCACCCCAACCCGGTGCAGGGCGGCACCATGCTCAACAAGGTCGTCTCGACCCTGCAACGCACCGCGCGCGACTCCGGCCTGATTACCCTGCGTTTCAACTACCGCGGCGTGGGTGCCAGCGAAGGTTCCCATGACATGGGCAGCGGTGAAGTCGATGACGCACTGGCCGCCGCCGAGTGGCTGCGGGAAAAACACCCGGACCTGCCGCTGACCCTGTTCGGTTTCTCCTTCGGTGGATTTGTTGCAGCAAGTCTCGGCGGTCGTCTTGAAGCACAAGGCGTGGCGCTCAAGCATCTGTTCATGGTCGCGCCTGCGGTCATGCGCCTGGGTGATCAGGATCAGTTGCCGCAACAGGGCGAGCTGACCGTGATCCAGCCGGAAACCGACGAAGTGATCGATCCACAGCTGGTCTACGAATGGTCCGACAAACTCCAGCGCCCCCATGAGCTGCTGAAAGTGGCAGAATGCGGACACTTTTTTCATGGCAAGCTGACCGATCTCAAGGATCTGATCCTGCCGCGTCTTTCGAATTGATTGCAGTCTGACAAGCGATTACCCATGACGAACCGTACCCGCATCCTCACCGGCATCACTACCACCGGTACTCCGCACCTGGGCAACTACGCCGGTGCCATCCGCCCGGCGATCGTCGCCAGCCGTGACACGAACGCCGATTCGTTCTACTTCCTGGCCGACTACCACGCTCTGATCAAGTGCGATGACCCGTTGCGCATCCAGCGCTCGCGTCTGGAAATCGCCGCAACCTGGCTGGCCGGTGGTCTGGATGTGGATCGCGTGACGTTCTATCGCCAGTCCGACATTCCGGAAATCCCCGAGCTGACCTGGCTGCTGACCTGTGTCGCTGCCAAGGGCCTGCTCAACCGCGCGCACGCCTACAAGGCTTCGGTGGACAAGAACGTCGAGGCCGGCGAAGACCCGGATGCCGGCATCACCATGGGCCTGTACAGCTACCCGGTGCTGATGGCGGCGGACATCCTGATGTTCAACGCGCACAAGGTGCCGGTCGGCCGTGACCAGATCCAGCACGTGGAAATGGCCCGTGACATCGGCCAGCGTTTCAACCATCTGTTCGGCCAGGGCAAGGAGTTCTTCACCATGCCCGAAGCGCTGATCGAGGAAAGCGTCGCCACGTTGCCGGGGCTGGACGGTCGCAAGATGTCCAAGAGCTACGACAACACCATTCCACTGTTCTCCAGTGCCAAGGACATGAAAGACGCGATCTCGCGCATCGTTACCGACTCCCGTGCGCCGGGCGAAGCGAAGGATCCGGACAATTCGCACCTGTTCACCCTGTTCCAGGCGTTCGCCACACCGGCGCAGGCCGACGAGTTCCGCAGCGAGCTGCTGGGCGGACTGGGTTGGGGCGAGGCGAAGAGCCGCCTGTTCCAATTGCTGGACAACGAACTGGGCGAGTCTCGCGAGCGTTACCAGCAATTGATCGAGCGTCCGGCGGATCTGGAAGACATCCTGCAGCACGGTGCGAAAAAGGCCCGTGCGGTCGCCACTCCGTTCCTCAACGAGCTGCGTGAAGCGGTCGGCCTGCGTTCGTTCGTCAATCAGGTTCAGGTGGCTGCGACCACCAAGAAGAAGGCGGCGAAAGCCGCGCGCTTCGTCAGCTTCCGCGAAGACGATGGCAGCTTCCGTTTCCGCCTTCTTTCGGCTGATGGCGAGGAAATGATGTGCTCGCTGGGTTTCGAGGATGGCAAGTCGGCGGGCGCGGTCGTCAAATCCCTGCAATCGGGTCTTGCGTATGACATCCAGGACGAGCGCAACACGAGCTTCTCTGTCTGGGTGAATCGTGAACATGTAGCGAATGGCCCGGTGTTCGCAGACAGTGATGCTCGAAATGCAGCGATCAAAGCGCTGCGGATCGCTCTGACACCGGTTCAGGAATAATCAACGGGCCGGCCCGACCAAGGGCCGATTGCCATTCCCACGGGCCATCGCTACAGTGACGGCCCGTTTTTGTTGCCTTGCTAACGAATTATGACGCCCCTAGAACGATATCAAGCTGATCTGAAACGCCCGGACTTCTTCCATGACGCCGCGCAGGAAACCGCCGTGCGTCATCTGCAACGCCTGTACGACGATCTGATCGCGGCCGAGCAGAACAAGCCGGGTTTGCTGGGCAAGCTGTTTGGCAAAAAGGATCAGACACCGGTCAAGGGTCTGTACTTCTGGGGCGGCGTGGGTCGCGGCAAGACTTACCTGGTGGACACCTTCTTCGAAGCCCTGCCCTTCAAGGAAAAGACCCGCACGCACTTCCACCGCTTCATGAAGCGTGTGCACGAAGAGATGAAAACCCTCGGCGGCGAGAAAAACCCGCTGACCATCATCGCCAAGCGCTTTGCTGCGGAGTCGCGGGTCATCTGCTTCGATGAATTCTTCGTCTCCGACATCACCGACGCCATGATCCTCGGCACGCTGATGGAAGAACTGTTCAAGAATGGCGTGACCCTGGTCGCCACTTCGAACATCGTGCCGGACGGTCTGTACAAGGACGGCCTGCAGCGCGCGCGTTTCCTGCCGGCCATTGCGCTGATCAAGCAGAACACCGAGATCGTCAACGTCGACAGCGGCGTCGATTACCGTCTGCGTCATCTCGAACAGGCGGAGCTGTTCCACTTTCCGCTCAATGAAGCGGCCCACGAAAGCCTGCGCAAGAGCTTCCGTGCGCTGACGCCTGAATGCACGGCGGCCGTGGAAAACGATGTGCTGATCATCGAGAACCGTGAAATCCGCGCTCTGCGTACTTGCGATGACGTGGCGTGGTTCGACTTCCGCGAGCTGTGCGATGGCCCGCGCAGCCAGAACGATTACATCGAGATAGGCAAGATCTTCCACGCCGTGCTGCTCAGTGGCGTAGAGCAGATGAGCGTCACCACCGACGACATCGCCCGACGCTTCATCAATATGGTCGACGAGTTCTACGACCGTAACGTCAAGCTGATCATTTCTGCCGAAGTCGAGTTGAAAGACCTGTACACCGGCGGGCGCCTGACGTTCGAGTTCCAGCGGACCCTCAGCCGTCTGCTGGAGATGCAATCTCACGAATTCCTGTCCCGGGCACACAAGCCTTGAGCGGATTCGGCAAATAAAAAGGGCCTGCAGATGCAGGCCCTTTTTTGTGTCTGGTCGAATCGTCAGGCCGCTTGCTGGAACTGCTGTCGATACTGGTTCGGTGACAGTTCGGTGTGCTGACGGAACAGGCGTGCGAAGAAGCTCGCATCGTCGTAGCCCACTTCGTAGCTGATGGTCTTGATGCTCTTGCGGCTGCCGGACAACAGGCCTTTGGCCGTTTCGATGCGCAGTCGTTGCAGGTAGTGCAGCGGCTTGTCACCGGTGGCGGTCTGGAAGCGGCGCATGAAATTGCGGATGCTCATGCCGTGCTCGCGGGCCACGTCCTCGAAACGGAACTTGTCGGCGAAGTGCTCTTCGAGCCAGTGCTGGATCTGCAGGATGATCACGTCCTGGTGCAGCTTCTGGCCACCAAAACCGATGCGACCCGGTGAGTAACTGCGCTGGACTTCATAAAGAATGTCGCGGGCCACGGCCTGGGCTACGTTGGCACCGCAGAAACGCTCGATCAGATAGATATAAAGATCGCAGGCCGACGTCGTGCCACCGGCGCAATACAGATTGTCTGCATCGGTCAGGTGCTTGTCCTGGTTGAGGTAAACCTGCGGAAAACGCTCGGCAAAGGCATTGAAGAAGCGCCAGTAAGTCGTCGCCTCCTTGCCATTGAGCAACCCGGCCTCGGCGAGCCAGAACACTCCGGTGGCCTCGCCGCAGAGCACTGCGCCGCGTGCATGTTGTTCGCGCAGCCACGGCAGGATCTGTGGATAACGCTGGCTCAGGGTGTCGAAGTCGTCCCAGAAGGCCGGAAGGATGATGACATCGGTGTTTTCCAGGCCGCCGTCCACCGGCATGACCACGTCACTGAAGCTGTTCACCGGTTTGCCGTCGGGGCTGACCAGGCGGGTTTCGAATGCCGGAGTCAGACCCTGGCCCAGTTGTTTGCCATAACGCAGGCTGGCCAGATGGAAGAAATCCTTGGCTTGCATGAGGGTGGAAGCGAAAACCCGGTCGATCGCCAGGATGCTGACGCGCCGCAAGGGCGTGGAGACTTGCTTGGACATAATTCATCTTTTGTTTTTATAAGGGAAAGTGGTCACCAGACGGCTGGATCGTCTTATTTTTTGTCGGATGTGTCCAGTGTCCTGTATCGGGTGTGCGGCTTAGTCTCTGAAGGTCTGATCCCTCCAATTCATAAGAAAAGGTGTCGCGTGATCCCCAGAACCCTGTTCAGCTCCGAGCACGAATTGTTCCGCGACAGCGTGCGGACTTTCCTTGAAAAAGAGGCCGTGCCGTTCCACGGGCAATGGGAAAAGCAAGGCTACATCGACCGCAAACTGTGGAACAAGGCAGGGGAGGCGGGAATGCTCTGCTCGCATCTGCCGGAGGAGTACGGCGGGCTGGGGGCGGACTTCCTGTACAGCGCCGTAGTGATCGAGGAAGTGGGGCGATTGGGCCTGACCGGCATCGGTTTCTCGCTGCATTCGGACATCGTTGCGCCGTACATCCTGCATTACGGCAGCGAAGCACTGAAGCAGAAATACCTGCCGAAACTGGTGTCCGGCGAAATGGTCAGCGCTATCGCAATGACCGAGCCTGGCGCGGGTTCCGACCTGCAAGGTGTCAAGACCACGGCGGTGCTGGATGGCGACGAATATGTGATCAACGGCTCGAAGACTTTCATCACCAACGGTTTTCTGGCTGATCTGGTAATCGTCGTGGCCAAGACCGATCCGAAGGCCGGCGCCAAGGGCACCAGTCTGTTTCTGGTAGAGGCGGGCACCCCGGGTTTCGATAAGGGTAAACGTCTGGAAAAGGTCGGAATGAAGGCACAGGACACGTCGGAATTGTTCTTCCAGGACGTGCGTGTGCCAAAGGAAAACCTCTTGGGCCAGGCGGCGCCGGGTTTGCCTATCTGATGCAGGAACTACCGCAGGAGCGACTGACCGTAGCGATTGGCGGTTTGGCTTCAGCCGAAGCGGCGCTGCAGTGGACGCTGGATTACACCCGTGACCGCAAGGCGTTCGGCAAGGCCATCGCCGACTTCCAGAACACGCGCTTCAAACTGGCGGAAATGGCCACGGAGATTCAGATTGGCCGGGTGTTCGTCGATCGCTGTCTGGAACTGCACCTTCAGGGCAAGCTGGATGTGCCGACGGCGGCAATGGCCAAATACTGGGGTACCGATCTGCAATGCAAGGTGCTCGACGAGTGCGTGCAGTTGCATGGCGGGTACGGTTTCATGTGGGAATACCCGGTGGCCCGTGCCTGGGCGGATGCACGGGTGCAGCGGATCTATGCCGGCACCAATGAAATCATGAAGGAAATCATTGCGCGGTCGCTTTGAGTTTTGCAGTGAGTTGACTGGCCCCCTTCGCGAGCAGGCTCGCTCCCGCAAGGATCACGCTGTACCTGTGGGAGCGAGCCTGCTCGCGAAGCTTTTTAGCGGCTGATCACGGTGCCGGGTTCGGGTGATCCTTGTGAATCGCCTCGATGCCTGTCAGCACTTCGTCCGAGAGGTTCAGATAATAACTGGCGATATTGCTGTCCAGTTGCTCCAGCGTCGTCGCCCCGATGATATTGCTGGTGACGAACGGTTGCTGGTTGACGAAGGCCAGCGCCATTTGCGCCGGGTCCAGGCCATGTTCCCGGGCGAGTGCCACATAACGGCTGCAGGCTGCTTCCGATTGCGGATTGAAATAGCGGCTGAAGCGGCTGTAGAGGCTCAGGCGGCCTTTTGGTGGGCGGGCGCCGCCCTCGTACTTGCCCGAAAGAAAGCCGAATGCCAGTGGCGAATAGGCGAGCAGGCCGCACTGTTCGCGAATCGCGATTTCCGCCAGGCCGACTTCGAAGCTGCGGTTGAGCAGGTTGTACGGGTTCTGGATCGACACCGCGCGTGGCCAGCCCCGGGCTTCGGCCAGAGCCAGAAAACGCATGGTGCCCCACGGCGTTTCGTTGGACAGGCCGATGTGGCGGATCTTGCCGGCCTTCACCTGCTCATCGAGCGCTTCGAGCGTGTCTTCGAGTGGCGTAAGGTTGGCTTCGGTCTTGTGCTTGTAGCCCAGCTGTCCGAAAAAGTTGGTGCTGCGCTCCGGCCAGTGCAACTGATACAGGTCGATGTAATCGGTCTGCAGGCGCTTGAGGCTGGCATCCACGGCTTCGGTGATGTGCTGGCGGTTGTGGCGCAGGTTGCGGTCGCGAATGTAGTCGATGGTGTTGCCGGGGCCGGCGATCTTGCTGGCGAGGATCCAGTCGGTGCGGTCACCGCGGCTCTTGAAGTAATTGCCGATGTAACGCTCGGTGGTGGCGTAGGTTTCGGCTTTCGGCGGCACCGGGTACATCTCGGCGGTGTCGATGAAGTTGATCCCGGCGCCCTTGGCTCTCTCGATCTGCGCGAAGGCTTCGGCTTCGGTGTTTTGCTCGCCCCAGGTCATGGTGCCGAGGCAGATTGCACTCACGTTCAGGTCGGTGCGGCCTAGCTGGCGATAGTCCATCGGGTGCTCCTTGGGCAAAGCAATCATAAAAGCAGGTTGAATATTTTTTCGCAATCTGCATAATTGCCGACCTCTTTCTGCAGTGGAAGTGATGCCCCGCCGCCGAAGAATCTTGCCGTTGAACGGACGCGCCGACCCGAGCCCCCGAAAGCGTCTGTATCCGGCTGCCTTTGACTTGTCAAAGTACGCACTATTCAGTAAGATCCGCCGTCTTATTTACAGGCGGCCCCTGAGGCTATAAAGAATGAAAACTTTTACTGCTAAACCGGAAACAGTAAAGCGCGACTGGTTTGTCGTCGACGCTGCTGGTCAGACCCTGGGTCGTCTGGCCACCGAAATCGCGAGCCGTCTGCGTGGCAAGCACAAGCCTGAGTACACCCCTCACGTTGACACCGGCGACTACATCGTCGTGATCAATGCTGAACAAGTACGTGTTACCGGTGCCAAAACCAGCGACAAAATGTACTACTCCCACTCCGGTTTCCCGGGCGGTATCAAGTCGATCAACTTTGAAAAGCTGATCGCCAAGGCCCCTGAGCGCGTGATCGAGACCGCGGTTAAAGGCATGCTGCCTAAGAACCCGCTGGGTCGCGACATGTACCGTAAGCTGAAAGTCTATGCGGGCGCTGCACACCCTCATACTGCTCAGCAGCCCCAAGAACTGAAGATTTAACGGAATAGTTCATTATGTCGGCGACTCAAAATTACGGCACTGGCCGTCGCAAGACCGCAACCGCACGCGTTTTCCTGCGTCCGGGTACTGGTAACATCTCCATCAACAACCGTTCGCTGGAAACCTTCTTCGGCCGCGAAACTGCCCGCATGGTAGTTCGTCAGCCGCTGGAGCTGACCGAGACTGTCGAGAAGTTCGACATCTATGTCACCGTGATCGGCGGTGGTGTAAGTGGTCAGGCTGGCGCAATCCGCCACGGCATCACTCGCGCTCTGATGGACTACGACGAAACCCTGCGTAGCGCTCTGCGCAAAGCTGGCTACGTCACTCGCGACGCCCGTGAAGTTGAACGTAAGAAAGTGGGTCTGCGTAAAGCGCGTAAGCGTCCGCAGTACTCGAAGCGTTAATTTCGCTTCCACGTTCAAAAAAGAACGCCCGATTCCTCACGGAACCGGGCGTTTTTTTATGCGTGCGATTTCTCGAATAATTGCGCTGTGACAACTTGCCACATTCGTAGACCCCCTATACTACAAGGCTTGAGGGCCAGCCCTCCGGGTAATTACCTTGTCAGAATTGGGGGTTTTCATTACCATTCGGCAAAATTTTTATAAGTACATTGTTTCATATTTAGTAGATGCCTGATTTAACAGGCCACAAAGCTGATGGGAGAGGACTGAATGAGCAATGACGGCGTGAATGCAGGCCGGCGTCGCTTCCTGGTAGCGGCACATCCGTGGTGGGTGCTGCAGGAGCGGTGGGGG
>NZ_LRUN01000087.1 GCF_001679645.1 Pseudomonas bananamidigenes | reverse complement strand
ACTCCGCAATCGCTGGCAAGCCAGCTCCCACAGGGTTCTTTGGAGCGTCTGAAGATGAAACTTCTGTCATGCAACTTACCGCCCTGCGACCGAATGTCGCGGATTTGGCGGGCTCCAGGACTGTTACAGATTTCGCAAGGATACGTTGCACGAATCAAGCGTTTACTTAGCAGGCTAACAAATTCTATAAAAAAGCCCTGCACACGCCTTGCTGCAGATAACAGAGATTGGAGCTAGCAGATGACTGTAAAAGTAACTGAACGCGACGATTCACACATGTCCCATGAAGGCGTAGCCGCCGGCGTACGGATCTGGGATGTGCATCAACAAGACTTGCTGGTCGGCATGTTCCACAACGAGACCGATGCCCACAACTACAAGGCCGAACTGGAACTGCTGGAACAGCAGCGGGATCTGAAATCCGCCTGACCCGAAACCACAGCATTGAAAACGACGAACCCCGCCATTGGCGGGGTTCGTCGTTATCGGGCTTCATCAGGGCCGCTTCGCGACCCGACGGGAGCAGGCTCTCTCGCCACAGACAGTTACCACATCAGGTCGTCAGGAATCACGTACGCCGCGTACGGATCATCCTCTGCTGCGACCTCTTCGACCTTCTCGTTCAACTGCACGATGCGCTGCGGGTCGCGCTCCTGAATTTTCAAGGCCGCCTCGCGGGGGATCACTTCGTAGCCGCCGGCATGATGCACGATGGCCAGCGAACCGCTGCTGAGCTTGTTGCGCATCAGCGTGTTGACCGAGATGCGCTTGACCTTCTTGTCGTCGACGAAGTTGTAGTAGTCCTCGGTGGTCAGCTTCGGCAGACGCGAGACTTCGATCAACTGCTTGACCTGCGCAGCGCGGGCCTTGGCCTCGGCCTTCTCCTGCTGCTGGCGGTTCAGCTCCTGGTCGCGCTTGACCTTCTCGGCCATGGCTTCCTGGGCTGCGCGCTGCTGGGAGTCGTCCAGCTCGATCTGGCCTTTGTGGGCCAGGCGCTGTTGCTTCTGTTTTTCCTTGCTGACCTGCTTGGCCTGCTTTTGGTTGACCAGTCCTGCCTTGAGCAACTGGTCGCGAAGGGAAAGGCTCATTGATGCTTACTCACTTGGGCTGCGGCTCAGCCGCAGCTGGGCAAATTCTTTTCCTGACGTTTGGCTTCGCCCCACAGGGCGTCCAATTCTTCGAGGGTGCAATCTTCCATGGGTCGGTGGGTGTCACGCAATGCCTGTTCGATAAAACGGAAGCGTCGTTCGAACTTGCCATTGGCGCCGCGCAACGCGGTTTCCGGATCGACCTTCAGATGCCGGGCCAGATTGACCACGGAAAACAGCAGGTCACCGATCTCGTCGGCCACCGCTTCAGGATCATTCTCGGACATGGCCTCGAGCACTTCATCGAGCTCCTCGCGCACCTTGTCCAACACCGGCAACGCGTCCGGCCAGTCGAAACCGACCTGCCCCGCGCGCTTTTGCAATTTGGCCGAACGGGACAAGGCCGGCAACGCAGCGGGCACATCATCGAGCAGCGACAGTTGCTGCGGCTCGGCGGATTTCTCGGCACGCTCTTCGGCCTTGATCTCCTCCCAACGCTGCTTGACCTGATCTTCGCTCAGGCGCGGTACATCCAGCGGCGCATACAGATCGCCGGTCGGGAAGACGTGCGGATGACGGCGAATCAGCTTGCGGGTGATGCTGTCGACCACCCCGGCGAATTCGAACCGCCCTTCTTCCCGGGCCAGTTGGCTGTAATACACCACCTGAAACAACAGATCGCCCAATTCACCCTGCAAGTGATCGAAGTCGCCGCGCTCGATGGCGTCGGCGACTTCATAGGCTTCCTCGAGGGTGTGCGGGACGATGGTTGCATAGGTCTGCTTGATGTCCCACGGGCAACCGAACTGCGGGTCACGCAGTCGGTTCATCAGGTGCAACAGGTCTTCAAGGCTGTAGGTCGATTTCATGGAGTCCGGTTACGCCGCGTCTCGATGATGTTCGGCAACTGGGAGATCCGCCCCAGCAACCGCCCCAGTGCGTCCAGTCCCGGAATCTCGATGGTCAGGGACATCAGTGCAGTGTTGTCTTCCTTGTTCGAGCGGGTGTTGACCGCCAGCACGTTGATCCGCTCGTTGAGCAGCACCTGCGAAACGTCACGCAGCAGACCGGAACGGTCGTAGGCACGGATGACGATGTCCACCGGATAGGTGAGCACCGGCACCGGCCCCCAGCTGACCTGGATGATCCGCTCCGGCTCACGCCCGGCCAGTTGCAGCACCGAGGCGCAGTCCTGACGGTGAATGCTCACGCCGCGGCCCTGGGTGATGTAGCCGACGATCGCATCGCCCGGCAACGGCTGGCAGCAGCCGGCCATCTGGGTCATGAGGTTGCCGACGCCCTGGATCTGGATGTCGCCGCGCTTGCCCGGCTTGTAGCCGGTGGCCTTGCGTGGAATCAGTTCCAGCTGTTCGTTGCCGCGCTCCGGCTCGACCAGTTGCTGCACCAGGTTGACCAGTTGCGCCAGTCGCAGGTCGCCGGCTCCGAGGGCGGCGAACATGTCTTCGGCGGTTTTCATGTTGGCCTTTTCGGCCAGCTTGTCGAAATCCACCGCCGGCAGACCGAGGCGATTGAGTTCGCGCTCGATCAGGGTCTTGCCTGCCGCGACGTTCTGGTCGCGAGCCTGCAACTTGAACCAGTGAACGATCTTCGCCCGCGCCCGGGACGTGGTGACGTAACCGAGGTTCGGGTTCAGCCAGTCGCGGCTCGGGGTGCCGTGCTTGCTGGTGATGATCTCGACCTGCTCACCGGTCTGCAGGCTGTAGTTGAGCGGCACGATCCGCCCGTTGATCTTGGCGCCACGGCAGTTGTGACCGATTTCGGTATGCACGCGGTAAGCGAAGTCCAGCGGTGTCGCGCCTTTCGGCAAGTCGATGGCGTGACCGTCCGGGGTGAAGATGTAGACCCGGTCCGGTTCGATATCGACCCGCAGCTGCTCGGCCAGACCACCGATGTCGCCCAGTTCTTCGTGCCACTCGAGCACCTGACGCAGCCAGGAGATTTTCTCTTCATAGTGGTTCGAGCCGGACTTGACGTCGGTGCCCTTGTAACGCCAGTGCGCGCAGACGC
The DNA here is from genome assembly GCF_001679645.1 of Pseudomonas bananamidigenes. Taxonomy (GTDB): domain Bacteria; phylum Pseudomonadota; class Gammaproteobacteria; order Pseudomonadales; family Pseudomonadaceae; genus Aquipseudomonas; species Aquipseudomonas bananamidigenes. Next base: position 32,433 of record NZ_LRUN01000087.1, on the reverse strand, counting down.
CGAGTTCGGCCTCTTCATGCATGGAATGGGTACGGATCTGGACTTCCAGCACCTTGCCCTCAGGACCGATCACCGCCGTGTGCAGCGAGCGGTAGCCGTTCTCTTTCGGGTTGGCGATGTAGTCGTCGAATTCTTTCGGGATGTGCCGCCACAGGGTGTGGACGATGCCGAGCGCGGTGTAGCAGTCGCGCATTTCCGGCACCAGTACCCGCACGGCGCGCACGTCGTAGATCTGGCTGAATTCCAGCCCCTTGCGCTGCATTTTGCGCCAGATCGAATAGATGTGCTTGGCCCGGCCGCTGATGTCGGCATCGACACCGGTGGCCTGCAATTCGTCCTTGAGCTGGGTCATCACATCAGAGATGAAGCGCTCGCGGTCGAGCCGCCGCTCGTGCAGCAGCTTGGCGATCTGTTTGTATTGGTCAGGCTCCAGGTAACGGAAGGACAGGTCCTCCAGTTCCCACTTGATATGACCGATGCCGAGCCGGTGGGCCAGTGGCGCATAGATGTCGAACACTTCCCGGGCAACCCGGTTGCGCTTCTCGTCGTCGGCGGTCTTCACCGCACGGATCGCGCAGGTGCGTTCGGCAAGCTTGATCAGCGCGACGCGCACGTCGTCGACCATCGCCACCAGCATCTTGCGCAGGTTTTCCACCTGACCCTGGGTGCCCATCACCATCGACTGGCGCGGGCTGAGGCTGGCACTGATCGCCGCCATGCGCTGCACGCCATCGATCAGCTTGGCGACCACAGGCCCGAAGCGCTGGCTGACCGCCGCCAGCTCGATCTGACCTTCGCGTACGCCACGGTAAAGCACCGCCGCGACCAGCGAATCCTGATCGAGCTTGAGGTCAGCGAGAATCTCGGCGATCTCCAGGCCGGTGCTGAAACTGCCACTGCCTTCGGACCAGAGATTGTTCGCCGCATTGGACTGTTGCTCGGCCTGTCGAGCGTACTCACAGGCCTCCTTCAAGGCTTCGCGATCCAGTGCCAGATCGACACTGACCGCATGATCGAGCCAAGCCTCGAGATTGATACTGCCGTCGGTGTTGATCGGCTGGTGTGCTCTCACCTGTACCATCTTGCTTTACCTTCCCTACGACGCAGACTCAATGCGTCAAATCACTGACCTTGATTGCCCGTTTGCACTCGCGGGGCTCAGACGAGTGCTGCACGGGCCGATCAGTCGGATCAGACGAGCCATCCTAGCTCGCTTCAAATAACGCCATGGCCTCGACATGCGCCGTCTGAGGAAACATATCGAGAATCCCGGCACGTTTTAACCGGTAGCCCTGTTTGATCAATTCGACCGTATCGCGCGCCAGAGTTGCAGGGTTGCACGATACATACACCAACCGCTCGGCACCCAGGGTCGCGAGCTTGCGCACCACCTCGAAAGCACCGTCACGCGGTGGGTCCAAGAGTACCGCAGAAAAGCCGTTTCCGATCCATTCGGCATCGGTCAAAGGCTGGGATAAATCGGCCTGAAAAAACCTTGTGTTATGCAAATTGTTACTGGCGGCATTCAACGCCGCGCGATCGACCATGGTCTGCACGCCTTCGACCGCCACCACTTCACGTACGGATCCGGCCAGCGGCAAGGCAAAGTTGCCGAGACCGCAAAACAGATCGAGCACGCGCTCGTCCGCAGCCGGCTTCAGCCAGTCCAGGGCCTGGGCCACCATGGCTTCGTTGACGCCGGCGTTGACCTGGATGAAATCTCCCGGGCGATACGCCAGATCCAGCCCCCACTGTTGCAGACGGTAGCCCAGCGACTGGGTGGCATCGACCGGTTGCGGTTCGCCTTCGCCATGCAGCCACAGTTGCGCTTCATGGTATGCACAAAAATCCTTGAGGATCGTCAGATCGGTCTCGGACAGCGGTGCCATGTGGCGCAGCAGCACGGCCAGGGACGAACCGCTGAACAATTCGACATGCCCCAGGGCCTGAGGCTTGCTCAAGCGACGAAGCATCTCCGGCAGACGGGTCATGATCGGCTGCAAGGGCTGTACCAGCACCGGGCATTCACTGATCGCAACGATGTCCTGACTGCCGGCGGCACGGAATCCGACCTCAAGCGTTCTGGCCTTGCTGTCCCAGCGCACGGCAATACGGGCGCGGCGACGGTAGCCGAATTCCGGACCGGTCAGCGGCGCGGCCCATTCTTCGGGTTCGACGCCGGCGACTCGCGACAATTGCTCGGCGAGCATGCGCTGTTTCAGGGCGAGCTGTTCGTCATGGGACAAATGCTGGACGCTGCAACCGCCGCAGCGCCCGGCGTGCTGACAAGCTGCCGGGCGACGCAATTCGCTGGCGGTGAACACACGCTCGGTGCGCGCCTCGACCACTTTGCCATGGGCACCGAGCACGCGGGCCTCGACCTCTTCACCCGCCAGGGCGCCGAGGACGAACCAGGTTTTTCCTTCAAAAAACGCGATGCCGCGACCGTCGTTGGCCAGGCGCTCGATCTTCAAGCGCTGCTTTTTGCCGGTCGGGAGTTGCGGGGCCTTGCTGCCGCCGGTGGGCTGGAAGCGCAGGCCTCTATCGTGCTTTGCCATCAGTTGGCCGCGTCGAAAATGCCGGTCGACAGGTATCGGTCGCCACGGTCACAGATGATCGCGACGATCACCGCGTTCTCGACTTCTTTGGACAGACGCAACATCGCCGCCACCGCACCGCCCGAGGACACACCGCAGAAGATGCCTTCTTCCCGGGCCAGACGTCGGGTGACGTCCTCGGCTTCGCTTTGCGCCATGTCGACGATACGGTCGACGCGGTCGGCCTGATAGATCTTCGGCAGGTATTCCTGCGGCCAGCGGCGGATACCGGGAATGGCCGAGCCTTCCATCGGTTGCAGGCCGATGATCTGTACCTTGTCGCTCTGCTCTTTCAGGTAACGCGACACGCCCATGATGGTGCCGGTGGTCCCCATGGAGCTGACGAAATGGGTGATGGAGCCCTGGGTCTGACGCCAGATTTCCGGGCCGGTGGTGGTGTAGTGCGCTTCGGGATTGTCGCCATTGGCGAACTGATCCAGCACCTTGCCACGGCCTTCGGCTTCCATCCGCTGGGCAAGATCGCGAGCGCCTTCCATGCCCTCTTCCTGGCTGACCAGAATCAGCTGAGCGCCATAGGCGGTCATCGCTGCCTTGCGCTCGGCGCTGGAGTTGTCCGGCATGATCAGGATCATCTTGTAACCCTTGATCGCGGCGGCCATCGCCAAGGCGATTCCGGTATTGCCCGAGGTCGCCTCGATCAGGGTATCGCCGGGACGGATCTGCCCGCGCAATTCGGCACGGGTGATCATCGACAGCGCCGGACGGTCCTTGACCGAACCCGCCGGGTTGTTCCCTTCGAGCTTGAGCAACAGGGTGTTGCTGGTGACACCGGGCAGGCGCTGCAAACGCACCAGCGGCGTGTTGCCGACGCAATCGGCGATGGTTGGGTACTGCAAGGTCATGGCGTTTTTTCGCAATCCGGACAGCGGGGGCGCCTATCATACCGGCAAACCTGCGCGGCCCATATCACGCAAAGTGTGATGCTTATGGTTTCTTGGAATAAGCAGTAAAAGTCGAGCCGGTGGTGGGATTTTTTTGCTGCTCACACAATTCGCGGGAGACTCATGTCCAGTGTGGGCGCTGGCTTGCCAGCCAAGGCGTCGGAATCGGCGGCGCTGTCATCCGCCACCAACCGCAAATTCACTCGTAATCCCGCCTGGCCGTTCTCTGCCCATAAAGTCCCGCCTTGGCGCTGTACCGCATTCCTCGCAATGCTCAACCCCAGACCGAAACCACCATCTCCCGGCCGCGAACCGTCGAGTCGGGTGAACGGCGAGAAGATCCGTTCCAGATCCTCTTCGGCTACACCACCGCCCTCGTCCTCCAGCCACAGATGCCAGTAGCCCCCGGCACGCCGGCCATCCAGCCGGACGATACCGTGCGGTGGCGAATGACGAATGGCGTTACGCAGGATGTTCTCCAGCGCCTGGGCCAGGGTATTGAGGTTGCCACGCACCCAGCACGAAGAGTCCACCGAGCAGTGCAATTGCAGCGTCGGCCAGCCGCTTTCATAGCAGGCGTCATCGGTGAGCATCTCCCACAACGCCTGGACCTGGATCGCTTCGTCCGGCAACGGCGAACGTTCGGTTTCGAGCCAGGCCAGTTGCAGGGTGTCTTCCACCAGCCGCTGCATGCCATCGACTTCACGACCGATGCGCTCGCGCAACGACAGCAGATCCTGCTCGCCGTCACTGGCTACCCGCAGGCGACTCAGGGGCGTGCGAAGTTCGTGGGACAGGTCGCGCAACAATTGCTGTTGCAGGGCAACGGTCGATTGCAGGCGTTCGGACATCGAATCGAAGGCCCGGGCCAACTCGCCCAGTTCGTCCGGACGCCGCGTGATGCCACCCGACAGACGCACATTCAATTGATCGGCACGCCACGCATTGGCCTGCTCGCGCAGGTTGTTCAGTGGCACCACCAGCAAGCGATACAGCCCCACACACAGCAGCAACGTGAACAGGCCGGGAATCACACCGTTGGTGATCACTCGCCAGAACACCCGGTACTTGCCCGGCACGAATCGTTCAGGCAACTCGACGACCAGGCTGCCGGCGGACGGCTCCGTGGGAAATGGCACACGCAGCCATGGTCGCCCCTTCTTGTGGATCGGCCAGTCCAGCCCGCGCAGAAAGGTCAGACGCTGGATTTCCTGCGCGCTCAAAGGATCGCTGCTCAGCGACTGCAAATTGCCGTTGATCACGCCGACCCACGCACGCTCGCGCAATTCCATGCCCTGCAACCAGCCATCGACACCTTTGCGCCCGCCCTGACGCCAGACTTGTTCGGCCTCGGCGGCATAACGGGTCAATGTGCCGCGTGCCTCATCGGAGAGGAACTGGTTGCGCTGCTCCATATACCGCCCCCAGGACCAGCTCAGCCAGATCATCAATAGACAGAACGCCACCAGCAGGCAGGCCAGTTTCCAGAACAGCGAATGCCGACCCGGCAGGTCAGACACTTTCATCGACGGCGCTCAGCATGTAGCCCTTGCCCCACACCGTGCGCACTTCCCGCTCGGTATAGCCGATCGATTTGAGCTTGCGGCGGATCTGGCTGATGTGCATGTCGAGACTGCGGTCGTGGGCCGCGTAGCCACGCTGAAGAACGTGCTGATAAAGGAAGGCCTTGCTCAACACCTCTTCATCATTGCGATTGAGGGTTTCCAGCAGACGGAATTCGCTGCGAGTGAGGCCGGCCGGTTGATCGCGGTAGAACACTTCGCACCGCTGATCGTCGAAATGCAGTCCTCCCGCCATCACAGGTTCTGTGAACGCAGTCGGACGCCGATCGAGCGCGACCCGGCGCAGAATCGCTTCGATCCGTACATGCAGTTCGGCCATGCTGAAGGGTTTGGGCAGATAGTCGTCGGCCCCCAGGCGAAAACCGCTGATGCGATCGGCCTCCGCCCCCAGCGCCGACATCAGCAGCACCGGCGTGGAATGACTCTGACGCAACTGAGTCAACAGGTTCAGGCCGTCGAGGCCCGGTAACAGGATGTCCATCAACACCACATCGAACGCCTGACGCCGGGCGACGCTCAAACCCTCGTTGCCGTTGCGGCACCAGGTCACCTGAAAGCCACTGCGCCCCAGTTGCTCATGGACATAGGCACCGAGTACGGGATCGTCCTCGATGGAAAGAATGCGTGGCTGGCCAACAGAGACAGGAGTCATGACTATCTGCAAATAGTTCTCAGTTGGGTGATTATTCAAGATTGACCGCTGCCGGGCAACCCAAGGTTGACCTGTCGGACAAATGACTCGCGCCGGAAAAGACCGGTCACGACATCATTTTTCCCGGGAAGGCCCGCAAGCAAATCGCTACACTGCGCCCATGTCGCGTGCCGGAAGCACGTGTGAGTCAACGATCGGCGGGATGCGGGAGAAAGGCGTGCTCAAGAAACTGGGAATCAAAGGTCGCGTATTGTTGCTGACCCTGTTGCCGACCAGCCTGATGGCGCTGGTGCTGGGCGGCTATTTCACCTGGATGCAGCAGTCCGACCTGCAGTCCCAATTGATGCAGCGCGGGGAAATGATCGCCGAACAACTCGCGCCGCTCGTGGCGCGGGCCATGGGTCATGGCGATGCCGAATGGCTTGAGCGCATTGCCACCCAGTCCCTTGAACAACCCGACGTGCGCGCGGTGACCTTCCTGGCGCCCGACCGCTCGCCACTGGCCCACGCCGGCCCGACCATGCTCAATCAGGCCCCCAGCGGCGACAGCACGCAATTGCTGCGGCGCAGCGGCAACGATGCCACTCGCTATCTGCTGCCGGTATTCGGCAAGCACCGCAATCTGGCCGGCGAGATGATCCCTGAAGAGTCCGACCGGCTGCTCGGCTGGGTCGAGCTGGAACTGTCGCATAACGGCATGTTGCTGCGCGGTTACCGCAGCCTGTTTGCCAGCCTGTTACTGATCGCTGCGGGACTGGCCGGCGCCGCGCTGCTGGCGGTACGCATGGGCCGCACGATCAATCGCCCGATCAGCCAGATCAAGCAAGCGGTCGCCCAGCTCAAGGACGGTCATCTGGAAACCCGCCTGCCGCCGCTCGGCAGTCAGGAGCTGGATGAATTGGCGTCCGGCATCAACCGCATGGCCGGCACCTTGCAAAACGCCCGGGAAGAACTGCAACACAGCGTCGACCAGGCCACCGAAGACGTGCGCCAGAACCTGGAAACCATCGAGATCCAGAACATCGAACTGGACCTGGCCCGCAAGGAAGCCCTGGAAGCGAGCCGGATCAAATCCGAATTCCTCGCCAACATGAGTCACGAAATCCGCACGCCGCTCAACGGCATTCTCGGTTTCACCCACCTGTTGCAGAAAAGCGAACTCACCCCGCGCCAGCTCGACTATCTGGGCACCATCGAAAAATCCGCCGACAGCCTGCTGGGGATCATCAACGAAATCCTCGATTTCTCGAAAATCGAGGCCGGCAAACTGGTGCTCGACCACATCCCGTTCAACCTGCGCGACCTGTTGCAGGACACCCTGACCATCCTCGCCCCTGCCGCCCACGCCAAGCAGCTGGAACTGGTGAGCCTGGTGTACCGCGACACACCGCTGTCGCTGGTCGGCGACCCGCTGCGGCTCAAGCAGATCCTCACCAACCTGGTGAGCAACGCCATCAAGTTCACCCGCGAGGGCACTATCGTCGCCCGCGCCATGCTCGAAGAAGAACACGAAGACAGCGTGCAGCTGCGCATCAGTATTCAGGACACCGGCATCGGTCTGTCGAACCAGGACGTGCGCGCGCTGTTCCAGGCCTTCAGCCAGGCCGACAATTCGCTGTCGCGTCAGCCCGGCGGCACCGGTCTGGGGCTGGTGATTTCCAAGCGTCTGATCGAACAGATGGGTGGCGAGATCGGGGTCGACAGTACGCCTGGCGAAGGTTCGGAATTCTGGATCAGCCTGAGCCTGCCCAAGACCCGCGACGATGCCGAAGACCTGCCCGCCGCACCATTGCTCGGGCGCAGGGTTGCGGTGCTGGAGAACCACGAGCTGGCGCGTCAGGCATTGCAGCATCAACTGGAAGACTGCGGCCTCGACGTCACGCCGTTCAATACCCTGGAAAGCCTGACCAATGGCGTCACCGGCGCCCACCAGACGGATCAGGCCATTGACCTCGCGGTGCTCGGCATCACCAGCAATGACATGCCGCCGGAACGGCTCAACCAGCACATCTGGGACCTGGAACATCTCGGCTGCCGGGTATTGGTGTTGTGCCCGACCACCGAGCTGACACTGTTCCATCTCTCGGTGCCCAACCCTCACAGCCAGCTCCAGGCCAAACCGGCCTGCACCCGCAAGCTGCGTCGGGCGTTGTCGGACATGGTCAATCCACGGCCAATGCGCAGTGACCCCGGCGAACCCTTGTCGAGCCGTGCGCCGAAAGTGCTGTGCGTCGACGACAACCCCGCCAACCTGTTGCTGGTGCAAACCCTGCTCGAAGACATGGGCGCCAAGGTACTGGCCGTGGAAAGCGGTTATGCCGCCGTCAAGGCGGTGCAGAACGAATCCTTCGATCTGGTACTGATGGACGTGCAGATGCCGGGCATGGACGGGCGTCAGAGCACCGAGACCATCCGTCAGTGGGAAAGTGAACGGCATTGCACGCCGCTGCCGATCGTCGCCCTCACCGCCCATGCCATGGCCAATGAAAAGCGTGCCCTGCTGCAAAGCGGCATGGACGACTACCTGACCAAACCGATCAGCGAGCGGCAACTGGCCCAGGTGGTGCTGAAGTGGACCGGCCTTGCGCTGCGCAATCAGGCCCCGGACCGTGGGGGCGAAAGCCTGACGGGACAGCAGGACCTGCCGGTCCTCGATCACGAAGAAGGCTTGCGCCTGGCCGCCGGCAAGGCGGATCTGGCGGCGGACATGCTCGCCATGCTGCTGGCCTCGCTCGAGGCCGACCGCGAAGCCATTCGCGCTGCCCGCGACAGTCAGGATCAGAACGCTCTGCTCGAGCGGGTCCACCGCCTGCATGGCGCGACCCGCTACTGTGGCGTGCCGCAATTGCGCGCAGCCTGCCAGCGCAGCGAAACCCTGCTCAAGCAGGAAGACCCCAAGGCTTCCAGCGCTCTGGATGAACTGGAACGGGCGATCAATCGTCTGGCGGCACAAGCGAAGATCAGCGCCTGATCCACGGCAATGCCGAACCGCGTCGGCGCGGCTAAAGTTGACGCGGGTGAATCGCGCCCGCGTCGATGCTTCAGGAGAATTGCATGCGCACGATCGTTTTCAGCAGCCAGACCTACGACCGCGACAGCTTCCTCGCCGCCGACTGCCCGGCCGGCATCGAACTGCACTTCCAACCGGCCCGGCTCAGTCTGGATACCGCACCGCTGGCCGAGCGGCATGAAGTGGTCTGTGCCTTCATCAATGATGACCTCGGCGCACCTGTGCTGGAGCGTCTGGCAGCCGGCGGAACCCGGCTGATCGCGTTGCGCTCGGCCGGTTACAACCATGTCGATCTGGGCGCTGCCAAACGTCTGGGACTCGACGTCGTGCGGGTTCCAGCCTATTCGCCCCATGCGGTGGCCGAGCATGCGGTGGCGCTGATTCTTGCCCTCAACCGCCGGCTGCACCGGGCCTACAACCGCACCCGCGAAGGCGATTTCAGCCTGCACGGTCTGACCGGTTTCGATCTTATCGGCAAAACCGTCGGCATTGTCGGCACCGGCCAGATCGGCGCGACGTTCGCGAAAATCATGCACGGCTTCGGCTGCGAACTGCTGGCCTTCGACCCGTTCCCGAACCCGGCGGTGGAAGCCTTGGGCGCGCGTTATCTGAGCTTGCCGCAACTGCTCGAACAATCGCAGATCATCAGTCTGCATTGCCCGCTCAACGAACAGAGCAAACACCTGATCAACCGCCATTCGCTGGCGCACATGCGGCCCGGGGCGATGTTGATCAACACCGGGCGCGGCGGTCTGGTGGACACACCGGCGCTGATCGACGCCTTGAAGGACGGTCAGTTGGGCTATCTGGGACTGGACGTTTATGAAGAAGAGGCGCAGCTGTTTTTCGAGGACCGTTCCGACCTGCCATTGCAGGACGATGTACTGGCACGGTTGCTGACCTTCCCCAACGTGATCGTTACCGCGCACCAGGCATTCCTGACCCGCGAGGCGCTGGGCGCCATCGCCACGACCACCTTGCACAATATTGCGACTTGGGCGGCGGGATCACCGCAGAACCAGGTCGAAGGCTGAAACCTCAGTGAGGTCCGGTCGGGGATAGCGTGGACGCAAGAATCAGCAGCCCCAACCAGCCGAAACCGAAAAACCGCTGTTTGAGGGAGTGACCGCTGCGCAACAGGAACCAGACAAAGATCATCGGCATCAGGAACGCCATGATCTTCAACCAGCCTTCAACCGGACGCACGCCGTCGGCATTCAACTGAGGTATGGCCGCTCGCTCGGCCTGCTGTCGGCGCCGGCGACCGGCAGCGGCGGGTATGACTTTGGGTTCGGGGGCAGACGCAGGGGCTGCGGCGAACGTTTCAGGGACAGCCTTGTTGCGCGGCAGGCTGCCGAAGGAAATCGTCGACGCAGAGGCCGGTCGTGCCGCCTGTGCCTGTTCCTTCGCCATTGGAGCCCCACAATGAATGCATGCTGTCGCTTCGGAACTGATGTTCCGCTTGCATTCATAACATTCGATCAATGCCATGTTCCGTTCCTTAGAGAGGTTGGCGGCAGTTTGCCACGACTGCACGGCCGATTTGAACCGGATCGAAGGTCGCAAGCCCGGGTCATCCTGCAATCGCGCCCGTGCTAGCATGTCGCGCATATTTGGAGGACCCATGGTCGAACACGATTTCCGCTACACCCTGATGAACCCGCAACACACCCTCACCGAATGCCGCGCCCTGGTTCCGGGCCGTTATCAGGTCACCGGCAACGGCGGCTCGATCCGTATCGGCGATGTGCTGTTGGTGACCCTCAAAGGCAGCAAGGACCTGTCCATGCGCCTGACCGTCGAAACCGTGCGCCACCTGATCAATCCGCCGGGACAATGGACCGCCATGACCTCCGGCCCGGCGTTCGGTGAACTGGCGATCCATACCTGGCAGGTCAACTGCGACAGCTGCGCCAAAGAACTGAGCTTCGAATTCGCGGTAGATGCCAGACTCGGCAAAACGGCTGAAAAACCGGCCGCCACGGCACGCATCGCCGAACTGGGCTGGAAGGCCGTCGGCGACCGGCACCTGTGCCCGAAATGCCAGGAGCCGGCGTGATGAAGCATCTGGCCCTGACCGCCGCTGTGAGCGCCGGCCTGGTGGGTTGCGCCGCAGAGCCTGTGCAACTGCAACAGGACCGCAGCTACATACTGGAATGGATCGGCGAACGGCCGCTGATCGACTACAGCCACCTGACCGTGACCCTCGGCGAAGACGGCCGGGCGTATGGCAACGGTGGCTGCAACCACTGGTTTGCGCCCTATACCCTCGACGGTGACAGGCTCAGCTTCGGCAAGATCGGCAAGACCCGCAAATTGTGCGCGCCTGCGCTCATGGAGCAGGAACAGCGGTTCCTGCAGGCTTTGGAGAAAGTGCAGCGCTGGGACGTTTCCCCCATCGAGCAGATGCGCTTCTGGCCTGCCGAAGGCAAGCCGTTGCGCTGGTGGCTGGAAGAAGGCTGAGCCTTCGATCATTTCCACGTACAGCGCTTGATCGTTCCCACGCTCCGCGCGGGAATGCATCCAGTGACGCTCTGCGTCACAGCGGACGCGGAGCGTCCGGGGCGGCGTTACCACGCAGAGCGTGGGAACGATCAGCGAAGACCAGCGATCATCAAGTGCGAATCAGTTGGTGGCCTTCAACGCTTCAAGCTTTGCCATCACCCCCGCCGCCGTCTGCTCGCCCATCAACTGTTCACGCACCTTGCCCTTGTTGTCGATGATGTAGGTCACCGGCAAGGCTTCACTGCGCGGCAGCTCGAACAGGTCCGCCGGATCCTGCGCCAGCACGGTGAACCTGATGCCGAGTTTCTCGCTGGCAGCTTTCAGCTCTTCACCCTGCACATTGTCGAAGTTGACCCCGAACACACCGATCTTCTTGCCCTTGAGCTCATCGGCCAGATGATTGAGTTCCGGAATTTCCGTGCGGCACGGACCGCACCATTCGGCCCAGTAATTGAGTACGACCCATTGCTTGTCCAGGCGCTCGGAGGCGACCTTCTGCCCGTTCTGATCGATGCCATAGTCGTTACCGCAGCCCCCCAGCATCAACGCTCCGATGATCGTCAATGCCGCTGCCAGTGCCCGTGTCATGTCGTGTTCCTTGTAAAAAATTGAATGCGCCTGCGACCCATCGCCTCCCAAGGTTCTGGATTGCGCGCTGCACAGTTAGAATAGCCGCCACTTTACGCAAGAAGCGACCCGCCCATGACCGATCTGACGCTTTATCACAACCCGCGCTGCTCGAAATCCCGTGGCGCGCTCGAACTGCTCGAGGCCCGCGGCCTGACGCCAAACGTGGTGCGCTACCTCGAAACGCCGCTGGACGCCGCGCAGATCAAGGCCCTGCTCGGCAAGCTGGGGATCAGCGCCCGGCAACTGCTGCGCACCGGCGAAGATGAGTACAAAACCCTGAATCTGGCAGATGCCAGTCTCACCGAGAAACAATTGATCGAGGCGATAGCCGCGCATCCGAAGCTGATGGAGCGCCCGATTCTCGAAGCGGGCGACAAAGCCGTCATCGGCCGTCCGCCGGAGCAGATCCTGGAGCTGTTGCCGTGACTGCGCCGTACATTCTGGTCCTCTATTACAGCCGCAGCGGCTCGACCAACGAGATGGCCCGACAGATCGCCCGTGGTGTCGAACAGGCCGGCCTCGAAGCCCGCCTGCGCACCGTGCCGGCAATCTCCACCGAGTGCGAAGCGGTTTCGCCGGACATTCCTGACGAAGGCGCCCTCTATGCCACGCTGGATGACCTGAAGAACTGCGCAGGCCTGGCCCTCGGCAGCCCGACCCGCTTCGGCAACATGGCCGCACCGCTCAAGTATTTCCTCGACGGCACCAGCAACCTGTGGCTGACCGGCGCGCTGGTCGGCAAACCGGCCGGAGTGTTCACCTCTACCGCCAGCCTGCACGGCGGTCAGGAAACCACGCTGCTGTCGATGATGCTGCCGCTGCTGCACCACGGCATGCTGATCACCGGCCTGCCCTACAGCGAGTCGGCGCTGCTGGAAACCCAGGGTGGCGGAACGCCGTACGGCGCCAGCCATCACGCCGGGGCCGACGGCAAAAGCGGTCTTGATCAGCACGAAGTGGCGCTCTGCCGTGCATTGGGCGCACGTCTGGCCAAAACGGCCCTGAAACTGGGGAGCTGAGATGGCCAGAAAGCCGAAAGTCCTGCCTGCCGTCGAATGGCTGGAGCCACGGGTGCGGGCGATGCGGGTGATCAGTCTGCTGTGCTTTTTCGCTCTGGCCGGACTGCTCGCTGCGTATTACCTGGTGTTCGCTGACCTGCATGGCGCACGGCCGTGGGTGATTCTGCTGATCGAGCTGATCCCGTGGCTGGTGCTGGCACCGGGCATGATCGTGGGCAGCGCCCGCGGGCATTCGTGGATGTGCTTTGTGGTGAACCTGTATTTCATCAAGGGCGCACTGGCGGCGTATGACCCGAGCCGTCAGTTGTTCGGCGTACTGGAGATGATCGTCAGTCTGGCGGTGTTCTGCTCGGCGTTGCTGTATGTGCGGTGGCGGTATCAGTTGAATCGCAAACTGGCGGGCGAAGGCGAAATTTCCGTCGCCTGACACACCGCTATCTCCGAGATCGTTCCCACGCTCTGCGTGGGAATGCATCAAGAGACGCTCCGCGTCTCAGGGACGCAGAGCGTCCCGGGCGGCATTCCCACGCGGACGGTTCGACGCCTCGACGTGGGAACGATCACTCTGAGTTCAATGATTGACGGTGTACGCCAGCATCATCGAAATCTGGCTCATCGGCCGCCCGCCGCTTTCTTCGTGCCACTGATTGAATGCATTCTGCACCGTCGCCAGATCCCGCAGACTGCTTGGCACCTTGTCGACGATCTTCTGTGCATTCAACGCCGCAACCACGTCATAGCTCGGCACGAACGTGTCCTTGCCGACCATGCGCAGGAAGCGCGGCGCCGACAGCCCGCCCAATTGATGGCCGTGCTTTTTCAGATACGTCCACAAACCGACGATGTCGGTCACCGGCCAGTCGGCCAGCAATGCGCCGAAACTGCCCTTCTCTTTCTCGACATCCAGAATGAACTGCGCATTGCGCGGCACGCTTTTCAACTTGCCCAGATGACGGATGATCCGCGCATCCTGCATCAGCCGCTCCAGGTGCTCGGCGCTCATCAGCACGACTTTTTCCGGATCGAACCTGAAGAACACTTCTTCGAAGGCCGGCCACTTGGCGTCCACCAGACTGTGTTTGAGCCCGGCCCGGAACACCCGCAGGGCCATGGTCGAGAGGTAGCGGTCATCGCTGACCTGGCGCAGTTGCGCCGGGGTCTTGGGGACGGGCAGATGGGCTTCCAGTTCAGCCGCCGAACCGAAGCGGTTCAGACAGTATTCGTGCAGCCACTTGTAGTCGCGCATGCCCTCTCCTTTGAATGAAACGAAAAACCAATGTGGGAGCGAGCTTGCTCGCGATTGCGGTGTGTCATCCAGTTTTGATGCCGGCTGACACGACGCTTTCGCGAGCAAGCTCGCTCCCACAGTGACGGTGTTTACAGGTTTACGACATTGACGAAACGCGAAGCGGCGGTTTCATCAATCTTCAGGCTGGTGAAGTCGAACAGGTTGCGGTCGGCCAGTTGCGACGGCACCACGTTCTGCAGGCTGCGGAAAATGCTTTCGGTACGACCCGGGGTCTTGCGCTCCCAGTCCACCAGCATTTCCTTGACCACCTGACGCTGCAGGTTCTCCTGGGAACCGCAGAGGTTGCACGGGATGATCGGGAATTGCTTGAAGTCCGAGTAGGCCTGGATGTCTTTTTCGTTGCAGTAGGCCAGCGGACGGATCACCACGTTACGGCCGTCATCGGCACGCAGCTTCGGCGGCATCGCCTTGAGGGTACCGTTGAAGAACATGTTGAGGAAGAACGTCTCGACGATGTCGTCGCGATGATGACCGAGGGCCATCTTGGTCGCGCCGATCTCGTCGGCGAAGGTGTACAGCGTGCCGCGACGCAGGCGCGAGCACAGCGAGCAGGTGGTCTTGCCTTCCGGTATCAGTTCCTTGACCACCGAGTAGGTGTCTTTCTCGACGATGTGGTACTCGATGCCCAGCTCTTTCAGATAGGCCGGCAGCACATGCTCGGGAAAGCCCGGCTGCTTCTGGTCCATGTTCACCGCGACGATATCGAACTTGATCGGCGCAACCTTCTGCAGGTGCATCAGCACGTCGAGCATGGTGTAGCTGTCCTTGCCCCCGGACAGGCAGACCATGACCTTGTCGCCGTCTTCGATCATGTTGAAGTCGGTGACTGCTTCGCCGGCCAGACGGCGCAGGCGCTTTTGCAGTTTGTTCTGGTTGACCGTAAGAGTGCCCATGACGCGAAATCCGTGAGGTGTGACGAAAGGCGGGCATTTTACGCAAAAACACCGGGGTTGTGGCCACAGGTTGTCGCCCCCGCCGAAGCCCGCTCACACAGACCTCACCGCGATTACCCCGCCGGTTTACAGCGCGATTTGCTCTAAGACCCTGATACCTGTGCGGTTAAGTCCTTTCTATACTGCGACATAAGGTCGCACACAATCTGAAGACCTGTATTTGCTCGGCCGCATTGGCCCGTAGGCGCTCCGCTGGGGGGCGATGGCAATAACGAGAGGAGTGACTGGCATGATCCATCACGTAGTGGGACTTTTTACCCACCCCGATCAGGAATGGAAGGAAATCCGTGGCGACCAAGAGGAAAGCATCAGCCACATGTACCTGACGCACACGCTGATCCTGGCGGCGATCCCCGCCATCTCTGCGTTCATTGGCACGACACAGGTCGGCTGGGTGATCGGCAATCGCGCACCGGTGATGCTCACCGTCGAAAGCGCGTTGTGGATGACCATCATGTCGTATCTGGCCATGCTGGCGGGCGTCGCGGTCATGGGGGCCTTCGTGCACTGGATGGCCCGCACCTATGACGCCAACCCGAGTCTGGCCCGCTGCGTGGCGTTCGCCACCTACACCGCGACACCTTTGTTCGTCGGCGGGCTGGCGGCGCTGTATCCGCACATGTGGCTGGGAATGATCGTCGGCACGGCGGCCATCTGCTACACGGTGTATCTGCTGTATGTGGGTCTGCCGACCTTCATGAACATTCCGTCCGACGAGGGCTTCCTGTTTTCCAGCTCGGTGCTGGCGGTGGGACTGGTGGTGCTGGTCGCCATCATGGCGTTTACCGTGATTGTCTGGGGACTGGGCGTGGGGCCCGTCTATACGAACTAGAGCGCTTTACCGCCGAGAAGAACAAGATCCGCCAACACAGGCCGCCGCAAGGCGGCCTTCTCATGCCAGGGAAAAGCACCACGACCATTCGGCAGTTCGGCGATACGCAAGGCCGGACGGTTGCGGCATACTCCGACTCTCTGGAGATCCATCAAGCATGCCCGAGCAACTCAATACCCGCGTCGAAGACTGTTTCCAACTCGCTGAATCCTTTTTCAAACGTCCTTTCAAACGCCCCGTGGTGAGCCTCAAGCTGCGCGGGCAAAAAGCCGGCGTCGCGCATCTGCACGAGAACCTGCTGCGCTTCAACCCGCAGCTGTACCGCGAAAACACCGAACATTTCCTCAAGCAGACCGTAGCCCATGAAGTCGCGCACCTGATCGCCCATCAACTGTTCGGCGACCGCATCCAGCCCCACGGCGAGGAGTGGCAACTGATCATGCGCGGCGTCTACGAACTGCCGCCGGACCGCTGCCATACCTATGAAGTCAAACGTCGCAGCGTGACCCGCTACATCTACAAATGCCCGTGTGCTGATAGCGATTTTCCGTTTTCGGCCCAGCGTCACAGCCTGGTCAGGCAGGGGCGACGGTATCTGTGCCGGCGTTGCCGCAATACATTGGTGTTCAGTGGCGAGATGCGGGTCGAGTAACCCGGTTTTTTTGTATTACCTGCACTGGCCTCATCGTCGGATCGCCGCCCGGACCAAGCTCGCCCCCACAGTGTCCCGTGTGTTCACAGCCTCTGTGTACGACACATAACCTGTGGGAGCGAGCTTGCTCGCGATGAGGCCGCAACTGGCACTAGAGAATCACCTTGGCTCGGCGCAATTCGGCAATCCGCTCAACACTCAAGCCCAACTCCCCCAACACCTGATCCGTATGCTGCCCCAGCGCCGCGCCGACATGCCGGGGCGGCGGCAACGCTTCAGAGAACTTCAGCGGGCAAGCGATCTGCGCTTGCGTCGAGCCATCCTCGCGCGGTACCCGAGTCACCAGTTCCCGCGCCTGTAATTGCGGATGCTGCACCGCTTCGCCCAGTTTCAGCACGGGTTCGACGCAGGCATCGATCCCGGCGAACCGTTCGCACAGCTCGGCAAAGTCATGCTTCTCGAATTCCACCTTCAAGGCCTCCTTGAGTGCGCGTTGCTGCTCGGGTCTGGGTGACAACCCCTGCGCCGCCAGTTCAGGCCGGCCCAGCGCCGCACACAGTTGCTGCATGAAACCCGGCTCCAGACTGCCCACCGACATCCAGCGCCCGTCCCGGGAGCGGTAATAGTCATAGAAACTGCCGCCGTTGAGCATCTGGTCCTCCCATCCCGGTTCTTCACCGCAGGCCAGATACCCGGCACCGGCCATGGCGTTCAGGCTGAATGCACAGTCGGTCATGCTCACATCCAGGTGCGTCCCCTGCCCGGTCTGTCGGCGGGCGATCACCGCCGCCAGCAGACCGATCGCCCCGTGCAGCGAGCCACCGGCGACATCCGCCACCTGCATGCCCAGCGGCAACGGCCCGCTGTCGGCACGCCCGGTGTAGCTGGAGAGCCCGGCCAGCGCCAGATAATTGATGTCGTGACCGGCGCGATCCTTGTATGGCCCGGTCTGGCCATAACCGGTGATCGACACATAAATCAGCTTCGGATTGATCGCCTTCAGCGCCTCGTAACCCAGACCCAACCGTTCCATCACCCCGGGGCGAAATTGCTCCAGCACGATGTCGTAATCCGTCAGCAACTGCTTGATCAGCTCCAGTGCTGCGGGCTGCTTGAGATCCAGTGCGAGACTGCGCTTGTTGCGATTCAGATAGGCATGGCTGGCCGAAATCCCCTGATCGTGAGGCGGCAATACCCGCACAAGGTCAAGCCGGGTCGGCGATTCGATGCGCAGCACCTCGGCGCCCATGTCCGCCAGCAACAGCGAGGCGAACGGGCCCGGCAGCAAGGTCGAGAAATCCAGAATCTTCAGTGAGGCCAGCGGTGCAGACATGGGCGATCTCCATCAACGATGCTTGCAGCCTAGGCAGCCGTCGACGATGGGGCAATTACCGGATGCATCAGTTGTGCTGACCGTTTTGCTCAAGTCGCAGGCAAGAAAAAACCCGCCGAAGCGGGTTTTTCCATTCAAGCGATGCTTACTTCACGTTGCTCGGGGTCGGACCTTCGGCCACACCCAGGTCGTCTTCGTGACGCTGGTCAACGATACCGCGACCGCCCGAGGCCAGCTCGGCGTCCAGTACGTCGGTGTCCAGCTCCTTGACCCACTTGGCCACAACGATGGTCGCTACGGCGTTGCCCACCAGGTTGGTCAGGGCGCGGGCTTCGGACATGAAGCGGTCGATACCCAGGATCAGCGCCAGACCGGCCACCGGCAGGTGACCGACCGCCGACAGGGTGGCGGCCAGCACGATGAAGCCCGAACCGGTCACACCGGCGGCGCCTTTGGAGGACAGCAGCAACACCACCAGCAGGGTGATCTGGTGAGTGATGTCCATGTGGGTGTCGGTCGCCTGAGCGATGAACACCGCCGCCATGGTCAGGTAGATTGCAGTACCGTCGAGGTTGAACGAGTAGCCGGTCGGGATCACCAGACCCACCACCGATTTTTTCGCGCCCAGACGCTCCATCTTGATCAGCATGCGTGGCAGTACCGATTCCGAGGAGGAAGTGCCGAGTACGATCAGCAGTTCTTCACGGATGTAGCGGATCATCTTCAGCACGCTGAAGCCGTGCATGCGGGCGATGGCACCCAGCACGATCAGGATGAACGCCACGCAGGTGATGTAGAAGCAGGCCATCAGTTGACCCAGTTGCACCAGCGAGCCGACACCGTAGGCACCGATGGTGAAGGCCATCGCACCGAAGGCACCGATCGGCGCGAGCTTCATGATCATGTTGATGATGTTGAACATCACGTGAGCGAAACGATCGATGAAGTCCAGAATCGGCTTGCCGTAAGCACCCAGGCGATGCAGGGCGAAACCGAAGATCACCGAGAACATCAGCACCTGCAGGATGTCACCGGTGGCGAACGCGCCGACGATGGTGGTCGGAATCACGTTAAGCAGGAAGCCGACAACGCTCTGGTCAGCGCCTTGCTGTACGTAGGTGGCAACTTTCGAAGCATCAAGGGTGCTGACATCGATGTGCATGCCGTTGCCCGGTTGCACGATGTTGACCACGATCAGACCGACCAGCAGGGCGATGGTCGAAACGATTTCGAAGTACAGGAGTGCGTAACCGCCGGTCTTGCCCACCGATTTCATGCTCTGC
The DNA here is from genome assembly GCF_001679645.1 of Pseudomonas bananamidigenes. Taxonomy (GTDB): domain Bacteria; phylum Pseudomonadota; class Gammaproteobacteria; order Pseudomonadales; family Pseudomonadaceae; genus Aquipseudomonas; species Aquipseudomonas bananamidigenes. The sequence continues at coordinate 13,173 of NZ_LRUN01000087.1, read as the reverse complement.
ATGCCAGCGATGCCGCTGACCACGGTGCAAAAGATGATGGGGGCGATGATCATTTTGATCAGTTTGATGAACCCGTCACCCAGCGGCTTCACGGCCACACCGAGCTGCGGGTAGTAGTGGCCGAGCGCAATACCGATACAGATTGCGACGATCACCTGGAAATACAGGGATTTGTACAGTGGCTGACGAGTCGTCATTGCAAAGTTCCTCAAGAGTCCCGCGTGGCAACATCCATCTGTTGACGCGACACTTGAATTGCGAACCCTCCTGCACTGGAGGGATTTGTTGTGTCGAACGACGCTTGCCCGGACCGGCTCGGCGCACGTTTCTGTCGCTCTTATCGCAAACGTCGTGCCACTTTGGTGCAAATCGCTGCAAGCCTTTTGATATCAGGGGATGCAGGTTTTTTTGTGTCACCATCCGGTTACTCAAGTGTGGCGGATTTCCGCCAACACACCCGGTCTCGTCCTACAATTTGGCGGAAATCCGCCTTGTTGCCGATCAGAGCCGCCGGCTACCATCGGTCGCCAGAGGAAGGATTTGCCGCCCATGCGCGAACGCACCATCGCCAGTCATTTCGCCCGTGCCGCCCTCGGCGGTGCACGTCGTCGCGGACTCGATTATTCGGACCTGCTGTTGCAACTGGGCATCAGTCCCGAGCTGCTCGACGAACCCCGTGCGCGGATCGCTCCCGAACTGTTCACCCGATTGATCCAGAACCTGTGGCAGGCTCTGGACGACGAGTGTCTGGGTTTCGGCGACGCGCCCAGCAAGACCGGCAGTTTCGCCATGATGTGCCACGCCATCATTCATTGCCGCAGCCTGGAGAAGGCTCTGCAACGCGGCTTATTGTTTTATAGCCTATTCCCGCAAGCGCCGCGCCTGACCCTGACGCGCGAAGACGAATGGGTACGTTTGAGCCTCGACGACAGGCATTGGTGGGATCCGGATCATTTTCTCTCCGAGAGCCTGCTGGTGATCTGGCATCGCCTCGGCAGCTGGCTGATCGGCCAACGGATTCGCCCGGAGCAGGCAACCTTCAGCTACCCGAAACCGGCCCACGGTGCCGAATATGACTTGCTGTTTTCCTGCCCGCTGGAATTCTCGGCAACACAAACCAGCCTGGTGTTTCACAGCCGTTATTTGCACATGCCGCTGTTGCAGGACGAACGCACCCTCAAACACTTCCTCGAACGCTCCCCGGCCGACCTGCTGTCACGTCCGGATGAAGGCAACAGTCTCAGCAGCCGACTGCGCCGTTTGCTCAGCCACGACAGTTCTCGCTGGCCGGACCTGGAAGCCGTCGCTGCACACTTGCACATCAGCCCGCAAACCCTGCGCCGGCATTTGCGCGAGGAAGGCACCAGTTTTCAGGAATTGAAGGATCAGTTGCGCCGGGACATCGCGATCTATCACCTCGGGCGAGCCGATCTGTCGTTGCAACAGATCGCCGAACAGCTCGGTTTTTCCGAGCCGTCGGCGTTTCACCGGGCATTCAAGAAGTGGACGGGGCTGACACCGGGGGCTTATCGGGCGCAGGAGCTTTGATTACAAGTGTCATGACCAGATCGCAAATCTGTCAAACGCACACCAGTCCCTTCCCGTAATGAAAAGTGAGACCTGACTGATTCCGACCGCTGAGAAATCAGTCAGATGATAAATAGAGCCCTGAGCAATATGCGGAATTGCTTGTGCTCCCAACAGAACACCTGAGGCGTTGTAAAAGCTGACCGATGCAGGTGCACTGACCGAGCCGCTGAAAAAGGACACTCGAGAGCATGGAATTTTCAGCCGAAGCTGAATTTGAACGGTGCTGGTGTAAGGGGCTTCGACACCGTATGAGGGCTGTAACGCTTGCCCTTTGATCTCGCCTTGCGCCAAGCCAGTTGCAGGCGCGATTGCCACTTGGCTGAAAGCTTCACCCGACGCATAGAAAACATCGAAATAGCGCAGGCTGATGGTTCCGCCAGGGTTGATGATTGTCGTTGGAGTAGAGTCGAAGTCTTCAACAAACGGCTCCTGCGGCTCCTCTCGATTCAAGTGGATATCCAGATAGTGTTGTGAAGAAGCCACAACATTCCCCAACTGGTCGAATACCTGGAACTCCACAATGGAGTTTGGGTGATCCCCCGCTTGTTCGAAGATGTCAGTAAACAGCGTTTTCGTAATCGGGGCAGGAGCATCGGGCACATCAAAATCGAAGGTTGCATCGCCAATCAGGCAACGGATCCGGTCGAAAGGACGCCGGTTGTTATATTTAAACGTCAATTCAACCCCTTTCCGCGCATCTTCGGCACCCACCCCCTTTTCGATAATCGCCGGAGGAAAGAGGAGTTCGAGGCCATCGGCAAGCCGCAGATGATAAAGGACGTTCAAATCACGGGAGTCCTCGCTGCCGTTTCCGCTGGCGCGTTTGACTTTGTAATGCAATCGGTTGACCCCGTGCCGCAGCCGACCGTGCGGTACATACAGAGCGATCCGCAGCTGTTCTTCACCCGCCTTGACGGTATGGCCGGTCACAGGATTGGTTTCATCGTTTACATACAGGTCGACTCGATCATCCACCGCCATGGTCGAGGATCGCATCTGTAGCTCAGCCCATGGATCAACCAGGCATTCGAGGCCCTTCGGTTGATCATCGTAAATGGATTTGGGAATACCACCGTCCGCAATAGCCGGTGGTTTTACCGGCGATACCCACCCCTGAATAATGACTGGATAGAGCACAAACAATCGAGCAAGCATCGAAGACTGAATATCCATCACTCTCTCCAAACGCAAGAAAAGTCCGAACATTCATCTGATGCTATTCAGGGAAAGCCGGCTACTGTCAGAAATAACAGGTACGGCGATCTATCAGACGAGCGGCCTACTCATTCAACGCCGGTCACACCGTCGGAAAATGAATCCTGAACGCCGCCCCGCCCATCGGCGAATCGCCCAGGGTCAATTTGGCGTTGTAGCTCTCGATGATGTCCTTGACCACCGCCAGACCGATCCCCTGCCCAGGGTGCTGGCGATCCAGACGCTCACCGCGCTCGAGGATCCGTGCCCGCTGATGCTGTGGCACGCCGGGGCCGTCGTCTTCGATGCACAGTTCGATCCCGGCCAGGCTTTCGCGCACGCTGATGCGCACTTCACCCAGGCAAAGGCGATAGGCGTTTTCCAGCAGATTGCCCATCATTTCCAGCAAGGCGCCCTGCTCGATCGGCACGTAGCACTGCTCCGGCAGGTCGAACGCCACGCGTACGTGTTTATCGCGGTAAACCTTGTCCAGGGTGTCGCACAGGCTCTTGAGCACCGGGCGCAGGCGCACCTGATGACGCACCAGACCGCTTTTGCGCAGGCTGGCGCGCTGCAACTGGTAGCTGATCTGCTGGCTCATGCGTTCGATCTGGGCTTGCAGCACCCAGGCCTGATCACGATCTTCCGGGCGCTGAGCCATGTCTTCACTGACGCCCTGCAAGACCGCCAGCGGGGTTTTCAGACTGTGGGCCAGATCGTCCAGAGAGTCGCGGTAACGGCTGCGCTGCTGGCGTTCGCTGTGCAGCAAGCGGTTGAGCGAGCCGGTCAGGCGCAACAGTTCACGGGGGTGTTGTTCGCTGAGGCTTTCGCGGGTGCCGCTTTCGATTTCGTCCAGCTCCTGGCTGAGCCGGCGCAAGGCTTTCAGGCCCCAGGTCAGGCCGATCCACAGCAGCGAGAGCAGCACCAGCAATGCCGCGCCGAAGCCGAGGTAGAGGTTTTCCCGCAGCCCTTCGAGGGTGGTTTCGTATTCGCGCACCGGTTGCAGCGCAACGATGCTGAACGCCGCATTCTTGCCGCCGAGCAGTTTGACTTCGACGTCGTAGACGAAGAACTCCTGGCCACTGGCTTCGCGAATCCGCGCAAACTCGCTGCCCATTCCGTCGTAACGCGGTTTGTAGTTGATCTGTTCTTCCTGGGTCGCTTTCGAGCGCCAGACCAGATGACCTTCGCGGTCGTAGATGTAGCCGAGCAGACGGAAGTCGGCGAGGTTGAAACGCTCGTCCGGCAACTGCATCGGCATCACCAGCCGACCGTTTTCGATCCGGGCGGCGGAAATCAGTGTGGTGACATCCGAAGCCAGGCGCTGCTCGATGGAATCCTGCAGCGCCAGGCTGAACGCCCCTTGCATCGCCGGAAGCAGGGCGAGCATGAAGAACACCGCCAGCGTCGTGGCGGCCAGCATCAAGCGAACACGAAGCGAACGGATCAAGTGCAACGCTCATTGAACAGGTAACCAAGCCCGCGCACCGTGTCGATCGGCTTGAACCCGCCCGGGCCTTCAAGCTTGCGCCGCAGGCGCCCGACCAGCACTTCGATCACGTTCGGATCACGCTCGTCGTCGTCCGGGTACAGCTGTTCCATCAGGCGATCCTTGGGCACCACTTGCTGGTGGTGGCGCATCAGGTATTCGAGAATCCGGTATTCGTAGGCGGTCAGCGCCAGCGGCTGTTCATCGAGGGTCGCCTGCTTGCGGTTGAGGTCCAGCAGCAGCGGCCCGGCGACGATGGACGACTGGGTGAAGCCGCTGGAGCGACGCAACAGCGCATTGAGCCGTGCTTCCAGCTCTTCGAACTGAAACGGTTTGACCAGATAATCGTCGGCACCGGCGGCCAGGCCTTCGACCTTGTCCTGCCAGTTGCCACGGGCGGTGAGGATCAGAATCGGAAAACTCTTGCCGTCCTGACGCAACTGGCGGATCAGATCGAGCCCGCCCATGCCCGGCAAACCCAGGTCGATCACCGCCAGGTCAAAGTTGAATTGCCCGGCCTGGTACAGCGCCTCTTCGGCATTGGCCACGGACTCGACCACGTGACCGCTTTCCGTCAGGCGGGTTTGCAGGTGATGGCGCAACAGCGCTTCATCTTCGACGACCAACAGCTTCATGACACTCTCCCGGGCCAATCAGAATCTCCGACAGCATACCTGCGACAACGGTGTACCGCCGCTTTTGAGGGGCCTGTTCATTTCATCCCTCGGACAGGGTTCCAGATTACTGAACCCGGCCTGTACCTGCCCTGAACGCACCCTGAACCCGGTGCAGGCAAATGAACTAGGCTGTCCTGACCTTTTATTGTCAGGAGACCCGATCATGCGCCTGTTCCTTGCCCTCACCCTGCTCGCCTTCAGCAGCCTCAGTGCGGCGGCGATCAAGACTCAGGAAATACCTTACCAGAGCGCCGACGGCACGAAACTGATCGGTTATTTCGCCTACGATGATGCGATCAAGGGACCTCGCCCGGGCGTTGTGGTGGTCCATGAATGGTGGGGCCTGAACGACTACGCCAAGCGCCGCGCCCGGGATCTCGCCGGGCTCGGCTACAGCGCATTGGCCATCGACATGTACGGCGACGGCAAGCACACCGAGCACCCGAAAGATGCGATGGCGTTCATGCAGGCCGCCACACAGGATGCCGACGCCGCCAGCAAACGCTTCCAGGCCGGCCTCGACCTGCTGAAGAAACAATCGCAGACCGACACCGGCAAACTGGCGGCCATCGGTTACTGCTTCGGTGGCGGGGTCGTACTCAATGCGGCCCGTCAGGGTGTACCGCTGGCGGGCGTGGTGAGTTTCCACGGCGCTCTCGCCACCAAGACCCCGGCGACGCCCGGCAGTGTCAAAGCCAAAATCCTCGTCGAGCACGGTGCACTGGACAGCATGGTCACGGCCGACAACGTGACGGCTTTCAAGTCGGAAATGGACAAGGCCGGCGCCGACTACAGGTTCGTCAGTCTTGACGGCGCCAAACACGGTTTCACCAACCCCGACGCGGATCGCCTGAGCCACGGCGAGCATGGTGGCCCGGATATCGGTTACAACAAGGCTGCGGATGAAAAATCCTGGGCGGACATGCAGGCCTTCTTCAAGAAAATTTTTGGCTGACTGGATACCTTGTGGCGGGGGCGCCTGCTCCCGCTCAGCGGTAACGCCGTCACAAACCCGATGCAGGTTCAGAGGCTCTTCGCGCGCCGGCGGGAGCGAGCTCCCTCACCACAATGGCACTGATGCCTACTATCCAGCCCTGACGCTTATCGGCAAAATGCCCGTCATGAATTCCAGCCCTCTCCTCCCCGCCTGCTGCACCCCGCTCGATGCTCACTGGCCATTGCCGACCGTGCTGCCGGACACGGTGCTGCTGAGCACCCACTTCGATCCGTCACAGTTGCTCGGCGATGACTTCCGTCGCAGCGCCATCGAGCCTCCACCGAGCATCCAGCGCTCGGTGGCCAAGCGTCAGGCGGAATATCTCGCCGGACGGATCTGCGCCCGGGCCGCGCTGCAGCAACTGGAAGGCTCAGGCAGCGTTCCGGCCATCGGCGAAGATCGTGCGCCGGTCTGGCCGGTGCACATCTGCGGTTCGATCACCCACAGCACCGGCCGGGCGGCGGCGATAGTCGCCAACAAACAGCACTGGCGCGGACTGGGCATGGACCTGGAAAACCTGCTCAACGCCGAACGGGCCGAGCGGCTGGCCGGGGAAATCCTCACACCAGCGGAGATGCAGCGCCTGGCGGCCGGCGCCCGCGATCAACTGGCGTTGTGGGTGACGCTGACGTTTTCAGTGAAGGAAAGCCTGTTCAAGGCGCTGTATCCGATCGTCCAGAAGCGCTTCTATTTCGAGCACGCCGAAATGCTCGAGTGGACCGAACAGGGTCAGGTACGGCTGCGACTGCTGACGGACCTGTCCGGCGAATGGCGCAACGGCACGGAACTGGATGCGCAGTTCAGTGTGCAGGACGGGCAGTTGCTGAGTCTGGTCAGCATCCGGGCTTGAGCGATTTCAACGTCGCTCCTGATTCCTCGGCCAGCTCAGGCTGAAACACGCCCCGCCCAGACTCTTGCTCTTGCCGATCAGCGCCCGGCCGTCATGCCAGTGAATGATCCGCCGCACGATGGACAAGCCCAGGCCGTGGCCACCGGAGGCGCGGGTCCGGCTGTCGTCCAGCCGCAGGAACGGCGTGAAGATTTTCTCCCAGGCACTTTCTGGCACACCGGGACCGTCGTCCTCGACGTCTACCCGACAGCGCATCTGACCGACCTGATAGCTCACCGTGACTTTCGAGCGCGCATGGCGCATGGCGTTGCCCACCAGGTTCTGCAAGGCCCGATGCAGGTAACGCGGCTCGGCCTCGACCCAGGCATCGTCGCAATCAGCCGCCGACAGACACAAGCCGCGTTGCACCGTGACGTCGGCGCGCAGCGGCGCCAGTTCTTCGATTACCTGAGTGACCAGTGCATCAAGGTCGATGCGCTGGAACGTCAGCGCCGGCGAGCCCTGCTCCAGCCGCGCATAAGTGAGCATTTCATCGACCAGCTTGTCGAGGTCCTCGATGTCGTGGTCCATGCCTTCGCGGTATTTCTCCAGGGCTTGCGGGGTGGTGGCCGAACCGATCATTTCCAGACCGAAACGCAGGCGCGCCACCGGTGTGCGCAACTCATGGGACACCGCGCGCACCAGTTCACGCTGGATCGCCAGCAACTGTTGCAGGTGCTCGGCCATGCCGTTGAACGCTGCCGCCAGTTTGCCCACCGAGTCGGCACCTCGGGCCGGCACACGGGTTTCCAGACTGCCCTTGGCGATGCGCGTGGCCGCGGCTTCAAGACCGCGCAAACGCCGTTCGAGCTGACGCACCAATAAATAGACGATGAGACCGATCAGGGTCAGCCCCAGCGCTGCAATCAACACCAGCCATTGCGGCGGGTACGGATTCATCTGATAGAGCGGACCGATTTCCAGCACCCACGGCGTGCCAACCATCCCGGCGAACACCCGGATCGAATCACCGCCCTTGCCCAGTGCCATCACCGTATCGCCCTCCGATACGCGACGGCTCTGGTCTTCATCCATGTCGGCCTCGTTCACGGTGACCAGCCGCAGGTCGAAGCCGAACCCCTTCTCTTCCTTCAATTGAGCCAGACGTCTGGGCTGCTCACCCACCGGCACCCGCACCAGTTCATCGGCCAGCAGATAGATGGTTGCCCGTGCCAGTTGCTCGCTGATCTGTTGCACCTCGCCCACCAGCACAAGCTGCTCCTTTTCGCTGACCATCCGATAGACCTTCGCCGCGTGCGGCCCGGTCTGTTCGACCAGGGCCTGCCCGCGCTGTACACGGGTGCGTTGGGTCAGATCGAGATCGGTCTGGGGGAATGTCTTCAGCGTCAGCGGAATGCCCAGCAATCGCTCCCACACCAGCAACGCCCGGTGTCGTTCGGTGTCGTTCATCGGTTGCAGGTTGTCGGCCATCAGGGAAAACGTGCCATGGGCCAGACGCTCGCGGTATTGCTCGCTGCGCACCTGATTGAGCAGGTGCAACGCCAGTACCCCGAGCACCGCCACCAGGATCAGCGCCGCGCACATGCCGCCATAGATACGCAGGAAGATCGAATTCACAGCGGCAGTTCTGCGCAGGCTTCCGGCACGAAGAGATAGCCCTTGCTGCGCACGGTCTTGATCAGGCGCGGGTGATCGGGGTCGTCGCCGATCTTCGGACGGATGCGCGAGATGCGCACATCGATCGAGCGGTCCTGTCCGTCGTAACCGATGCCGCGCAACGCGGTGAAGATTTCTTCCCGGGACAGGATGCGTCCGGCGTTGGATACCAGCAGCCACAGCAGATCGAACTCGGCGCTGGTCAACTCGATACCGCTGTCGCTCAGCCAGGCTTCGCGCAAGGCGTTGTCCACCACCAGCGGGCCGAACTGCAGACGACGAGGATTGCCCGATCCCGGTTCCGGTGTGTCACTGCGTCGCAACAACGCCTGGATGCGCGCCAGCAACAGACGCGGACGCACCGGCTTGCACACGTAGTCATCGGCGCCGATGTCGAGCCCGAGAATCTGGTCGGCATCGTCGGTGCGTGCGGTCAGCATGAGAATCGGCCCGTCATACCGGTCGCGCACCTTGCGGCAGATGCTCAGGCCGTCTTCACCGGGAAGCATCAGGTCGAGAATCACCAGATCCGGCTGTTCCTTGATGATCCGCGCCGCCGCCAGCGCACCGTTGCCTTCGATCTCCACGTGCAATCCATTGGCTTGCAGATATTCGCGCGTCAGTTCGGCCAGACGCTGGTCGTCCTCGACTATCAATACCTGCCAGGCTTCTTGCTCCACGGGTGACCTCTGCTTGCCATTGTTATCAGTAAAAGAAGGATCTTGTGGCGAGGGCGCTTGCTCCCGCTGACTGCATGGCAGTCCTTCATTTGTCATGTTTCTGGTGCATAAGAATGCAAGTGTTCGGGCCGATTGTATAAACGGCGTACAGCGAGAACACAAGTCGGTAAATGCGTTCGGACAAGGCCGTTTTTTGTGATAGGGTTCGCGCCCTTAAAAATCCGCTGAAGCGTTTTTCCCGAAGAAAAAACAGTGACGGACGGTCTAGCTCAACGGGTCTGCGGCCTACATGCGAATTCGACATTTCGCACACAAATTACGCACAGGGTTATCCACAGGCTGTGCGTTGCAATCGCCCCCCAAAACGCATTATCTTGTAGCCCGCGCCTGAAAAACCCCTACATGTAGGGGTTGGCGCCAAAAACCAAACACAAACCGGACAGTGAATTCAAGGCTTTTTATTGCCATTGTCGGGTTGAACCAAACGTATTTTCAGAAGCCCAAACCGCGCCTGCGGATGGCTACCGTTTTTCAGCCGATCACGGCGTAAACGGTACGGGTGTTGCAGTGGCGAAACTGCTCCCCGAACGGAATGCGGTTTCACGCGTATTGCGCGAACCGAAGACTTCGGCATGGAAGCGGCGCCCACAAGGCCCCCTTCCTGAACTGTCCCGAAGTCGTTACCCGGCACTGGCCGGTCGTAGTGCTTCAGGACGGAACGGTGGGCACCGTGATGGTGCCCAAACAAACATAGAGAACGTGGAGACACCCATGCAAACCGACACAACTCGCGAGAACCCGCAGGGCACCTTGCCGCAGGCCGCCGATTCGAATCCGGATCTGGCAGCCACCGCGCCTGGTCAACTGCGCGTGATCAAGCGTAATGGCACTGTCGTTCCTTACACCGATGACAAGATCACCGTCGCTATCACCAAAGCGTTTCTCGCAGTTGAGGGCGGCACCGCTGCCGCTTCGTCGCGAATCCACGACACCGTTGCCCGTCTGACCGAGCAAGTCACCGCGACCTTCAAGCGTCGCATGCCGTCGGGCGGCACCATCCACATCGAAGAAATCCAGGACCAGGTCGAACTGGCCCTGATGCGTGCCGGCGAGCAGAAAGTGGCTCGCGACTACGTGATCTACCGCGATGCCCGCTCCAAGGAGCGCGCCACCCGCACCACCGCCGAAACACCGGTCCAGGCACACCCGTCGATCCGCATCACCCGCGCCGACGGCAGCCTCGCGCCGCTGGACATGGGCCGTCTGAACACCATCGTCACCGAAGCCTGCGAAGGCCTGGCCGAGGTCGACGGCGACCTGATCCAGCGCGAAACCCTGAAGAACCTGTACGACGGCGTGGCCCTGAACGACGTCAACACCGCGCTGGTGATGACCGCCCGTACCCTGGTCGAGCGCGAGCCGAACTACTCGTTCGTCACTGCCCGCCTGCTGATGGACACCCTGCGTGCCGAAGGTCTGGGCTTCCTGGGCGTCGCCGAGAGCGCGACCCACCACGAGATGGCCGACCTGTACGCCAAGGCCCTGCCGGCCTACGTTGCCAAAGGTATCGAGTTCGAACTGCTGAACCCTGTGCTGGCCGACTTCGACCTGGAGAAACTGGGCAAGGCGATCAACCACGAGCGCGACCAGCAATTCACCTACCTGGGCCTGCAGACCCTGTACGACCGTTACTTCATTCACAAGGATGGCGTGCGCTTCGAACTGCCGCAGATCTTCTTCATGCGCGTGGCCATGGGCCTGGCGATCGAAGAGAAGCAGAAAGAAGACCGTGCGATCGAGTTCTACAACCTGCTGTCCTCGTTCGACTACATGGCTTCGACCCCGACCCTGTTCAACGCCGGCACCCTGCGTCCACAGCTGTCGAGCTGCTACCTGACCACCGTGCCGGATGACCTGTCGGGCATCTACCACGCGATCCACGACAACGCCATGCTGTCGAAATTCGCCGGTGGCCTGGGCAACGACTGGACGCCGGTTCGCGCACTGGGTTCGTACATCAAGGGCACCAACGGCAAGTCCCAGGGCGTGGTTCCGTTCCTGAAAGTGGTGAACGACACTGCCGTCGCCGTTAACCAGGGTGGCAAGCGCAAAGGCGCTGTGTGTGCCTACCTGGAAACCTGGCACATGGACATCGAAGAGTTCATCGAGCTGCGCAAGAACACCGGTGATGATCGTCGTCGTACCCACGACATGAACACCGCCAACTGGATCCCTGACCTGTTCATGAAGCGTGTCTTCGACGACGGCAAGTGGACCCTGTTCTCGCCATCCGAAGTACCAGACCTGCACGACCTGACCGGCAAGGCCTTCGAAGAGCGCTACGAGTACTACGAAGCCCTGACCGAATACCCGGGCAAGATCAAGCTGTTCAAGACCATCCAGGCCAAGGATCTGTGGCGCAAGATGCTCTCGATGCTGTTCGAAACCGGCCACCCTTGGCTGACCTTCAAGGACCCGTGCAACCTGCGCAGCCCGCAGCAGCACGTCGGTGTGGTCCACAGCTCGAACCTGTGCACCGAGATCACCCTGAACACCAACAAGGACGAGATCGCGGTCTGCAACCTGGGCTCGATCAACCTGCCGAACCACATCGTCGACGGCCAGCTGGACACCGCCAAGCTCAAGCGCACCATCGACGTGGCCGTGCGCATGCTCGACAACGTGATCGACATCAACTACTACTCGGTGCCGCAGGCGAAGAACTCCAACTTCCGTCACCGTCCGGTCGGCCTGGGCATCATGGGCTTCCAGGACGCGCTGTACCTGCAGCACATCCCTTACGGTTCCGACGCTGCCGTCGAGTTCGCCGACAAGTCGATGGAAGCGGTCAGCTACTACGCGATCCAGGCTTCCTGCGACCTGGCCGACGAGCGCGGCTCGTACGAGACGTTCCAGGGTTCGCTGTGGTCCAAGGGCGTACTGCCACTGGATTCGCAACAGATCCTGATCCAGGCTCGCGGCGAGAAGTACATCGACGTCGACCTGAAGGAAACCCTGGACTGGGCACCGGTTCGCGCCCGTGTACAGAAAGGCATCCGCAACTCGAACATCATGGCCATCGCACCGACCGCGACCATCGCCAACATCACCGGCGTATCGCAGTCGATCGAACCGACCTACCAGAACCTGTACGTGAAATCGAACTTGTCGGGCGAGTTCACCGTGATCAACCCGTACCTGGTTCGCGACCTGAAGGCTCGCGGTCTGTGGGACTCGGTCATGATCAACGACCTGAAGTACTACGACGGTTCGGTGCAGCAGATCGAGCGCATCCCGCAAGAACTCAAGGCGCTCTACGCGACCGCGTTCGAAGTGGACACCAAGTGGATCGTCGACGCCGCCAGCCGTCGCCAGAAGTGGATCGACCAGGCTCAGTCGCTGAACCTGTACATCGCCGGCGCATCGGGCAAGAAACTCGACGTGACCTACCGCATGGCCTGGTACCGCGGCCTGAAAACCACCTACTACCTCCGTGCCCTGGCCGCGACCAGCACCGAGAAGTCGACCATCAACACCGGCAAGCTGAACGCGGTTTCCGCGGGCGGCAACCACGGTAACGATTCGGTCCTGGCAGCGCCTGCCGGCCCTGCTCCGGTACCGAAGGCCTGCGCCATCGACGAGCCGGATTGCGAAGCTTGCCAATAAGCTGAGCTGAATCAGGCGCTGCGAAACGCCTGATCGAGAAGCCCCCGACAGACTTCTGGTTTGTCGGGGGTTTTCTTTTGCCTGCGACAAAAAATCAAAAGCCCCCCTCACCCTAGCCCTCTCCCGAAGGGAGAGGGGACTGACCGAGGTGCTTGGTAGAGGTACGCCGACGTGAAATACCGAGGTGAACTCGGGGTTTAAAACACATGTCATGCAACTCAGCCTCTTCTGCCTCCTACTCCCACTCGTACTCCTACTCCTGTCTCGGCTTTGGCTTTCGCTCTCCACCACTCAACACAATGAGCGTTAGCTCGAGTACCGCTTTTGACGTGCTGGCCCCTTCGGCAGGCTGAGTGGAGGGATTTATCCGGGGG
>NZ_LRUN01000086.1 GCF_001679645.1 Pseudomonas bananamidigenes | reverse complement strand
GAGAGTTGGCGTTGGGTCAGCGGGTGGCGGGGATGTTGGTGACGGATCAGACCGCTTCGTTGAGGATCAGGCTGCGGTAATGGCCCGGATTGGTCCCTGACCATTTGCGAAACGCCTTGTAGAACGAGCTCGCATCGGCAAATCCCAGGCGTGTGGCGATGTCGGCGAAACTGATTGCAGGCTCCGCCAGCCAGGTGATCGCCAGCTCCTTGCGCACGCTGTCCTTGAGGCCTTGATACGTCTGCCCTTCTTCGGCCAGACGCCGACGCAGGGTCGAAGCCGACATGCACAACTGTTGGGCCAGGGCTTCGGTTTCCGGCCACTGTTCGGCGGGCAACTGTCGCAGATCCTGCTTGATCCGGCTGGCAAGGCTTTCCGGGTCGCGGTACTTCACCAGAATGTTGGCCGGCGCATGGGCCAGAAAGCGTTTCAATTCCTCGGCACTGCGCTTGATCGGCAGATCCAGCACGTCGGCGGCAAAAATCATCCGTGTGCGCGGGCGGTCGAAGCGCAGGTTCTCCGAGAACATCACCCGGTAGTCGTCGCAGAACGCCGGCGCCGGGCAGCGCAGCTCGATGGCCAGGATCGGGATTCGCCGTCCCGCCAGCCAGCACGCCACGCCGTGGACGATCATCCAGTAAGTGAAATAGGTAAAGGCGCGGCGCGGCTCGGGGTCGTCCTCCAGCAGCACGATCTCCGCCAGACTTTGCTGGTGAACCAGTTGCGCCGGCATGCGCTCAAGCATCAGCGACAGGAAATTCAGACCGGTACTCAATCCCGCAGCCAGATTTGGCTGGGCCATGGCGCTGCGGCAGAGGAATTCCAGGCTGCCGGATTTCAGCTTGCGCGGGTCCATGCCAAAGAACTCGTCATCACCCCGCCGGGCCAGCAGCCGCCACAACCGTGCGTACTGACTCGCCGGGACCCGCGCATCTTCTGTGGACAGCAGCGCCGGATCGATGCCGACCTTGTTCAAGACTTCTTCCGTGGCCACGCCCGGAGCACAGCTTTGCTGCAGTGCTTCACGCACCAGCTGAATGGCGATGGTGTCTTTTTCCGACATGGATCCAGGCAAATCCTGTTGTTGTACGAGTGGCGGGCATCTTAACGCAGCTGCGCGGGGCAAGGCTCGCTCCATCCGGATAATCCCCCCATGCATTTGAGAATGGTTGATCTTCAAGACCGTTCAGCTTTCGTTCAGGTAAATGTCAATTAATTTCATGTGAGAATGAATGTCATTATGTTACAACTTGTAACCTCATTTCGTGACACAGTGGATGCCGAATGCTCGTTCCCTTTCTGATCATGCTGCGCGAAGGCATTGAAGCCGCGCTGATCGTTGGCATCATCGCCAGCTACCTGCAACAGACCGGCCGCGGCCAATGGATGCCGGCGGTTTGGATCGGCGTATTTCTCGCCGCCGCGCTGGCCTTGCTGGTCGGCGGAGGCCTGGAACTGGTCAGCGCTGAATTCCCGCAGAAGCAACAGGAACTGTTCGAAGGTGTGGTCGGCCTCGTCGCCGTCGCATCCTCAGCTCCATGGTGTTCTGGATGCGCAAGGTCGCGCGCTCGATCAAGCATTCACTGCAGGCCTCCCTGGACCATGCGCTGACCGCGTCGAAGCATCAGGTCATCGCGCTGATCGCCATGGTGTTTTTCGCCGTCGCACGGGAAGGTCTGGAAACGGTGTTCTTCCTGCTCGCCGTATTCCAGCAGAGCGAGGGCCCGGGCGCGCCGATCGGCGCCCTGCTCGGCCTGATCCTGGCGATCGTCGTCGGTTTCCTGATCTACAGCGGCAGCATGCGCCTGAATCTGTCGGCGTTCTTCCGCTGGACCGGGTTGTTCATCCTAGTGGTCGCTGCCGGAATTCTCTCCAACTCGGTACAGGCACTGCATGAAGCCGGGGTCTGGAACCACCTGCAAACCGTACTCTTCGACTTCAGCGCAACGCTGCCGATGGACGGCCCGATGGGCTCGGTACTGGCCGGCATGTTCGGTTACCAGGATGCACCGACCGTCAGCACCCTCGGTGCGTACCTGATCTATCTGGTGGTGGCGCTGGTGATGTTCTTCTATCCGGCTCCCGCCCCGGCGCCCAAAGCCGCCGCCTCGAATTCCGCTTCCAGTCAATAAGGGCCTCCATGTCAAAGCCTAATAATTCTCAGGCCTCGCCTCCCCGTGCCTTGCGCTGGGCGGTGGCCGGTTCGGTGGTCGTGATGATCGCCGCCGGCGGCCTGTTCTACTACGCCTCGAAAATGGCTGCCGCCAAACGTCAGCACAACCATGACGAAGTGGTGGTCAACATTCACCCTGGCAGTTGCGAGCCCAACGAACTGAGCGTACCCGCCGGGCACGCCAGTTTCCGCATCGTCAACCGCTCCGAGCGAGCGGTGGAATGGGAAATCCTCGACGGCGTGCTGGTGATCGAAGAACGCGAAAACATCGCGCCGGGCCTGAGCCAGGTAATCAACGCCAACCTGCAACCCGGCGACTACGCCATCACCTGCGGCCTGCTGAGCAATCCGCGCGGTGTGCTGCATGTCACGCCGACGGCGGCTTCGGACGCTGCCGCCAAGGCCAAGCCGTCGATGGTCGCGTTTGTCGGGCCACTGTCGGAGTTCCGCGTGTATCTGGCCACTCAGAGCAGCGCGCTGATCAGAGCGGTCACGACGCTCAATCAGGCGATCAACAGCGGTGACCTGGCCCAGGCCCAGGCGGCGTACCTGCCGGCACGCACCGCGTATCAGCACCTGGCACCAGCCGCACAACGCCTGGCCGAGCTGGACAACAGCATCAACGCCCGCGCCGATTACTTCGAAAAACGCGAGCAGGACCCGGCCTTCGTCGGCTTCCATCGCATCGAGTACGCGCTGTTTCAGCAACGCAACCTCGACGGTTTGTCGCCGGTTGCCGAGCGGCTGCTGGGCGACGTCAATACGCTCAAGCAGCAGTTGCTGGCCAAGTCGCTGCCGCCGGAGCAACTGGTGGAAATCCTTGTGCGCAACCTCAACACCCTGGCCGACGTGCGCGCCGCCAGCGGCGAAGAGGAACGCTACAGCCACGGCGACCTCAACGGCTTCGCGGCCAATCTGGAGACGGCGCACAAAGTCGTCGAACTGCTGCGCCCCCTGCTGACGAAATCCGCCGCCGACCTGCTGCCGAAGATCGACAGCGCGCTGGGCGATTTTGACAACACCCTGAACGGCTTCAAGGTCAAGGACGGCTACGCGAGTTACGACACCGTCAGCGGTGAACAACGCAAACAGATTGCCGACAAGGCCAAGGCGCTGGCCGACGCCCTCGACGCCATTGATCCCGCCCTCGGCCTCTCCGGCCTGTAAGCAGAAGACGACTACCGATGAACGATTGCGAACACTTCAACCTGCAACGCCGCCGTGTACTGATGGGCATGGGCGCAGCCGGCGTCGCGCTGGCCGGCACCGCCCTGAGCTGCCCGGCCATGGCCGCCGCCCCTGCACAAGTCACCGAAGCGCCGAGCAGCGACAAGACCCAGGATCACCACGATTTTCATGGCGTGCACCAGACCGGCATCGTCACTCCGCGCCCGGCATCCGGCATGCTGGTGTCGTTCGATGTACTGGCCAGCGACCGCGAAGACCTCGAACGCCTGTTCCGCACCCTCAACGAGCGCATCGCGTTCCTGATGAAGGGCGGCCCGGTGGCGCAGATCGACCCGAAACTGCCGCCGCCGGATTCCGGCATCCTCGGCCCGGTGGTCACCCCGGACAACCTGACCATCACCGTGTCGGTGGGTGAGTCGTTGTTCGACGAGCGCTTCGGGCTCGCCGCCGCCAAACCCAAGCGCCTGGTGCGCATGGTCGGGTTCCCCAACGATGCGCTGGAAGCCGATTGCTGCCACGGCGATTTGAGCCTGCAGTTCTGTTCCAACACTGCCGACACCAATATCCATGCCCTGCGCGACATCGTGAAAAACCTGCCGGACCTGTTGCTGGTGCGCTGGAAACAGGAAGGCAGCGTGCCGCCGCAAGCCCCGGCCAAACCCGGTGTTCCGGCGCAGTCGGCGCGTAATTTCCTCGGATTCCGTGACGGCTCGGCCAACCCGGATTCCAACGACGCCAAGGCCATGGACCGCATTGTCTGGGTGCAACCGGGCAGCGACGAACCGGCCTGGGCTGCTCACGGCAGTTATCAGGCGGTGCGGATCATCCGCAACTTCGTCGAACGCTGGGACCGCACGCCATTGCAGGAACAGGAAAGCATCATCGGCCGGGTGAAAACCACCGGCGCGCCGATAGGCGCCAGCCACGAGACCGAAGTCCCGGACTACAGCAAGGACCCGGAAGGCAAGCTGACCAGGCTAGACGCACACATCCGCCTGGCCAACCCGCGTACCGCCGAAAGCCAGGCCAACCTGATCCTGCGCCGGCCCTTCAACTATTCCAACGGCGTGAACAAGAACGGCCAGCTCGACATGGGCCTGCTGTTCATCTGCTACCAGGCCGACCTGGAAAAAGGCTTCATCACCGTACAGACCCGCCTCAACGGCGAACCGCTGGAGGAATACCTCAAGCCGGTCGGCGGCGGTTACTTCTTCACCCTGCCGGGTGTCACGGGCGACAAGGATTTCATCGGTCGCTCACTGCTCGACGCTACCCTACCAAAAACAACTGCATAGCACTCAACAGGAGCCGCCCCGATGAAAAAGACGCCCATCGCGTTATTGCTGACCCTGGGTTTACTCAACACACCGCTGTCGGCGTTCGCGGCGACCGCACCGCTGGATCTGGTCGGGCCGGTTTCGGACTACAAGATCTACGTCACCGAGCAACTGGACCAACTGGGCACCCACACCAAGCAATTCACCGACGCCGTGAAAAAGGGAGACCTGGCCACCGCGCAGAAACTCTATGCACCGACCCGCGTCTACTACGAGTCGATCGAGCCGATTGCCGAGCTGTTCAGTGACCTCGACGCGTCCATCGACTCCCGCGTCGACGACCACGAAAAAGGTGTGAAGGCCGAAGACTTCACCGGTTTCCACCGCCTCGAATATTCGCTGTTCTCGGAGAAAAGCACCCAGGGTCTGAATGATCTGGCCGATAAGCTGGATAAAGACGTCCAGGACCTGCAGACCCGCGTCGCCGGCCTGACGTTCCCGCCTGAAAAAGTCGTGGGCGGTGCCGCCGCCCTGCTGGAAGAAGTCGCTGCCACCAAGGTCTCCGGTGAGGAAGACCGCTACAGTCACACCGACCTCTATGACTTCCAGGGCAACATCGACGGCGCGAAGAAAATCGTCGACCTGTTCCGCCCGCAGATCGAGAAGCAGGACAAGGCCTTCGTGGCCAAAGTCGACAAGAACTTCGCCACCGTGGACAGGATCCTGGCCAAGTACAAGACCAAGGATGGTGGTTTCGAGACGTATGACAAAGTGAAGGACAACGACCGCAAGGCGCTGGTCGGTCCGGTCAATACGTTGGCTGAAGACCTGTCGACTTTGCGTGGCAAGCTCGGTCTGAACTGAGACTTGTAGCGCCTGTTCTACCCATTTCGCGAGCAAGCTCGCTCCCACACGAGGTCTTTGTTGAACACAAAAATTGTGCTCAGCGAAGGTCCAATGTGGGAGCGAGCTTGCTCGCGAAGGCATTTTTAGAGGCGCTGAAAACTCTGTGCCTTAGAGAATGCGATAGAGCAACCGCTCCACCCGCACCCGGCTCACACGCTTGAGGAACTTGGCCACCCCGGCCGGGTAATCCGGCAAGGCTTCCAGGTCCTGGAATCGCTCGATCCGCGTGGTGTGTTCGAAGATGTTTTCCAGCTCCAGCCGTCGCGGCTCCAGCCACTCGCCTTTCGGGTCGTCGATCAGCAAGGCGTTTTCCAGATCGAGACGAAACGCCCGCGGGTTGAGGTTGTTGCCGGTCAGCAGCGTGTAGCGCTGGTCGATCCACATGCCCTTGAGGTGATAGCTGTTATCACCCTCACGCCACAGATGCAGGTTCAACTGGCCGCTGTCGATGTGGCGCTGATGACGCTTGGCAAAACGGCGCAGGCTGATCTCGTAAAGGTACGGCAGCGCCGCGATCACCTTGAACGGCTCGCTCGGCGGAATGTAGAAGTCGTTGGCAGTCTTGTCGCCAACCACGATGTCGATCGTCACCCCGCGCGCCAGCGCCCGGTTGATCTCGCGGATCACCCCCAGCGGCAGGTTGAAGTACGGCGTGCAGATGGTCAGTTGTTTCTGGGCGCTGGCGATCAGCTCCAGGATTACCCGGTTCAGCGGATTGTTCTTGCCGACACCGAGCAACGGGCTGACTGACAGGCCGGTCTGCGCGGTGCTGCCGGCACTGGTGTCGTAAGCGGCGTATTTGAGGCGACTGCGCAGGTCACCAATGTCGTTGCGCAAGCTGCGGGTGGTCGGCAGTTTCGGCAGATCGAGACGATGCACCGCTTTCGATTCGATCAGGCCGTGCTTGACCAGATGATGCATCGAGTCCGCCAGCTCACGGCTCTGCAGCACGTGATAACGGTCGAAGCGGTACTTGTCGAACTTGTACAGGTAAACGTTGTTCAGGCTGGCACCGCTGTAGACCACTCGATCATCGATCACGAAGCCTTTGAGATGCAGCACACCGAACAGCTCGCGAGTCTGCACCGGCACGCCGTAGACCGGCACCACGCTCTGGTGGGTGCGAGTCATTTCCTGATACCAGGCCGCATTGCCCGGCTGCTTGCCGGCTCCGATCAAGCCGCGCTGGGCGCGCAGCCAGTCGACCACCACCACGACCTCAAGCTCGGGGCGCTTGAGTTTGGCGGCGTGCAAGGCTTCGAGAATTTCCTGACCGGCTTCGTCGTTTTGCAGATAAAGCGCGACGAGATAGATGCGCCGGGTCGCCTGGGCGATGTTCTCCAGCAGGCAACGACGAAACTCGGCGGCGCCGGACAGGATGGTCACGGCCTCGGCGGTCAGCGGAAAGCTGCGCAGCTTGGGCAGCAGAGAGCGTTTGAAAAGCAACGGCATAGGGCTCGCAATGGGTCGAATCCGAAGAACCCGAGAGCTTACACCATCAACCCGTTCGGGTCTTGTGAGTGTCTGCAATGACTGATCGTTCCCACGCTCTGCGTCCCGGGACGCTCCGCGTCCCTTCCAGAGCTGGAACGCAGAGCGTCCCTTGAGGCATTCCCACGCTCTGCGTGGGAACGATCAATAAAGCCATTTCAAAATCAGCGCTTGACCAAGGAGAACGATCGTTCTACTGTACGCCTCATGAACGAAATCACAAGCAACGACACGACCCGCGACATCATTCTGGATGTCACCGAAAAGTTGATCTACAAGAGTGGCATCGCGGCCACCGGCATGGATCTTCTGGTGAAAACCGCCGGTGTTTCCAGAAAGAGTATCTACCGCTACTTCGCCAACAAGGAGGAGCTGACCGTCGCCGCTCTGCAACGCCGCGACGTGCGCTGGATGCATTGGTACAGAAGCGCCGTCGATCAGGCCGAGACTCCGGCCGATCGCCTGCTCAATCTGTTTACCGTGCTCAAGGCCTGGTTCGCCTCGGAAGGCTTCCGGGGCTGCGCCTTCATCAATACCAGCGGCGAGACCGGCGATCCGCAGGATCCTGTGCGCCAGGTCGCCAAAGACCACAAACAGAAGCTGCTCGACTACCTGTGCGAGCTGTGTACCGAACATGGTGCCGAGGACCCGCAACTGCTGGCCAGACAGTTGCTGATCCTGATTGACGGCGCCATTACCGTAGCGCTTGTGATGGGTGATCACAGTGCCGCCGATAATGCGCAATGCATGGCGCGAAAGTTATTGGACCTGTAATGCCTCAATAAGCGACAAGTTGTTAAATCGTTAATTTGATCGGGAGACAAACATGTCTACTGCAGCCGAAGTGCGTCCGCCATTGCCACCCTTCAACCGTGAATCGGCCATCGAAAAAGTTCGTCTGGCCGAGGATGGCTGGAACTCCCGCGATCCCCAGCGGGTATCGCTGGCCTATACCCTGGACACCAAATGGCGCAACCGCGCCGAATTCGCCAACAATCGCGAGGAAGCCAAGGCCTTCCTGACCCGCAAATGGGCGAAGGAGCTGGATTACCGGCTGATCAAGGAACTCTGGGCGTTTTCCGATACCCGCATCGCCGTGCGCTACGCCTACGAATGGCACGACGATTCGGGTAACTGGTTCCGTTCCTATGGCAACGAAAACTGGGAGTTCGACGAGAACGGCCTGATGTTCCAGCGTTATGCCTGCATCAATGACATGCCGATCAAGGAAAGCGAGCGCAAGTTCCACTGGCCGCTGGGCCGACGCCCGGATGATCATCCAGGGTTGTCCGAACTGGGGCTCTGACAACACAGTGACACCCTGTGAGAGCGGGCTTGCCGGCTTTCACAGGGTTAGCGCAGAGGGGGTGGGAGCTGGCTTGCCGGCGATGAGGCCTTATGGGTCGCCGCAACAACCGGAAATGAGTAACATGACAGCCCTCCCCGCAGCCCAGCTCTGCAACCTGCCGAATAAGCCGATTCCATGCCTTTCGAACTCAGCGTTGACCTCACCACCCTGGCCGTCCTGGCCCTTGTCGCTTTCATTGCCGGATTCATCGACGCCATCGCCGGCGGTGGCGGTCTGTTGACCACGCCGGCGTTGCTCACTGCCGGTCTGCCGCCGCACCTGGTGCTGGGCACCAACAAATTGAGTTCGACCTTCGGCTCGGCCACCGCGAGTTTCACCTTCTACCGGCGCAAGTTGTTCCATCCAGAGCAGTGGATGCACGCGATCATCGGCACGCTGGTCGGTGCGCTGACCGGCGCCATCGTCGCCCACTATCTCCCGGCGGAATGGCTGAACAAGATGCTGCCGGTGATCGTGTTCGCCTGTGGCCTGTATCTGTTGTTTGGCGGCACGCCAAAGGCGCCACTGGACAGCGACGCACCGATCAAGAAGACGTGGCAATCGAGTCAGGGTTTCAGTCTCGGTTTCTACGATGGCGTGGCCGGTCCGGGCACTGGCGCATTCTGGACCGTCAGCAGCCTGCTGCTTTACCCGATCGATCTGGTCAAGGCCAGCGGCGTGGCGCGCAGCATGAACTTCGTCAGCAACATTGCGGCGCTGTCGGTGTTCGTGTTTTCCGGTCAGGTGGACTGGATCATCGGCCTGTGCATGGGCCTGTCGGTGATGGTCGGCGCATTCTTCGGGGCGCGCACCGCGATCAGCGGCGGCGCCAAATTCATTCGTCCGGTATTCATCACCGTGGTGCTGGGACTGACCGTGCGTCTAGCCTGGCAACACTGGTTCAACGTGGCCTAAGCGTCGCGCCACGTAAACGTCTATCAAATAACGTGCAATCGATTTCGACGCCGGCAACGGCGGCAGATCGTGCACGTTGAACCACTGGGCGTCTTCGATCTCGTCTTCCTGACAGACAATCTCGCCACCGGCGTATTCGGCATGGAAGCCCAGCATCATCGAATGCGGGAACGGCCAGCACTGGCTGCCCATGTACTGAATGTTTTTCACCTCGATGCTGACTTCTTCGCGCACTTCGCGAATCAGGCAGTCCTCGGCCGATTCCCCAGGCTCGGCGAAACCGGCCAGCGTGCTGTAGACCCCGGTCACGAAGCGCGGTGAGCGCGCCAGCAGCACTTCATCGCCACGGGTTACCAGCACGATCATGCTCGGCGAGATCCGCGGGTAGCTGCGCAGGTCACACGGCTGGCAATACATCGCCCGCTCGCGCGGGATCTGGGTCATGGGCTGACCGCAATTGCCGCAGAAACGGTGTTCACGGGCCCATGTGCCGATCTGTGCGGCATAACCCAGCACCTTGTAGATCGTGTGATCACCGTCGAGCATGAACGCTCGCAGCCCTTTCCAGTTACAACCCGGCACCTCGCTGGTGCCGTGCAGTTCCAGCAGGTACACCGGTTCGCCATCGAGGTGGCCGATGCCGTGCTCGGCGAGGACCGACAACGCCTGGCGCTTGAGCCATTCCCGGGGGAACAGCACGCCGTTGTCATCGAACAGAAAGCCCTCGGGGCTGCGCGCGACGGCCCAGCCGCCGGGTTGATCGGTGTCCAGTACTGCGGTGGTCCAACGAGATGTCATGGTTTTTCAATCCAGAAATTCGGGTTTCTGTTTGCTCATGTGGGCGGCCATGGCCACGCGCAAGTCGTTGGATTGCAACATGGCGGCGTTCCAGGTGGCAACGTACTCCAGACCATCGTCGATGCGATGGTCGCGCATGTAGCTGATCATTTCCTTGGTGCCGGTGACCGCGATCGGCGACTTGCCGGCGATGTCCCGTGCAATGTCCATCACGCCTTCGATCAGGCTGTCCTTGTCGCTGTAGACGCGATTGACCAGACCAATGCTGCGCGCTTCATCGGCGCCAAAGGTACGACCGGTGTAGGCCAGCTCACGCAGCATGCCGTCACCGATGATTCGTGGCAACCGTTGCAACGTACCGACGTCGGCCGCCATGCCGATATCGATTTCCTTGATGGAGAATTGTGCGTCTTCGGCGGCGTAGCGCATGTCGCAGGCCGCGATCAGATCGATCGCGCCTCCCAGGCAGTAACCCTGAATCGCCGCGAGCACCGGTTTGCGGCAATTGTCGACGGCATTGAAAGAGGCTTGCAGCGTGAGGATCTTTTTGCGCAGCAGGCGCGCGTTGCGGCCGACATCCTTGCCCAGCTCATTGGCCACGCCGGCCAGCATCATCAGGTCGATGCCCGAAGAGAAATGTTTGCCGGCTCCGCTGAGCACCACCACCCGCACTTCGTCGGTATCGTCGATCCACTGGAACACCTCGACGATTTCGCTCCAGAACGCGGCATTCATCGCGTTGATCTTTTCCGGCCGGTTGATCTGCACATGAGCGATGTTGTCGGCCAGTTCGACGCTGAAGGCGGTGTATTGAGTCATGGCAGAAATCCTTTACCGGTCTGAAAATGAGGCCTGAACTATATCAAGGCCGCAGAACGGCGGTTCGGCCAAATGCAGGACTCTAACCGCCCCTTACGGCCACGAACGCCGCGGTCTCGTACGGCACGGTCATCACATCCCTGCCCCGCAGCTCGGGATCGGACGCGATCAACTCGCGTAGCTGCTCATCGACTCTTGCCCGCTCTGCATCAGGCAGTGCCGCGATGAAACTGGTGGAACGCACCCGGTTGAAAATCACGTCTTCCGGCGAGCCGGTATGGCCATGATGAAAGTGCTGAGCCTGCAATGGCCCGAACGCCGGATGCGGAAACACTTTGCGCCAGGCGCCGGTGTAGTAGCGCGGCGTGTCGCCTTCCCGGGCATTGACGATGGCATCGAGCTTGGGCACCCAGCCGACCCGGGTATCGCGCAGGTTCCAGATCAGCCCGAGCTTGCCGCCCGGTTTCAGCACCCGGGCGATTTCATCCAGCGCCTCGGTGCTGGCGAACCAGTGAAAGGCCTGTGCGCAGACCACCACGTCCACCGAGGCGTCGGGCAGCGGCAGATCCGTCGCCATGGCGCTCACGGCCAATACGTCGGGCCAGTTGGCGGACAGTTTCTCCAGCATTTGTGACACCGGTTCCACGGCGATCACCTGCGCACCGGTCGCCACCAGCCGTCCGGTGAACTTGCCGGTGCCGGCGCCAAGGTCGATAACGGTCTTGCGGGTGTCCAGATCCAGGGTTGCCGTCAGCCAGTCGGTCACCGCCGGCGGATAGTCCGGCCGGCCTTTGACGTAGGTTTCGGCGGCAGTTTTGTAACCGGCGGCAGCGCTGTGGTGAACCTGATCTTTCATGGCGCGACTCCCAATGTGGAACGACGGATCGACGACAGACGTCTGGAGCATAGCGCTCGGGTCCGGGCTTTCCTTGAATGGCGGCTGACAAAGCAATGAATAAAACTTCACCTTGCGGTGTTCAACCTCAGACATGACCCACTATGGAGCCTTGCCCATGACTATCCGTTCCGTTATGTTCGCCGCCCCGTTGCTGATGGCCGCGATGTTGTCCAGCCCTTTGGCCCTGGCCCACGGTGATGAAGACGAGCCGGTGCAGAAACCCAACTGCCCGAAAGGTCAGGTCTACGACAGCAAATCACAGAAATGCGTGATGCAGACCAGCAGCCTGTTACCGGACTCGGATCGCACCGACTATGCCTATCGCCTGGCGAAGGATGGCCGATATGAAGAAGCCCTGGCCTTGCTCGACACCCTGAAACAGCCCAACACCGCCAAGGCGCTGAACTATCGCGGTTACGCCACGCGCAAGCTGGGACGTACCGACGAAGGCATCGGTTATTACCTGCAATCGGTCAGGCTCGATCCACAGTACGCGCAGGTGCGCGAGTATTTGGGCGAGGCTTACGTCATCAAGGGCCGCATCGATCTGGCGCAGGAGCAGTTGCAGCACATCCGCAAGATTTGCGGCACTACCTGCGAGGAATACCGGGACCTGGCCGAGGCCATCAACGATTCATCGAAAACCTGACACGACACGCGGAGGCGATCATTTTCAGCGATCAGGCATTCAGAGCCGAACTCGGACAACACCTGGCGCGCCTGTGGCGCTACGGCTTGCTGCTGTCGCGAAATCGGCATGTGGCCGAGGATCTGGTGCAGGCCACCTGTGTACGGGCGCTGGAGCGTTCGGGCCAGTACGTGGCCGGCACGCGCATGGACCGCTGGCTGCTGAGCATTCTGCATTCGATCTGGCTCAACGAAGTGCGCGCCCGTCGCGTGCGTCAGGGCCAGGGCACCGTGGACGCCGACGGCCAGCTGACCGTCGACGGCGAATACGCCGCGCACACCCATGTGATGGCGACTCAGGTGATCCGCCGTGTCGATGCGTTGCCCGAAACCCAGCGTGAAACCGTGTATCTGGCGTACGTCGAAGGCCTGTCATACCGCGAAGTCGCCGAGATCCTGCAAGTGCCGATCGGCACGGTGATGAGCCGTCTGGCCACCGCACGCCTGAAACTCGCCGAATACCCGCCGCTGCATGCGGTACCGGACAGCCCCGCAGGAGACCGGCAATGAATACGCCTTCCGACGAACAACTGGTAGCGTATCTGGACGAGGAACTGGACTGCGAACAGCGCAGTCAGCTCGACAGTCTTGTCGCCGATGATCCGCTGCTCAATCTTCGGGTGCAGTGGCTGAGTCGCAGCAATCTGCCCTATCGCGATGCTTATGACGAACTCGCCCGACAGGCGCCGCTTGATCGCCTGCAAGCCCGGCTTGATGCCGCGCCCTCCCCGCAACGGCCCGGATTCAGCCGGCGCTGGTTCATCGGCGCGGCGGCAGCGGGCATGGCGCTCGCGGGGGTGGCGGCCGACCGTTTGTTCCTGGGCTGGCAAGCGCAGCAATCGAACGACTGGCGAGAACGGGTGGGCGATTACATGGCGATGTACGTGCCGCAAACCCTTGAACACCTGACCACCGACGAAGCCTCGCAACTGGCGCAGTTGCGTACCGTCGATACGCGGTTGGGCCTGAGCCTGTCGCCAGCAAAACTGAAACTGCCCAGCGCGCAGTTCAAACGTGCGCAGCTACTTGAATACGACGGTGTGCCCATTGCACAAATGACCTGGCTCGACGCCACACACGGCCCGCTGGCGCTGTGCGTCACGCGTTCCAACAGCGGCAGTCAGGCACTGGCCCACGAACGGCGGCACGGGATGAACGTGGTGTACTGGACTGAACGCGAGCACGCCTGGATGCTGATCGGCCATAACCCGATCGCCGAGCTGGAAGATCTGGCGAAAATGTTTAAAGAGCGGCTGAGCACATGAGCCTGCCTGTCACTATGCTTGGCGAGTGATTATCCAGGGAGGAACCCTTACATGCCGATTTCACCGCGCACCGCATTGCTGGTCATCGATGTCCAGAACGATTTCACTCCCGGTGGCCGACTGGCCGTGCCCGAAGGTGATCTGATCGTCCCGCTGATCAATAGCCTGGCCGGGCAGTTCAAGCAAGTGGTCATCGCTCAGGACTGGCACCCGGCGGGCCATGCTTCCTTTGCCTCCAGCCATCCGGGTCGCCAGCCGTACGACGTGATTCAACTGCCATACGGCGAACAGACGCTCTGGCCGGATCACTGCATTCAGGGCTCACACGGCGCCGATTTTCACTCCGGACTCAAACTGCCCCACGCGCAACTGATCATCCGCAAGGGCTGCAACCCGGACATCGACAGTTATTCGGCGTTTCTGGAGGCGGATCGGGCGACCACCACCGGGCTGGCCGGTTATCTGAAAGAGCGCGGGATCGACACGGTGTACATGGTCGGGCTGGCGCTGGATTTTTGCGTGATGTTTTCCGCACTGGACGCGCGGGCGGCAGGATTCAATACATTTGTGGTGCTGGATGCGTGCCGGGCAATCGACATGAACGGCTCGCTGGCCTCGGCGATCGAGCGGATGCAGGTGGCCGGGGTCGGGTTGATTCAGTCCACTGAATTGCTCTGAGCGATGTCGATTTGTGGCGAGGGAGCTTGCTCCCGCCAAGGACACGCGGCGGCCCTTTAGTAGAGGCCTGCTTCGCAGCCCGGCGGGAGCAAGCTCCCTCGCCACGGGTTTCGCGCCAATATCAGGTCGGGGTCGGTAGCCAAAGCCTGAACCGTGCCCCACCCAACGGCGAGCCTTCCACCGTCAACGTCCCGCCCTGCGCTTCCAGCGCCCGCCGGCTGATCGCCAGTCCCAGGCCAAACCCGCCGGTCGCCCGGTCACGGCTGCGATCGAGTCGATAGAACGGCTCGAAAATCCGCTCCCGCTCATCCTCCGGAATGCCGATCCCGTCGTCATCCACCCAGATCTCGCAACCCTTGGGGCAGACCTGCACGCCGATCTGAATGCGCTTTTCGCAGTAGCGCATGGCGTTGCGCAGCAGGTTCTGAATCGCCCGGGCGGTCAGACGCGGATCGAGAGAAAAGCGTTCCAGCTGGTTGTGCAGCAGCACATCGATGACGATGTCCGGCGATTCCAGTTCTTCGTCGACGCTGCCCAGAATGCTGTCGATGAATTCGTCCAGCGCCACCTCGACCTGCTCCGGCAAACGCGCCGGATTCTGCAGGCGGCTGTAGGACAGCAACTCCAGCACCAGTTCATCGAGTTCGCGAATGTGCGCGACCAGACCTTGCAGGCGCTCACGACTGGTTTGCGGCAAGTCATCGGACAGCGCCAGCGCCAGGCCGAAGTCCAGACGGGTCAGCGGTGTGCGCAGTTCGTGGGACACCGCATTGAGCAGGTCGCGCTGCTGATTGAGCAGGTTTTCGATGTCGCCGGCCATGGTGTCGAACACGCTTGCCAGACTGCCGATGTTCGAACTTGGAGCGATTTGCGTACGCTCGCTCAAATGCCCCTTGCCGAAACGTTCGGCGGTGCCCTTGAGTCGCTCCAGATCCCGCCAGTGCGGGCGCAGCCAGAGCAACAGGCATGCCAGCAGGCTCGCGCCGATCAGTACGTTGATGCTCCAGTACAGCAAATTCACGTCCATCGGATCCGGTGGCACCACCATTTGCACGGCGATTTCCCCGTTCAACGGTGTCACCGCCAGCGTGCGCCAGCCCCAGTCTCCGATACGCACCACGTTTTCGCCGCGGCGCAGACGCTCTTGTTCGATCGGGGTGAAATCGGCGTTGTCGATACGGGCCAGGACAATGTGCAGCGGCTGGAAATCCTTGTCCATTGCTGCGGCAACCGCCGGCCACTGATCCTGCGGCACGGCGCGAAACTGCTTGGTGATCAGCGATTGCAGGCCACGGGAATAGTCGAGGTTATAGGTGACGAAACGATCCCTGAACGCCATCACCACCAGATCCGGCACCAGATAGATCGCCGCGCTGTAGGAAATGATCGTCACCAGATACAGGCGAAACAGGATTCTGAACATCGACTCAGCATTCCCACTCGGAACGGCTGAACAGATACCCCTTGCCCCACACGGTCTTGATCTTGCGCGCTTCGCCCGCGTGGTCGTCGAACTTGCGCCGCAACTTGGAAATCGCCACGTCCACCGAACGGTCAGTGCCGTTGAATTCGATACCGCGCAGGCGTTGCAGGATCTGATCGCGACTCAATACCTCACCGGCATGCCGGGCCAGCACCACCAACAGATTGTATTCGCCGCTGGACAGCTCCACCGGTTGATCACGCCACGTCACGGTGCGCTCGGACAGGTCAATGCACAGATTACCCATCAGGATCCGATCGTTGGCGGTCATCGGCTCGCCGAGGCTACTGCGGCGCAGCAAAGTCCGCACTCGCGCCAGCAGAACCCGTGGTTCGCAGGGTTTGGTGACATAGTCGTCAGCGCCCATTTCCAGGCCCAGCACCTGGTCGTGGCTGTCATCGCGTGCGGTGAGCATCAGGATCGGCAGCGTCGCGGAGTCGGCGCGCAGCAGTCGGCAGACCTGCAAGCCGTCGAGGCCCGGCAGCATCAGGTCGAGAATCACCAGATCCGGCGGATTGAGCCGCGCCCGTTCGCGCACATGGTCGCCACGCCCGATCACGCTGACGGAATAACCGTTGCGCTCCAGGTAGCTGGAAATCAGTTCGGCGAGGGCGGTGTCGTCTTCGACCAGGAGGATGTTGGGCATTGAGGTGTCCAGATATCGCGGTGGTGTTTGTCAGGCCCCCTTCGCGAGCAGGCTCGCTCCCACATCGGATTTGCGTCGTAAACAAAACCTGTGGGAGCGAGCCTGCTCGCGAAAGCGGTTCAACAGTCACGAAATAATTCAAGGCGTAAAGGATATACGCCCGCAATCGTCCCTGAGCAAAACCCTTACACAATTTCACACAGCGCCTACAAAGCTTCACCGCTACCCTCGGTGCCTGCCCGTAGGATGCGCAGATCAATATTGGGGGTTGTACATGTCGAAGAATCTGCTGGCCGGGCTCGGCCTGATCGCATTGGCGCTGACGCTGAGTGCGTGTGATAAATCCTCTGACGCCGAGGAACAGACGCCGCCGGCCACCGTGCGGGTCGAAACCCTTGAGGCACGCCCCCTCTCGATCACCAGTGAACTGAGCGGGCGCATTGCCGCGCCACGCATCGCCGAAGTCCGCGCCCGAGTGGCTGGCGTGGTGCTGCAACGCACCTATCGCGAAGGCAGCGACGTGAAAAAGGGCGACGTGCTGTTCCGCATCGACCCGGCGCCGTTCAAGGCCGACCTGGACAGCGCCGAAGCCGCCCTGCGCAAGGCCGAGGCCAACACCTTTCAGGCGAAGTTGCAGGAGCAACGCTACGCCCAATTGATCGACGACAAGGCCATCAGCGCTCAGGACTACGACAACGCCCGCGCCACCGCACGGCAGACCGCCGCCGAGGTTGCCGCCAACAAGGCCGCCGTCGAGCGGGCGAAGCTGAACCTCGGTTACGCCACCGTCACCGCGCCGATTTCCGGCCGCGTCGGCCGCGCTCTGGTGACCGAAGGCGCATTGGTCGGCCAGAACGAAACCACGCCAATGGCACTGATCCAGCAACTGAACCCGATCCACGCCGACCTCACCCAGTCCACCCGTGAATTGAATGAGCTGCGCCGGGCCTTCCGCTCCGGCCAGTTGCAGCAGGTGGGCCAGGATCAGGTCAAGGCCACGCTGATCCAG
The DNA here is from genome assembly GCF_001679645.1 of Pseudomonas bananamidigenes. GTDB lineage: Bacteria > Pseudomonadota > Gammaproteobacteria > Pseudomonadales > Pseudomonadaceae > Aquipseudomonas > Aquipseudomonas bananamidigenes. The sequence continues at coordinate 23,484 of NZ_LRUN01000086.1, read as the reverse complement.
GACGACGGCAGCCTCTATCCATTGCCAGGCAAATTGCTGTTCAGCGACATCACGGTCGATCCGGGCACCGGGCAGATCGTTTTGCGCAGCGAGTTCCCCAACCCGGACCTCGACTTGCTGCCCGGCAGCTACGTGCGCGTGCGACTGGAACAAGGCGTGATCCAGCATGGCCTCACTGTGCCGCAACGTGCCGTTCAACGTGACAGCGCCGGCGTGGCCCAGGTGCTGACCGTCGACGATCAGATGCGCGTCGCCCTGCAACCGGTTCAGCTGGGCGCCGTACAAAATGATCGCTGGATCGTCACCGGCGGCCTGAAGGCCGGCGACCGCGTGGTCATCGAAGGCTTGCAGCACGCCCGCCCCGGTGAAACCGTGCAGATCGACGACACCCCTCTTCCACTTGCCCAGACCTCTGGTCAGTAAGCAGGACGCTCTTCCATGCCGCAATTTTTTATCGACCGCCCGGTATTCGCCTGGGTCGTCGCGTTGTTCATCCTGTTGGCCGGCGCGCTGGCCATCCCGCAGTTGCCGGTGGCGCAATACCCGGACGTCGCACCGCCGCAGATCGAAATCTATGCCGTGTACCCGGGCGCCTCGGCGCAGACCGTCGACGAAAGCGTGGTCAGCCTGATCGAGGAAGAGCTCAACGGCGCCGATCACTTGCTGTATTTCGAATCGCAAAGCAGCCTCGGCAGCGCCACGATCAAGGCGACGTTCCAGCCCGGCACCAACCCGGAACTGGCGCAGGTCGATGTGCAGAACCGACTGAAGGCCGTCGAGTCGCGTCTGCCGCAGGCGGTCAATCAGCAAGGCTTGCAGGTGGAGAAGGTCTCCGCCGGCTTCCTCTTGTTGATCAGTCTCACGTCCAGCGACGGCAAGCTCGATGACGTGGCGCTCAGCGATTACCTGGCGCGCAACGTGATGAACGAAATCAAACGCATCGACGGTGTCGGCAAGGCCCAGTTGTATGGTGCCGAGCGGGCGATGCGGATCTGGGTCGATCCGCAGAAGCTGATCGGTTTCAACCTGACACCGGCCGACGTCAATGCCGCCATCGTCGCGCAGAATGCCCAGGTCTCGGCGGGCAGCATCGGCGACCTGCCGAACCCCGGCACACAGGAAATCACCGCGACGGTTCTGGTCAAGGGGCAATTGTCGACGCCGGAAGAGTTCGCCGACATCGTGCTCAAGGCCAACCCGGACGGTTCCACCGTGCGCATCAAGGATGTGGCACGGGTGGAAATCGGCAGCCAGGAATACCAGTTCGGCACCCGCTTGAACGGCAAGCCGTCCACCGCCGTCGGCGTGCAGCTCTCGCCGGGCGCCAACGCGCTGAGTACCGCAACGCTGATCCGGGCAAAAATGGATGAGCTGTCGCGTTACTTTCCGAAGGGCGTGGAATACAAGATCCCTTACGACACCTCGCCGTTCGTGAAGGTCTCGATCACCAAAGTGGTCTACACCCTCGGCGAAGCGATGCTGCTGGTGTTCGCGGTGATGTTCCTGTTCCTGCAGAACATCCGCTACACGCTGATCCCGACGCTGGTGGTACCGGTGGCGCTGATGGGCACCTTCGCGACCATGCTCGCGCTGGGCTTCTCGATCAACGTGCTGACCATGTTCGGCATGGTGCTGGCCATCGGCATTCTGGTGGATGACGCCATCGTGGTGGTGGAGAACGTCGAGCGGATCATGGCCACTGAAGGCCTGTCACCGAAAGAGGCGACACGCAAGGCGATGCGGCAGATCACCGGAGCGATCATCGGTATCACGCTGGTGCTGGTTGCGGTGTTCATTCCGATGGCGTTCATGCAGGGTTCGGTCGGGGTGATCTACCGGCAGTTTTCGCTGTCCATGGCCACCTCCATTCTGTTCTCGGCCTTCCTCGCCCTGACCTTGACCCCGGCACTGTGCGCCACGCTGCTCAAACCGGTGGCCAAGGGCGAACATCACGAGAAAACCGGGTTCTTCGGCTGGTTCAACCGCCGCTTTGAACGACTGAGTGATCGTTACCAGGGCTGGGTCGGTTACGCGCTGAAACGTACCGGTCGTTATTTACTGATTTACGTTGTGCTGTTGGTCGGTCTGGGCCTGTGCTTCGCACGTCTGCCCTCCTCGTTCCTGCCGGTCGAGGACCAGGGTTACACCATAACCGACATTCAACTGCCGCCGGGCGCGACCAAGAACCGTACTGTGCAGGTCGCCGAACAACTCGAAGCGCACAACAACGGCGAACCGGGTATCAGCGACAGCGTAGTGATTCTCGGCTTCAGCTTCTCCGGCAGCGGGCAGAACGCCGCACTGGCATTCACCACGCTCAAGGACTGGTCGCATCGCGGCAGCGACGACTCGGCCAGCTCGATTGCCGACCGCGCCAACATCGCCCTGAGCCAGATCAAGGATGCGATGGCGTTCTCGGTACTGCCGCCGCCAGTGGACGGTCTCGGCACTTCAAGTGGCTTCGAGTTCCGTCTGCAAGACCGCGGAGGCCTCGGTCATGCCGCGCTGATGCAGGCCAGAACCGAACTGCTGCATGACGCCGAAGAAAGTCCGATCCTGATGAATGTACGTGAAAGCGCGTTGGCCGAAGCGCCGCAGGTGCAGCTGGAAGTGGACCGCAAGCAGGCCAATGCGCTGGGGGTATCGTTCGCCGATATCAGCAACGTGCTGTCCACGGCCGTCGGTTCCTCCTATGTCAACGACTTCCCCAATCAAGGGCGCATGCAACGGGTGGTCGTGCAGGCCGAAGGTGACCGCCGCAGCCAGGTTGATGATCTGCTCAAAATGCATGTACGCAATGACGCCGGGAAAATGGTGCCGCTGTCGGCGTTCGTCAAGGCGACCTGGACTCAGGGTCCGACGCAGTTGACCCGATACAACGGCTACCCGGCCATCGCGATTTCCGGCGAACCCTCACCCGGACATACCACCGGTGAAGCCATGGCCGAAATCGAGCGGCTGGTAGCTCAGGGCCCGCAAGGTCTGGGTCAGGAATGGACCGGTCTGTCGCTGCAGGAGCGCTTGTCCGGCAGTCAGGCGCCGATTCTGCTCGGGCTGTCGCTGCTGATCGTGTTCCTGTGCCTGGCGGCGCTGTACGAGAGCTGGTCAATTCCGACTTCGGTGCTGCTTGTCGTACCGCTGGGCGTGCTTGGCGCAGTGCTGGCGGTCACGCTGCGCGGGATGCCCAACGATGTGTTCTTCAAGGTCGGTTTGATCACCATCATCGGCCTGTCGGCGAAGAACGCGATCCTGATCATCGAGTTTGCCAAGAGCCTGTATGACGAAGGTCACGACCTGATTGACGCCACGTTGCAAGCGGCACGCATGCGCTTGCGGCCGATCGTCATGACGTCGCTGGCGTTCATTTTGGGTGTCGTACCGTTGGCGATCGCCACGGGCGCGAGCTCGGCGAGCCAGCAAGCCATCGGTACCGGGGTGATCGGCGGGATGATTACCGCGACATTGGCGGTGATTTTTGTGCCGGTGTTCTTCGTTGTCGTAATCAAGCTTGTGCGCAAAACCACCAGACACCACTGATCCCGATAGCGGGAGCGAGCCTGCTCGCGAAAGCGTCGGCACATTCAACGTTGATGTTGGCTGGCCGGTCGCCTTCGTGAGCGGGGCGTTGCAAACATCCAGTGTTGTGGCCATACCTGCCAGCGCTGGGCTAAGGTGTCTGCACACCCTGGCCCATCGAGTCCCCATGCGCTTCCTTGCACGCACCCACCCTCGCCTCTCCGCCGCCGCACTGTTCGGCCTTGCCGTCGGCCTGCTGGTCCCGGCGCAATCGCTCATCAGCAAGATCCTCATCGGCTGGAACGCCGGGGTCTGGACTTACCTGATCCTGATGCTGTGGCTGACCATCCGCGCCAAAGCGCCGGACGTCAAACGTATCGCCGAAGTCGAGGATGAAAATGCCGGGCTGGTGCTGTTTGTCGTCTGTATCGCCGCGTTGGCCAGCCTTGCCACCATTACCGTCGAACTGGCCGGAAGCAAGGACCTGGAAACCACCCGCAAACTCCTGCACTACGGTTTTACCGCGTTGACCGTGATCGGTTCGTGGCTGCTGATCGGGGTGATTTTCTGCGTCCACTACGCCCGGCTGTTTTACACCTGGGACGGCAAGGAACCGGCGCTACGTTTTGCCGAAGGTCTGACGACGCCCAACTATTGGGACTTTCTGTACTTCTCGTTCACCATCGGCGTGGCTGTGCAGACGGCGGATGTCGGTGTGGCGACGCGGGAGATTCGCAAGATCGTACTGGCACAGTCGTTGATCGGGTTTGTGTTCAATACGGCGATTCTGGGTTTCTCGATCAATATCGCCGCCGGGCTCTTCGGCTGAGCACATAAAAAACGCCCCGGCATTGCTGCACGGGGCGTTGTTGTATCAGCGCATCAAAAGAAGTAACTGACTCGCAGGCTGCCGCTCCAGTCCTGATTGACGGTGTTACCTTTGCTGCCGCCGACCTGGCCCGAAACCTGCCAGTTGCGTTGTGCCGGTGTCCACTTCAGGCCTGCGCCATATTCGACCCCGCTGCTGGCGCGATCGTCATCGAAACTGTCGTCGTTGATCTTGACCCGGTTGGCTTTGACGAACTCGTGGTTGGCACCCAACGACAGGCTCGGCTCCAGCAGACTGCCGTTATCGAGTGCAATGACTCGCCCGCCCCTCACCCCGACGTTGCCCTGGACCGAGTGCATGGTGTCGGCCTTGACCTTGAGACCATTGTCCAGACGATAGCTTTCACTCTGGGTCGCGCCGGTCGATACTCGAACCTGTGGCTCGACAAACCAGTTGTCCTTCAGGCGGATATGCTTGCCCACCGCCACCGAACCGCTGGCGCCCAATGCCTTGTAATCGCCCTTGGCCCGAGTGCCGTCGCTCATGGTGACCTTGGCCTTGTTGTCGAACTGATTGACCTTGGCCATGACGTTGACGAACACACCACTTTCAACATCGTAGGTACTGCCGTAGACGCCAGCGTTCAGACTGTCGACCGTCGCGCTGGAGCCGTACCTGAGGTCCATATTGGTTCGGCTGGCGCCCACGAAACCACCGACAACCCAGGCGCGACCGGCGATGTCCACCGTCGTATCGGCACCACCGGTGATGCCGCTCTGGTTCTGGGTGTAGCCGTCGCCGTAGGCATTTTTGACGTTGTACTGATTGCCGTATGTGCGTACCCAGACGCTGTTGCTCAGCTTGGTGGTATCACTGTCGTTTGCAGCGCGAAGCGCAGCATCGGGCCGGATGCTCAGACCACGATCACCGATCTGGTCGCTGAGCATGTTCATCTCCGCGTTCAGTACGCTGCGGGCACTGCCGGCCAAGGCCAGGGCGGTGTTGGTCGAGGTACTGACAGTTCCCTTGTCCGGGGTGAGATACAAGCCCTGCCCCTCCTGCTTCAATCGGTAAACGAATGTACCGGCATCCACTGTGTCCTTGTTGGCCAGCGCAAAAGCGGCGGTGCCGGCAGCGATGTTGCCGACTTGCACCGGTTCTGCGGTAACCGGCGTCGTGCCCGTGGCAGAAACCAGCAAGTGATGCTGACCGCTTGCGTTGCCGGTTACGTTCAGAAAGTCGGTACTGCCTGTTCCCAGGTCGGTGCCCATCACAAAGGTGCCGTTACCCGTGAGATTGCCGACGTTCAGTCGCTGGAACTGCTCATTGGTGCCCATCTGCACGACACCATTGTTCATGCCCAATTGTTGCACCGTGCTGTCACCGGTCATGACCCATCGCGCAGCATTGTTGATCGTCAGGTTTCCTGAGTTATTGATCTGACCGGTAAGCACCGAACCGTTGTCCAGCAACACGCTGCCGTTGGCATCGCTGGTGACGTTACCAGTGAACTTGCTGCCATTGTTCAGCGACAGATTGGCGACATTGTCGACGTTGCCGTTGATGGCTGAGCCATTGTCCAGGCTGACAGTGGCCGCCGTTCCTGCGACGGCTTCTACGTTGCCGTTCAAGGCAGCGCCGGTGTCGAATCGGGACTGAGTGACATTCTGCAAATTGCCGTTGAGCGTAGCGCCGTTCTGCATCAGCAGTGCAACCGTGCTGCCGGTTTCGGCAATCACATCACCTGTCAGGGTACTGCCATCGACATTGAAGTTGGCGGTGGAGCGGTTGATCGCCTTTAACACCGAGCCATTGCCGCCGATCAGTTCAGAGTTGCCACTGACATTGATGTTGGCGACAGTCCCGGCCCTGGCGGAGGAACCCAGCACGATAGCTGACCCTGTTCCACCGTTTACGCGAGTATTGTCAAGCGTCACAGTACTGGCGTTGACGCCTACCGAGTCAGTCACGATTTGCAACCCGTCCTTCGCGCCAGTGATCGTGCTGCCCGTCGCTGAAAGTGTTGCGCCGCCCAGTTGCACGCCGTAACTGGTAGCGCCCGTGCCGACGACAGTGGAGTCTGTAAGGTTCAGCACGGCAAAACCTACCGCTTGTGCGCCGCCGATCAGGCCTGTGATGACGCTGTTACCCGTAACGGTGGCAGAGGATGATGCAGGGGTATTGATGTTACGACCCAGCAAAAGCCCGAAGCTGTTGGTGCTTGTAATCGTCGAATTGTCGATCGTTGCATTGCTGTCGATCAGTTGAATGGCTCCACGACCCGACGCGCTGTTGACCGTAGCGCCGGACATTTTCAATGAGGAAGTGTTGGCATCGATACGCTGGCTCTGGCCACCGTTGAAAACGACATTGGCACTTTGTGAACTGATGGTCAGCGCTGTTGCGTTGTTGACAGTCAGTGTTCCCCCCTGGGACACCACCCAGGCTTCCGGCGCAGGTGGATTGGTGACCACTTCACTTTCGCCCGGCAACAGCGTTCGGCTGTAAGCCTCGGGCGCGGCGATCAACGCCGCCATCACCAGTCCGATGGTGTTCGGAAGATTGGAACGAAAATTAATGGACATGGGTACTTCCTCAAATCTGCACGATTACAAAACCTGTTTTTTTGGCAGTGTTGAAAGCGGCCACCTAAAAAACGTCCGACAGCCTAATGAGAAAACCGAATGTTTTATGTAGGAATAGTCCTTATGTACGCGACGATTTATCCCTGCCGACAATAGAAGCCGCAAGAGAGACAACGAAGTCCCTCTTGCGAAACAAATAAAGCCTGCATATTCAATTACGCTGAAGGAGCAGCTGTTCTATCGCAATACTCAAAGCTGTTATTGATGGTATCCAGTTGTTTGATAACCGGTATCGACGACTGTGGACCATTAATATCCGTTGTATACCAGTACTTTCCATAGGCAACCGCACCACGTACCGGTTGTGCGGCCTTGAAGAATGCAGGTCCACCAACGGGGGCAACGTCAGGTACATCCGCAGCAGCGATTGTGTAATCTGCATCTGCTGCCGTACCCGGAATCAACTGTGTACCCGCTTGATCGCGGTAAGCTGCGAAATGAGCCTTGATGACTTTTCCGGGCGGCAACAGCGGATCTTTAGGAATCAGCAACCCCAACCTGTAACCACTGGTAGGACTGGTCATCGCGAAGCATTCAATGTAGTCGCGAACACCAGGGTTGCGAACCCTGACGGTCGGTTGCGGCAGATTGACTGGTACTCCGCCTACCAGCACATCCTGTGAAAGGGATTTGTTGACGTTTTTATCAATCCCGGATTTTTGTAGGGTCCATCGAGCCTTGACTCTGGGAGTAGGCAGCCCGGCGATGATGCTCGCGGGAATCGCTACCTCAAACTCGGATACATCCTGAAAAGGAATAAAGTCTGCGAAGAACTGGTCATTTAAATAGCACTTGGCCGTTTGATCAGGAGTAATTTCCGGATCAGTAATAGCAAGTGTTACTTTGAATTTCCCGGGCTTGTCGCGATCGGTTGGCAACAGACTGTTCGGCGTATTGGAGGCCCCTGTAACAACAGGCAATTGCATATCGGCGTTTTCCAGATCAGGGGGATTCGGAAGTGGCGTTCCTACAATATCGAATGCCAAAGAAATGATTTCGGAAGGTGATTCTGCGTCAGGTGTCCCTGTACGCTTGATTACAGATCGTATCGATGCATCCATGGGCTCGCTAGCACTGCCGAAAATCTTCGCAAGCGACGCGTAATCAAGATCAAAAGTCAGATCGGCGTTAGCCCAAGCCAATGGGCCAATCTCAACAAAATTGGTCACATCGGCAGGATCTTCAAGCACCACAAAGACTTCGTCTCCAGTCTCTGCATTCTCGATAAATGCATTCTCGACAATGGCCTTGATCCCGCCCACAAAGTCTTCAAGATAAAGTGCGGTACTGTAATTCGGATCGGTTTTTGGCACCAAAGGTGCTTTTTTTACAAGGGGTGGTTGCGCCTGCGCAAGGGTCAGAATGGCGACAGGTGCGGACTCCTCACCCAGGTTCCCTGCATGATCTTCCCACTGAAAAACAAGATTGATTCGTCCATTGGGAAATTGACGAAGCATGCTCGTAGCAAAACTGAATACACCGGTAGCCGGTACGGTGTTGTTGAAGACCTCAACCCTCTGCGCGCCAACTTGAAGCCAGGCGTGCAGTACATCGTCAAGGCGTCGCTGTGGGTAACTGACAGTTGCCGTGAAACTTGCATTCGCGTTCGCTGCCAGCCACGTTTCATCAGCAACTCGTTGTGCGCCAGTCGGGGCGTTGTCGAAAGTAGGAGGCGGCGTTGGCTTTACCTTCCTGGGAGGATTTTTTTCATTGAACGGCGCGGTTCTGTCGATTACGAACTCCAAAGTATTGGAAGGCTCGTTGTTACCACCACCGCCTTTGAAAAGCTCAATCATGAGCTCGTAAACAGTCGGAGCCGCAGGTGTACGTTCCTCCGGAAAGAGACTGGAGGGCACGGGAATTGGAATAACGCCTGCGGGCCGATCAGCAACCGGGCCAAGTTCGATAGTCTGGCTATATGGCTGTAAAGCCTGCCCTTTTACCCCGAAATAGACATCAAGATTGTCGCCATCGAGTTCGTCGGGCGTACGGGTAAAATTGAAAGTCAAACTACCTGTATCCAATACGCTTTTCGCAATATAGCCATCTGTCAGTGTATTAATCGCAATATCTGCAAGAACCCCAGAGTCTGCGGCAGAAACACGAACAGACCGTTGTTTTTTTGGAACAAACTTAATTGCCATCTTCGTTTCTCCTTGCGCGTTAAGGCCAGTAGGCCCAGGTGTACCCGGTGTTACCCGATCAATCTTTACCAATCCTTTTGCCGATTCGGCAATGATCCGGCCATTGCGAAACAACTGAGCAACAAACACAGCAGAATCATTGTCAATCAATGAGCTTATATGCCTTTGAAACGGCACCACATAATTGAAGCCATTTGTTATATCCGTGCTGGAAAGTGTTTTATCCCAACGACCATATGCTTCCGTCACTTCTGGACCACTGCCATTGAGGGTCCGATATCCCTTCCATTCAATCCACGCTACGTCTCCGGGCAGAGCAATACTATTGAGAGGGCGAACTCGGAGAGTGGCGCCGCTTGTCAACGGAGGATTCGTATTGTTATTCAAATATCCCCATAGTGTTGCATGTACGGCCAAGGGTTCCGGAAAGGTTAAAAGCGGTGTGTGATCAATAGTCAGCTTACGCAGTGGAGAATCATCCGGATTACCTCCACCCCCTTTCCATAACTTGTAATAAACGTACGCAACGCCATCAATTGCCATTTGTTGCGGGGTCAATTCCACATAAATAAATGGATCGACAATCCCCGCAGGGTAGCTTTGGTCAAAAATAGTCGTTTCTACTGAATTCTGGTTCCAAAACACCATCACCTGGTCATTGGGAAATGTGTCAGCAGGCCGAGGAATAACGATACGAGTACCACTTACGAGAATGTTTCTTGGGATGTTTCCATCCAGATCGTTGTCATCAACTCCCTCCACTGAAAGTGGTGCAGCCAATACTCCGCTCGAGGGACTGCTTCTGAAAATACCAGTCGGGCTCATGATTCCCATCCACAATGTAAATTGGAGTTCTGTCTGGAAAGTTGAAGGCTTAACCGTTGAACAAATTAGGCGCTTCCCCCACTCATCCGCCAACTGTCAGATCTGACAGGTGTCGATACCGCCTGTCGGATTCGGGACCCTCTTTCTCCAATAGCGACCACGTCTTCACTTGACGCAACCAAAGAAACTGGTGTTTCCTGAAACCGGTTTCAGACAATAAGAAGACCCGACCGTGAACGATTTCTCCGCCGCCCAGCGCAGCCGCGTCACCATGCTCGACGTTGCAGAACACGCAGGCGTGTCCAAGGCCAGCGTCTCGCGCTTTATCGGCGACGACCGTGCCCTGCTCTCCGATGCCATCGCCCGGCGCATCGAGCAGTCGATTGCCGAACTCGGCTACCGCCCCAATCAAATGGCCCGTGGTTTGAAACGAGGCCGCACGCGTCTGATCGGCATGCTGGTGGCCGATATCCGCAACCCATATTCGATTGCCGTAATGCACGGGGTAGAAACCGCTTGCCGGCGGCACGGCTACAGCCTGGTGGTGTGCAACACCGATCGCGACGATGAGCAGGAACGCCAGCATCTGGCGCTGTTGCGCTCCTACAACATCGAAGGGCTGATCGTGAACACCCTCGGCCATCACCGGGATGAACTGGATGAGTTGAAGCGGGAAATGCCGCTGGTGCTGGTGGATCGCAAGGTCGACGGGCTCGACGGCGACATGGTCGGACTCAACAACCCGCAGGCCATCGAAATGGCGCTCGAACACCTTCAGCAGCGCAGCTATCGCGATGTGCTAATGGTGACCGAACCCTATGACGGCACCAGTTCGCGGATCGAGCGGGTCGGCAGTTTTCAAAAACAGATTAGCCAGCGCGAAGACATGCGTGGCGCGGTGCTGGAAACCGGTTCGAGTCTTGCGAACGACCTTCAAACCTTTTTGAACACATCTGATTCAGGCCCGAAAGCCCTGTTCTGCGCCAACGGCGTGGCGGCGCTGGCTTGCACCCTGGCGCTGCGCGAGATCGGCTGCCAGTTGTTCGAGGATGTCGGGTTGATCGCCCTGGATGATCTGGACTGGTATCCGCTGGTGGGCAGCGGGATTACTGCCCTTGCCCAGCCTACAGAGGAGATTGGGGAGCGGGCGTTTGAGTGTTTGCTTAAGCGGTTGCGGGGGGATGATGAAGTGGCGCGAACATTGGATTTTGCTCCGGTGCTGATCGAGCGCGGCTCAACGCGCAGACAGGCGGAATAAGGCCCTGCGGGGCCAACCAAATTTTTTTGAACAAAAATGAAACCGGTTTCAGAGGTAAATAACAATGAATAAACCCGCCGTTTCCATCAGCCTCTCCAGCTACGGCGCCGACCTTGTGCGCCGTCGAGGACAAGGCTCGTTCATCGAAGTGCTGGCCGCTGCGGGCGCCAATCGCATCGAATGGCGCGAAGAGCTGCTGACCAACGAAGTCCCCGAACAACTCGCCGCTGCCACGCGAGCAACAGGCCTGCGAAGCATTTATTCCTCGCCCACCGAACTGTGGCTGGCTGGTCAGTCGCGACCGAATCCCAAACTCGTCACCGCACTGCAAAACGCCGAAGCGTTCGGCTCGAAGTGGCTGAAGGTTTCCCTTGGTTTTTTCACCGACAACGACGATTTGCAGCGCCTTGCGTCAATCCTTCAACAAAGCCCGGTACATCTGCTGGTTGAGAACGACCAGACCCTGCACGGCGGTCGAGTCGAACCCTTCCAGCGTTTCTTCGCCGCTGTCGAACAGCACAATCTGCCGATCAAGATGACCTTCGACATCGGCAACTGGCAGTGGCAGGACCAGTCCGCCGCCACCGCCGCACGCTTGCTGGGCCGGCACGTTGGCTACGTGCATTGCAAAGCCGTGGCCCGTCGCGCCGACGGCAGACTGGTAGCGGTGCCGCCGGCTGCCACTGACCTGCATCTGTGGGAACAACTGCTGCGACACATGGCCCAAGGTGTCATGCGTGCCGCCGAATACCCGTTGCAGGGCGATGACCTGGTGCAACTGACCCGCGAACACGTGGCCGCCCTCGCCCGTCTCGGCCAATCCCGCCTGGAGCCTGCTCATGTCTGAGATCGATATTCTGTCGTTCGGCGAAACCATGGCCATGTTTGTCGCCGAACAGAGCGGTGATCTGGCTTTCGTCGATCAATTTCACAGGCGCATTGCCGGGGCGGACAGCAACGTGGCCATCGGCTTGTCTCGACTGGGTTTCAACGTTGCGTGGCTGAGCCGGGTCGGTGCGGATTCGCTGGGACGGTTTGTCGTCGAGACCCTGGCCCGCGAAGGTCTCGATTGCAGCCATGTCGAAGTCGACAACGCACACCCGACCGGTTTCCAGCTCAAGTCGCGCAACGATGACGGCAGCGACCCGACGGTCGAGTATTTTCGTCGTGGCTCGGCGGCCAGTCACCTGTCGTCGCAGTCGATTACCCCGACGCTATTGAATGCCCGACATTTGCACGCCACTGGCATTCCGCCGGCGCTGTCGGCGTCGGCCCGGGAAATGTCCCGTGAACTGATGACCCGCATGCGCAACGCCGGGCACAGCGTGTCGTTCGACCCGAACCTGCGCCCGAGCCTGTGGGCCAGCGAGCGGGAGATGATCACCGAAATCAACCACCTCGCCGCCCTCGCCCACTGGGTGTTGCCGGGGTTGAGCGAAGGTCGGCTGCTCACCGGGTTTGAAGACCCGGCGGACATCGCGGCGTTCTATCTCGATCAGGGTGCCGAAGCCGTGGCCATCAAGCTCGGGCCGCAGGGTGCGTATTACCGCACGCATCTGGATCAGGGGTTTGTTGCCGGGGTGCCGGTTGAAACCGTGGTCGACACGGTCGGTGCCGGGGACGGATTTGCGGTGGGGATGATCAGTGCCCTGCTGGAGCACCTGAGTTTTCCCGAAGCCGTCAGACGAGCCAACTGGATTGGCAGCCGGGCGGTGCAGAGCCGTGGCGACATGGAGGGTTTGCCGAGCCGATCCGAACTCACCGCTGAATTCGAGGCCGCCATCGCGAGCAAGCTCGCTCCCACAAGTCTTGTGTACGCCACGGACACTGTGGGAGCGAGCTTGCTCGCGAAGGGGGCGTAACAGACGCAACAATTTTTGAACCTGCTGCGACAAAAACAACAAGCTCAGGAGCAAGACCATGAAAACCGCAACCCTCGCCACCCGCCGCTGGTGGTACATCATGCCGATCGTGTTCATCACCTACAGCCTGGCGTACCTGGACCGGGCCAATTACGGCTTCGCCGCAGCCTCGGGCATGGCCGCCGACCTGATGATCACTCCGGGCCTGTCCTCGCTGCTCGGCGCGCTGTTCTTTCTCGGTTACTTTTTCTTTCAGGTGCCCGGCGCGATCTATGCGCAAAAGCACAGCGTGAAGAAACTGATCTTCGTCAGCCTGATTTTCTGGGGCGGGCTCGCCACGCTGACCGGCGTGGTCTCCAACGCCTATTGGCTGATCGTCATCCGATTCATGCTCGGCGTGGTCGAAGCGGCGGTGATGCCGGCAATGCTGGTGTACCTGTGCCACTGGTTCACCCGCGCCGAACGCTCCCGGGCCAACACCTTCCTGATCCTCGGCAACCCGGTGACCATGCTGTGGATGTCGGTGGTTTCGGGCTATCTGGTGCAGCATTTCAGCTGGCGCTGGATGTTCATCATCGAAGGTCTGCCAGCGGTGCTCTGGGCATTTATCTGGTGGAAGCTGGCGGATGATCGCCCGGCCCAGGCCAAGTGGCTCAGCGACCGGGAAAAGCACGATCTGCAAAGCGCTCTCGCTGCCGAACAGGTCGGGATCAAAGCGGTGAAGAACTACGCCGAAGCCTTCCGCTCGCCGAAGGTGATCATTCTGGCGCTGCAATTCTTCTGCTGGAGCATCGGCGTCTACGGCTTCGTGCTGTGGCTGCCGTCGATCCTCAAGGCCGGCGCGCAAATGGACATGATCGAGGCCGGGTGGCTGTCGGCGTTGCCGTATCTGGCGGCGGTGATCGGCATGCTGCTGGTGTCGTGGGGCTCGGACAAACTGCAAAAGCGCAAACGCTTCGTCTGGCCTCCGCTGCTGATCGCCTCGGTGGCGTTCTACGGCTCGTACGCCTTGGGCGCGGAGCATTTCTGGTGGTCGTACACGCTGCTGGTGATTGCCGGCGCCTGCATGTACGCGCCTTACGGGCCGTTCTTTGCCATCGTCCCGGAGATCCTGCCGGCCAACGTTGCCGGCGGTGCCATGGCGCTGATCAACAGCATGGGCGCCCTCGGCTCGTTCGGCGGTTCCTATCTGGTCGGTTACCTGAACAGTTCCACCGGCTCACCCGGCGCTTCGTACCTGTTGATGAGCGGCGCGTTGCTGCTGTCGGTGGTGCTGACGATTTTTCTCAAGCCCGGCGCCAGCGACCGGGTGAACGCCAAGCGCGTCGCACCACGTCCGCTGCCGGCGCATTCCTGAATTGATAGAGAGATGACTGCGATGAAAAAGCAGGTTGTGCTGTACAAGAAACTGTCGCCGACGTTGATGGCGCGCCTTGAGGATCAGGTCGATGTGACGTTGATCGAAAGCCTCGACGCCGACGGTCTGATGAAACTGCGTGACGCCCTGCCGGCTGCCCACGGATTGCTTGGCGCGAGTTTGAAGCTGGATGCGACGCTGCTCGATCTCGCACCGAAGCTCGAAGCGATATCCAGCGTTTCGGTAGGCGTGGACAACTACGACATCGACTACCTGACCCGCCGCCGGATCCTGCTGACCAACACCCCGGACGTACTGACCGAAACCACTGCCGACACCGGTTTCGCGCTGATCCTGGCCACCGCTCGAAGGGTGGTGGAACTGGCGAACATGGTGCGCGGCGGTCACTGGCACCGCAGCATCGGCCCGGCGCATTTCGGCACCGACGTGCATGGCAAGACGCTGGGCATCATCGGCATGGGGCGGATCGGCGAAGCGTTGGCCCAGCGCGGGCATTTCGGATTCGGGATGCCGGTGATCTATCACAGTCAATCACGCAAACCGGCGGTCGAGGCACGTTTCGATGCGCAGTACAGAAGCCTGGAGGATTTGTTGCAGCAGGCGGATTTCATCTGTCTGACGTTGCCGTTGACCGCGCAGACCGAAGGTTTGATTGGCGCCGAACAGTTCGCGTTGATGCGCCCGGAGAGCATCTTCATCAATATTTCCCGAGGCAAGGTGGTGGACGAGGCGGCGATGATCGACACCTTGCGCCATAACCGGATTCGCGCGGCGGGGCTGGATGTGTTCGAGCGCGAGCCGCTCAATCACGACTCACCATTGCTGCAGTTGAACAACGTGGTGGCGACGCCGCACATGGGTTCGGCAACCCATGAGACGCGCGAAGCGATGGCACGGTGTGCGGTGGAGAATCTGTTGGCGGCGCTGGGTGGGGAGAAGCCGAAGAATCTGGTGAATTAATCAGCCTGGCAAGGCTGAAATATTCAACGCCTGTCAGGCCGTCTTCGCGAGCAGGCTCGCTCCCACACACCGCGTAGCACTGTGGGAGCGAGCCTGCTCGCGAAAGGGCCAGCAACGACAACACAAAACCTTCAAGCGCTGCGCACCTGGAGAAGCTGCGCAGCACAAAGGGCAATCCGCGAACACGCGTCCGCCAGCTTCACCCGATCCACCACCAGTCCGATGCGGATATGCCCCGCCGCGCTCGGCCCGAACGCCTCCCCCGCCAGCACTGAAACCCCATAGCCTTCCAGCAGGCGCTCGGCAAACGCTTGTGCACCGAACCCGGTCTGGCGCACGTCGACCATCACGAACATCCCGCCATCCGGCCTGATCGGGTACAACCCCGGACAGCCGCGCAAGCGCTCGCACACCAGATCCCGGCGTAACCGGTATTCCTCGCGCATCTGTGTCACTTCCGGCAAATCCTTCTCCAGTGCAACCTGCGCGGCTTTCTGCACGAAGTCCGGCAGACCGAACAGCATGCTCAGCGACAGATTCACCAAATGCCCGGCCAAGGGTTTGGGTCCGATCATCCAGCCGATGCGCCAGCCGGTCATCGCGTGGGATTTCGACAGGCTGTTGATGGTCGCCGTACGCTCGGCCATGCCCGGCAGGCTCGCCGGGCTGACGTGCCGGCCTTCATACAACAATTCGCTGTAGACCTCATCGCTGATCAGCCACAGGTCATGTCGAATGCAAAGCGCCGCAAGCTCCTGCCAGATCAGCAATGACAGACTGGCGCCGGACGGATTGTTGGGGCTGTTGAGCAGCATGGCCCGAGTCTTGGGTGTGATTCGCGCTTCGACATCCGCCGGATCGACACGAAAGCCGTTCTCCGGGCGAACGGGCACCGGTACGACCGTCGCACCACAGGCACCAAAAACACCTTCATAAGTGACGTACATCGGCTCGGCAACGATCACTTCATCGCCCGGATCGAGCAGACATTGCGCCACCGAATACACGGCGCATTGCGCGCCGGGCAGCACGATCACATGGTCAGCGTCCACTGGCTGGCCGCTATTGCGCCGATGGCGTTCGGCGATCCGCGTGCGCAGCTCCAGCCGGCCGCGCACTTCGGAATAATGGGTATCGCCCGCCAGCAGGCTGTCGATGGCGCCGTGAATGATCGGCAGCGGCGTGTCGAAATCCGGATCACCCACCGACAGCAGCAACACATCGACCCCTTCGGCGCGCAGTTCCAGCGCTCGGTCGTGAATCCGCCAGGCCGCTGCTCCCTCCCCGGCGATTCGTTGGGTCAAGGCTGAATAGCGCATGTACGTCTCCTGATTGCGCGGTGTCCAGCCTTCACCCTAGGTCAAATCACAAACCGCGCCACCATCGCATTCAAATCCACCGCCAGGCGCGACAACTCATGGGTCGCGGCGCTGGTCTGGTTGGCCCCGGCGGCCGATTGCGTGGCCAGGTCACGAATATTCACCAGGTTGCGATCCACCTCGCGGGACACTTGTGCCTGCTCTTCGGATGCACTGGCGATCACCAGGTTGCGCTCGTTGATCTGGTGAATCGATTGGGTGATCTGCTCCAGCGCGACGCCGGCGGCGCGGGCCATTTCCAGTGTGGTCTGGGTGCGCTGGTTGCTTTGTTGCATCGATTCCACCGCTTCGCCGGTGCCGTTCTGGATGCCGGCGACCATTTTTTCGATTTCCTGGGTCGATTGCGCGGTACGGTGGGCCAGCGCACGGACTTCGTCCGCCACCACGGCGAAGCCACGTCCGGCCTCACCGGCGCGGGCCGCTTCGATGGCTGCGTTGAGCGCCAGCAGGTTGGTCTGTTCGGCGATGGCACGGATCACGTCCAGCACCTTGCCGATGTCGCGGCCCTGCGCAGCCAGGCCTTCGATCATTTGTGCGGTGTTCTGCACGTCCTGAGTCATGGTCTGGATCGCATCGACGGTTTTCACCACTTGATCGCGACCTTCTCGGGCTGCGTGGGTCGACTGATTCGACGCTTCAGAGGTCGACACCGCGTTGCGTGCCACCTCTTCCACCGCAGCGGTCATTTCGTTGACGGCGGTGGCGGCCTGTTCGATTTCGTCATTCTGCTGTTGCAGGCCACGGGAGGCTTCTTCGGTCACGGCGCTGAGTTCTTCGGCAGCAGCGCCCAACTGCGTGGCGGAGCCGGCAATCTGCTCGATGGTCTTGCGCAGGTTGGCCTGCATCGCGGCGAGCGCCTCGAGCAGACGCGCCGGTTCGTCCTTGCCGTCGACTTCGATGGGTTTGGTCAGGTTGCCACCGGCGATGGTTTGCGCGGCGGCCACGGCACGGTTCAGCGGGGTGACGATACTGCGGGTCAACAACAAGGCCAGCAGCACCGTAGCCACAGCAGCGATGACCGCCACGATCACCACGCCGGTGATGGCGCTGTCGTAATGCTCTCCGGCCTGAAGGGAAGCTTCCTTGGCACCGGCGGCATTGATCGCAATCAGTTTGTTGAGCTGTTCGCCCATCTGGTCGGTGCCGTCCTTGATCTTCGTGTTGATCAGGGTGCGCATCTCATCGACCTTGTCCTGACGCGACAGCTCCATCATCTGGTTCTGCGCTTGCAGGTAGTTGTCCAGTGTCGTGGCGAATGCCTGATATTGCGCGCGTTCTTCACTCTCTGCCGGCAATGCGGCGTAAGCGGCCTGGGCAGTGCGCACCTTGTCGACAAGAACCCCGATGCGGGTCTGTGCCTCCTGCAGGCCGGCGGCGTCACGGTTGACCAGAATGCGGAACGAGAGGATCCGCAGGCGCAGGACGTTTTCCGTCACTACGCCAAGGTAGGCGACGCTGGGCAACTGATTGGTCTGCATCTCGACAGACGCCTGGCGGATGACCGACATGCGGTTGACGGCAAAGACGCCGAGCACGATCACCAACAGGGCGATAAAGGCAAAACCGAGGAAGGCACGGGGCGCGATGTTCAGATTACGCAAAGACATAGGAAGGCTCTCGGGTAGTCGAAGCTAAGAGCATCCATGCCGTAATCACTGACCCGCGATGGCGGGCTTCAGTCCGGCGTCACTGATGGTGGAAGTCTTGTGCGCGCCTGATCCTTATATCGGCCAGGCTTGAGGAATTTTTCAGGTCAAGAGTAAATATTTTTCAAATGATTGCGAGTGTTTCCCAGTTGAAACACTCGACGCTTCAGATAATGGGTGACAGGTCAGCCCGAGGCCGCCATGCGCCAGACGCGGGCAATATCGGTGGCGCGCTCGCGCAACAGACGCGGGGCTTCGGCGCAGGCTTGTTCGAGGGTCATCGGGCCGCCGGTGAGGGCGAAAGCCGCATCGATGCCGTGTTCGTAGAGTGCCTGATAGCCCTCGCCCAACGTGCCTGCGATGACAATGACCGGCACGCCGTGTTGTCTGGCGACCCGTGCAACGCCAAACGGGGTTTTGCCGCGCAGGGTCTGGGCATCGAAGCGCCCTTCTCCGGTGATCACCAGATCGGCGCCTTTCACGGCTTGCGCCAGACCGACCAGTTCCGCGACCACTTCAACCCCGGCCTGGAACCGTGCGCCGAGAAACGCCTTGGCGGCAAAGCCCAGTCCACCCGCCGCACCGCTGCCCGGTTCGTCCCGAACATCCTTGCCCAGCGCTTGCGCACAGAGTTCGGCGAAGTGGCCGAGGGCGTGATCCAGTTGCTGCACTTGCTCCGGGGAGGCGCCTTTCTGCGGACCGAAAATCGCCGAGGCGCCGTGGGGGCCACACAGCGGATTGTCGACGTCGGCGGCGATGTCGAAACGCACCTGTGCCAGACGTGGGTCGAGTTCGCTCAAGTCCAGTCGTGCAAGTTGCGCCAGCGCCAGACCGCCCGGCACCAATGGTTGGCCTTGAGCATCCAGCAGTTTCACGCCCAGCGCCTGCATCGCACCGGCACCGCCGTCGTTGGTGGCACTGCCGCCGATGGCCAGAATCACCCGTTGTGCGCCGGCATCCAGCGCGGCGCGGATCAGCTCACCGGTGCCGAACGTGCTGCTGATGCACGCATCCCGCTGACCCGGCGGTACAAGCTGCAAACCGCTGGCCTCGGCCATTTCGATGATCGCGGTGTGGTTGTGCGGCAGCCAGCCCCACGCGGCTTCGACCGTTGCGCCCAGCGGACCGCGCACACGGGTGCGGCGCAGTTCCCTTCGCAGGCATCGAGAATCGACTCCACCGTCCCTTCACCACCGTCGGCCATCGGGCACTTGACCAGCGTCGCCTGTGGCCAGACCTGCGCCAGACCCAGCGCAATGGCCTCTGCGACGCCCTTGGCACTCAGGCTGTCCTTGAACGAATCGGGGGCGATGACGATTTTCATGCGAATTCTCCAGTTCCAATGCCCCTCATGCTGCCAGTCGCTTGTAACGTTGACGCCTGTCCGCTGCACAAGTTGGATTGGCGTTTATTGTTCATTTTCACAAAGGCTCTGAAGTTGATGTTGAATGTCCCGCCCCTTTCGCGAGCAGGCTCGCTCCCTCAGGGAAATGGAATCTCAATGTGGGAGCGAGCCTGCTCGCGATAGCATTATCCGAGGCGCCGAATAAACTTCAGTCAGTCTGCGGCAGCAATTGCACCCCGAGATACAGCGCCAGCATGCCGTCGAGCTTCAGCGGATCGACCCCGCTCAACTCGGCAATCCGCTCCATTCGATAACGCAAGCTGTTGCGATGAATCCCCAACGCATCGGCGCAGGCCTGGCTCTGCCCGTCGTGATCGCACCAGCTGCGCAAGGTCGCGAGCAACTGGCCGTTGCTGTCCTTGGCGATGACCTTGCGCAACGGCTTGAGCAATTCATCCAGCGCATCGTCGTTGCGATGGCGCCAGAGCATCACCGGCAAGCGATAGCGATTGAGGGTCAGCAGCCGTGAGCGCGGCAACACCTCGCGGCCATAGGCGAGCAAGTCGCCGACCCGCCGATAACAACGGCGCAGTCCGGCCAGTCCATCGGCCTGCCCGCCGACGGCGATGCGCAAGATGTTCCAGCCCAGGCCACCGAGTTTTTCCAGCAGGCGATCATGCTCGACATTCTGGCTCGCCGGACGGCACCACAGCAGCGAGGACTTGGCCGAACTCACGCACCAACTGTCCGGATAACGCGACATCAGCCAGGCACTCAGCGCCTCGACGGTTTGCCCCGGACCATGTTCCAGACCCAGTTCGAACAGATACGGCACCCGCGTCAATTGCGGTTTCAGCCCGAGCTGTTGAGCTTCGTCGACCAGCCTTGGCGAATCCCCTGATTCACTCAACAGCAGCGCCAGCAAGTCGTCGCAACGTTGCCGCCGCCATTGCTGCTCGGATTGCTGGTTGCGCTGACCGACCAGCATTTCAGCGGTCATGCGCACCAGCTCGGCGTAAGTGCGCAGTTGCTCCGGCTCGCCGGTGATGCCGAGCACCCCGATCAAGCGCTGATCAAGCAACAACGGCAAATTGATCCCAGGCTGCACGCCCTTCAGATGCACCGCCGTCTGCGCGTCGATCTCCACCACCCGCCCGTTGGCCAGCACCAGTTGCGCGCCTTCGTGGCGGGTGTTGATGCGCTCCGGCTCGCCACTGCCGAGAATCAAGCCTTGGCTGTCCATGACGTTGACGTTGTACGGCAATATGGCCATGGCCCGGTCGACGATGTCCTGGGCGAGGTCGTGATCGAGTTCGAACATAAGGGGAAAATCCTTGAAAACAGGCACGGACGGTTGTTCACCCGCACAGGGTCTGCCGGCAAACCCTGTGCTCAGGCACAAAGACAATCCGGCCAAAGGTGACCGAGACTCTCAGGGCGATCAACGTTACCCTTTGCATCGCAAAAAATCATAATAAAGAGAGAGCCGCCATGTCGCAGAGCGCCGCTGCCGCCCAGACCATCGACGACGGTAAAAACGCCGTCTACAAACGCATCACCCTGCGTTTGATCCCCTTCATCTTCATCTGCTACCTGTTCAACTACCTCGACCGGGTCAACGTCGGATTCGCCAAACTGCAGATGCTTGACGCGCTGAAATTCAGCGAAACCGTGTACGGCCTCGGTGCCGGTATCTTCTTCATCGGCTACGTGCTGTGCGGCGTACCGAGCAACCTGGCGCTGACCAAATTCGGCCCACGGCGCTGGATTGCGCTGATGATGATCACCTGGGGCACGTTGTCGACCTGCCTGCTGTTCGTCACCACGCCGACCCAGTTCTACACCTTGCGCCTGTTCACCGGCGCAGCCGAGGCCGGGTTCTTCCCGGGCGTTGTGCTGTATCTCTCGCAGTGGTTCCCGACCTTCCGCCGTGGCCGGATCATGGCGCTGTTCATGTCAGCGATCCCGGTGTCCGGCCTGCTCGGCAGCCCGTTTTCCGGCTGGATCCTCAATCATTTCGCTGCGGGCCAGGGCGGTCTGGCCGGCTGGCAGTGGATGTTCCTGCTGCAAGGCATTCCGACTGTAGTCCTCGGCGCACTCGCCTACTTCCTGTTGAGCGACAACTTCGCCGCTGCCAAATGGCTGACCCCGCACGAGCGTTCGGTGCTGGAAGCCGATCAGGCGGAAGACCTGGCGAACAAACCGAAAACCACTTCCGATTCGCTGATCGCTGTGTTCAAGAACCCGGCGATCTGGGCCTTCGGACTGATCTACTTCTGCATCCAGAGCGGCGTCTACGCGATCAACTTCTGGCTGCCGTCGATCATCAAGAACCTCGGTTTCAGCGATAACCTGGTGATTGGCTGGTTGAGCGCGATTCCGTATCTGCTGGCGGCGGTTTTCATGCTGGTGGTCGGTCGCTCGGCGGACTTGCGTAAAGAGCGTCGCTGGCACCTGGTGGTGCCGATGTTGATGGGCGCCATCGGCCTGCTGATCGCGGTGAATTTTGCAGCGAATCCGGCGATTGCGATTCTCGGCCTGACCATCGCGACCATGGGCGCGTTGACCGGTTTGCCGATGTTCTGGCCGGTGCCGACAGCGATGTTGAGCGCGGGCGCTGCGGCGGGTGGTCTGGCGTTGATCAACTCCATGGGGCAGATGGCCGGGTTCCTCAGCCCTTACCTCGTCGGCTGGGTGAAGGACAGCACCGGGTCGACCGATGCGGCGCTGTATCTGCTGGCGGGTGTGATCGTTGGCGGGAGTCTTCTGGCGTTGCGGATGACGCGGACGTTGCGGGCCTGATTTTTGGCAGACACACAAAAACGCCCATTTCGGGCCGTTTTTTATTGGCGCTGGATCGTTCCCACGCAGACGGTTCGACGCCTCGACGTGGGAACGATCTGGCTAGAGCGGCGCCTCGGCCTTCATCTCCAGATTATCCAGCACCCGATTCACCGCCAGTTCCCCCAGCATGATCAACTGCCCGATGCCCAGCAGCACATGCCGCTGCGGCGTATCGATCATCCCGGCGAAATCGCTGGCCATGGTTTTGGCCGAGGTCAGGGTCTCGCAGGCGTCGGCCAGCAGTTCTTCGTTCGCGATGCCGGGAGCGATAAGGTAGCGGGTGCCGGGTTTGAGCAGCGGTTTTCTGGGGTGGAACGGATTGAGGTAGTGATCGAGGGCGCGTTCGGCGGCTTCGTGGAATTTCTTGGAGTCGAGGGTTTCGTAGGGGGACGTTGAATCGGCTTCGGGTGGGTTGGGTGTTGGTTTGATCATGGCAAAACTCCTAAGGCGCTTATTGGAGCCACCACTCTCGCTACCAAACGATGGTGGTGGCCAGACGCAGGTTGGTAGACCGGGCCTTAGGAGAAACGGCGCACCCGAAGGTGCCCTGCGAATGACCACCATAAAACAGAGACAAAAAGTCTCTACAAAATGGAGCACTCTGCATTTAAAGACCCGGGCTACCAAACCCGATCGCTGTTTTTCAGCGACGGAACAACGATAAAACCCGGTCTATAAGCGCACAAGCCGGCGGATTCTGGCGCAGTCGTAGGCAGCGGCGCAAGGTTGTGTAGCCTGGGGTGCGTGTCTGGAAGTGTCCTTTAAACGCATGGCTTAAACACTGCGGTGTGCTTGAGAACCTACCCCCTCACCCCAGCCCTCTCCCCCAGGGGGCGAGGGGGAAAGGGAGCCG
>NZ_LRUN01000085.1 GCF_001679645.1 Pseudomonas bananamidigenes | reverse complement strand
TCGATCGAGAAGACCGAACCGTCAAAAGAGCCAAACACCACCGCTCTTTCAACTCCTTCCAGGCTTCGATGAACTGAAGCAACTCGCCATCGAAAATCGCTGAACTCATTGAATCTCAAGGAGTTTTCCGTTTCGACAGCGCCGGAAGTGGGGCGAATTATAGACATCTGAAATTCGCCGTCAACACTTAATTTCGCTTTTCTTGCAGAACGCGTCTTTTCCCCAACAAACGCGGGATTCGGCGAGCGACTGGCGGAAGGCGAAACATGAGAAGCAGTCCCCCCATGAAGGCGTAGAGCGCCCACTCCTTGAGATCAGCGCGCACAATCCAAAGCATATGCAGCAGTCCAAGCCCGAGAATCACGTACACCAGGCGATGTAATTTCTTCCAGCGCACGCCCAAACGACGCTGACTATAGCGATTGGACGTTACCGCTAATGCCAGCAACCCCAGAAACCCGAGCGTGCCGACAATAATGTACGGACGCTTGCGCAACTCCACGCCCAGTTGAGACCAGTCGAAACCCAGAATGAATGCCATGTAACTGCATAAATGCAAAACCACATATGCAAAACACCACAGCCCCACCTGCCGCCGCACAGCAATCCAGCCGGCCCATCCGGTGAGCCTCTGCAACGGCGTCATACTCAAAGTAATCAGCAACAACACCAACGCCCCAAGCCCAAGCCGATCAACCAGAACTTTCCCGGGGTCCGGTCCGAGCAGACCTTCAAAGGCCTGATAGAACCACCACAACGGCCAAACCATCGCGGCGATGAACACGCCCACACGCCAGAACGGATATCGCATCAGTAGTTCTTCCGCAGATCGAGCCCTGTATATAAAGAAGCGACCTCATCCGAGTAGCCGTTGAACATTTGCGTATCACGCACATTCGGTTTGAACAGACTATTGGGAAGACGTCGCTCCCGCGCCTGAGTCCAGCGAGGGTGGTCGACCGTCGGGTTCACATTCGCGTAGAAACCGTATTCATCCGCTGCGATGCTTTGCCAGGTCGTCTTTGGCTGCTCACTGACCAGACTGATACGCACGATGGATTTGACACTCTTGAAACCGTACTTCCACGGCACCACCAGACGCAACGGCGCACCGTTCTGATTCGGCAATTCCCGACCGTACATGCCCACAGCCAGAATCGCCAACGGATTCATTGCCTCATCCAGACGCAGGCCTTCTACATAAGGCCAGTCGATCAGGGCAAACCCTGAACGCTGTCCAGGCATGCTCTTGGGATCCTGCAGGGTTTCAAAACGGATGTACCTGGCATTGGAGGTCGGCTCGACCTGCTTGAGCAGCGCCGAAACAGGGAAACCGATCCAGGGAATAACCATCGACCACGCCTCGACACAACGCAGACGATAGATGCGCTCCTCCAACTGGTAAGGTTTCATGAAGTCTTCCAGTGCATAGCGCCCCGGCTTACCCACCTCCCCGTCCACCACCACACTCCAGGGTTCGGTCTTCAGCGATCCGGCATTGGCTGCCGGATCCCCCTTGTCGGTACCGAACTCATAGAAGTTGTTGTAGTGAGTCGCGTCCTTATAGGGCGTGATCGCCTCATCCTTGACGTCCACGGCTCCCCATTTGATAGAAGACTTCTTCTCGGCAAACCAGGCGGGCGCATTGCCAGACTCGACATCGGCATAACGGGTGGCCTCTTCGGCACTGCCCCAGCGCGGCAGACTGCTCAGGGCCAGACCGGCCGCCGTAGCACCGAGCAATTGTCGGCGAGAGAGATAAATGGATTCAGGCGTGACGTCCGATTCGTGGCAATCGGACGCTTTGGGAAATTTGATCAGCATGACTACTCCGCAGTTTTGGAGGACAGATGCACCCATAGACTGCGGAGTATGAGGGAAATTACATCACTCGACGTTTTTGTGGCGACGAAGATGCAACAAGTACTGCACTGGCCCCGAAGCCGCATAGGCAAGGAACACCAATAACAGAATGCGCGGAGGATCACTGAACACAACGGCGAACACCAGCACCACGGCCAGAATCGCAACGAAGGGTACGCGCCCCTTCAGATCCAGTTCCTTGAAGCTGTTGTACTTGATGTTGCTGACCATCAGCATACCGGCAGCCGCGACCATCAGTGCAACGAGGAACGACATCTTCGAACCCTGGATCCCGTAATCGCTGAATGCCCAGACAATCCCGGCGACCACACCGGCAGCCGCCGGGCTGGCCAGACCGATGAAATAACGCTTGTCGGCAGTCCCTACCTGAGTATTGAAGCGCGCCAGACGCAACGCCGCACCCGCAACATAAATGAAGGCGACCATCCAGCCGACCTTGCCCATGTCACCCAGCGCCCAGCCAAACGCGAGCAATGCGGGCGCGACGCCGAAGGCAACCATGTCCGACAGCGAGTCGTACTCGGCACCGAATGCACTTTGTGTATTGGTCATGCGCGCCACACGACCATCGAGACCATCGAGCACCATGGCGACGAAGATCGCGATGGCCGCGAAGGCGAAGTACTTGCTGGCGTTTGCCGCGTCCCCGGCGCTCAACGCAGCCTGAGCACTCATCGAGTTGATGATGGAGTAGAACCCCGCGAACAGGTTCGCGGTGGTGAACAGGTTCGGCAGAAGATAGATACCACGATGCCGGACTTTCCGACCTTCTGCGTCATGCCCTTCTTCGACATGTTCATCGATGGGCAGCAGGCTTTCGGCGTCTGAAGCCTGGTTCGGCTCTTCGGGGCGTTCGCTCATGAACATTACCTTGCAACGGATTGGACATTTTCGACAGGTGTCTGGGACGACGGTTCGACCACAAACGATGCAGCTTTATACCAGAACAGCCCGCCCATACGAAAAAACGCGGCCAGGGCCGCGTTTTTTTTCTTACAAGGGTCGACGACTCAGTTTTTGGTTTTGTCGACGATCTTGTTGGCACTGATCCACGGCATCATGGAGCGCAGTTGCTCACCGATGATTTCGATACCGTGTGCAGCGTTGTTACGGCGCTTGGCGGTCATCGAAGGGTAGCCGGTAGCACCTTCGCTGATGAACATCTTGGCGTATTCACCGTCCTGAATACGTTTCAGGGCGTTGCGCATGGCCTGACGGGATTCGGCGTTGATCACTTCCGGACCGGTCACGTACTCGCCGTATTCAGCGTTGTTGGAGATCGAGTAGTTCATGTTGGCGATGCCGCCTTCGTACATGAGGTCAACGATCAGTTTCAGTTCGTGCAGACACTCGAAGTAGGCCATTTCCGGCGCGTAGCCAGCTTCGACCAGGGTTTCGAAACCGGCTTTCACCAGCTCGACGGTACCACCGCACAGAACGGCCTGTTCGCCGAACAGGTCGGTTTCGGTCTCGTCCTTGAAGGTGGTTTCGATGATGCCGGTACGACCGCCACCAACGCCTGCAGCGTAGGACAGCGCAACATTCTTGGCATTGCCCGAGGCGTCCTGATAGATCGCGATCAGATCAGGAATACCGCCGCCTTTCACGAACTCGGAACGTACAGTGTGGCCTGGCGCTTTCGGCGCGATCATGATCACGTCGAGGTCGGCGCGCGGAACGACCTGGTTGTAATGGATCGAGAAACCGTGGGAGAACGCGAGGGTAGCGCCTTTCTTGATGTTCGGCTCGATTTCGTTCTTGTACAACTGGCCCTGGAACTCGTCCGGGGTCAGGATCATGACCAGGTCGGCGGCAGCGACAGCGGTAGCCACGTCAGCGACTTTCAGACCGTGGGCTTCAGCCTTGGCAACGGTAGCCGAACCTTTACGCAGACCAACGGTAACGTCGACACCGGAGTCTTTCAGGTTGCACGCTTGAGCGTGGCCCTGGGAGCCGTAACCGATGATGGCAACTTTCTTGCCCTGGATGATCGACAGGTCACAGTCTTTATCGTAGAAAACTTTCATGAATTTCCCCTTTATATCCAGGCCGCTCAGGCCATTCGCTAATTTGGTTTAGATGCTGAGTACTTTGTCGCCGCGGGCAATACCGGTCACGCCACTACGGACGGTTTCCAGAATCGAGGCGGTGCCGATGGACTGAATGAAGCTGTCGAGCTTGTCGCTGGTACCGGTCAGTTGAACGGTATACACGCTGGCACTGACGTCGACGATCTGTCCACGGTAAATATCGGTGGTGCGCTTGATCTCGGCGCGCTGTGCGCCGGTGGCCTTGACCTTGACCAGCATCAGTTCGCGCTCGATGTGAGCGCTTTCCGACAGGTCCACCAGCTTGACCACTTCGATCAGCTTGTTCAGGTTCTTGGTGATCTGCTCGATGATTTCATCGTGGCCGACAGTGGTCAGCGTCAGACGCGACAGGGTCGGGTCCTCGGTTGGCGCCACGGTCAGGCTTTCAATGTTGTAGTTGCGCTGCGAGAACAGGCCGACTACGCGAGACAAAGCACCGGGTTCGTTTTCCAGAAGCAAGGAAATAATGTGCCGCATGATTAGGTACGCTCCGTCTTGCTCAGCCACATATCGCGCATCGAGCCGTCTTTGATCTGCATCGGGTAGACGTGCTCGCTGGTATCAACCGAAATATCGATCACGACCAGCCGATCCTTCAGGGCGAACGCTTCTTCCATCTTCGACTTCAAGTCTTTCGACTCGGTGACACGAATGCCGACGTGACCATAGGCCTCGGCGAGCTTGACGAAATCAGGCAGCGATTCCATGTAGGAATGCGAGTGACGGCTGTTGTAACTCATGTCCTGCCACTGGCGAACCATACCCAGCACGCCGTTGTTCAGAATGACGATTTTCACCGGCAAACCGTACTGCAAGCAGGTGGACAGCTCCTGGATGTTCATCTGGATACTGCCTTCACCGGTGACGCAGGCGACGTCAGCCTCAGGGAAGCTCAGGCTGATACCCATCGCCGCCGGCAGACCGAAGCCCATCGTGCCCAGACCACCGGAGTTGATCCAGCGGTTCGGCTTGTTGAACTTGTAGTACTGCGCAGCGAACATCTGGTGCTGGCCCACATCGGAGGTCACAAAGGCATCGCCCTTGGTCACTTCGCACAGGGTTTCGATCACGGTCTGCGGCTTGATCTTGCTGCCGTCGCCCTTGTCGTAAGGGAACAGACCGCGATCACCACGCCACTCATCGACCTGCTTCCACCAACTGGCCACGGCGTCCTTGTTCGGGGTTTCGCCGATTTCCTTGAGGATCGCAACCATTTCGGTCAGAACGCTTTCCACCGGGCCGACGATTGGCACGTCAGCCTTGATGGTTTTGGAAATCGAAGCCGGGTCGATGTCGATGTGAATGATCTTGGCGTTCGGGCAGAACTTTGGCGCGCCGTTGATCACACGATCGTCGAAGCGCGCACCGACCGCCAGGATCACGTCGGCGTGGTGCATCGCCAGGTTCGCGGTGTAACTGCCGTGCATGCCGAGCATGCCGATGAACTGACGATCAGTGCCCGGATAGCCGCCCAGGCCCATCAAGGTGTTGGTCACCGGCAGGTTGAGCATTTTCGCCAGCTCGGTCAGCGGCGCGGAGCCATTGCCGAGAATCACGCCGCCACCGGAGTACAACACGGGACGCTTGGCCGCCAGGAGCATTTCCGCCGCCTTGCGGATTTGCCCGGAGTGACCGCGAACGGCGGGGCTGTAGGAACGCAGTTTGGCTTTCTTCGGGAAGATGTATTCGAACTTCTCGGCCGGATTGGTCATGTCTTTCGGGATATCGACCACGACCGGACCCGGACGACCGGATTGCGCCAGGTAGAAGGCTTTCTTCATGACTTCCGGAATTTCCGAAGCGTGCTTGATCATGAAGCTGTGCTTCACGATCGGCCGGGAGATACCGATCATGTCGGTTTCCTGGAACGCATCGGTGCCGACCATGGTGCTTGGCACCTGACCGGAAATGATCACCATCGGAATCGAGTCCATATAGGCCGTGGCGATACCGGTGATGGCGTTTGTGGCGCCTGGACCGGAAGTCACCAGTACCACGCCGGCTTTACCGGTGGCACGGGCATAGCCGTCAGCCATATGGGTAGCCGCCTGCTCGTGACGAACCAGGATGTGGGTCACTTCCGGTTCTTTGAACAGGGCATCGTAAACATGAAGGAGAGCACCACCCGGGTACCCGTAGATATATTTGACGCCTTCGTCACGCAAGAAGCGGACGAGCATCTCACCGCCAGATAAAAGCTCCACGTTGTTCACCTCTAAAACGCCAGAATACCGTCCGCAAAAAGGCGAACGGGTCTTAATAGGTTTACTTCTCGGCAGAGCATGAGCGACGGTGGTCGCCGACTACGTCAGCACTGACTGAGCAAGTATTGGGATCGTCCCAAGTGTTGCGGGCCTTTCCCACCCAGCGCGAGGTAACGCGTTGCGGGTGTAACAGGTCGACGCGGATAGGCGCCTCATGATCTGCCGAGAGGGTCTGCTTCTGGCAGTCCCTGTACAGCGGACTTTGGATTCTTCTGTTTCGCCCTCTCCAAGTCAAGCCGTCAACGTGCTTAATTGTGGGTAACCACATGAGAACGCAAGAAAAAACCTGAAAAGCGCTACTCTGTTAGCGTCAATTGCGCAATTTTGCCAAGGAATCAGCATGCGAACGCTTCTCGCCGCTCTGCTGATCGGCCTCAGCCCCTGGTGCCTGGCCGGTCAGATCTACAAATGGGTCGATGCTCAAGGTGTCACGCACTTCGATGCACAACCGCCGCAAGGTCAGCCGGCAACGACAGTGCAAACGCCGCCCTCGCCTCCCCCGCGTCCGCCAGCCATACCCGGCAGCGGCCCGCTGGGTGATCAGAAAGCCATCGATGACAAGGTCAGAAAACAGGTCGCCGACCAACAGAACCAGCTCAAGGTCTTTTGCGAACAGGCACGCACGAATCTGGCGCAGCTGCAGAACAATCCGCGCCTGAGGGAGGAAACCGAAGGAGAGCTGCGCCGCCTGAGCGATACGCAACGTCAGGAACGTATCGCGGAGACGCAGAAACAGATCGCCGAAAACTGCCAGTGATCCCTGGCAGTCGGCGGTTCAATGAGTTGCAGTGATCAGCAGATCGAACTCTTTGAGCAATACCTGCAACTGCCGGTCCTGGCCCTGCAGATTGCGCTGGGCGAAGACCATCTGGGCCATTTCCTGAATGCCCGAGGCTTTGGGTAACGGCAGATCCTGCTCAAGGATCATCTTCATCCGCGGCAGAAAGATCCATTGCAGCCACTGCTCGAACTCGAGGGTGTCGACCGAGAACGGCTCGACACTGCTCAAGGCTTCGACAGAAGGCTGGACCTCGTCCCACCAACCCTGGGCACGCAGTTCACGCTCGATCAACAGCAGTTGATCGGCGACTTTCGAGAGACGCGGGTCCATCACAGCGAAACCCTGGCTTTCTGACGCGCCAGTGCAGCGCCAGCAGAATCACCCTGCTTTTCGCGAGCCTGGGCGATCAGCTCCCAAAGGCTGGCCTGCAGGTCCGGACGACCGTTAGCCATGGTCAGCGCACGGCGGGCGGTTTGCTCGGCTTGCGGGGCATCGCCCTGGGCCATGCGCACTTGCGCCAGACGGTAAAGCACTTGCGGCTCACGCGGTGCAACGCGCTGAGCACGCTCGAGGCTGGAGGATGCGCCATTCAGGTCGCCTCCGGCCTGCTGTTGCTGCGCAGTGGTCAGCAGAGCGAGGACCGGGCCGTCCAGTTGCTCATCTGCGGACAAACCGCCGCCACTGCTGGCCGAAGGAATGCCGCTCGGCGATGAAGGCATGCTGTAGCTGCCGGAGCTGATCGGCGCGGACTCGACCGGCGAAGGGTTGTAGGGGCCCGGTGTGATACCGCCAGAGGCCGGCCCCGGAACGATCGGCGAAGTGCTGATCGGTGCCGACGTCGCGGCGCCGCCACCGGGCACCATCACCACTACGCCAGTATCGCCCTGCGGGATGGCCTGGGATTGCGCCTGACCTTGTACCGGGCGCTTGACCGTGGTTTTGCGAAAGCCGCCATTGGCTGAAAGACGCTCGCTGTTGGACACGGTTGTGCCGGCGTCCACCACCGGGATCGAACCACGCTGTACGGTGGAGCAGCCGCTGAGCAAAGCCACGGCGGTCACCGCTGGAATCAACCACTTGTTCACTTGAAACCCTCTTCGCTTAATTCATCCAGCCCTTGACCCAATCCATCACCGACTCGCCCGATGTCGGGCTTTCGCCCGCACAGGATGCGCCGGATGGCGGTTCGCTGCCGCGAATATACGGCATCTGCACGGCGCCGGGACAGTTGGCATCAGAGCCCTGGCCGGTACGCGAATCGACCCACGCCTGAACCACGTTGTCCGGCTGCGGCATGTCCAGCGGCAGCGGATCGGCCTTGCGCATGAAACTGGTCCAGACCTGCAATGCGCCGGTGGCACCGGTGAACGGCGTCTTGCCGTTATCGTCGCGACCGAGCCAGACCACCGCCAGCAGATCCTGACTGAAACCGGCGAACCAGCTGTCGCGCGAATCGTTACTGGTGCCGGTCTTGCCGGCCAGTGTCAGGGTTTTGGGCAGCACGTTGTAGACCGAGCTGCCGGTACCTTCACGCATGACCCGCTGCATGGCGTTCTGGATCAGGTAAATCGACGCCGGATCGAAACGCTGCTCGATCTGGAACGGATAACGTTTGAGCGGCTCGCCTTCGGCGGTCAGTACACTGCGAATCCCGCGCATCGGCGTATTGAAGCCGCCGTTGGCCAGTGTCTGGTACATGGTTGCCACTTCGATCGGCGTCATGCCACCAGCCCCCAGCAGCATCGACGGGAACGCCGGAAACTCTCGGGTCACACCCAGGCGCCCGATGGTCTTGAGCACGTTCGGAACACCCACTGCCAGCCCGAGACGCGAGGTCGACAGGTTGTACGAATGCGCCAACCCCTGATAAAGGAAAACCGTACCGTGGGAGCGACGGTCATAGTTCTGCGGTTTCCAGACCTGGCCGTCCGCGCCCTTGATGGAAAGCGGATCGTCCGACAGCCAACTAGTGAGCGTGTACTGGCTCGGTTTTTCCAGCGCCGTCAGATAAACCGCAGGCTTGACCAGGGAGCCGATCGGACGCACCGCATCCAGCGCCCGGTTGAACCCGGCGTAACTGGCCTGACGGCTGCCGATCATCGCCTGGACTTCACCGGTCTCCGGGTTGGTCACGACCATTGCCGCTTCCACATCATCGGAACCCTTGCGGCCGGCAAGACGCTTGAAGGTGTCATTGACCGATGCTTCCGCCTTCATCTGCAGGATCGGGTCGAAGCTGGTGAAAATCCGCAGCCCTTCTTCGGTCAAGTCTTCGTCACGGTAGTCTTCACGCAACTGACGCTTGACCAGATCGATGAAGCCCGGGAATGAACTGTCGGCCAGTTTGCCGCGTGTGGTCACGCCCAACGGCATTTTCTTCGCGGCCTCCACTTGTTCGGCAGAAGCAACGCCCTGTTGCTCAAGCACATCGAGCACCAGGTTGCGTCGCTCCAGCGCCCGCTCCGGGTTGCGACGCGGGTTGTAATAGGACGGCCCCTTGACCATGCCGACCAGCAACGCGACCTGATGCAGTTTCAGTTCGGACAACGGCTGGCCGAAGAAGAACTGGCTGGCCAGACCGAAACCGTGCACCGCCCGCTGCCCGTCCTGACCGACGAAGACCTCGTTGAGGTAGGCCTCAAGTATTTCCTTCTTGTCGTAATGCAGCTCCAGCAGCATCGCCATCATGGCTTCGGTGAGCTTGCGGGTCAGGCTGCGTTCGTTGGTCAGGTAGAAGTTCTTGACCAATTGCTGGGTCAACGTACTGCCACCCTGGGTCATCCTGCCGCCAGACGTGTTGACCCAGATTGCCCGGGCGATCGACTTCGGCGACACGCCCCAGTGGCTGTAATAATCCCGGTCTTCCACCGCAACCAGGGTTTCCAGCAGATACGGCGGGACCTGATCGAGCTTGATCAGAATCCGGTCTTCAAGGTTTTTCGGGTAGATCCCGCCAATCAGCAGCGGCTCCAGACGCACCACCGACAGCTTCGAACCATTGATCGCCGAAAGTTCGGCCACGTAGTCACCGGAGAATCGCACACGAACCGGCTGCGGTTTCTCGAGACCTTCATAGAACTGGAAGCCGCGGGTGTTCAGATCGACAGTGTTACCGTTGACTGCGGCTGCGCCGGGACCGTTGCTCACGGCTTCGCGGCGATAGCCCAGGGCATCGAGTTCGGTGAGGAAATCGTCCTTGCTCAGCTTCTGTCCGACGAACAGCTCGAGCGGGCGCGCGTATACCTTGGCCGGGATGGTCCAGCGCTTGCCGGAGAATTTCTCCTGCACCACGGCATCGAGGTAAACGGCGAAGCCGGCCAGCACCACAAGGCCGACCAGACTGAGTTTCAAGGCCCAGCCCAACCATGGGCGCAGGCCCCGGGAAGGTGGTTTTTTAGGAGTGCGGGGGGATCGAGTACGAGTCATGGCGGCGGATTATACGCACTTTATTCATACTCAACAGGAGCGCTCCGAGGTTTGCGTCGAGCGGGCGAGCGGCCATAATGGCGACCTCGAATTCCCCCAGTCTCTGAAGGATCGCCTGTGAGCCAGTCCCTGATCGCTGCCCTGCAAAACCCGGCCTTATACCCGCACCCTGTCGAAGGGTTCCAGGTCATCGAAACCCACATTTCGTGGGTCCTGCTCACCGGTCCTTACGCTTATAAAGTGAAGAAACCGGTGAACTTCGGCTTTCTCGATTTCACCAGCCTCGAATCCCGCGAGCATTTTTGCGGTGAAGAGCTGCGTCTCAACCAGCGCCTGACCGACGATTTGTATCTGGAAGTGATTCCGGTCACCGGCACCGCTGAAACGCCGCAATTGGGCGGCGAAGGCCCGGCCATCGAATACGTGCTGAAAATGCGCCAGTTCCCGCAAACCGGTCTGCTGAGCACCCTGCAAGCCAATGGCGAACTGACCACCACCCACATTGACGAAATGGCCGAGCAGATCGCTCGTTTCCACCTCAATGCGCCGAAGGTCCCGGCCGGGCACGATGCCGGCACGCCTGAAAGCGTGATGGCGCCGGTTCGTCAGAACTTCGAGCAGATCCTGCCATTTCTCAGCGACAAGGCTGATCTGTTGCAACTGGATGCCCTGCAAGCCTGGGCCGAAAGCAGCTTCGAACGTTTGAAACCACTGTTCGCACAGCGCAAGGCCGAAGGTTTCACTCGCGAATGCCACGGCGACATTCACCTGGGCAACGCTACGCTGATCGATGGCAAGGTGGTGATCTTCGACTGCATTGAATTCAACGAGCCGTTCCGTTTCACCGATGTCTGGGCCGACACCGGTTTCCTGGCGATGGACCTTGAGGACCGCGGTCTGAAATCCCTGGCCCGTCGTTTCGTCAGCCAATACCTGGAACTGACCGGCGATTATCAGGGCCTGGAAGTGTTGAATTTCTACAAGGCCTACCGCGCACTGGTCCGTGCGAAAGTCGCGCTGTTCAGCATGCCGGCCGACGCGACTCCGGTACAGCGCGCCACCACTTTGCGCCAGTACCGCAACTACGCCAACCTGGCAGAAAGCTACAGCACCATTCCTTCGCGCTTCATGGCGATCACCCATGGCGTCTCTGCTGTCGGCAAAAGCCACGTGGCCATGCGCCTGGTCGAAGCGCTGGGCGCGATTCGCCTGCGTTCCGATGTCGAGCGCAAGCGTCTGTTCGGCGAACAAACCATCGCCAACGATGTACAGGCCGGGATCTACAGTGCCGATGCAAGCCTCGCTACTTATGCTCGTCTGCATGAAATCGCCAACGTGATCCTGCACGCCGGTTTCCCGGTTGTGATCGATGCCACTTACCTCAAGCGCGAACAACGTGACGATGCAGCCAAGGTTGCCGAGGCCACCGGCACGCCGTTCCTGATCCTCGATTGCAACGCACCACAAGCGGTGATCGAGAGCTGGCTGGCGATTCGTCAGGCAGACAAGAAGGATCCGTCCGACGCCACGCTGGCCGTGATCGAAGCCCAGCAGGCCAATCGTGAAGCGCTGACCCCGGACGAAATCCTGCGCAGCAAACGCGTGCAGACCAATGAATCCGGAACTCTGGATACCGTCGTGGCACAAATCCGCCAGCGTCTGCCGGGGCTGTAAGAAACTATTTCGGCCGTGAAGCCCTCGCTCGCTTCACGGCCGCCAAATAGTGGCACTATACTGGCGTCATAAAACCAACAGGTGATCTGACATGAGCCAGCCGAAACTTCTCGACACCCCGCTTTATGCCTTGCTGCACAAGGACGACATTGCCGGTTTCAACAAGGAACGCCCGAAAGACGGCCCGATCGACATGGTCGGTGGTGATTTCCGCGGCCTCGATCTGCGTGAACTGAACGCCGACGGCGTGGATTTCCGGGACGCCTACTTCCGTTCCGCCGACTTGCGTGGCATTGACTTTCGCAATGCATCACTGGAAGGCGCCAGCCTGGCCCATGCGCAGATCTCCGGTGCTTACTTCCCCCCGGAACTCAGTGCCGATGAAATCCTGATGTCGATGAATTTCGGTACGCGTCTGCGTTATCGCACCCGCTGAAACGCGTTGAAACCAACCCGTCCAGCGCCCCCGCTTTGCGCTGGACAAGGTGCTATTAGTCTCTCCCCGCCGTATTCCTCAGTGAAAAACTGACACCTCTTAGAAGCTTTTGCGTCGAATCCGACCAAACAACCACGCTTTTCCTACTGATGGCTACACTCCTGAGAAGATCGCCCACGCACCATTCGGCCGTCGCAAGGAGGCTTGATGAATGATGAACTGCAACACCTGAAGAATCTTGGCAAGACGTCGGCGCAGTGGCTGCATGCCGTGGGCATCCACAGCGCCTCGGATCTGCGTCGCCTGGGCGCCGTGGATGCCTACCGGGCCGTGCGTACGCGCGGGTTCCGGGCGTCGAAGGTGTTGTTGTATGCGATCGAAGGGGCATTGATGGATGTGCACTGGAACGACATTCCCGCCGAACGCAAGGATGCTCTGAACAAACAGCTTGAAGCCATTTCTTCTCGCCACAAGAACTGACGGGCACTCACCTTCATGTACCTGCTCGGGGAACAATCGGCGCCGGCCGAGGCGCTCATCAATCATTTGCAGAGCCTACCCGCTCAATGGCTGCCGGGGCTTGCGCCATGCGGCCCCGCCCTGGAACTGGAGGCCTCGCAGGATCTGCTGGCGCAATTGCCAGGCGATCAACTCTTTCTACTGACAGAGGGCACCATCAATGGTCGCCTCGGTGGCCGCGCGTTGCTCTATTGGCAGGAAGGTGACCTGATCGGCCTGCAACAAGGCCCGGAGTGGGCGGACTGCATCCTTTGCTGCGATGCACCAGTGAGCTTGCAACCGTTCCGGCGCAATGACCTGTTTCAACATCTGCGTTCGGATCCTGCACGCTTGGACTCATTTCTGAACTATCTGCTCGGGCAAATGGCACTGCTGACTCATGCCGTCGCCGAACTGAAGCCGAGAGAGTTTCGCAGTACCAATGGATTCAAACGGGTCGAGGCTGGAGAGGTGTTGATCCGCGAGGGTGATCCCGCTGATCACGTATTCGTGATCATCGAAGGACATGCGCAGGCATTCGTCGGCGGTCACAAGGTTGGCGACGTGCCCAGGGACGAGATTTTTGGCGCCATGGCGATATTCACCGGAGAGCCGCGTAACGCCACTGTCGTCGCTTGCGAACCGAGTACCGTGATGCTGATTCCCGGTGATCAGTTTTTGAGCATGACCCGCAGCAATCCGAAGATCGCCCACAGCCTGATCGAAAGCATGGCGCGGCGCATCGATCAACTCAACAGGCAGCTCACCGCCCTTGAGCGTCCAGGCTGAAAACCTGAGTTTTCAGCCATTCACCAGACGATTCAAAAGAAACGAAAAAACATCGATTGACATGTTAATGAGAATCGCTATGATTATCACAACTGATCGCGAGATCAGTCGATATTCTGAAAAGCCCTTGGTTCGGACTCTCAGATTATCTCCTCATCAGGCTAATCACGGTTATTTGACCCGGTTCTTCCGGGTCTTTTTTTGCCCGCAAGAACGTCATTTGCCGAATTGTTTGCGCATCTCGGCACAGTAATCCGGTTTCGGTGCAGCAGGCGTGAACCAGACATAATCGGCCATGGCCGGCGTAACCTCGCTGCCCTGCTCCGCCAGCATCAACACGGTCGGTGCTTCAGGTGCGCCCAGATCCAGCATATGCAGCGGTACGCCAATATCCTTGCGCGCGTGAAACGCACCGGCCAACAGCAATGCAGGCGCGGGTGCAGCCAACAAGCGGACAGCCATGCGCCGATCCCGTTGCTGCTGGACCGCCACCATCGCCGGCATTTGCGATTGAGGCAGCAAGCCACAGTGAGAATCGCTGATCTGCCGTGCCAGTTCGTCTTTCACCGACGCGACGCTACTGCGCTCCCCTTTCAGAATGGGAGGCTTGCGATAAAACCCACGAATTTCAGTGTCATCGAGATTGGCCGTCAGCAGCGGATAGGGTTGTGAAAGCGCAAACCGGACAATCGGCCCATACAGGTTCCAGTCCCATCCGTCCTGCCACGCCAGTTCGACCGCAAGATCAGCGGGCGGCTTGGATGCACGCCGCACTCCATCGACCCGCGCTTGTTGATCGGGCGTCAGCATTTCCAGTAACAGACTGCCCTGAGAACGCTTTTCGCCGAGATTCTGCAGCAGCCACAATTGCACGGCATGGTGATCGGCGTTGTCATGCTGCTCGCCGATGATCACCCGCGCCGGCTTGCCCAGGCGCGCCAAAAGCTCCTGCGGGGTCATCGCAGCTCCGCTGCGCAGATCAACAATCTCGCCGCTGAGCGGAGGCGGCGTCACATGCTGGCAAGCGCCCAGTAACAACACTGCAATCAGCACCATCGCGCGCATGTTTTCACCTTGATGATTGAATCAGCGGGCGATGATCAGCGGATGCCCGCGTTCCGGATGTGGCTGCACCAGTACTTCCAGACCGAAAACGGCCTTGAGCGACTCAGGACGCAATACCTGCGCAGGTGTATCCAGCGCTACCGGGCGTCCGCCGTCAAGCAGCAGGATACGATCACAATAGCGCGCCGCCAGGTTCAGATCGTGCAGAATCACCATGACCGCCGCGCCACGACCGGCAAACTCGCGCACCGCCTGCAACGTGGTGTGCTGATGCAATGGATCGAGCATCGAAGTCGGCTCATCCAGCAGCAAGGTCTGACCGGCCTGCCCCGGCCATAATTGCGCCAGCACGCGGGCCAGGTGTACCCGTTGACGTTCGCCACCGGACAGCGCGAGATAACTGCGCCCGCTCAGGTGTCCGACATCGGCGGCCGCCAATGCATCGGCCACAATCTCGGCGTCGCGAGCTCTTCCGCTCTGATAAGGCAAGCGCCCCATACCGACCACCTCTTCGACACGAAAGGCGAAATCCAGTGTCGAGACCTGCGGCAGTACCGCCAGGCGACGGGCACGCTGAGTGCCGCTCCAGCGATCGAGGCTTTCACCGTCGAGAAGGACATTGCCTTCGCTGGCACGCAGTTCACCGCATAACGCCCCGAGCAAGGTACTTTTGCCGGCGCCATTGGGGCCCAGCACGCCGAGCACTTCACCCGATTCCAGTTGCAGGCTGACATCAGCCAGCACCGTCTTGCGGCCACGACGGACCAGCAGATTGTGCGCACTCAGCATCAGGCACGCCCCCGCAACAGCAGATAAAGGAAAAACGGTGCGCCGATGAATGCGGTGACGATACCGATCGGCAACTCCGCCGGCGCCAGTGCCAACCGCGCCACCAGATCCGCCAGCAACAACAGACTGGCGCCTGCCAGCACCGATGCGGGCAGCAACACGCGATGATCGGGGCCGGCGAGCAGGCGCACCAGATGCGGCACCACCAGCCCGACGAAACCGATCATCCCCGCCGCCGCCACCGCGGCACCGACACCCAGCGCCGTGCAGAACACCAGTTCGCGCTTCAACCGCTCGACATCGATTCCCAGATGCCCGGCTTCCGACTCACCGAGCAACAGTGCATTCAAGGCCATGGCCCGGCGCGGCAGCCACAATGCGACACCGGCGCTGATGATCAGCAACGGCCACAATCGCGCATAACTCGCACCATTGAG
This sequence comes from Pseudomonas bananamidigenes, assembly GCF_001679645.1. GTDB lineage: Bacteria > Pseudomonadota > Gammaproteobacteria > Pseudomonadales > Pseudomonadaceae > Aquipseudomonas > Aquipseudomonas bananamidigenes. Next base: position 34,888 of record NZ_LRUN01000085.1, on the reverse strand, counting down.
ACTGCCGAGGTTCCAGAAGGTCAGGGTACGCAGGGTGGCGTCGTCCGCCAGATAGGTGAAAAGCCCCACTGCCGAACTGGCCAGCGCCGTCAGGGCGATGCCTGCCAGCAACATGGTCGCGACATGGGTCTGCCCATTGCGACGGCCGAGCCGATAGACCAATGCCGTCACCCCAAGACCACCAAGAAACGCACACACCGACAACAGGTACGGCCCGAACCACTCCGGCAGACCGCCGAAAAACGTACCGCCGACAATCGCCACCGCCGCCCCTAGCGCCGCGCCGCTGGACACACCGACCAGTCCGGGATCGGCCAGCGGATTGCGAAACAGTCCCTGCATCGCCACCCCCGACAGCGCCAGCACGCCGCCGACCGCCAGCCCGAGCAAGGTACGAGGTAAACGAATCTGCCCGAGAATCAGCTCAGCCTGCTCCAGTCCCTCAGGTGCCAGTGGCAAGCCGATCATGCGCAATGCAGCGCGCAAGGTATCGAACAGCGGCAGACTGACCGGCCCCAGGGCCAGTGACAGCCAGGTGGCCAACAGGCACAGCAGAATCAGGCCGGTGAACAAGCCACGGGGTTTGACCAGCGTGGTCATTGGCCGCTCACACCCGGATAGAAACCGTCAGACAGGGCTTTCAATGCGGCCGGCAAACGCGGCCCGAGACCGCCGACCAACAACGTCGGATCTACTTCCAGCACGCGCCCGGCCTTGGCCGCCCGGCTGGAGTCGAGAATCGGGTTTTCCTTGAACAGCGCCGCTTTCGCCGCGTCGCCGGTCAAGGCGCGATCAGCGAACACCAGCACTTCAGGATCGAGCCCGGCCAGCGACTCCATGGAAAACGGCTTGTAGCCGGTGTGGGTGGCCAGGTTGTGTCCGCCCGCCTGTTGCAGCATCCAGTCGGCGGCGGTGTCCCTGCCGGCAATCAACGGTTTGCCGCCCGCATGCCCCAGCAGCAACAGCACACCCGGTGCTTTCTGTTTCGACTGCACCGCAACCACGAGCGCCTGCTGTGCGTCGAGTTGCTGTTGATAACTTTGCAGCAGTCGCGCCGCCTGAGTCTCGGCGCCCAGCAACCGCCCCAGACGGGTGACGTTCTTTTCCAGCGTCGGCAGATCCGGTTGGGCCGAAAACAGTTCCACCTGCACCTTGGCACTGCGAACCTGCGAAATCACCGGCGGCGGTCCCATTTCCTCGGTGCCGATCAGAATGTCCGGACGCAGGCTGAGAATACCTTCGGCCGAAAGACTGCGCTGATAGCCGATGCTCGGCAGCGATTTGAGGGATTGCGGATGCTGGCTGGTCGTGTCGACGCCCACCAGTCTGGCCTCGCCGCCCAGGGCACTCACCCACTCGGACAAGGCACCACCGGCGCTGACCCAGCGTTGCGGCAATTGGGCCGCAATAGCCTGGTAACTGACCAGAAGTCCGACACACAGTGCGGCAACGCGAGTAATCAGGCGCATAGGCAGCATTCCTTCATGGGATTTTCCCGGGCATCGAGACGGCAGGCCAAGTATCCTCGGCAGCGCCACCGCACAACGGGCGAAGGCGGCCATTTGATAATTGTTTGCATTTGAACGTCAAGCTCGGACATATCCGGACACGACCTGACACTTGAGGATAGCCATGAAGTTTCTGTGCACGGGCGCCGATCTGGGCGAGGCCGGCAGCCGCGGTTTCGAGATCGACGGGAAAAGACTGTTCGCCGTGCGCCGGGCCGGAAGGGCCTACGTCTACCTCAACCGTTGCCCGCACCGCGGCGTCGGGCTCGAATGGCAGCCCGACCAGTTCCTCGATCCGAGCAACAGCCTGATCCAGTGCGCCACCCATGGCGCACTGTTTCTGATCGAGGACGGTGAATGCGTAGCGGGACCGTGCGCCGGGCAATCCCTGACGGCCATTGATTGCCGTGAAGACGCCCAAGGGCTGTGGGTCGACGTTTAACCGTCGAGCAATACATCCAGACGGCGATCGATCAACATTTCCTCATGGTTCAATCGCACCCCATAAGCCAGCACCTCAACCCCGTTCGCCACCGCTTCGCGCAAGGCATCGGCGTAAGAAGAATCGATTTCCACGGCAGGACGCACTGCCTCGATGCCGGTCAGGTTCACGCAGTACAGCTGCACGGCCCGAATTCCGTCGCGCGCCAGATGCGCCAATTCACGCAGATGTTTGGCGCCTCGCTGTGTCACCGCATCGGGAAATGCCGCCACCGCCGTACCGTCGAACCCCAGCGTGACACTCTTTACCTCCACGTACGCCGGTCCGCCCGGGTAATCGAGGCGAAAATCGATGCGGCTTTTTTCCTGCCCGTAGGCCACTTCGCGTCTCAGCGCGGTAAAACCGCTCAGTTCGCTGATGACACCAGCCTGCAACGCCTCTTCCACCAACCCGTTGGCGCGACCGGTGTTCACACAGAACAATCGCCCCTGCGGGGTTTCGCCGATTTCCCAGGTACCGGGCAGCTTGCGTTTGGGGTCATTCGAGCGACTGAACCAGACCTGCCCGCCCTCGACCTGACAATTGAGCATCGAGCCAGTGTTCGGGCAGTGAATCGTCAGCAACTCGCCGTCAACGGTTTCGATATCGGCAAGAAAACGCTTGTAACGGCGGATCAATCGCCCTTCTTCGAGAGGAGGATGAAAGCGCATCAGCCTTGCCAGCTCTTCAAGCCGCGACCAATGCGTTCCACCGCTTCCTGCAGGCGAGGGAGGTCCTGCGTATAGGCAAAGCGCACATGATGGCTGGCCTGATAACGCCCGAAATCCAGGCCCGGCGTGAACGCCACATGTTCGGTTTCAAGGAAGTGGCGGCAGAACGCGAAGGCATCGCCACCAAACTGGCTGATATCGGCATACAAGTAGAACGCACCTTCTGGCTCGACTGCGATGGTGAAACCCAGCTCCCGCAACGCGGGCAGCAGGAAATCGCGTCGACGGCCGAATTCGGCCCGACGTTCCTCGAGAATCGCGATGGTATCCGGCTCGAAGCAGGCCAGCGCTGCCTGTTGGGCCATGCTCGGGGCACTGATGTAGAGGTTTTGTGCGAGCTTCTCCAGCTCACTGATTGCTGCATCGGGTGCCACCAGCCAGCCAAGGCGCCAACCGGTCATGCCGAAATATTTGGAGAAACTGTTGAGCACAAATGCGCTGTCGTCGACTTCCAGCACACTCGCCGCCTCGGCGCCATACGTCAGGCCGTGATAAATCTCGTCCACCACCAGATGCCCGTGACGCGCCTTGAGGGCTGTGGACAACCCTGCCAGTTCGTCACGGGTCAGAATCGTGCCGGTCGGATTGGCAGGCGAAGCGACCAGGGCGCCGACACTGTCGTGATCCCAGTAGCGCTCTACCAGATCCGGCGTCAGTTGATAGCGTACATCCGGCCCTACAGGCACAAGCTGCGCCGCGCCCTCGACCAGTCGCAGAAAGTGCCGGTTGCATGGATAACCGGGGTCGGCCAACAACCAGTGCTTGCCCGGATCCACCAGCAACGCACTGGCCAGCAGCAACGCCCCTGAACCGCCCGGCGTGATCAGAATCCGCCGGGGGTCGATATTCAGGCCGTAACGGGTCTGGTAAAAGCCGGAAATCGCCTCACGCAGCTCGGGAATCCCACGCGCGGCGGTGTAACGGGTCTTGCCCGCCGCCAGCGCCGCCTGCCCTGCGCGAATGATCGGTTCGGCCGTAGTGAAGTCCGGCTCGCCGATTTCCAGATGGATCACATCGTGGCCGGCGGCCTGCAATTCATTGGCCCGCGCCAGCAACGCCATCACATGGAACGGTTCGATCGCACGACTGCGCGCACTGTAGGGCTGAGCCATTGGCCTTCCTTCAACGAGTGAAAAAAGACGATTCTACCCATCTGCCGGAACGAGCGAGAGCCCGCCGTGGTCACAGCCTCAGGAACACTGGACTGTAACAAGACAAACGTACGCTCCAGGATTGACTAAAATCAGTGATTGTCAGGGCTCCAGCACCACCAGACATGGCCTGGCAAACATTTGCAGGCACCGCCGGCCGCGGGCTCGACATCCGGGAGTAGCGCGGGCCGGATTGATCTGGTAAGTTCGCCCGCTTGCAGTCGCAGGGCCGGCAGGTGTCGGTGATGGAGCAATCCTGCGCAATGGATTACAAGAGTAGAGGCGGTCCATTTCATGCCCACCCAAGCAAAGCAACAGGCAAGTCAGACACTCAGCGGTTTCGAGCCTTACGTCCCCAAAGAGGGCGAAGAGTACATGGGCGCCCCCATGCGCGCGCACTTCACCAAGATCCTGTCCAAGTGGAAACAGGAGTTGATGCAGGAAGTCGACCGCACTGTTGATCACATGAAAGACGAAGCGGCCAACTTCCCTGATCCGGCCGACCGGGCCAGCCAGGAAGAAGAGTTCGCCCTCGAACTGCGCGCCCGCGACCGCGAGCGCAAGCTGATCAAGAAGATCGACAAGACCCTGCAACTGATCGAAGACGAAGAGTACGGCTGGTGCGACTCCTGCGGCATCGAGATCGGCGTCAAGCGCCTCGAGGCCCGCCCGACTGCCGACATGTGCGTCGACTGCAAGAACCTTGCGGAAATCAAGGAAAAGCAGGTCGGCAAGTAATCCCGACCTGAACGAAGAACGGAGCGTGTGAACGCTCCGTTTTTGTTTCTGCTGTTTTTACACTCTCCAGTAGCATCGCTCTCATGACTGCCAACACCTCCCCCGCCTACATCGGCCGCTTTGCCCCGACGCCCAGTGGACACCTGCACTTCGGCTCACTGGTGGCCGCACTGGCCTCTTATCTGGATGCCCGCTCGGTAAACGGTCGATGGCTGGTGCGCATGGAGGATCTCGATCCACCCCGGGAGGAGCCGGGCGCGCAAGCCGCGATTCTCAAGGCGCTGGAAAGCTACGGTTTCGAATGGGACGGCGAAATGGTCCGCCAGAGCGATCGGCATGAAGCCTACGCCCAAGTGCTGGACAGTCTGTTCAGCCATGGTCTCGCCTACGCCTGCACCTGCTCGCGCAAGCAACTGGAGCCTTATCACGGTATCTATCCGGGGCTCTGCCGAAATCTCGGCCACAGCCAGGACGACGCCGCGATCCGCCTGCGTGTGCCGGAGCTGGAATATCACTTCCTGGACCGGGTGCAGGGGGAATACCGCCAGCACTTGGGCCGCGACGTCGGTGATTTCGTGATCCGCCGCCGTGACGGGCTCTACGCCTACCAACTGGCGGTAGTGCTCGACGACGCCTGGCAGGGCATCACCGACATCGTGCGCGGCGCCGATCTGCTCGACTCGACGCCACGTCAGCTTTACCTGCAAGAGCTGCTGGGATTGCGCCAACCCCGTTACCTGCATTTACCGTTGATTACTCAGCCGGACGGCCACAAGCTGGGCAAGTCTTATCGCTCGCCGCCGCTGCAGGCCGACCAGGCCACCCCGCTATTGTTGCGAGCCCTGCGTGCACTGGGACAAGACCCCGGGCCCGAACTGGCCGACGCCTCGCCGCAGGAACTGCTGAAATGGGGCAGCGCCCACTGGGATGCGGCGAAGATACCGCGCACACTGACCCTGCCCGAAGCGCAACTGCTGTGACGACACTTGCAGTGGCGCGCCCATCCGTTACCATCGCCGCACGTTTTCGGGCACGCGCATAAAAAAGAGAGGCCGGGATGTACATCTATCGCTTGGTCCTGCTTCTGGTCGTGGGGATCTACCTGTTTTCTCCAGCCATCATGGATTGGTGGATCGACGCCACGGGCGCCTGGTATCGCCCTTATCTGCTCTGGCTGATCCTGATTGTCGTGACCTTCATCCTGCAGAGCCAAAAAGATGCCGATGAGCTTTAGCCTGACCCACATGCTGCTGATCAGCGCCGCCTACCTGGCCGCGCTGTTCGGGGTGGCCTGGATCAGTGAACGGGGCATGATCCCCCGGGCGATCATTCGCCACCCGCTGACCTACACCCTATCGCTGGGGGTCTACGCCAGTGCCTGGGCGTTTTACGGAACGGTGGGCCTGGCCTACCAGTACGGCTACGGTTTTCTGTCCAGTTATCTCGGGGTCTCCGGCGCCTTTCTGCTGGCGCCGGTGCTGCTGTATCCGATCCTGAAGATCACCCGCACTTATCAACTGTCGTCACTGGCGGACCTGTTCGCTTTCCGCTTCCGCAGCACCTGGGCCGGTGCGCTGACCACGATTTTCATGCTGATCGGCGTCCTGCCGTTGCTGGCGCTGCAGATCCAGGCCGTGGCCGACTCCATCGGCATTCTGACCGGCGAGCCGGTGCAGAATCGCGTGGCCTTGGCGTTCTGTGCGCTGATCATCCTGTTCACGATCTTCTTTGGCTCGCGCCACATCGCCACCCGTGAAAAACACGAGGGGCTGGTGTTCGCGATTGCCTTCGAATCGGTGATCAAACTGGCGGCGCTTGGTGGTGTCGGCCTCTACGCCCTGTACGGCGTGTTCGACGGCCCGCAACACCTTGAACTGTGGCTGTTGCAGAACCAGACCGCCCTCGCCGCCCTGCACACGCCCTTGCAGGAAGGTCCATGGCGCACGTTGCTGCTGGTGTTTTTCGCCTCGGCGATCGTAATGCCGCACATGTATCACATGACCTTCACCGAAAACCTCAATCCGCGCTCGCTGGTCAGTGCGAGCTGGGGCCTGCCACTGTTCCTGCTGTTGATGAGTCTGGCAGTGCCGTTGATTCTCTGGGCCGGCCTGAAACTCGGTGCGACCACCAACCCCGAGTACTTCACCCTCGGCATCGGTATCGCCGCCAACAGCAAGGCCCTGGCCCTGCTGGCCTACGTCGGCGGTCTGTCGGCGGCCAGCGGCCTGATCATCGTCACCACCCTGGCGCTGTCGGGCATGGCCCTGAACCATCTGGTGCTGCCGCTCTACCAGCCGCCGGCCGAAGGCAACATTTATCGCTGGCTGAAATGGACGCGCCGCGCGTTGATCGTCGCGATCATCATGGCCGGTTTCTGTTTCTACCTGATGCTCGGCGCCGAGCAGGACCTGGCCAACCTCGGCATCGTCGCTTTCGTGGCGACCCTGCAATTCCTGCCCGGCGTGCTCTCCGTACTGTATTGGCCGACCGCCAATCGGCGCGGCTTCGTGGCCGGCCTGCTTGCCGGGATTGTGGTCTGGGTAGTGACCATGCTGCTGCCGCTGGTCGGCAATCTGCAGGGGTTCTATATTCCGCTGCTGAACATGATCTACGTGCTGGACGACACCAGTTGGCATATGGCGGCCATCGCCTCGCTGGCAGCCAACGTTCTGATGTTCACGCTGATTTCGCTGTTCACCAATGCCAGCCCGGAAGAAGCCAGCGCCGCAGAAGCCTGCGCAGTGGACAACGTGCGTCGTCCGCAACGCCGGGAACTGCATGCCGCCTCGCCGCAGGAGTTCGCCACACAACTGGCCAAGCCATTGGGCGCCAAGGCCGCGCAAAAGGAAGTCGAACAGGCTCTGCGCGACCTTTATCTGCCTTTCGACGAACGCCGCCCGTATGCCCTGCGCCGATTGCGCGACCGCATCGAGGCCAACCTGTCCGGCCTGATGGGCCCCAGCGTGGCCCAGGACATGGTCGAAACCTTCCTGCCATACAAAGCCGGCGGCGAAAACTACGTCACCGAAGATATCCACTTCATCGAGAGCCGTCTCGAGGACTATCACTCGCGCCTCACGGGTCTTGCCGCCGAACTCGATGCCCTGCGCCGCTACCACCGCCAGACCTTGCAGGAACTGCCGATGGGCGTGTGCTCGCTGGCCAAGGATCAGGAAATCCTGATGTGGAACAAGGCCATGGAAGAACTGACGGGGATTGCCGCGCAACGAGTGGTCGGCTCGCGCCTGAACACCATCGCCAATCCGTGGAAAGAGTTGTTGCAAGGCTTCATCAACCTGCCCGACGAACATTTGCACAAGCAACATCTGGCCCTCGATGGCCAGACCCGCTGGCTGAACCTGCACAAGGCCGCCATCGACGAACCGCTGGCCCCCGGTAACAGCGGCCTCGTGCTGTTGGTGGAAGACCTGACCGAAACCCAGATGCTCGAAGACAAACTGGTGCATTCCGAGCGCCTGGCCAGCATCGGTCGTCTCGCGGCCGGCGTGGCCCATGAAATCGGCAACCCGATCACCGGCATCGCCTGCCTTGCACAAAACCTTCGGGAAGAACGCGAAGAGGATGGCGAACTGACGGAAATCAGCGGGCAGATCCTCGAGCAGACCAAACGCGTATCACGCATCGTGCAGTCGCTGATGAGTTTCGCCCACGCCGGCAGCCACCAGCACAGCGACGAGCCCGTCTGTCTGGCGGAAGTGGCGCAGGACGCCATCGGCTTGCTGGCCTTGAACCGACGCAACTTCGAAGTCCAGTTCTACAATCTGTGCGATCCCGAGCACTGGGTCGAAGGCGACCCGCAACGGCTTGCCCAGGTGCTGATCAACCTGCTCTCCAACGCCCGCGACGCCTCGCCTGCAGGCAGTGCGGTGCGGGTCAAGAGCGAAGCCGGCGAACACACGGTCGATCTGATCGTGGAGGACGAAGGCAGCGGCATTCCATCGAGCATCATGGACCGATTGTTCGAACCTTTCTTCACCACCAAGGATCCTGGCGAAGGCACCGGTCTGGGCCTTGCACTGGTCTATTCCATCGTTGAAGAGCATTATGGACAAATCACCATCGACAGCCCGGCCGATGTTCAGAGCCAGCGCGGCACCCGTATCCGGGTGACTTTGCCGCGCCATGTCGAAGCGACGTCCGCTGTGAACTGAGACCGTCGAGAGAATCGAATCAATGCCGCACATTTTGATCGTCGAAGACGAAACCATTATCCGCTCCGCCTTGCGCCGCCTGCTGGAACGCAACCAGTATCAGGTCAGCGAAGCCGGTTCCGTGCAGGAAGCACAAGAACGCTTCAGTATTCCCACATTCGATCTGATCGTCAGCGACCTGCGACTGCCGGGCGCCCCGGGCACCGAGCTGATCAAGCTTGGCCAGGGCACGCCGGTGCTGATCATGACCAGCTACGCCAGCCTGCGCTCGGCGGTGGACTCGATGAAGATGGGTGCGGTGGATTACATCGCCAAACCTTTCGACCATGACGAGATGCTGCAGGCCGTGGCGCGGATCCTGCGCGATCGACAGTCGGCACCGGCTGCCGGCGAAGTCGTTGCCGGTAAAACCGCCAATGGCAATGCCAAGTCCACCGCCGACAGCGGCAATGGCGAGATCGGCATCATCGGCTCCTGCCCTCCGATGCAGGATCTTTACGGCAAGATCCGCAAAGTCGCGCCGACCGATTCCAATGTCCTGATCCAGGGCGAGTCCGGGACCGGCAAGGAGCTGGTGGCCCGCGCCCTGCACAACCTGTCGAAGCGCGCCAAGGCGCCAATGATCTCGGTGAACTGCGCAGCCATTCCCGAAAGCCTGATCGAGTCCGAGCTGTTCGGCCACGAGAAAGGTGCGTTCACCGGGGCCAGCGCCGGTCGCGCCGGTCTGGTGGAAGCGGCGGACGGCGGCACGCTGTTCCTCGACGAGATCGGCGAACTGCCTCTGGAGGCTCAGGCCCGTCTGTTGCGTGTGCTGCAGGAGGGTGAAATTCGCCGGGTCGGTTCGGTACAGTCGCAGAAAGTCGATGTCCGACTGATTGCCGCCACCCACCGTGACCTCAAGAGCCTGGCGAAAATCGGCCAGTTCCGTGAAGACCTGTACTACCGTCTTCACGTGATCGCATTGAAACTGCCGGCCCTGCGCGAGCGCGGTGCCGACGTCAACGAAATCGCCAATGCGTTCCTCGCTCGCCAGAGCGCTCGCATCAACCGCACCGACCTCAAGTTTGCCGCCGATGCCGAACAGGCGATCCGGCACTATTCCTGGCCGGGCAACGTGCGAGAGCTGGAAAACGCAGTCGAGCGTGCCGTCATCCTGAGCGAAAGCCCGGAAATCTCCGCCGACCTGCTTGGCATCGATATCGAACTGGGGGATCTGGAAGACGATGAGTTCATCGGCCTGCCGGCACAACCGGCCGGTAACGCCGCCAACAGCAGCCACGAGCCGACCGAAGACCTGTCGCTGGAAGACTACTTCCAGCATTTCGTACTCGAGCATCAGGACCACATGACCGAAACCGAACTGGCGCGCAAACTGGGCGTCAGCCGCAAATGTCTGTGGGAGCGCCGCCAGCGTCTGGGCATCCCACGGCGCAAGACCGGGGTTGCCAGCGAGAGCTGAACGTTACCTGTCGAGTGTGCGGGTAACCGTTGAATGTGTGAAAAAACTGTTACCTCAGTCTTTTCACGTAACAGAAGCCGGGGTTATCGGTAACGAAACCCCGGCTTTTTTTCGCCCCCAAAAAACGGTCATATCGACCTAACCCCTTGTTTTACTGGGGTTCGCAAAAGTTGGCACGGCACCTGCTATATGTCTGGTACAAGAACAATAACAAGCAATGCACAAGACAATAAAAATAAGACGAATCGACTCACGCACAATAAAAACAAGACGGCGAGAGACGCAGCTAACTGATTCTTTTGGAGAGGCATTGTATTTGGGGCTTGTCCCACGACCAGGCCGAGAACAACAAAAACTGTCCTAAGACAGAGCCTGTACTGGTTGGATCGCAAGATCACTGCAATTCAGCGACCAAAGCAATCCGTTTGCTCTTGGCTCCCGATTGGGAGGGTCATGAAGAAAAGCTTCATGGCGAGGGCGCTCAACAAAAACAAGAAGCCCGAATCAATAATAAAAAGAGCACGCAACTACTTCTTGGGGAGCTTCGGCTCCCCTTGTAGTTTCCCACCCCGCAAAATCCTCGAAATCGCCCCGCTTTACCCTTGCAGCTGCGGCTTTCAGCTCATATCTGCCGTGTCCTACACCATCCCTCGACTAAATGCTAGAATCCTCGCCCATCATGCGGCCATTCTCTGGTATGGCCGAACATTCCTTCAAACAGTGCATCCCATGCTGAAGAAGCTGTTCCAGTCACTCCGAACGCCCCGGCGTCGTACGCAACACATCCGCAGCACGCCTGAAGTCCTCAACAGCGGCCAACATTCGCTGCAAAAGGCGCAATTCAGCCGATACGCGGTCAACATCGTCGAACGTCTGCAGGGCGCCGGCTACCAGGCCTATCTGGTCGGTGGTTGCGTGCGAGACATGTTGCTGGGCATCACACCCAAAGACTTCGACGTCGCCACCAGCGCCACCCCCGAACAGGTTCGCGCCGAATTCCGCAACGCGCGGATCATCGGCCGCCGCTTCAAGCTGGTACACATCCATTTCGGTCGCGAAATCATCGAGGTCGCGACATTCCGTGCCAATCACCCGCAAAACGAAGACGACGAAGACAACAACCAGTCCTCGCGCAACGAGAGCGGGCGCATTCTGCGCGACAACGTTTACGGCACCCTGGAAGAAGACGCGCAACGCCGCGACTTCACCATCAACGCTTTGTATTACGATCCGGTCAGCGAGCGCATCCTCGATTACGCCAACGGCGTACACGACATCCGCAATCATCTGATCCGCCTCATCGGCGATCCGAAGCAGCGTTACCAGGAAGACCCGGTGCGGATGCTGCGGGCCGTGCGTTTCGCCGCCAAGCTCAACTTCGGCATTGAAAAACACACCGTCCAGCCCATCCGCGATCTGGCACCGATGCTGCGTGAAATTCCTTCGGCGCGACTGTTCGAGGAAGTGCTCAAGTTGTTCCTGTCCGGACATGGCGCCATCACCTTCGAGATGCTGGTCGATCTGCAATTGTTCGCGCCGTTGTTCCCGGCCAGTTCCGACGCACTGGAATACAACCCGGAATACACCCATACGCTGATCAGCGAGGCACTGACCAACACCGATCTGCGGATCAAGCAAAACAAACCGGTGACCCCGGCGTTCCTGTTTGCCGCGCTGCTGTGGCCAGCCCTGCCGGCTCGCGTGTTGCGCCTGCAGGAGCGCGGCATGCCGCCGATTCCGGCGATGCAGGAAGCGGCCCACGAGCTGATCGCCGAACAGTGCCAGCGCATTGCGATTCCAAAACGTTTCACCCTGCCGATCCGCGAGATCTGGGACATGCAGGAACGCCTGCCACGCCGCAGCGGCAAACGTGCCGACCTGTTGCTGGATAATCCGCGCTTCCGCGCCGGCTACGACTTCCTGCTGCTGCGTGAAAGCGCCGGCGAGCAGACCGACGGTCTGGGCGAATGGTGGACCGACTATCAGGACGCCAATGACAGCGAACGCCGCGACATGATCCGTGATCTCAGCGGCAAGGAAGACGGGACCGGCGCCCCACGCAAGCGTCGTCGCAGCAGCGGCGCCAAGCGCAAACGCGCCGGCGCTTCGGGCGAATAAGGCATGGAGCGTATCTACCTCGGCATGGGCAGCAATCTGGCTGACCCCGCCGAACAATTGCGCAGCGCGGTCGATGCCTTGGCGCATCTGCCGTGTACAACACTGGTCGGTGTATCGGCCTTTTACCAGAGCGACTCGCTGCTGCCGGGTCAGCCGCGGTACACCAACGCGGTCGCCGCACTCGACAGCACACTCGCCCCGCTGGAATTGCTCGACGCCCTGCAAGCTATCGAAAACGATCAGGGTCGCGAACGCCTGGAGCGCTGGGGGCCTCGCACGCTGGATCTGGACATTCTGCTGTTCGGTGATCGCCTGATCGACGAGCCGCGCCTCAAAGTCCCGCATTACCACATGCAGGAACGCGCGTTCGTCCTCTATCCCCTGGCCGAACTGGCCCCCGAAAGTCTGCGCCTGGCCGATGGCCGGACACTTGCAGATCTGCTCGCAGCCTGCCCGTTCGTCGGCCTCGAACGCATTACCTCAAACTGATACCACACCCTGTGGGAGCGAGCTTGCCCGCGAAGGCAATCTGACCGTCAATATTTGCATTGGCTGACTGACCGCTTTCGCGAGCAAGCTCGCTCCCACAGGGTTTTTTGTAGGACGAAAATCCTGCGAATCAGGCCCGCCGCCCCGCTGAATCGCATCAGTAACGCCGGTAACACTCCCCTCGTAACAATGCGGTAACACATGCAATTGACTTCCTGAGGCCTCATCACGACTATAGGCGTCCCGCTGCCGCCAACCCGGCATACAAGGGCGCAATCCAGGCCTTATAAGCACGACAAAAGAGCGTGCGCCTGAATAGATGACGAATCACGCGCGTTACTCGCAGTAGTTTCCAAAGCGCCTGAACGAGGATTTCTTACATGCCAGCCATCACCCTGACCACGCTCCAGAGCCTCAAGCAGAAAGGTGAAAAGATCACCATGCTGACCTGCTATGACGCGACCTTCGCCCACGCCTGCAACGAGGCCGGTGTCGAAGTGCTGCTGGTGGGCGACTCCCTCGGCATGGTCCTGCAAGGTCACGACAGCACCCTGCCGGTGACCATCGAGGAAATGGCCTACCACACCGCCTGCGTCAAGCGCGGCAACACCGACGCCCTGATCCTGGCCGACCTGCCGTTCATGGCCAACGCCACCCTCGAACAGACCATGACCAACAGCGCCAGGCTGATGCAGGCCGGTGCGCACATGATCAAGGTCGAAGGTGCGCTGTGGCTGGCGGAATCCATCCGCCTGCTGGCCGAACGCGGTGTACCGGTCTGCGCCCACATGGGCCTGACTCCGCAAGCCGTGAACATTCTCGGTGGCTATAAAGTGCAGGGGCGTAACGAAAACCAGGCGCGCCAGATGCGCGCCGACGCAATCTCTCTGGAGCAGGCGGGCGCCGCGATGTTGCTGCTCGAATGCGTACCGAGCGAACTGGCCGCCGAAATCACTCAGGCGGTGAAAATTCCGGTGATCGGCATCGGCGCCGGCACTGATACCGATGGCCAGGTACTGGTCCTGCACGACATGCTCGGCCTGTCGATCAGTGGTCGCGTTCCGAAATTCGTGAAGAACTTCATGCAGGACCAGAACAGCATCCAGTCCGCGCTGAAGGCTTACGTGAACGAAGTCAAAGCCGCCACTTTCCCCGGGATCGAACACGGATTCTCCGCATGAACACCGTCAAAACCGTACGTGAACTGCGTGCCGCCGTAGCCCGCGCCCGCAGCGAAGGCAAGCGCATCGGCTTCGTCCCGACCATGGGCAACCTGCACAGCGGCCACATCGCACTGATCACCAAGGCCAGGCAACGCGTGGATTTCGTGGTCGCGAGCATTTTCGTCAACCCGCTGCAGTTCGGCGCCGGCGAAGACCTCGACAAGTACCCGCGCACCCTGGCGGCGGATCAGGAAAAGCTGCTGGAAGCCGGCTGCTCCCTGTTGTTTGCCCCGACCGTCGAAGAAATGTACCCCGACGGCATGGCCGGCCAGACCCGGGTCAGCGTACCGCTGCTTTCCGAAGGACTGTGCGGCGCCAGCCGCCCCGGGCACTTCGAAGGCGTGGCGACCGTGGTCAGCAAGCTGTTCAACATGGTCCAGCCGGATCTGGCGATTTTCGGTCAAAAGGACTATCAGCAGCTGGCGGTGATCCGCGCACTGGTGCACGACCTGAACATGCCGATCCAGATCATCGGCGAGCCGACCGTACGCGCTGCCGACGGTCTGGCGCTGTCGTCGCGCAACGGTTTCCTCAACGAACAGCAGCGTGCCGTGGCGCCAGTCGTTTACCGCGCCCTGAGCAGCATTGCCGAGTCGATCCGGCAGGGCGAGCGCGACTTCCCGGCCTTGATCCAGGCACAGCGGCAACAGCTGGAAGCCGCCGGCCTGCGCCCGGATTACCTGGAAATCCGCCACGCCCTGACCCTGCGTCCGGCCACGGCAGAAGATCGTGACCTGGTGATTCTGGTGGCGGCGTTCCTCGGCACCACTCGGTTGATCGACAACCTGCACCTGAACCTCGATACCCCCGCCTGAACACCGCAACAGCAAAATGAGGGAGCCAGCCTGCTCGCTCCCTCATTCGTGCCGCATCCCCTTCCAGACCGTATTGCTGCCTACCCACCCATCGTGCAAACTGCCCGCCGTTCGAGGCGCGCGATCATCAGGGACTTGCTCGCATTATTCGCCGTCTGTCGGTCTTTCCTGTTATCGATGTTAAAAAAGTACAGGTAACAGGTCAGAAGAAGCCAAGACAGATCGCCGCGCCGGGTTTACTGTATTCGCCCTGCGCCAATGTAATCGTGTCGACGCAGTTGCCCCCCTCGCCCAAACATGGCGGGGAGGTCTTTTCAGTGTTCAAAAGGCCGTTCAAGTAAAAAGGAAAACCGCAGCGATGGCGTACTACCGCACTCCTCATGACGTTACCGCTCTGCCTGCCTGGCAGGCGTTGAAAGACCACCGCCAAGCCATGCAGGATTTCAGCATGCGCGAAGCCTTCAACGCCGATCCGCAGCGCTTCACTCAGTTCACCCTCAGCAGCTGCGGACTGTTTCTCGATTATTCGAAGAATCTGATCAACGCCGAGACCCGCAACCTGCTGGTGGGTCTGGCCAATGAAGTCGATCTCAAGGGCGCGATCAAGGCGCTGTTCGACGGCGAAATCGTCAACTCTTCCGAAGGCCGTCCGGCACTGCACACCGCCCTGCGCCGCCCTGTCGGCGACAAACTGTCGGTCAACGGCGTCAACGTGATGCCGGAAGTGCACAAGGTGCTGAACCAGATCACCGACCTGGTCGGCAAGATCCACGACGGCCTGTGGCGCGGTTACACCGAGAAGCCGATCACTGACGTGGTCAACATCGGCATCGGTGGTTCGTTCCTTGGCCCGGAGCTGGTCTCCGAAGCCTTGCTGTCCTACGCCCAGAAAGGCGTGCGCTGCCATTACCTGGCGAACATCGACGGCAGCGAATTCCACGAACTGACGCAGAAGCTGCGCGCCGAGACCACACTGTTCATCGTGTCGTCGAAGTCGTTCAACACCCTCGAAACCCTGAAAAACGCCCAGGCCGCCCGCGCCTGGTATCTGGCCCAGGGCGGTTCGGAAGCCGAGCTGTACCGTCACTTCATCGCCGTATCGAGCAACAACGCGGCGGCTGTGGCATTCGGTATTCGCGAAGAGAACATTTTCCCGATGTGGGACTGGGTCGGCGGTCGTTATTCACTGTGGTCGGCCATCGGTCTGCCGATTGCCCTGGCCATCGGCATGTCCAACTTCAAGGAACTGCTGTCCGGTGCCTATACCATGGACCAGCACTTCCAGAGCGCGCCGTTCGAACAGAACATGCCGGTCCTGCTGGCCTTGCTCGGCGTGTGGTACGGCAACTTCTGGGGCGCGCAAAGCCACGCGATCCTGCCGTACGACCACTATCTGCGTAACATCACCAAGCACTTGCAGCAGCTGGACATGGAATCCAACGGCAAGAGCGTGCGTCAGGACGGCACCCCGGTGTCCACCGATACCGGTCCGGTGATCTGGGGCGGCGTCGGTTGCAACGGCCAGCACGCTTACCACCAGTTGCTGCACCAGGGCACCCAACTGATTCCGGCCGACTTCATCGTGCCGATCGTCAGCTTCAACCCGGTATCCGACCACCATCAGTGGCTGTACGCCAACTGCCTGTCCCAGAGCCAGGCGCTGATGCTCGGCAAGACCCTGCCGGAAGCTGAAGCCGAACTGCGCGACAAAGGCATGAGCGAAGATCAGGTGCAGAAACTCGCACCGCACAAGGTGATCCCGGGCAACCGTCCGAGCAACACCCTGGTGGTCGAGCGCATCAGCCCGCGCCGTCTCGGCGCACTGGTGGCGATGTACGAACACAAAGTCTTCGTGCAGAGCGTGGTCTGGGGCATCAACGCCTTCGACCAGTGGGGCGTGGAACTGGGCAAGGAACTGGGCAAGGGCGTCTACAACCGTTTGGTCGGCAGCGAGGAAACCGCCGCCGAGGATGCGTCCACCCAAGGTCTGATCAACTACTTCCGCGGCCGTCACCGCGGCTGATCCGATCGCACTGCAGTAACCCTGTGGGAGCGAGCTTGCTCGCGATTTCGGTTATTCATTCAACATCGACGTTGACTGAAACTCCGCTATCGCGAGCAAGCTCGCTCCCACAGTCGTTTGTGGATGACTTGAACCTCCTGGACTCTCGGCGCATCTTTATCCTTGTCGCACAACAAGAATAAGGAACCGTCATGTTCGATATCAGCACGTTCCCCAAAGCCGATGCCGTCCGCCGGGCAGCCCAGTTGAGTCAGGACGACTACCAGCGCCTGTACCGCGAATCCATCGAACACCCCAGCACTTTCTGGGCCGATCAGGCCACACGCTTCCTCGACTGGAGCACCCCGTGGCAGACCGTCCAGCGCTATGACCTGAAGACCGGCGAGGCTTCCTGGTTCGCCGGGGCGAAACTGAACGTCAGTCATAACTGCATCGACCGCCACCTGGCAAAGCGCGGCGACCAGACCGCCATTGTCTGGGAAGGCGACGATCCCGCCGAATCCACGCAGATCACCTACAACAAACTCCATCACCACGTCTGTCGCCTGGCCAACGTGCTGAAAAGTCGTGGCGTGAAGAAAGGCGACCGGGTGTGCATCTACATGCCGATGATTCCCGAGGCGGCCTACGCCATGCTGGCCTGCGCACGGATCGGCGCAATTCACTCGGTGGTGTTCGGCGGTTTCTCTCCTGACTCGTTGCGCGACCGTATCCTCGACGCCGACTGCCGCACCGTGATCACCGCCGACGAAGGCGTGCGCGGTGGCAAGTTCGTGCCGTTGAAACAGAATGTCGACAAGGCCCTGCAAAGCTGCCCCGACGTCAGCACTGTTGTCGTGGTCGAACGCACGCAAAACAAGGTCGACTGGGTCGAAGGCCGCGACCTCTGGTATCACCAGGCCATGCGCGACGTCAGCGACGATTGCCCGCCGGAGCCGATGGACGCCGAAGACCCGCTGTTCATCCTCTACACCTCCGGCAGCACCGGCAAACCCAAAGGTGTGCTGCACACCACCGGCGGTTACCTGTTGCAGGCGGCGATGACCTTCAAATACGTGCTCGATTACCGCGACGGCGAAGTGTTCTGGTGTACCGCCGACGTCGGCTGGGTCACCGGCCACAGCTACATCGTCTACGGCCCGCTGGCCAACGGCGCGACCACGCTGATTTTCGAAGGCGTACCGAGCTACCCGAGCACTTCGCGGTTCTGGCAGGTGATCGACAAACACAAGGTCAACATCTTCTACACCGCGCCGACCGCCCTGCGCGCACTGATGCGTGAAGGCGCTGGCCCCTTGCAGGAAACATCCCGCGAGAGCCTCAGATTGCTCGGCAGCGTCGGTGAGCCGATCAACCCGGAAGCGTGGGAATGGTATTTCAACGTGGTCGGCGAACAGCGTTGCCCGATTGTCGATACCTGGTGGCAGACCGAAACCGGCGGCATCATGCTCAGTCCGCTGGTCAGCGCGCAATGGATCAAACCGGGCTGTGCCACCCGGCCGATGTTCGGCGTGCAACCGGTACTGCTCGATGAACACGGCAAGGAAATCAAGGGTGCCGGCAGTGGCGTGCTGGCGATCAAATCGAGCTGGCCGGCGCAGATCCGCAGCGTCTACGGCGATCCGCAGCGCATGGTCGACACCTACTTCAAGCCCTACCCCGGCTACTACTTCACCGGCGACGGCGCCTGCCGCGATGAGGACGGCGACTACTGGATCACCGGACGCATCGACGACGTGATCAATGTCTCCGGCCACCGCATCGGCACCGCCGAGGTCGAGAGTGCGCTGGTGCTGCACGACAGCATCGCCGAGGCCGCCGTGGTCGGTTACCCCCACGACGTCAAAGGCCAGGGCATCTATGCCTTCGTCACGCCCATGAACGGCGCCGAACCCAGCGATGAGTTGAAGAAGGAATTGCTGGTCCACGTCAGCAAAGAGATCGGCAGCTTCGCCAAACCGGACCTGATCCAGTGGGCCCCGGCCCTGCCGAAAACCCGCTCGGGGAAAATCATGCGCCGGATCCTGCGCAAGATCGCCTGCAACGAACTCGACAGCCTTGGCGATACTTCGACTCTGGCCGACCCGAGCGTGGTGCAGGGGCTGATCGACAAGCGCTTGAACCAGTAAGAGGCTTTGCCGGCGGCGAGCTGCGTGCTCGCCGCTTATGGCTTAAGGCCGAGTTGCTGCTAAACTCCCGCGCCCCGACTCCATCCAGCAAGGCGCCAGCATGTCTTCCCTGAATCAGGCGCTGCGCGCCGCCCTCGATAATCGCCAGGATCTGCTCGCCGAGCTGCACAGCCAGGGTACGGATTGCTATCGCCTGTTCCACGGCAGCCAGGAAGGTGCCGGCGGACTGACCGTCGACCGCTACGGCCCGCAACTGTTGGTGCAGAGTTTCCACCAGACACTGGAGCTCGCCGACCTGCTGCAACTGCACGCCACGGTGAATGAAACGCTGGGCATGCAGACCCTGCTGGTCTACAACGACCGCTCCCGTGGCAACTCGCGCATCGACCGCGAAGATCGCGTCTACCGCGCCGAAGAGGCTGCGCTGGTCGATCTGGTCGGCCACGAATGGGGTCTGAACTACCGCGTGCGCGGACGCCATGCCGGGCAGGATCCGCTGCTGTTCCTCGACCTGCGCAACACCCGCGGCTGGGTCAAGGATCACGCCAGGGGCAAAAGCGTACTCAATCTGTTCGCCTACACCTGTGGGGTCGGTCTCAGTGCGGCCGCCGGCGGTGCCCGCGAGGTGTGCAACCTGGACTTCGCCGAGGGCAACCTGGCAGTCGGACGCGAAAACGGCCTGCTCAATCCGCAGCTGCCGACCATGGCATTCATCCAGTCCGACTACTTTCCGGCGATCCGCCAGTTGGCCGGCCTGCCGATCAGTCAGCGTCGCGGGCAGAAACTACCGAGCTACCCACGTCTCGAACAGCGCCAATACGACCTGGTATTGCTCGACCCGCCCGCGTGGGCCAAAAGCGCGTTCGGTACAGTCGATCTGCTGCGCGATTATCAAAGCCTGCTCAAGCCCGCCCTGCTGACCACCGCCGAAAACGGCGTGCTGATCTGCTGCAACAACCTGGCAAAAGTCAGCATGGACGACTGGCGCGACCAGGTCCTGCGTTGCGCCGAAAAGGCCGGGCGCCCGGTACGCGAATGGAGCGTGATGACACCGGGCCGGGACTTCCCGTCCATGGACGGGCAACACCCGCTCAAGACCCTGATTCTCCAGCTCTGAAACCCGCACAGGACAAATCCCACAGAAAAATCAGGATGCTCCTGGCCTCGAGCAATTGCTTCGGAACCGCAATCGCGTGCCATACTCCAAGGCACTCCGATTCAGACAGATGAAGCCGCACATGCCCAAAGGATTGATTCGCGCGATTGGCGCCCTGTTGACCGCTCTGGCCCTCTACAGCCTGCTGGGTTTTCTGATTCTGCCGGGCATTGCGCTGCGTGTGGCCAACCAGCAACTGGCCAACTACGCCACGCTGCCTGCGCATCTTCAGCGTATCGAACTCAATCCGTTCAGCCTCGAAGTCACACTTTGGGGCCTGGTCATCGGCGAGCCGGGCAAGGAACAGGTCGGTTTCGAACGCCTGTACGCCAACCTGCAACTCGACAGCCTGTGGACAAAAGCCCTGCACCTGTCCGCCATCGAACTGGACAAACCGAAGACCGAAGTCCTGTTCGCCAAGGACGGCAAGCTCAATCTGCTCGGCCTGTTCAAACTGCCGGCCAGCGAACCGACGCCGGCCGACCCGGATGCCAAGCCGTTTCCGCTGCGTATCGACCGGATCAAACTGGCCGGTGGCAACGTGCATTTCGAGGATGCACGCCCGAGCGAGCCGATCGAATTCCTCTACGACAAACTCGATTTCGAACTGAACAACCTCAGCACCCTGCCTGAAGACAACGCCGACATGACCCTGGTCGCCATCGGCCCGGCCGGCGGGCAGATCGACTGGAAGGGCAACTTCAGCCTGATCCCGATTGCCTCCGAAGGCACGCTCAAGGTTACCGATGGCCAGATGAAAGCGTTCTGGCCCTATGTGCGCGACGCGGTGCCACTGGTGCTGGAAAATGGCGTGGTCAGTCTGAGCACCGACTACAAGCTCAACCTGTCCAAGGAAACCGAACTGCTGCTGAGCAACGTCGCGGTCAGCGTCGCGCCCTTTGCGATCAAGGCTCCGGACGGACGTCCGCTGGCAAGACTCGACCGTCTCGACGTCAGCGACACCACCGTGGATCTGGCCAAACAGCAAGTGGTGGTCGGCAAGATCCGCAGCCAGAAACTCGAAACCTGGGCCGCCCTCGAAGCGGACGGGCAACTGGACTGGCAGAAACTGTTCGCCAGCCAGCCGTCCAAACCTGCCGCCAAGGCAGCGGCTGAACCGAAAAGCACTCCGGCCGCAGCCGACTCGCCGAAAACGGAACCGACCGCGCCGGGCAAACCATGGCAAGTGCTGCTCAAGGACGTGCAACTGCGTGACTACAAAGTGCATCTGGCCGACCGCTCGGCAAAGCCCGAAGTCGCTCTGGATGTCACGCCGCTGAACATCGATCTGCAGAATTTCGACAGCCTCAACGGCTCGCCCTTCAACGTCAAACTCGACGCCGGCCTGGGCAAGCAAGGCAAGATCAACGCCGACGGCGTGGTCAACCTGGCGCCGGTCACCGCCCAGCTCAACGTCAAGACCCAGGACATCGACCTGCGGGTCGCGCAGTCCTACATCAATCCGTTCATTCGCCTGGAACTGCGCAGCGGCATGCTCGGCAGCGACCTGAATGTGAACCTGAAAAGCACCGAGCCGCTGGCTCTCAGCGTTACCGGTCGCGCCCAGGTCGATCAGTTGCACACCCTCGACACCCTGAAAACCCGAGACTTCCTCAAGTGGCAGCAGGTGGTGGTCGAAGGCCTGAACTATCAGCATGGCGACAGCCTGTCGATCGACAGGATCAACCTGTTCCAGCCGTACGCGCGCTTCATGATCAACGATGACCGCACCACCAACATCGACGATCTGCTCATCCCGCAGCCTGCCGATTCCGGAACGAAAACCGCAGCGGCAAAACCTGCCGGCAATTCGAAACCGCTGGGCATTCACATTGGCGGCATCGTCATCAATGACGGCTCGGCCAACTTCGCCGACTTCAGCCTGACGCCGAACTTCGCCACTGCAATCCAGCAGCTCAACGGCCAGATCGGCACCATCGACAGCCGTCAGGCAAAACCGGCCAGCGTCGACGTCAAGGGCAAGGTCGATCGTTATGCACCGGTGACCATCAAGGGCGCAGTCAATCCGTTCGACCCGATGGCCAGCCTCGATATCGCCACCAGCTTCAGACGGGTCGAGCTGACCACCCTGACGCCCTACTCCGGCAAATTCGCCGGTTACCGGATCCGCAAGGGCCGACTCAATCTCGACCTGCACTACCTGATCACCAAGGGCCAGCTCAAGGCCGAAAACAAGGTAGTGGTGGAACAACTGCAACTGGGCGAGAAAGTCGACAGCCCGGATGCCGTGAGCCTGCCGCTGAAACTGGCGATTGCACTGCTCAAGGACGTGGACGGCAAGATTTCCATCGAACTGCCGGTCACCGGCGACCTCAACAACCCGCAATTCAGCGTGATGCCGATTGTCTGGCAGACCCTGCGCAATCTGATCGTCAAGGCCGCTGCCGCGCCGTTCAAACTGATTGGCGGGCTGGTCAGCGGCGGTGGGGCGGAAGATCTGGGCACCGTGTCCTTCGCTCCGGGCTCCAGTGAACTGAACAAGGATGCCGAAGCGGCACTGGTGAAGCTGTCGCAAGCGCTGAAGGAACGTCCGGCCCTGCGCCTGGAAATCGAAGGCACTGCCGCCCAAAGCAGCGACGGGCCGTTGCTTGCCGAACAGCGTCTGGAACGCGAATACCAGTACAACTATTACAAGATGCTCCAGCGCCGTGGCGACAAGGTGCCGGCCCAGGCCTCGATGATTCAGGTGCCGGACAATGAAAAAGGTCCGCTGCTCGAAGGCATCTACCGCACCCGCCTGAAAACCCAGCCGCCGGCGGAATGGAAAGATCTGGGCAAGGAAGAGCGCACCGCGAAAATGCGTGCGGACGTGATCAAGTTCTGGAGTTCCAGCGATGTGTTGCTGCGCCAGCTCGGTCAGGACCGTGCCAGCAGCATCAAGGACTATCTGGTGGACAAGGGCCAACTGGCGGACGACCGTGTGTACTTCATCGACGCCAATCTGGGCGAAGCGGAAAGCGACGGTCGCGTGGTGACACAAATGCATCTGGACGCCGAGTGATGAACAATCAATGGCTGGCCGCAATGGCGCTGGCGCTCGTCGCCAGCCAGGCTTCGGCATCCGATACCCTGCGCTGTGGCAGCCAGTTGGTCAGCCTCGGTGATCGCGCCAGCGAAGTGCTGCAGAAATGCGGTGAACCGGTCAGCCGTGATGTCCTCGGCTACAAGCGCAGTGCCAATCGCCGTGAAGAATTTCAGGTCGAGGAATGGACCTACGGCCCGAGCAACGGCATGTATCAATACCTGCGCTTCGAGGGCAATCGCCTGCGGCAGATCAACAGCAAACGCGGCGACTGATCCATTTTCCCGCCCCTTGAATAGAACAGGCCCCGACACGAATGCCAGGGCCTGTAATGGCCACATTCCCTGTGGCCGTTCGCATGAACTCTAAAGTGCGGCAGACGTATTGCTCGGCCCGCCTGTCGCGTCTTCTCCCGGTCCAGGCGAGAAGTCTTGCCTTACTCGGCTTTCAGGCCGTCAGCGGAGACCGCTTTGACGCCCTTGATTTTCTTGGTGATGTCTACAGCCATTTTCTTCTGGGCTTCTGTCACTGCAACAGTGGAGGACAGAGACACGACGCCTTTGTTGGTTTCTACTTTGATGTCAGTGCCTGGAATGCCTTTTTCGGTAACCAGGTCGCTTTTGACTTTGGTGGTGATCCAGGTGTCGGAAGTGGCTTCTTTCGCCTTGGTCATTTCACCGGCAGCCAGGGTCATTGGAGCCTGGGTTGCCTGGGTGGATTGTGCGAATGCGCCGGTGGCCATGGTCAGGGTCAGCGCGGTAGCAGCAGCGGCAGTGATAGCGAACTTCTTCATACGAGTAACTCCTGTTTTTTCTGGAAAGTCTGCTGCGTGTCTTGTCAGCAGGGTTACCGGGTATGTTGCGAAGGCTGTGCCAACTTTCACAAAATAATTAAACCCTTATAAATCAACTAGTTAATAGAATCCGAAATTTTCGGAATCATGCAATTTGCATGACCACCGAATTATCTACATGCAAGTTGCGGCTTTCCGGAAAGTTCCTAACACGCTGAAAAGATTGAAGCTTTTGAGAAATGCCGGGCAAAAGAAAATGCCCCGCAAAGCGGGGCATTTCATGATTCGGCAGCCTGGGATCAAGTACCGCTGCCCGGGCAGCCCTTAGGGGCATAGTCCGGGTTGACTGTCGAAGCACAGCTCCAGACACCGGCTGTATTACCGGTTGCCCCCCCGGAGCGGGTCAGCGTGATGGTTTTGCCCAGCACGGGAGCCGGCGCGTTGGCCAGTGTGCAAACGATGGTGCCGGCCCCTGAGGATGCAGTGCCCGACGCCGTCACGGTGCCGCAATTGGTTGTCGAGTAGGAAGCGCTACCGGTCACCAGCGTCAGTGTCGGATCGGTACCTTGATTGATGGTGTCCTCGAACGGCACCTTCAGCGCGCTGATTTCCGCCAGCCCTGCCGTCACCTTCGACCGTGCCTGGTACTTGGTGTATTGCGGCAGCGCGATGGTTGCCAGGATGCCGATGATCGCCACGACGATCAGCAGCTCGATCAAAGTGAAACCCTGTTGTTTTTTCATAGACTTCCTCCATGCATGAGTCGGAATCTCATGATCTGAACAGGTATCAGCACAGCCCGTGCCAAAACGCTGAAAGCCCTGCACGCTGGGCCTCACCACGCATGCGAGTTCTTTCCTACAACCTGCAACCGCACTATCTGACACTTTTTGTCACCTGCACCGAGGCGGTTTGGCGCTGTCACTTGACTAGGCTATAAGTCATGAACTGTCTGCATCCGGGATTCCCATGAATGACATCGCTCTGAGCGGCCTGGCCAAACAGCTGGTCAAGGCTGAACTGCTCACGGAAAAAAGCGCCCAGCAAGCCTGGCAGCAAGCCCAGCGCAATCGCCTGTCGCTGGTCAGCTATCTGGTCCAGAACAAACTGGTGAAGAGCTGGCAGGTCGCCGAGATTGCCTCGGAGCATTTCGGCATGGCGTTCCTCGACCTCAACTGCCTGGACAAGGAAACCCAGCCCAAAGGGCTGGTCAGTGAAAAACTGGTGCGCCAGCATCACGCCCTGCCCCTGTGGCGGCGCGGCAACAAGTTGTTCGTGGGGATCTCCGACCCGAGCAATCACCAGGCGATCAATGACATCCAGTTCAGCACCGGGCTGAGCACCGAAGCCATCCTGGTGGAGGACGACAAACTCACCGACGCCATCGAAAAGTTCTTCGACACCCACGCTTCCGGTCTGGAAGACATGGCCGACGTCGATCTGGAAGGACTGGATGTCGAAACCGTCGATGACAGCAGGCAGGACACGATCGCAGGACTGGACGCCGATGATGCGCCGGTGGTGCGCTTCGTCCACAAGATGCTGCTGGACGCGATCAAGAGCGGCTCCTCCGATCTGCACTTCGAACCCTATGAAAAGAACTACCGTGTGCGGGTGCGAACCGACGGCATCCTGCGTGAGGTGGCCAAGCCGCCGATTCAACTGGCCGGGCGCATCGCCGCCCGGCTGAAGGTCATGGCCAGCCTCGACATCTCGGAACGCCGCAAACCCCAGGACGGACGCCTGAAGATGCGCCTGTCGAAAACCAAGTCGATCGATTTCCGGGTCAACACCTTGCCGACGCTATGGGGCGAAAAAGTGGTGATCCGGATCCTCGATCCGTCCAGTGCGCAGATCGGCATCGACGCCCTCGGCTACGAGCCGGAGCAGAAAGAGTTGTACCTGGCCGCCCTGAAGCAGCCGCAAGGCATGATTCTGGTGACCGGCCCTACCGGTTCCGGCAAGACCGTGTCGCTGTACACCGGGCTCAACATCCTCAACACCGTCGACATCAACATTTCCACCGCCGAAGACCCGGTGGAAATCAACATGGAAGGCATCAACCAGGTCAACGTCAATCCGAAGCAGGGACTGGATTTCGCCCAGGCCCTGCGCTCGTTCCTGCGTCAGGATCCGGACGTGATCATGGTCGGCGAGATTCGGGACCTGGAAACCGCAGAAATCGCGATCAAGGCAGCGCAGACGGGTCACCTGGTGCTGTCCACGCTGCACACCAACAGCGCAGCGGAAACGTTGACCCGCTTGCACAACATGGGCATTCCCGGCTTCAACATCGCTACCTCGGTCAGCCTGATCATTGCCCAGCGCCTGGCGCGAAAACTGTGCAACCACTGCAAGAAACCCATCGAGATTCCCCGCGAAACCTTGCTCAAGGAAGGCTTCCCCGAGGAACGCATCGGCAGCTTCACGATCTATGAACCCGCCGGTTGCGATCAATGCAACGGCGGCTACAAGGGACGCACCGGGATTTATGAAGTGGTGAAAAACACCCCCGAGCTTCAACGGCTGATCATGGCCGAAGGCAACGCACTGGAAATCGACAGCCAGATGCGTCTGGACGGTTTCAACGACCTGCGCACCTCGGGGCTGATCAAGGCCATGCAAGGCATCACCAGCCTCGAAGAAATCAACCGGGTCACCAAGGACTGAACATGGCGGTCAAGGCAGCGAAAATCAGCGTTTACGCCTGGGAAGGCACAGACAAGAAAGGCAGCCGGATCAGCGGCGAACTGAGCGGACAAAACCCCGCACTGATCAAGGCCCAGTTGCGCAAGCAAGGCATCAATCCCGGCAAGGTGCGCAAGAAGTCCGCGTCGTTGCTGAACCTCGGCAAACGCATCAAGCCGCTGGACATCGCCCTGTTCACCCGGCAGATGGCGACCATGATGAAAGCCGGCGTGCCGTTGCTGCAGTCGTTCGACATCATCGGCGAGGGCTTCGAGAATCCGGCGATGCGCAAACTGGTGGACGAGGTCAAACAGGAAGTCGCCGCCGGCAACAGTTTCGCGGCGGCCTTGCGCAAGAAGCCGCAATACTTCGACGAGTTGTACTGCAACCTGGTGGATGCCGGTGAGCAGTCCGGCGCCCTCGACACCCTGCTCGAACGTGTGGCGACGTACAAGGAAAAGAGCGAAAGCCTCAAGGCGAAGATCAAGAAAGCCCTGACCTACCCCACAGCCGTGGTTCTGGTGGCCGCTGTCGTCACCGGAATTCTGCTGGTAAAGGTGGTGCCGCAGTTTCAGTCGGTATTTTCCGGATTCGGTGCCGAACTGCCGGCGTTCACCGTGATGGTCATCGGCTTGTCGGAATTCATGCAGCAATGGTGGTGGGCGATCCTTGGCGTGCTGGTCGTGGCGTTCTTCGGCACCCGTCATGCCCTGAAGAAATCCCAGGCCCTGCGTGACCGACGCGATGCCTGGCTGCTCAAGCTGCCGCTGGTGGGCACCATGATGTACAAGTCTGCCGTGGCCCGTTTCGCCCGTACCCTGTCGACGACCTTCGCTGCCGGTGTGCCGCTCGTGGAGGCGCTGGATTCGGTGGCCGGAGCCACCGGCAATGTGGTGTTCAAGCGCGCGGTGCTGCGCATTCGCCAGGACGTGGCCACCGGCATGCAGCTGAATTTCTCGATGCGCACCAGCGGCATGTTTCCGAACATGGCGATACAGATGACGGCGATTGGCGAAGAGTCCGGCGCCCTGGACGACATGCTCGACAAGGTCGCCGGCTTCTACGAGGAAGAGGTGGACAACATGGTCGACAACCTCACCAGCCTCATGGAGCCATTCGTCATGGTGGTGCTCGGGGTCATCGTCGGCGGACTGGTGGTGGCCATGTACCTGCCGATTTTCCAACTCGGTTCAGCGATCTGACATGCCCATCGACGAACTCTTCGCGCTCTATCCGCTGGCCTTTGTCTTCACCGCTCTGATACTCGGGCTGGTGGTCGGCAGCTTCCTCAATGTGGTGGTCTGGCGCCTGCCGAAAATGCTCGAGCGCGATTGGCGCCAGCAGGCCCATGACGTGCTCGGATTGCCCGTGGAAACGCCGCTGCCGGTGTACAACCTGATGTTGCCGCATTCGCAGTGCCCCCACTGCGCCCACCGCATTCGTGCCCGGGAAAACATTCCGCTGCTCAGCTACCTGCTGTTACGCGGTCGCTGCTCGTCATGCGCGGCGCCGATCAGCAAGCGTTATCCCTTGACCGAGCTGGTCTGCGGCCTGCTCTCGGCGTTCATTGCCTGGCATCTGGGCTTCGGCTGGCCGGCATGCCTGTTGATCGCGTTGACGTGGGGCTTGCTGGCGATGAGCCTGATCGATACCGAGCATCAACTGTTACCCGACGTGCTGGTGCTGCCGTTGCTGTGGCTGGGCTTGATCATCAACAGCTTCGGGTTGTTCGTCTCGCTGCACGATGCGTTGTGGGGAGCGGTGGCCGGCTACATGACGCTATGGTCGGTGTTCTGGCTGTTCAAGCTGCTCACCGGCAGGGACGGCATCGGTCACGGCGATTTCAAGTTGCTGGCACTTCTGGGAGCCTGGGGTGGCTGGCAGATTCTGCCGCTGACCATCCTGCTGTCCTCGCTGGTGGGCGCGATTCTGGGAGTGATTCTGCTCAAGTTGCGCGACCGCAATACCTCGACGCCGATTCCTTTCGGCCCGTATCTGGCCATTGCCGGCTGGATTGCCTTGCTCTGGGGTGGTCAAATAACCGACTTCTATTGGCAGTTTGTCGGTTTGAAATGAATACCCCTGTGGAAAAACCCTGGATTCTTGGCCTGACCGGCGGCATCGGCAGCGGTAAAAGCGCGGCCGCCCAGCATTTCATCGATCTCGGCATTCATGTCGTGGATGCCGATCATGCGGCGCGCTGGGTGGTCGAGCCGGGTCGCCCGGCGCTGGCGAAGATTGCCGAACACTTCGGCCCCGATGTATTGCAGGCCGACGGCACGCTCGATCGCGCAGCGTTGCGCAAGCTGATCTTCGAAGTGCCGGAACAACGCCGCTGGCTCGAAGCCCTGCTGCATCCGCTGATTGCCGAGGAAATCGCCCATCACCTGGCGCTGGCAAAATCGCCTTACGCCATTCTGGTTTCACCGTTGTTGATCGAATCCGGACAGTACGCGATGACCCAGCGGATCCTGGTGATCGATGCGCCACAACAATTGCAGATCGAACGCACCCTGCAGCGTGACCGGACCAGCGAAGAGCAGGTCCACGCGATCCTGAAGGCCCAGTCCAGCCGCGAAGACCGCGTCAGCCGCGCCGACGATGTAGTGGTCAACGACCGTGACCTTGCGTGGCTGCACAGCGAGGTCGAGCGCCTGCATCACTTTTACCTGACTTTATCCGGAGGCCGATCATGAGCCAGACCCCAACCGTTAATTGCCCGACCTGTGGCGCCCCGGTGGAATTCACCCCCGAGAACAAATACCGGCCGTTCTGCTCGGACCGCTGCAAACTGATCGACCTCGGCGCCTGGGCGTCGGAAGAACACAAGATTCCGGTCGCCCCGGATGCCGAGGACGAATTGTTTTCCGGCGACTTCGACCCACGTCACTGATCGGGTCAGGGCCGCATGAAGCCGTAGTCCTGATCGTCGTCGAGGTTTTCTGCCAGAAAGCGCAACTCGTCGGCCAGGTCCTCGGCGTTGCGCACCGCCTTGCTCTGTTGCACCACCGCACTGAGCAAGGCCCGCAGGCTCAATCCCGGATCGAACCCGACCTCCTGCGCCATTTGCAGACTCTGCCGGGTTTCCTGCCTCGCCCACTCGTAAACACTCATGCCGCTGCTCCTGAAGAGGTTTGGCCGAGCATGAAATGCCGCGCGCGGTATGGATTTGATGTGGGTCAAGACTTGGGATCGTCATCCTTCCAGGGCGCCGAAAGGTAGCGGGTACGGTTGAAGGTCTCCAGCCATTCAGGACTGAACACCACCAGAGCGCTGATGACCATGCCGTTGATGAACGCCTCCGGAAAAATCAGCAGCCACAGGTATCCGATGAAGTCTTCCAGCCACTCCGGCATGGCAAAGAGGCCGTCGTACCAGAGCAGGGTCAGGCTCAGCACCAGACACGCCAGCGCCGACAAGGCCGCTGCGAAGAAACCCGAGCAGAAGATATACACAAACGGATTGCGCGGTTGCGCCCGCTCGACCAGGATCGCCACGCCTTCGGTGATCAGCACCGGCAGCAGGATCAGCAACGCACCGTTGACCCCGACCGCCACAAGATCCTGGCGCCCCAGCAGAACCAGTCCGATCTGTGCGACCAGCCCGCCCACTATCGCCAGCGGCCAGTCGAGCAACAGCGTCACTGCGGTCATGCCGATGAAGTGATAGGAGACACCGGTGTCGAAATCCCTGCGCACCATCCACAGCAGAAAAAGCGCGAACACGGTGCCGAACAGCAAGTGCTGACGGCGGCTGTCACTGAACAATTCGACCCATGGAGCGCGGCAGATCGCCCAGAGCAGCACCGGCAGATAAATCAGCCAGCCGAGGGTCAGACTCGTCGAAGACAGCAGTTCTGCACCGATCATGATCCCATCACCTTCATTCGCACCGCAGACTCCCTTGATTGGCGCTCCTGTGCCGAAGTCTACACCGCCGCCCGGGGGAAACAGCCGATGCAAAGCTTTCTGCTTGTCGCAATTGAACGCTAAGCTTGGGCCTATGGATGATTCGGATTATTTACGCCTGCTGACCATCGCGGCCGAGCAGGCCAACGCTTTCCTGTCCAATGCCCGCAAATGGGAGCGTGAGCGTTGGGTCTGCCAGCGCCTGTTGCAAGGCCTGAATATTCCCTATCGGGCCGACGAATTCGCCCCCGCCGGCGAGCCGCCGGACGTGTTGTTTCGCGATGCCAATTTCGAGGTGTTCTTCGTTCTCGACGAAGGGCGCCGCCTCAACGATGAATGGCGTGATGAACTGCAACGTCGGCGTAGCGCCTTTTCCCTGAGCCAACTGGTGCGCCGTGAAGCCAAGCCACGGCGGATCCCTGCCAACGAGTTCCTGTTGCGGCTGGCACCGACGTTGCGCAAGAAGGCGCATAACTACAAGGAACGCGGCATGGACCTGGGGGAACTGGACATCATCGCCTTCGCCAGCCTCAAACGCGAAGTGCTCGACCTCAACAGCCACTTTCCGCCGCCCACCGAATACCTTCGTCAGGGCTGGCGCTCGTTGTCACTGGTCGGACCGACGTTCGCCCGGGTGCTGTTCGCCCATCCAGATGCACCGGATTTCCTGCGCAGCAACCTGGGCCGCAGCATTCTGTTCGATGTCGGGATCAGTCTGTGACGCCGCTTCAGCAATTGATTGCCGATGTCCCGCAGACCGGACGCGTCTGCTGGATTGGCGTGCGCCCCGAATCCAGGGGACCGATGGTTGTGCTCGATGCGGTCGAAGCGCGGCTTGAAGCCGGTCTTACCGGCGATCATGCCCGGCCCGGGGTGCGCAATGCGCGGCAGGTGACGCTGATTCAGTGGGAACATCTGGCCGTCATCAGCGCCCTGATGGGCCGTTCGGCAGAACAACCGGTCACACCTGAAGAACTGCGGCGCAATCTCGTCATCAGCGGAATCAATCTTTTCAGCCTCAAGGGGCGACGTTTTCGCATTGGTCAGGCGATTTTCGAAACCACGGGCTGGTGTCAGCCGTGCGCGCGCCTGCAGAACAACCTCGGCCCCGGAACATTCCAGGCGGTGCGCGGGCATGGCGGAATCACCGCGCGGGTGTTACAACGCGGGATCATTCGCCTCGAGGACAGGGTGTCTGTCGAACCGGTACCGGACAGTGGCTATGCTGCATTCAATCCCGGTTGAAAACCGCTGTAGCTTGTTCACCTTCAGCAACGTCTACCTGACGAGGCCTTTATGACCAGCCGCCTGAACCCCGAAGACCAGAAGCATGTCGAAGAGTACCTGCAGTTGTCCCAGCACCGTGTCGAGCGCCGGCCATTCCGGCCGTGGATGCTCCTGGTGGTGGTACTGGCAGCGACCATCGGTCTGGGCCTGCTGAGCCGATTTATCAGTTACCTGACGCTATGAGCTGCATCGCGCTCGCTTGGGTTACGACGACAACGATTTCCTTTAAAAACCTTGCGAGCTATTCCCATGTCCCATCGTATTGTCATTGTCGGCGGCGGCGCCGGCGGTCTGGAGCTGGCTACCCGTCTGGGTAAGACTCTGGGCAAGCGCGGCACTGCCAGCATCATGCTGGTCGACGCGAACCTGACGCACATCTGGAAACCGCTGTTGCACGAAGTGGCCGCCGGATCGCTGAACTCTTCCGAAGACGAACTCAACTATGTTGCCCAGGCCAAATGGAACCACTTCGAGTTCCAGCTTGGACGCATGAGCGGGCTCGATCGTGAGCAAAAGAAAATTCAGCTCGCTGCCACCTACGATGAAAACGGCATCGAACTGGTCCCGGCGCGAGAGGTGCCCTACGACACGCTGGTGATCGCCGTCGGCAGCACCACCAACGATTTCGGCACCTTGGGCGCAGCACAGCACTGCCTGTTCCTCGACACCCGCAAACAGGCCGAGCGTTTCCACCAGCAACTGCTCAATCACTATCTGCGGGCACACGCCGGGCAGACCGATGCGGTGCAGCAGATCAGCGTGGCCATCGTTGGCGCCGGCGCGACCGGCGTCGAACTGGCGGCAGAACTGCACAACGCGGCCCATGAGCTGGCGGCCTACGGACTGGACCGCATCAAACCGGAAAACATGCACATCACCCTGAT
Source organism: Pseudomonas bananamidigenes (assembly GCF_001679645.1). GTDB lineage: Bacteria > Pseudomonadota > Gammaproteobacteria > Pseudomonadales > Pseudomonadaceae > Aquipseudomonas > Aquipseudomonas bananamidigenes. The sequence goes on along the minus strand of NZ_LRUN01000085.1, from coordinate 2,092 downwards.
CGAAGCCGGGCCACGGGTGCTGCCAGCGCTGCCGGAGCGCATCAGCGGGCCGGTACACAAGACCCTGGAGAAACTCGGGGTCAATGTGATGACCAATGCGTCGGTCAGCCAGGTCACCGCCGACAGCCTGATCACTGCCGACGGCAATGAGATCAAGGCCAGCCTGAAAGTCTGGGCTGCCGGGATCCGCGCACCGGGTTTCCTCAAGGACATCGACGGCCTGGAAACCAACCGTATCAATCAGCTGCAGGTGCTGCCGACGTTGCAGACCACCCGTGACGAAAACATCTTCGCGTTCGGCGACTGCGCAGCCTGCCCGCAACCGGGTTCGGACCGCAACGTTCCACCACGGGCCCAGGCAGCACACCAGCAGGCATCGTTGCTGGCCAGGTCGCTGAAGCTGCGGATCGAAGGCAAGACCCTGCCGGAGTACAAATACACCGACTACGGCTCGCTGATTTCGCTGTCACGCTTTTCGGCAGTGGGTAACTTGATGGGTAACCTGACCGGCACCGTGATGCTCGAGGGCTGGCTGGCGCGGATGTTTTACGTGTCGCTGTACCGCATGCACCAGATGGCGCTGTACGGCCCTTTCCGCACCGCCATGCTGATGCTGGGCAGCAAGATCGGACGCGGCACCGAACCACGCCTGAAGCTGCACTGATGTAAACGCCGTGGGGGTGGGCTCGCCCCCACGGCGTTTTGTCTTCTACTGTATCTGCCCCCCGCTTTCCCTATCTTCGCTTACAAACGCCCCCTCTCCTCGACACACACGCGATACACCGCCACCGCTTAATGGCCACACCCGGGCGCACCTGCTCCGGCTGATCGCTCTTAACGTGTGGTTGCGCTGTGCAACCGAAGGAGAATGAAATGACCCGCACTTCGAAAATTGGCAAAACCTCCCTTGGCCTGGTCGGTGCCGTAATGGCTGGCGGCCTGATGCTGTCCGGCTCTGTGTTCGCTGCGCAGCCGCTGGCTCAGGGTTACATGGTCGCTTCGGCCGAAACCTCGGTCAAAACCCCGGAGGGCAAATGCGGTGAAGGCAAATGTGGCGATGCGTCGATGGCCAGGACCGATACCGATGGCGACGGCAAAGTCTCCCGCGCCGAATTCCTGAAGGTCGCGCCGCACTCGGACTTCGACAAGATCGACACCAACCACGACGGTTTCATCGACGAACAAGAGGCCTACGACAACGTCAAAGCCAACTACGAAGCCAATGGCAAGAAAATGCCCAAGGGTTTGTTCGAACACCTGAAAGACCGCGACGGCGCCTGATGTCCAGCCCTTCCCGACAAAACAAAGCCGCGCATGCCTTGATGGCGTGCGCGGCTTTGTTTTGTCCGATAGCACTGAAAGAAAAAGCATTTTCCGCAGGCAAAAAAAATCCCCGTATCTTTCGATACGGGGATTTTTTATATGGTCGGGGTAGGGGGATTCGAACTCCCGACATCCTGCTCCCAAAGCAGGCGCGCTACCGGACTGCGCTATACCCCGGTAAAAAAAAGGCGACCTTTCAAAGATCGCCTTCTTCGATCAGCGCTTTTGGCCTCTGATCTTAAGATTCGATCCCAGCGCAAACTGGTTTCAAAAATGGTGGGTCGTGTGGGACTCGAACCTACGACCAATTGGTTAAAAGCCAACTGCTCTACCAACTGAGCTAACGACCCAAAAATGGTCGGGGTAGGGGGATTCGAACTCCCGACATCCTGCTCCCAAAGCAGGCGCGCTACCGGACTGCGCTATACCCCGATTTGAAATTGGCTCCGTGACAGGACTCGAACCTGGGACCCAATGATTAACAGTCATTTGCTCTACCGACTGAGCTATCACGGAACTACATATTTCAAGTTACTGCGGTGAAACTTGCAGCTTCTCGACATCGTTTTCGCATCGCTGCGTTCGTGTGTCTGAGGCGCGCCATTCTACAACCTGGATCACCTTTGTCAACCCCCAAATCGCTTTCAAGTTAATGATTTGCAACTTGTTTCGGATTTCAGCTCAGTGAGCTGAGACCCTGTGGGTGACTGACTGCGGGGCGCACTTTACAAGCCTTTTCCTTAGAGTTCAACAGCCTGGCGAAAAAAAA
>NZ_LRUN01000084.1 GCF_001679645.1 Pseudomonas bananamidigenes | reverse complement strand
ACGGGCGGGCTCATCGCATGGCGTGCTGAGCCGGTGTAAAGAGGGACCCCTGACCTGCCTGTATCAAGGGCCCCAAAAGGGTGGGCTCATCACGTTTGTGGTGTGAGCCGGCGTAAAGAGGGGAATCCCCGGCCTGCCTGTACCAAGGCCCCCGAAAGGGTGGGTGAATCGAATCACCTGAAAGAGATATTGCAGGGGGCGTGCCAGTTTTTGTCATTTTGAAACAAAAAAGCCTTCACCATGGCGAAGGCCCCGCAATACGGGGCCTTCGTCTTTTCACCGGATGGTTTTTTCAGTGTGGTGTGACGTCAGATCGAGCCGGCTGCCGTGCCCGATTAAGGGTCACGGTGCCTTGCGGCGGTGCAGTCAGCCTTCTTCACCTTCGTCATCATCCCCGCCATCGACCTTCATGCCGAGTTCCTTGATCTTGCGGGTCAAGGTGTTGCGGCCCCAACCCAGCAGCACGGCGGCATCCCGACGACGACCGGCAGTGTGCTTCAGCGCGGTCTCGATCATGATCCGCTCGAACGCTGGCACCGCGCTGTCGAGCAGGCTTGACTGACCCCGTGCCAAGGCCTGGTCGGCCCACTGGCGCAGCGCCTGTTCCCAGTTGGTCACCGGTGCCGAGTCCTGCGGCAGGCTCAGCAGTTCCGGTGGCAGGTCGCCGATGTGTACCTCACGCCCGGATGCCATCACGGTGATCCAGCGACAGGTGTTTTCCAGCTGTCGCACGTTGCCCGGCCAGGGCAGGTTCTTCAGGTATTCCTCGGTCTCGCTTTTCAGCAGTTTCGGCTCGACTGCCAGTTCCTGCGCGGCGCGGCTGAGGAAATGTCTGGCCAGCGTCGGGATGTCTTCGCGTCGGTCCGACAGGCGCGGAATATGGATGCGGATCACGTTGAGGCGGTGAAACAGGTCTTCACGGAATTTACCGGCGTGAACCAGGGTTTCCAGATTCTGGTGGGTCGCGGCAATGATGCGCACATCGACCTTGACCGGCACATGCCCGCCGACGCGATAGAACTCGCCATCGGCCAGCACTCGCAACAGTCGGGTCTGGGTATCCGCCGGCATGTCGCCGATTTCATCGAGGAACAGCGTGCCGCCATCCGCCTGTTCGAAACGACCGCGCCGCAGGTTGGCCGCGCCGGTGAACGCGCCTTTCTCATGGCCGAACAGCTCGGACTCCATCAGGTCCTTCGGGATCGCCGCCATGTTCAGCGCAATGAATGGCGAGGCGGCCCGCGGGCTGTGGCGGTGCAGGGCATGGGCCACCAGCTCTTTGCCGGTGCCGGATTCGCCGTTGATCAGCACGGTGATGTTGGAGTGGCTCAGGCGCCCGATGGCGCGAAACACTTCCTGCATCGCCGGCGCTTCGCCGATGATTTCCGGGGTGCGGGTCAGGGCCGGCACCACCTCCAGACCTTGCTGTTCCTGGGCGTGCTGGTTGGCGCGCTTGACCAGCGACACCGCTTCGTCGACGTCGAACGGCTTGGGCAGGTATTCGAACGCGCCGCCCTGATAGGAGGCGACAGCGCTGTCCAGATCGGAGTGAGCGGTCATGATGATGACCGGCAGGCGTGGGTGCTGCTCGCGAATCCGCGCCAGAAGGTCAAGACCGCTGGCACCCGGCATGCGGATGTCGGAGATGATCACGTCCGGTTGCTGGCGGGCCAGGCGGCTCATCACGCCATCGGCACTGTCGAAGCTCTGGGTGGTCATGCCTTCCTGTTGCAGGGCTTTTTCCAGGACCCAACGGATAGAACGGTCGTCATCGACGATCCACACGGTTTCACTACGGCTCATGTCGATGTGGCTCCTTGTTCCAGTGGCAGAAAGATCGAGAACGTGGTGTGGCCTGGATGGCTCTCGCACTCGATCAGGCCCTGGTGCTGGCTGATGATGTTCTGGGTGATGGCCAGGCCGAGTCCGGTACCGTCCGGACGTCCGCTGACCATGGGAAAGAAAATGGTTTCCTGGAGTTCCGCTGGAATCCCCGGGCCGTTGTCGATGATCTCGATCTTGGTCACCAGACGATGGCGGACATGGCCGATGGTGAACTGGCGCATGGCGCGGGTGCGCAGGCTGATGCGGCCCAGGCGCAGCTCGTTCTGGCTGCTGATCGCCTGCATCGCGTTACGGACGATGTTCAATACCGCCTGAATCATTTGCTCGCGGTCGATCAGCACGTCGGGAATGCTCGGGTCGTAATCGCGCACCAGCGTGATGCAACCTTGGCTTTCCGCCTCGACCAGTTGGCAGACACGCTCCAGTACTTCGTGAACGTTGCACAAGGCCAGCGACGGCAGTTTGTTCGAACCCAGCATGCGGTCGACCAGATTGCGCAGGCGGTCGGCCTCTTCGATGATCACGTTGGTGTAGTCGCGCAGGCTGTCTTCCGGCAGCTCCCGGGCCAGCAGTTGCGCGGCGCCACGGATGCCCCCCAGCGGGTTTTTGATCTCATGGGCAAGGCCGCGAACCAGCATCTTGCTGGTTTCCTGTTTGGACAGTTGCGCCTCTTCCTTGGTGATTCGCAGCAGTCGATCGCGCGGGTGGACCTCCAGCAACAGCAGGGTCGCGCCGTTGCTGAGAATCGGTGTCACCGCGTAGTCCACGGTCAGGGTCTGGCCGGTGAGGGCGGTGAGCATCGCTTCGCGCTTGGTGAAGGGGTGCGCCTGTTCCACCGCCTGGCGCAATGAATTGAGCGCTTCGGTGGATTCGGTGAACAGCTCGCTGATGAACTGGCCATGGCTGCGCTGTCCACTGATGGCCAGCAGCATCTCCGCCGCCGGGTTCATGTACTCGAGGCGCAATTCGGCGTCGAGCAGGATGGTGGCGGTGGTCAGGTTGTCGAGCAGCAATCGGTGGAGTGCGTCGCTTATGGTCATCAGGACCTCTTTTGGAGCAAGGCGTGCGCGAAAAACGAAGCGCCGGTGCGAGGAAAATGCAAAAACCAAACCAAGGCTCCGAAAAGAAGCGTTCATCGCCTGAAACAGGCGTTTGAAGCTCGTTTGCGTGGCGACAGGCCGCCCCTGGCGGGTACTTTCGAACCAAAATGGGATGTTGTGTGGGTACGGTGCAATCTGTTGCACCAATATAGTGCGCAAAGCTGAACGACGTTAGAAGAAGCGCAGGAAGGGATTTTTGGGTTCGGCGGGTTTGTCTTTCAGCGGGCATTCCGGGCGCACGCCGTAGTCGTCGGTCGTGCAGGGTTTGACCTGACGCTTTTGCGCCAGCGAAATGCGCTGCATGTGGAACGGCTGATTGGCGGTGCGCTCGACGATGCGATCCTGTTCGTCGAGGATCTCCACCGACAGGTTATGGCTGCCACGATCGATATTGCTCAGCGGGAATACCGGGCTCAGACCGGGTTCGCCGGTGGGCTGGCCATCCAGCAGCAGGCGATAGCGATGACCCTTCTGCAGACCGGGTTCGCTGGTGACACTGACGATCAGTTCGCCGGCGCTGCTGCGAAGGGTCGCGTCCGGTTCGGGCACCAGCACCCGCAGCATGTCGTAGCGAAACAGCGGTTGTTCCGGTTTTTTTTTCACCGCAGTGACGGGCGCCGCCCCGGTCGGGTTCGAGGCCATGCGATTGCTGGTGGCCAATGGCACACGCTTGGCGTTGCCACGCGGTTGATCGGTGTAGACTCGATTGCCCTGCGCGTCGATATAAGTAAAGACCTCGGCCGAGGCGCCACATGCGAGCAAGGCCAGACATGCAGCGATCAACCCGCGAGTCATGGTTTGTGTACCCGCTGCACGGTAAAGACCACTGCCGGACTCTGCTGAATGATCGCCGCGCCATCGATCACCTGCACCGCCAGCCGATGCTCGCCCCGGTCGACGTTCACCAGTTGCAGGATCGGCACGTTGCTCGGTTGGCCATAAGGCGCGTCGTCGAGCAGCAGGCGCAATTGATGAGGTGCCTGCAGGCGCGGTTTGATCAGCACGCTGACGGTGAACGTGCCGTTGTTGGCCCGCAAGGCTTCGTCGGTGGGCAGGCCGGTCAGCTCCAGCACTTCGTAGGCATTGCGCGCAGGCGCACGGTTGGTTGTGTCCGACGACGGCGCCCCCGGAGCCTGGGGCTGGACGCTGTTGAGTGGCGGCAGCTCCACCGGCTGCGCCTTCACGCCATCCGGCGAATGGTCGCTGTACACCGTGTTGCCGTTGGCGTCGGTGTACTTGTAGATCTGCGCGCAGGCCGGCAGGGCGATCAGCAACAGAATGTAGAGAAGGAGGCGACCCATGGACTCGACCGGAAACGAAAGCGATGGATTGCAGCATAGGCCAGGCATCTGGCTGGCGACATCCTGTTGATCAGATTGTCCCTTCCAGTCATGAGCATCCTTCAGTCGCCGATCGTTCGGGATGCTTTCAGGCAGGGACCGATCACTCTGCGTAATCCTCTGTCGTCTTCGGGCAGAACAAAAACGGCGGTCAGCGGGCCATCGTTCTCAAGGGTTGAAGGCAGTGTCAGTGAAATGCGGTTGCTCCGGGCGGGCCTGGTCAGCCAATAACTCAACTCCTTCAGGTTGGCGGTCGCACCAAACATGAAATCCCATTCTTTTTTCAGCAGGCGTTCTCCCGGTATCCAGCCAGTGACTTGATCGATGACCGCCGGGCGCTCACCGGAGATCAGGCGCAGCGGTCCGTGTGCCGTGGCAGCAGGGCCTTCGTAATCATTGGGGTTGAAACCCAGTCGTTGCGCCTGAATGGCCAGCATGAGGGAGGCATGAGGCTTCATGCGGGAGTCGACGGTGCAGGCAATCTGCAAAAGCGCTTCGCCGGTTTTGCTGTTGTAACGCGCCATGCCGGTCATGGCGGCCATCCGGGCAGTGCCGTGATCGTCGTATTTCTCCACCTGCCAGGCGTTTATCTGATTGGCGGGCGATTCGCTGTCTGCTGCAGCCCAACCGGGTACCAGTACAGCCAGGAACAGTGAAAACAAGCCAATCGGACCATACCCTGACTTCATCGCTCACTCCTGTTGAATAGTGTCTTGCCCTGAAACAGGTGGGCAGGTGTTCGGCGCCTTATCAAAGGCTGCATGCTGTTGCCGCACTGATAAATCTGCATGGTTGCGGCACCCTGTGAAGAGCGGATATCACTCTGACAATGGAATATTTTCTCCACCCGCATAAAACACGACCAGCTCCACCGGCTCGTTTCCAGTGATGCCGCGATGGCTGCGGTTGACCATTTCGGCGACGGCTTCTCCCTGTTTGAATCGTTTGCTGCGGCCATCTTCCCTGCGTTCGATGGTCAGTTCGCCGGAGAGAATATAGGCGGCGTTGGGAATGGGGTGGGTATGCCATTGGAGTGGCGTATTGGCTGGGATGCTGAGCTTGAGCACCGACAGTCGGGGAGCGGCATCGGGGTAGTTCGTGTAGGCGGTCCCGTCCCACGACGTGCGGCTTTCAAGCAAGAGATTACGCTCTATCCGCCCGGGTTCCCGATGAGAGGTGCAGCCTTGCATGGACAGCGTCGCCAGAATGGCAAGCAGTATCTGGAATAGGCATTGTTTCATCGTCTGATTCCTTGAGTGGCCGTAAGGGGTAAAGGCTACGGGTCGCTCAAAGTGGGTGATGCCGGACGATGCTTCAGTTGCTTTCGGATATCTGGATGAAAGTTGTCGGAAATTTCCAAAAAAAAAGGCCTCCCGAAGGAGGCCTCTCTTTTGTCACGCCGCGTAGCGCGGCGCTACCGGATCAGCAGCTGTAGTACAGCTCATATTCCAGTGGGTGTACGAAGGTGCGGACCTTGATTTCTTCTTCGGATTTCAGCGCGATGTAGGCATCGATGAAGTCGTCGGAGAATACGCCGCCCTTGGTCAGGAACGCGCGGCCCTTGTCCAGCTCTTCCAGGGCTTCCTTCAGGCTGCCGCAAACCTGCGGGATCTCTTTCGCCTCTTCAGGCGGCAGGTCGTACAGGTTTTTGTCCGCTGCGTCGCCTGGGTGGATCTTGTTCTGGATACCGTCCAGGCCGGCCATCAGCAGTGCTGCGAAAGCCAGGTACGGGTTGGCGGCCGGATCCGGGAAACGTGCTTCGATACGACGGCCGCGCGGGCTGTTGACGTAAGGAATACGGATCGAGGCGGAACGGTTGCGAGCCGAGTAGGCCAGCATCACCGGAGCTTCGAAACCTGGCACCAGACGCTTGTAGGAGTTGGTGGCCGGGTTGGTGAAGCCGTTCAGGGCCTTACCGTGCTTGATGATGCCGCCGATGAAGTACAGGGCGGTTTCGGACAGGCCGGCATAGCCTTCGCCAGCGAAGGTATTCTTGCCGTCTTTGGCGATGGACATGTGCACGTGCATGCCCGAACCGTTGTCACCGTACAGTGGCTTCGGCATGAAGGTCGCAGTGCGGCCGTAGGCATCGGCCACGTTGTGTACAACGTATTTCAGAGTCTGAACTTCGTCAGCTTTCTTCACCAGGGTGTTGAACTTGACACCAATTTCGTTTTGACCGGCGGTTGCCACTTCGTGGTGGTGAACTTCAACGGTCTGACCCATCTCTTCCAGTGCGTTGCACATGGCGGTCCGGATTTCGTGGTCGTGGTCGAACGGCGGAACCGGGAAGTAGCCGCCCTTGATACCTGGACGGTGGCCCTTGTTGCCGCCTTCCACGTCCTGGTCGGACATCCACGAGCCTTGCTCGGAGTAGATCTTGAACATCGAGCCGGAGATGTCGGACTTGAACTTCACTTCGTCGAAGATGAAGAACTCAGGCTCTGGACCGGCGAATACGGTGTCACCGATACCGGTGGTCTTCAGGTATTCCTCGGCGCGACGGGCGATGGCGCGAGGGTCGCGGTCGTAGCCCTGCATGGTCGAAGGCTCGATGATGTCGCACACCAGGATCAGGGTCGGTTCTTCGGTGAACGGGTCCAGAACGGCGGTTTCGTCGTCCGGCATCAGGATCATGTCGGAGGCTTCGATGCCTTTCCAGCCAGCGATGGAGGAACCGTCGAACATCTTGCCCGCTTCGAAGAAGTCGTCTTCCAGCGCATCGCGAGCCGGCATGGTCACGTGGTGCTGAGTGCCTTTGGTGTCCGTGAAGCGCAGATCAATCCACTTGACGTCATGATCTTTGATGAGTTGAACCGACTTCGACATAGTGTCCTCCGGGTGGCTTAGGGCTGGTAGTGGATGCCCTTAAATGTTGGTGATGCCGGCGCGAATATCTGCCAAGGCAACCTGCCTCACAAGGGAGCAAATTGCATGCCAGTGCCCCAGCATGGGTTTTCTGCCCCAAATTCACGCTTATAAGGGTGCAAAACGCACAAATGGTAAAAATCTCGCCCTTTAATGTAGCGTCTTGATTCGAAAATGACCTGTTTTGGTGCATGAAAAACCTTCTGCACATTAACTGGTTAAACCTTGAGCAATTTCCGCTATAATCCGCGCCCCCCTTTTTCGGCTGGCCCAGCGCGCGCTGTTTTCATGAAACTAATCGTTAAAGTCTTTCCCGAGATCACCATCAAAAGCCGACCTGTCCGGACGAAGTTCATCCGCCAGCTGGCCAAGAACATCCGCACCGTGCTCCGTGACCTGGATCCGGCCGTGGTGGTGAACGGCGTATGGGACAATCTCGAGCTGGAAACCCGCGTCACCGATCCCAGGGCCCTGAAAGAAATGGGCGAGCGCCTGACCTGCATGCCGGGCATCGCGCACTTTCTGCAGATCGACGAGTACCCGCTGGGTGACTTCGACGACATCACCGAGAAGTGCAAACAGCACTTCGGTGACTTGCTGGCCGGGAAGATTTTCTCGGTGCGCTGCAAGCGTGCGGGCAAGCATGCGTTCAGCTCGATGGATGTCGAAAAATACGTCGGCAGCAAGCTGCGCCGTGAATGCGGAGCCGCCGGGATTGACCTGAAAGCGCCGGAAATCGAAGTCCGTATCGAAGTTCGCGACAAACGGTTGTTCGTGATCCACAGCCAGCACAATGGCATCGGCGGCTACCCGCTCGGTGCGCTGGAGCAGACGCTGGTATTGATGTCCGGCGGCTTTGACTCGACGGTTGCTGCGTACCAGATCCTGCGCCGCGGCCTGATGACGCACTTCTGCTTCTTCAATCTGGGCGGGCGTGCCCACGAGCTGGGCGTGATGGAAGTCGCGCATTTCATCTGGAAGAAGTACGGCAGCTCGCAACGCGTGCTATTTGTCAGTGTCCCGTTCGAAGAAGTGCTGGGCGAAATTCTCGGCAAGGTCGACGACAGTCATATGGGCGTCGTATTGAAGCGTATGATGTTGCGCGCAGCGTCGAGCATTGCCGAACGCCTGCACATTGATGCGCTGGTCACCGGTGAAGCGATTTCCCAGGTGTCGAGCCAGACGTTGCCGAACCTGTCGGTCATCGATTGCGTCACGGACAAGCTGGTCCTGCGTCCGCTGATCGTCGCCCACAAGCAGGACATCATCGACACGGCCGACCGGATCGGTACCGGTGACTTCGCCCGGCACATGCCGGAGTACTGCGGCGTCATCTCGGTCAACCCGAAGACCGCCGCCAAGCGTGGCCGGGTCGAGCACGAAGAGCAGGAATTCGATATGGCGGTGCTCGAGCGTGCGCTCGCAAACGCCAGACTGGTGCCGATCGATCGGGTGATCGACGAATTGGGCCAGGATTTGCAAATCGAAGAAGTCAGCGAGGCGCTGGCCGGTCAGATCGTCATCGACATCCGTCACCCGGATGCTGCCGAGGATGATCCGCTGGAACTCGCCGGCATAGAGGTACAGACGATGCCGTTCTACGCAGTGAACGCTCGTTTCAAGGAACTGGATCCGACTCGCCAGTACCTGCTGTATTGCGACAAAGGCGTGATGAGTCGCCTGCATGCCCATCATCTGCTCAGTGAGGGGCATGCCAATGTGCGCGTTTATCGACCGAGCTAAGTGCCCGGGGCTGTTTGCCTGTGGCCTGCGTCACCGGCCCCCCGACACTGCCGTCAAGCTGTAACGGCCATGCCGGACACTACTGCCAATCGCTGCCATGACTTGTCAGCAAACCGAATCCTCTGATCGAGATACACAAGTGATCGAAAATCTACGTAACATCGCCATCATTGCCCACGTTGACCACGGTAAAACCACCCTGGTAGACAAACTCCTGCGTCAATCCGGCACCCTGGAGCGCAACGAGCTCAACGACGAGCGCGTGATGGACTCCAACGACCAGGAAAAAGAGCGCGGCATTACCATTCTGGCGAAAAACACCGCCATCAACTGGAACGGCTACCACATCAACATCGTGGATACCCCGGGCCACGCCGACTTCGGCGGCGAAGTAGAGCGCGTCATGTCCATGGTCGACTCCGTGCTGCTGCTGGTTGACGCCCAGGACGGCCCTATGCCGCAAACCCGTTTCGTGACCAAGAAGGCGTTCGAAGCCGGTCTGAAGCCGATCGTCGTGATCAACAAGGTCGACCGTCCGGGCGCGCGTCCTGACTGGGTTCTGGACCAGATCTTCGACCTGTTCGACAACCTGGGTGCCACCGACGAACAGCTGGACTTCAAAGTCGTCTACGCCTCGGCCCTGAACGGCATCGCCGGTCTGGACCACACCGAAATGGCCGAAGACATGACCCCGCTGTACCAGTCGATCATCGACAACGTTCCAGCGCCGGCCGTTGACCGTGACGGTCCGTTCCAGATGCAGATCTCCGCACTGGACTACAACAGCTTCCTGGGTGTGATCGGTGTCGGCCGTATCGCCCGTGGTCGCGTCAAGCCGAACACTCCGGTCGTCGCCATCGACACCGAAGGCAAGCGCCGTAACGGTCGTATCCTGAAGCTGATGGGTCACCACGGTCTGCACCGCGTTGACGTCGAAGAAGCCCAGGCCGGCGACATCGTCTGCATCAGCGGTTTCGACGAGCTGTTCATCTCCGACACCCTGTGCGACATGAACACTGTCGAGGCTATGAAGCCGCTGACCGTCGACGAGCCGACCGTTTCCATGACCTTCCAGGTCAACGACTCGCCGTTCTGCGGTAAAGAAGGCAAGTTCGTGACTTCCCGCAACATCAAGGAACGTCTGGACAAAGAGCTGCTGTACAACGTTGCCCTGAAAGTCGAAGAAGGCGACTCCGCCGACAAATTCAAGGTATCCGGTCGTGGTGAGCTGCACCTGTCGGTACTGATCGAAACCATGCGTCGCGAAGGCTTCGAGATGGCTGTGGGCCGTCCTGAAGTGATCATCCGCGAAGTGGGCGGCGTGAAGCAGGAACCGTTCGAAAACGTGACCATCGACATCCCTGAAGAATCCCAGGGCAAGGTCATGGAAGAGATGGGTCTGCGTAAAGGCGACCTGACCAACATGTCCCCGGATGGCAAGGGCCGTGTGCGCCTGGAGTACAACATCCCGGCTCGCGGTCTGATCGGTTTCCGTAACCAGTTCCTGACCCTGACCAACGGCGCAGGCATCCTGACCTCGATCTTCGATCGTTACGACACCATGAAGTCCGGCCACATGTCCGGCCGTCAGAACGGTGTTCTGGTATCGGTTGAAACCGGCAAGGCGCTGACCTACTCCCTGGAAACCCTGCAGGCGCGTGGCAAGCTGTTCGTGGAACACGGCCAGGAGATCTACAACGGTCAGATCGTGGGTCTGAACAGCCGTGACAACGACCTGGGCGTCAACCCTACCAAGGGCAAGAAGCTCGACAACATGCGTGCTTCGGGCAAAGACGAAACCATCGCTCTGGTTCCACCTGTCCGCTTCACCCTGGAACAGGCTCTGGAATTCATCCAGGATGACGAGCTGTGCGAAGTGACGCCGAAGTCCATCCGTCTTCGCAAGAAGATCCTGGACGAAGGCGAGCGCACCCGCGCTGCCAAGAAAGCCAAGGCGTAAGCTTTAGCCAGGCTTGAAAAAAACGCCCCCGGTCGAGAGACCGGGGGCGTTTTTGTTTATTCGGGATTTGAATATCGCGTCCGCCGTCTGGGACGCGGAGCGTCCCGGGCTGAATTCCCACGCGGAGCGTGGGAACGATCAGGCGTCGGGATCAGAAGCGCTCGATCGACCGCGAATTCTGCACCCGCTCCACTTCCTTCGGCTTGTACGCGCAATATCCCGGGCGCGGGCCGATTTTCGGGTGGTTGCGGCAGGTGTCCGGGCGCTTGTCATAAATGGTGCACAGCCGGCTCTTGCGATCCAGGTAGTAGCAATCGTTGTTGCTCATGCGCTGCAGGGTGAAGATCCCCGACTTCTGGTTGAAGCGCTCCACCAGACCTTCCTTTTGCAGGCGTTTGGCGATGTTTTTCGGCGGCTCGCCCAGTTCGAACTCGTCGACCACTCCGATGCGCACCAGGTCCTTGATCTTGACCTCGACCGGCAGCGTGCAGCAGCTGGAAACGCACGAGCCGCACATCGGGGCCGAGTATTTGGCCCAGGTTTCGAGGCGGTCGATCTCGGCGGCGGCGATCAGGTTGGGCTTCATCATCGGGGTTTACCAGGCGTGTGCGTCAGGGCGCGCGATCATACCGGGACGGGTGGATTTTTGAACAACCTTTCGCCGGTTTTTTTCTTTCTGTCATCACCGGAGCCGACAATTCGGCATGGCCCCTGCATTCATTCAGGCATTCGCCAGGGTATTGCCGGACGAACGCTCATTCTCAGGAAAAACTGCCGAACCAGAGCCGCCACCGTCGGTCAGACCGTCTAGGCTCTGACAATTCCCCGCTCGCTCGAGGTCCTATCGATGACTCAAGAACCACTAGTTCGCGAAGCAGAGGTGGCCGCATTCCGCGACGCCGTCCTGACCAAACTCACCTACGCGGTGGGCAAAGACCCGGATCACGCCTTCGACCATGACTGGTTCGAAGCCATCGCCCTGGCGGCGCGCGATCACATGGTCGAGCACTGGATGGATCACACCCGACAGATCTACCGCAAAGGGCAGAAGCGGGTGTATTACCTCTCGCTGGAATTTCTCATCGGCCGTTTGCTGTACGACAGCCTGAGCAATCTGGGCCTGCTTGACGTCGCTCGCGAGGCACTGACCGAGCTGGGCGTGGATCTGGAGCGCATCCGCTTGCTGGAGCCCGACGCCGCGCTGGGCAACGGCGGCCTCGGACGTCTGGCGGCGTGTTTCATGGAAAGCATGTCGACGCTCGGCATCGCCGGCCACGGCTACGGCATTCGGTATGAGCACGGCCTGTTCCGCCAGGCCATCGTCGACGGCTGGCAGCAGGAGCAGACCGAGCACTGGCTGGATTTCGGCAACCCATGGGAGTTCGAACGGCCGGAGGTCGTCTACACCATTGGCTTCGGCGGCAGCGTCGAAACCGTCACCGATGTCACCGGCAAGAGCAAACAGGTCTGGCACCCGGCCGAAACCGTGCGGGCGATTGCCTACGACACCCCGGTGGTCGGCTGGCGCGGGGCGAGCGTCAACACCTTGCGCCTGTGGCGGGCCCGTGCGATGGAAGATCTGCACCTGGAGCGCTTCAACGCCGGTGACCATTTGGGTGCCGTGGCCGAGGTGGCTCGCGCCGAAAGCATCTCCCGCGTGCTTTATCCGGCGGACAGCACCGAGGCCGGGCAGGAGCTGCGCCTGCGTCAGGAATACTTCTTCGTCGCCGCGTCGCTTCAGGATCTGCTGCGCCGTCATCGCAACATGCACACCTCGGTGCTGACCCTTGGCGATCACGCGTCGATCCAGCTCAACGACACTCACCCTTCGATTGCCGTCGCCGAACTGATGCGGCTGCTGGTGGATGTCTACGACGTGGCCTGGGATGCGGCGTGGCAAGTCACCGTCGATACGCTGTCGTACACCAACCACACGCTGCTGCCAGAAGCACTGGAAACCTGGCCGGTAGGGCTGATGGAGCGCATGCTGCCGCGGCACATGCAGATCATTTATTTGATCAACGCCCAGCACATCGACTCGTTGCGGGCCAAGGGCATTCACGATTTCGACGTGCTGCGGGCGGTTTCGCTGATCGAGGAAGACAACGGCCGTCGGGTGCGCATGGGCAACCTCGCGTTCCTCGGTTCCCACAGCGTCAACGGCGTGTCGGGCCTGCACACGCAACTGATGCGCAAAACCGTGTTTGCCGAACTGCACAAGCTGTATCCGGAGCGGATCAACAACAAAACCAACGGCATCACCTTCCGCCGCTGGCTGTACCAGGCCAACCCGGAGCTGACGTCGATGCTGGTCGATGCCCTCGGCCCGGATGTGCTGGACAACCCCGAAGAGCGCCTGCTGGATCTTGAACCGTTCGCCGAAAAAGCGGCCTTCCGCAAGGCCTTCGCCGAGCAACGGCTGCACAGCAAAAAAGCGCTGGCCTATCTGATTCACGAACGGCTGGGGATCGCAGTCAACCCGGCGGCGATGTTCGACGTGCAGGTCAAGCGGATCCACGAATACAAGCGTCAGTTGCTCAACCTGATGCATACGGTTGCGCTGTATCAGGCGATTCGCGCCCAGCCGGAAACCGACTGGGTGCCGCGGGTGAAAATCTTCGCCGGCAAGGCGGCGGCCAGTTATCACCAGGCCAAGCTGATCATCAAGCTGACCAACGACATCGCCCGGGTGGTGAACAACGATCCGACCGTGCGCGGCCTGCTGAAGGTGGTGTTCCTGCCCAACTACAACGTCAGCCTGGCGGAGAGCATCATCCCGGCGGCGGATCTCTCGGAGCAGATCTCCACCGCCGGTTTCGAGGCGTCGGGTACCAGCAACATGAAGTTCGGCCTCAACGGCGCGCTGACCATCGGCACCCTCGACGGTGCCAACGTGGAAATGTGCGAGCGCATCGGTGCCGAGCACATGTTCATTTTCGGACTGAGTGCCCAGCAGGTCGAAGCGCGCAAGCAGAACCACGAGTTCAGTGCCGCGCCGGACATCGCCGCCTCTCACCGTCTGAGCGACGTATTGCAGGCGATTCGCAGTGGTGTGTTCTCGCCGGATGACACCTCGCGCTACACCGGGCTGATCGATTCGCTGATGGACTACGACCGCTTCCTGGTCTGCGCCGACTTCGATGCGTACTGGGAAGCGCAGATGCGCGTCGATGCGCTCTGGCACGATTCGAATAACTGGTGGCGCTCGGCGGTGCTGAACACCGCGCGGATGGGCTGGTTCTCGTCGGACCGGACGATTCGCGAGTACGCCACGGATATCTGGAAGGCGCTGGAGTAACTTTTAGCGACAAATGTGCGCCCGGCCCCACGCTCGTTGGGCCGGGCCGATATACTGAGCCCTGATTTCGCCCCGTTCCGGGGCTGCTCAGGGATATCGACCATGCAATGGATGTTCATGTTGATCGGGCTGCTGCTCGGTTGGCTGCTCGACGAGTCGTTCAGTTCTGCGCTGTTGGGCGCGCTGCTGGGCCTGGTGATCGGCCAGACGATCCGGATCGCCCGGCTTGGTTCGCAGAGTGCCGAACACAAGGTTCAACTTGAACAGGCGAAAATCGCCTTGCAGGCTGTCGAGCAGCGTCTGTTTCTGCTCGAAGGCGCCGGCGTGCGGGACACCTCACCGGGCGTCGAGCCCGCTCCAGAGACCGCTGTCGAACCGCTCCGGGTGACCGAAGAGGCCCCCGCCGCAGTACCCGAGCTGGTCTGGGAACTGCCGCCCGAGCTTGAACCGATCTCCGCTGTGGCCAGCGAAACCAGCCAACCGTTGCCGGCCGATGTCTGGCAGCTCGACGCCGTCACGCCCGAACCACAACCGCCCGCCGAACCCCGTGGCCCGAACCTCATCGAGCGTGGCATCAACGCTGCGCGCAACTGGCTGTTCGGTGGCAACACTGTGCTGCGGGTCGGTGTGGTGCTGTTGTTCTTCGGCCTGGCCTTCCTGCTGCGCTACGCCACCGAAGGCATGGTGGTGCCGATCGAAATGCGCTACGCCGGGGTTGCCGCAGCCGCATTGGGACTGCTGGCGCTGGGCTGGTGGCTGCGCCATCGCAACAGCAGTTACGCCTTGATGCTGCAAGGCACCGGGATCGCGGTGATGTACCTGACGGTCTTCGCGGCGATGCGCCTGCATCCGCTGCTCGATCCGTCCGCCGCGCTGGGATTGCTGGTGGCGGTGACGGTGTTTTCGGCGATTCTGGCGATCACTCAGGATTCCCTGGCCCTGGCCTGCGTTGCGGCATTGGGCGGTTTCGCCGCACCGATCCTGACCTCTACCGGCGCCGGCAACCATGTCGCGCTGTTCAGCTATTTTGCGTTACTCAATGCCGGCATTCTCGCCATCGCCTGGTTCAAGGCCTGGCGTCTGCTGAACCTGATCGGTTTCGCCGGCACCTTCGGCATCGGTTTCGCCTGGGGCGTGCGTTCGTATGCGCCGGAGCTGTTGTGGAGCACCGAGCCGTTCCTGATTCTGTTCTTCCTGATGTACCTGGCCATCGGCCTGTTGTTCGCCCGACGCAAGTTGCTGGACATGCCGGACGCCCCGGCAGACGGCGACCGTGAGGCGCTGCTGCATTGGTCGGCGCGCAAGGGTGACTACGTCGACGGCACCATGCTGTTCGGTCCGCCGCTGGTGGGTTTCGGCCTGCAATTCGCGCTGGTGCAGCATCTGGAATTTGCCGCTGCGTTCAGCGCATTGGCGCTGGGCATGATTTACATGACCCTCGCTCGGTTGTTGATGGGCGGTCGTGCCTTGTTGCTGGGCGAAACCTGCCTGGCGCTCGGGGTGATTTTCGCCAGCCTGGCGATTCCGCTGGGGCTGGATGCGCGCTGGACCTCTGCGGCTTGGGCGGTGGAGGGCGCGGGGATTTTCTGGCTTGGCTTGCGTCAACATCGCCCGTTCGCCCGAGTCTTTGCTTTGTTGCTGCAACTGGGCTCGGCGCTGGCGTTTCTCGGTCAGTTGCGCGTCGGCGAAAGCAGCCTGCTCGACGGAGCACCGCTGGGCGCGCTGATGCTTGGTATCGCGCTGCTGTTCAGTTTCCATCAATTGCGCAAAGCCTCGGTGGACCACACCGCGGCGTGGGAGCGCCAGGGCCTGCCGGTGTTGGCGAGTCTCGGTCTGACTTTCCTCTATCTGTTGGCGCCGCTGTTTTTCTTCGTCCAGGCCACGGCCATCAGTTGGGCATTGGCCGGGCTGGCGACCTTGTTCGTCGGCTTGCGCCTGCAATCGCGCACGTTCCTGTTCACCGCTTTTGCCGTGCAACTGCTGGGTGGTGCGTTGTTCCTGTTGCGCCTGCAAGGGGCGGGCGAGGATTCGGCGGCGGTGTTCAGCGCCGGCTGGAGTGGTTTGCTCAGCGCCTCGCTGATCGGTCTGGCATTGATCGCCGGCATGTTGCTGGCGGCGCGTGACGAGATGGTGCGCAGCGATGTGCGGCTGCTGCGCGGCTTGTCGGTGGTGCTGCTGGCGGGGCTGGTGCTGATCAATCTGGCGGTGTTGTTCGTGCTGCCGTGGCAGACGGCGAGTGCGGTGTGGGCAGCCAGTGGCTTGCTGATTATCTGGCTCAGTCTGTACCTCCAGCAGCGCGCAAGTTTTGTCTTCGGTCTGTTGCTGCAGTTGATCGGCGGCGCGGCGTTTTTGCTTGCCGGTCCCGAACTGCTCGGGCCTTTGTCCAGTGAAGGTCTGCGGCCGCTGGGTCATGGCGGATTCTGGACGCCACTGGTGCTTGGGCTGGCGGCGATGATCGGTGCGTGGCGCCTGCAACTGGGCAATCATGCTTCGGCGTTCGATGTGCTGAGTTTGCAGCGACTGTCCGAAGTGCTGCTGGTGTGGGGTGCCGGTTGGTGGGCGCTGGCGTGGGTCAGTGAGGTGCTGCGTTTTGCGCCGCTGAATCTGCAGGCGACGTTGTTGCTGCTGGTCGCCGCGCTGAGTGTCGCCTTGTGGACGCTGTTGGCATTGCGCCTGAAATGGCCGTCGCTCGGGTTGCTCTGCACCTTGCTGATTCCGGCGGCCGGGCTGGTGTTGCTCGCCGCGTGGCACTCGCGTTATCACCCGGCGGCGACGTCGGCTGGCTGGCGTGGGCGGCAGTGTTCGCGGTGCATTTCTTCAGCCTGCGGCGTCTGGCGTCGATGTTGCCGGCGCGGGCCTTGAGCACGGCCCATGTGCTCGGCTGCTGGTTGCTGATCGGCGTGCTGGCGCTGGAGTTGCGCTATGGCCTGCTGCTGTTGTCCGAGCAATACAACGCCTGGCGCTGGCTGGGCTGGGCGATTCTGCCGAGCGTGTATCTGTTGCTGATGGCCGCGCCTCGGAACTGGCCGTGGCCGGTGGCGGCGTTCGCTCGCGAGTACCGCTTGTACGCGGCGGCGCCGCTGGCGCTGTTGATGCTGATCTGGTTCTGGCTGGCGAACGGTGTCAGCGACGGCAATGCCGAGCCGCTGCCCTACGTGCCGCTGATCAACCCCCTGGAGCTGGGGCTGCTGATCGCGTTGTTCAGCGTTTATGTCTGGTCACGCAGCGCGGTGGCCGAGCTGTCGATCCGCAAGGATTACGCCGCTCACGCCTCGCAACTGATCGCCGGTGTTTCGCTGTTCGCCTTCTGCACCGCGCTGGTGACCCGCGCCGCGCATCATTGGGCGGGCATCCCGTTCGAGCTGGACCTGTTGCTTGAGTCGATGCTGGTGCAGGCCGGGTTGTCCATCGTCTGGACGCTGATGGCGCTGGGGCTGATGATCGGCGGGCACCTGCGCCATCGCCGCGAAGTGTGGCTGATCGGTGCGGCGCTGATTGCGCTGGTGGTGGCCAAACTGATTTTTGTCGAGTTGAGCAACCGTGGTGGTCTGGCCCGGATCGTCTCGTTTATCGGCGTCGGCGTGTTGCTGCTGGTGGTGGGTTATTTCGCGCCGCTGCCGCCCAAACGCGTCGAGGCTGCACCGGAGGCGGACAAACCGGCCCCGGAAACCGAAGGAGTGTCGTCTTGAGTCGCTTATTGAATCTGGGGTGGCTGTTGCTGGGTGTGGCCATGACGGCCGCCGGCCAGGAAAAACCGGCGGACTTTGCGGCGCAGGTGCCGTTGTCGGTCACTGGCGCGGGCCCGTGGTATCGCCTCGAACTGCCGCTGAACGTGCAGTTGCAGGCGCGCCAGACCGATCTCAGCGATCTGCGGGTGTTCAACGCCGCGGGTGAACCGCAGGCCTATGCGCTGGCCCGGGAATCGGCGCAGACCCGCGACGACGGTCGCTTGAACGCGGTGAAGTGGTTCCCGCTGTATAACTCGGCGGATGCCACAGAACGTGCTCCGAGTGTGCGGGTCCAGTCGACCACCACCGGCACGCTGGTGGAAGTGCAGCCATCCAGTCAACTGGAAGCGGGGGAAGAGGTGCTGCGCGGCTGGTTGCTGGATGCCAGTGCAATCAAGGCGCCGTTGCAGCAACTGATTCTCGACTGGACCAGCGAGCGGGATGGCTTCCAGCGTTTCAGCATCGAGGCCAGCGACGACTTGCAGCACTGGCAACCATGGGGTGAAGGCCAAGTTGCACGCCTGACCTTTTCCGATGAGCGCATCGAACAGCATGAAGTTGCGTTGCCGGGGCAATCGGCGCGTTATCTGCGGCTGTTGTGGGATTCGCCGAATGCAGCACCAACGCTGACCTCGGCGCAGCTGAAAAGCAGCGATCCGCAAAACCTGCCGTTGCCGCTGGTCTGGTCACCGGCGCTGACCGGCAGCAGCACCAAGGCCGGTGAATACATCTGGCAGCTGCCGATGGGGCTGAATGTCGAACGGGTTCAGGTCGAGTTGAAACAGCCCAACAGCCTGGCGCCGGTGACGCTGTCGGGACGCCGCGAAACCAGTCTGCCGTGGCAGACGATGAGCAGTGGTCTGCTCTATCGCCTGACCCAGAATGGCCAGGACGTGGTGCAGAACGAATTGCAGCTTTACGGGCAGACCGTCCAGCAGTTGAAACTGACGGTCGACGAACGCGGCGGCGGTCTGGGCGAACAGGCCCCGAGCCTCAAGTACGCGGTGCGCGCCACGCAGGTGATCTTCCTTGCGCGCGGTGACGGGCCTTACAGCCTGGCGCTGGGCAATCCGACGATGAGAACGGCGAACCTGCCGCTGAGCACGCTGATCCCCGATTTCAAACCGGAGAAACTGGCCACGCTGGGCAAGGCCACAGTGCAAGGTGAAGCGGTGGCAACCCGGACAACGACGGCTACCACCTCGGCCACGGCGGACACCAACTGGAAGAAATTCGGCCTGTGGGCGGTGCTGCTGCTCAGTGTGCTGTTTCTGGCGGTGATGGCGTTCAGTCTGCTGCGCAAACCGCCGGCCAAATCCTGAATCGGACGGGTGTGGCCTCTACACCCGTCGGGTTTGCGACTACGCTGAAATCCGTGCCTGAACTCTCCCGGTCCGATCACGTCTGATAGCAGGAATTGCACTCGACGCACGTTACCGGGCGTCATTGCTCGCTACGTTTTCAGACTCCCTGTAAACTGCGCGGGTTTTCAGCCCCCCATTCCACCGGAGCCGTCCATGTCCCGCGTTACCCTGAGTCGCTATTTGATTGAGCAGACCCGCAGCAACAACACTCCTGCCGATCTGCGCTTCCTGATCGAAGTGGTGGCGCGTGCCTGCAAAGAGATCAGCCACGCCGTGTCCAAAGGCGCCCTGGGCGGCGTGCTGGGCAGCATGGGCACGGAAAACGTGCAAGGCGAAGTGCAGAAGAAACTCGACGTGCTGTCCAACGAAATTCTGCTCGAAGCCAACGAGTGGGGCGGTCACCTGGCCGGCATGGCGTCCGAAGAAATGGACAACGCCTACCAGATCCCGGGCAAATACCCGAAAGGCGCCTACCTGCTGGTATTCGACCCGCTGGACGGCTCTTCGAACATCGACATCAACGCCCCGGTCGGTACCATTTTCTCGGTACTGCGCTGCCCGAACGAATACCTGAGCCAGAACGAAGCCCTGAACGAAAAGGCCTTCCTGCAGCCGGGCACCCAGCAGGTCGCTGCCGGTTATGCGATCTACGGTCCGCAGACCATGCTGATCCTGACCCTGGGCAACGGCGTGAAGGGCTTCACCCTGGACCGCGAAATGGGCAGCTTCGTCCTGACCCACGAAGACATCACCATTCCTGAAAGCACCCAGGAATTTGCGATCAACATGTCCAACCAGCGTCACTGGGAAGCCCCGGTACAGCGCTACGTTTCGGAACTGCTGGCCGGTGAAGAAGGCCCGCTGAAAAAGAACTACAACATGCGCTGGGTCGCGGCGATGGTCGCCGACGTACACCGCATCCTGACCCGTGGCGGTCTGTTCATGTACCCGCGTGACAGCCGCGAGCCGTCCAAGCCGGGCAAGCTGCGTCTGATGTACGAAGCCAACCCGATGTCGTTCCTGGTGGAACAGGCGGGCGGCGCTTCCACCGACGGTCACCAGCGCATCCTCGACATCCAGCCTGAAGGCCTGCACCAGCGTGTGGCGGTGTTCCTCGGCTCGAAAGAAGAAGTCGCCCGCGCCACGGCTTACCACAAGGAATAAATCATGACCGCGCCCTGGCAGCCGTTGCTCGATTGGTGGTTCGGCCATGCCGAGTCGGCTACTGAAGTGACGGCGCAACAGGGCAAGTTGTGGTTCGGCAAGAAAGACAGCCAGGACCTCGAAGCGCGTGAGCGTTTCGGGGTCCTTGTCGATCAGGCCCTCGCCGGCGGATTGACCGAGTGGACGCAACGTCCCGAAGGCTGGCTGGCGGTGGTGCTGTTGCTCGATCAACTTCCGCGAATGATCTTTCGTGATACACCCAAGGCCTTTTCCGGCGATCTGCGGGCGCAGAAGCTGGTTGCCCAAGGCATCGCGGCGGATTTCGACCGGCAGTTGAAACCGATTCAGCGACTCTTCATCTACCTCGTCTTCGAACACTGCGAAAACCTTGCGGTGCAGAACGAGGCCGTTTCGCGATTCATTGAATTGGTGGCTGAGCAGCCGGAAGCGGAGCGCGGGGTGTTTGCCGACAATCTGGATTATGCCGAACGGCATCAGAAGGTGATTGCGCGGTTTGGACGGTTCCCGCATCGCAATGCGGTGTTGGGAAGGGAGTCTACGGTGGAGGAGTTGGCGTTTCTTTCCGAGCCCGGGTCCAGATTCTGAATCTCCGTTGTTGCTGGGGCCGCTTTCGCGAGCAGGCTCGCTCCCACATCTGAAATACTTTTCAGTGTGGGAGCGAGCCTGCTCGCGAAGAGGCCTGCGGCAGTGCCTTAAATCCTGAAACTACCCACCAACTGCTTCAACCGCGCCGCCTGCTGCTCCAGATCCGCACAAGCGCGCAACGTTGCCTGCAGGTTCTCCACACCTTCCTGGTTCAGCGTGTTGATCTCGTTGATGTCGACGTTGATCGACTCGACCACCGCCGTCTGCTCTTCGGTCGCGGTCGCCACCGACTGGTTCATCCCGTCGATCTCGCCGATGCGCTGGGTCACGCTTCCCAGGCGTTCGCCGGCCTGGTTGGCGATGCCGACGCTGCTTTCGCTCTCGCGCTGACTCTCGATCATGATGCCGACCGCCTGGCGTGCTCCGACCTGCAGTTCTTCGATCATGCTCTGCACTTGCTGCGCCGAATCCTGGGTGCGGTGCGCCAGATTGCGCACTTCGTCGGCGACCACGGCGAACCCCCGACCGGCTTCACCGGCACGGGCGGCTTCGATGGCGGCGTTGAGCGCCAGCAGATTGGTCTGCTGGGAGATGCTGGTGATCACTTCCAGAATCTGCCCGATGTTCACAGTGTTACTGTTCAGGGTTTCGATATTGCCGCAGGAGTCGCTGATCTTTGCCGACAGTTGCTGCATCGCCTGGATGGTTTTATCCACAACCTGCTGGCCGTCGACCGCCAGGCTGCGTGCATCGCTCGAGTGTTGCGAAGCAAGGGCGGCGTTCTGGGCGATTTCCTGGGCGGCGGCGCCGAGTTGATTGATGGCCGCGGCGACGCTGTTGGTGCGCGAAGCCTGCTGATCGGAATTGAACATCGACGAGTTGGATGCTGCGACCACCCGCAGGGCGACTTCGTTGACCTGCCCGGTGGCCGAAGACACTTCGCGGATCGAAGTGTGAATACGCTCGACAAAACGGTTGAACGACAGGCCCAGCGCGCCGAATTCGTCGTGGCCATGGATGGTCAGTCGTTTGGTCAGGTCGCCTTCGCCTTCGGCGATGTCATGCATGGCGCGGCCCATGGTCAGCAGCGGTTGCATCAGCACGCGGATCAGCATGCCGAGCAAAGCGATGATGATCACCACGGCAATGACCATCGCGATCAGTGCCGAGGTGCGGAACTCGCTGAGCATCGAGAACGCCGTGTCCTTGTCCAGCACCAGGGCCACGTACCAGTCGGCCGATGGCACGCCGTTGACGCGGGTGAAGGAGATCAGTTGGGTCTTGCCGTCGAACTCGACTTCCTTCAGGCCAGGGCTGACTTTCGGCGTACCGTTGGGATAGGCCTCGGCCAGGGTCTTGAGCACCAGCTTGCTGTCCGGGTGGATCAGGATCTTGCCATCGGCACTGACGATGAAGGCGTGGCCGTGGCCGCCGAAATTCAGCGAGTTGATGATCGCGCTGACGCTGGTCAGGTCGATGTCGGCGCCGGCCACACCGATCATCTGGCCTTGACGCTGCACCGGGGTGGCGATGGTGATCACCAGTTTGCCCGATGAGGCGGCGATGTAGGGCTCGGTGACGATGGTCTGCTGGGCGCTGTTCGCAGCCTTGTACCAGCCACGGGCGCGCGGGTCATAGTCCGGTGCGCGGTTGCCGGCCGGGATCGAGAACATCACGCCATCGGCGCCGCCGAAATAGCTGAGCTGGAAATTGCCGGTGTAGGCGGGCAGGTCGATGATGCGTTTCAGGCTGGCCGGAGCATTGCCATCGGCGACCACCTGCTGCGACATCGATTGCAGCAGCTGGATTCGGCTTTCCAGCCAGGTCTGGATGTTGCTGGTGGTCAGGCTGCCCAGTTCCTGCATCGAGGATTCGGTGCTGTTGCTCAGGGCTTCGCGTTGTCGATAGTCGTTGAACAAAATGAAACAGGCGAACGCAACGGCCACCACGAGGGCGGCAGCCAACAAGATCTTGTGGCTGAATTTCATGTTTCTGGTCATTAAGTGAGCTACCGCGAAGGGGCTGGTCAAGAAAGGGCGGCAATTTGCCACACTCTCGGGCTTTGCGCTGCTCTTATTTCGACCGCTGCGCGTCAAAGATGAGGACGCTTTCGTTAAAGGCGACGAAATGCTCAATAGCCCTACAAAGTGTCTGATTTATCGATGAAAGCCGGACGAGCGGGTCAATAAATAGCCGCCTGCCGAGGGAACCAGACAGGGGTTTTCTCTTCTAAGCTTCTGGTTGGCGCCAGGCCATCCCCCTTCCGTTCCAGGAGTTACACCATGTTGCTGCGATCTATCGCCCTTCTGTCGTTTTGCGTGCTGTTGGCCGCATGCAGCAAGGTCAATCAGGAAAACTATTCGAAGCTCTCGACCGGCATGGCCAAGGCGGAAGTGGAAACGCTGCTCGGCAAACCCACCGATTGCTCGGGCGCGCTCGGCATGTCCAGTTGCACCTGGGGCGACAAGAACAGCTTTATCAGCGTGCAGTACGCCGGTGACAAAGTGCTGATGTTTTCCGGTCAAGGCCTGAAGTAAACCGGGGCTACGCGCCCACGGGAGAAAAACAATGAAGCGGTTATTGCTTATCCTTTTTGCCGGCCTGGTATTGGCCGGCTGCGCCACGACCGGTGAAGATCCGCTGGCGCCGAACACAGTCCACAGCGTCAACCTCAAGCGTTACCAGGGCACCTGGTATGAGCTGGCGCGGCTGCCGATGTATTTCCAGCGCAACTGCGCCCAATCCGAAGCCCGGTATACCCTCGAGCCTGACGGCAACCTGGGGGTGTTCAACCGTTGCCTGACCAAGGACTGGCAATGGGAAGAGGTAAAGGGCAAGGCTTATCCACAGGTGCCGGGCAAGACCGACAAATTGTGGGTCGAGTTCGATACCTGGTTTTCGCGGCTGATTCCGGGTTCGGCCAAGGGCCAATACTGGGTGCTGTACGTCAGTGACGACTACAAGACCGCCATCGTTGGCGACCCGAGCCGACGTTACCTGTGGCTTTTGTCGCGCACGCCGACCGTCAATGGAGTCGTGCGTGAGGACCTGCTGAGCAAGGCGCGTCAGCAGGGGTACGACACCACGCGGTTGATCTGGCGGACGTCGGATCAGCAGATGGCCAGGACGTCCAACTGACTCACTCCTCTTTGATCGTTCCCACGCCCGCGTGGGAATGCAGCCTGGGACGCAGAGCGTCCCAAAAGCGGACGCAGAGCGTCCATTGAGGCATTCCCACGCAGAGCGTGGGAACGATCAGTAACAGAGGTTTTTGTCAGCCCAAAAGCTCTCGCAGCACCTGGGTGAAGGCACGATTACTGTCTTCTTCCCCGGCATGCCGACCTTCACGTACGACCCACTGACCATTGACCAGCACATCGCGCACCTGACGGTCACCACCGGCAAACAGCCAGCGGTTGAGGATCCCGTCGCCGCTGGCGGTGGCCAGATACGGATCGTTGCCATCGAGCACGATCCAGTCGGCGCGTTTGCCGACCTCCAGCGCGCCGATCGGCTGGCCCAGTGCCTGAGCGCCACCGTCCAGGGCGGCGTCATACAGCGTGCGCCCGACCATCGGTTGATCCGCGCCATACAAGCGGTTGCGCCGCTGGTCGCGCAGACGCTGGCCGTATTCCAGCCAGCGCAATTCTTCCACCACGCTCAACGACACATGGCTGTCGGAACCAATGCCCATGCGTCCGCCCTGAGCGAGGAAATCCACCGCCGGGAAAATTCCGTCGCCCAAATTGGCTTCGGTGGTCAGGCACAGGCCGGCAATGGCGCGACTCTTGGCCATCAGCGTGACTTCGTCCGGATTGGCGTGGGTGGCGTGTACCAGGCACCAGCGCTGATCGACTTCGGTGTTTTCGTACAGCCATTGCAACGGACGGCGCCCGCTCCAGCTCAGGCAATCGTCGACTTCCTTCTGCTGTTCGGCGATGTGGATGTGCACCGGGCAATGCTTGTCGCTGGCTGCCAGCACTTCGCTGATCTGCTGCGGCGTGACCGCGCGCAACGAGTGGAAACACAATCCCAGCGACTGCGCCTTCTGCCGAGCGAGCAACGGCTGCAGGCGCGATTGCAGTTTCAGGTAGTTTTCGGTGCTGTTGATAAAGCGGCGCTGACCGTCGTTGGGCGTCTGGCCACCGAAACCGCTGTGGCTGTAGAGCACCGGCAGCAGCGTCAGACCGATGCCGGCGGAGCTGGCGGCCTGGCTGATGCGCAACGCGAGTTCCGCCGGGTCGGCGTACGGCTGGCCGCTTTGATCGTGATGAACGTAATGGAATTCGGCTACCGAGGTGTAACCGGACTTGAGCATTTCGATGTACAGCTGACGGGCGATCACACCGAGCTGGTCCGGGCTGATTTTTCCGACGAGCCGGTACATCAAGTCGCGCCAGGTCCAGAAACTGTCGTTGGGATTGCCGGCCACTTCCGCCAGTCCCGCCATCGCTCTCTGGAATGCGTGGGAGTGCAGATTCGGCATGCCCGGCAGCAGCGGACCGCTCAGCCGTTCGGCGCCCTCTGCGGTGGAATCGGCCTGGATTCGGGTCAACACGCCATCGGCGCTGACCTCGAGACGTACATTGTTGGCCCATCCGTTAGGCAGCAGCGCGCGTTCGGCAAAGAAGGCGGACATGGTTCAGCACCCCATCGTGTGTTATTTGTATATACATATACAGACGTTTGCCTGCCCGGTAAACTCCGGCAAGCTAGCAACCTTATCCAATGAACAGGGATCCATCGTGCCGACTCCGCCTCCAGTCTCTCCGTTGGCCGCGAACATGGGCGACAGTCCGGCGCCCTTGTACGCCCGCGTCAAACAGATGATCACCCAGCAGATCGACAGTGGTAACTGGCCGCCGCATTACCGCGTGCCGTCGGAAAGCGAACTGGTCAGCCAGCTGGGCTTCAGCCGCATGACCATCAACCGCGCGCTGCGTGAGATGACCGCCGACGGTCTGCTGGTGCGCATGCAAGGCGTCGGTACCTTCGTCGCCGAGCCGAAGAGCCAGTCCGCGCTGTTCGAAGTGCACAACATTGCCGACGAAATCGCCTCCCGTGGCCATCGCCACACCTGCCAGGTGATCACCCTGGAAGAAGAGGCCGCCGGCTCCGAGCGCGCCCTGGCGCTGGACATGCGTGAAGGGCAGAAGGTGTTCCACTCGCTGATCGTGCATTACGAAAACGACATACCGGTGCAGATCGAAGATCGCTTCGTCAACGCGCTGGTCGCCCCGGAATACCTCAAGCAGGATTTCACCCTGCAAACGCCATATGCCTATCTGAACCAGGTTGCGCCGCTGACCGAAGGCGAACATGTGGTCGAAGCGATCCTCGCCGAGCCGTCCGAATGCAAATTGCTGCAGATCGAAAAGGGCGAGCCGTGCCTGCTGATCCGCCGCCGCACCTGGTCGGGCCGTCAGCCGGTAACCGCTGCGCGTCTGATCCACCCCGGTTCCCGTCATCGTCTGGAAGGTCGGTTCCATAAATGAAAGAGTTGAAGGTTCTACGCGCCGAAGGCTACCCGCGCATGCCGTGGAAAAACGGCGGCGGCAGCACCGAGGAAATCACCCGAGACGCTGGTGCCGGTCTCGACGGTTTCGGCTGGCGCCTGTCGATTGCCGACATCGCCGAATCCGGTGGTTTCTCGACGTTCAGCGGTTATCAGCGCGTGATCACTGTGTTGCAGGGCGACGGCATGACCTTGTGTGTCGACGGTGACGACACCCGGCCGCTGTTACCCCTCGACCCGTTCGCCTTCAGCGGCGAAAGCCAGGTGTCCTGTACATTGCTCGGCGGAGCGATCCGCGACTTCAACCTGATCTATTCGCCGCAGCGTTACAGCGCGCGCTTGCAGTGGCTGGATGGCGAGCAGCGGTTTTTCAGCTCCGCCGGCACGGTTCTCGTGTTCAGCGTCAGCGAGTCGTTGCAAGTGTGGATCGGTGACAGCGCTGCGCAGCTTGGCCGACATGATTGCCTGCAACTGGACGGCAACACCGGTCTGGTGGAGATTGCTGTCAATGCCGGCTGCTGCGTGATCGAGCTGGCGACACGCTGATACATCTGCGCATGTAAAACACATTGTGGCGAGGGAGCTTGCTCCCGCTGGGCTACGAAGCGGCCCCGGTCTGGTATTCGCCAGAACCGGGAGCCCTTCGGTCTCCAGCGGGAGCAAGCTCCCTCGCCACATCTGCATCTCAAATCCTGTTTCCCTCGGCGCACCAACTTGTTACCGAACGCCCCAGCGTGGCGCAAAACCACGTTCCTGAAACGGCCTTCCGCGTCCTGTAACCAACCCCGCGAAAAAATTCATACACGCCACAACCCTTGATGCAGGCGTCCTCCAGCCGTGTCCGGCATTTTTGTTGAACAGCCCTCCAACAAGTTGGCCGCTCGATTGCATATGCTTGTATGTACAAGTAAAGACGTATGCGTATGAGTCGTCAGCGATTCTCCGCAGCGTCCCTGATTCGCTTGTCGCGCATTGAAGCGCACAAGCCGCTTGCCCATCGCCAGGGTTGGTTTGAATTGATCGCTGAGGAGTCTTTTTCGTGACTGACGCAAAAACTACCAAATTCCGTGACGTCGAAATCCGCGCTGCCCGCGGCAACAAGCTGACCGCCAAGAGCTGGCTGACCGAAGCGCCGCTGCGCATGCTGATGAACAACCTCGACCCGGAAGTGGCCGAGAACCCGAAAGAGCTGGTGGTCTACGGCGGCATCGGTCGCGCTGCGCGCAACTGGGAGTGCTACGACAAGATCGTCGAAAGCCTGACCAACCTGAATGACGACGAAACCCTGCTGGTGCAGTCCGGCAAGCCGGTCGGCGTGTTCAAGACCCACAGCAACGCGCCGCGCGTGCTGATCGCCAACTCCAACCTGGTGCCGCACTGGGCGACCTGGGAACACTTCAACGAACTCGACGCCAAGGGCCTGGCCATGTACGGCCAGATGACCGCCGGCAGCTGGATCTACATCGGCAGCCAGGGCATCGTCCAGGGCACCTACGAAACCTTCGTCGAGGCCGGTCGCCAGCATTACGACTCCAACCTCAAGGGCCGCTGGGTCCTGACCGCCGGCCTCGGCGGCATGGGCGGCGCCCAGCCGCTGGCCGCGACCCTGGCCGGTGCCTGCTCGCTGAACATCGAATGCCAGCAGACCAGCATCGATTTCCGCCTCAAGACCCGTTACGTCGACGAGCAGGCCAAGGACCTCGACGATGCGCTGGCGCGGATTGAGAAGTACACCAAAGAAGGCAAGGCGATCTCCATCGCCCTGTGCGGCAACGCCGCCGAAATCCTCCCGGAACTGGTCCGTCGTGGCGTGCGTCCGGACATGGTCACCGACCAGACCAGCGCCCACGACCCGCTCAACGGCTACCTGCCTGCCGGCTGGACCTGGGAGCAATACCGCGCCCGCGCCAAGACCGAACCGGCCGCAGTGATCAAGGCCGCCAAGCAGTCGATGGCGGTGCACGTCAAAGCCATGCTCGACTTCCAGAAGCAAGGCATCCCGACCTTCGACTACGGCAACAACATCCGTCAGATGGCCCAGGAAGAGGGCGTGGAAAACGCCTTCGACTTCCCGGGTTTCGTGCCGGCCTACATCCGTCCGCTGTTCTGCCGTGGCATCGGCCCGTTCCGCTGGGCGGCGCTGTCGGGTGATCCACAGGACATCTACAAGACCGACGCCAAGGTCAAGGAACTGATCCCGGACGACGCCCACCTGCACAACTGGCTGGACATGGCCCGCGAGCGCATCAGCTTCCAGGGTCTGCCGGCGCGGATCTGCTGGGTCGGCCTGGGTCTGCGCGCCAAACTCGGTCTGGCGTTCAACGAAATGGTCCGCCGCGGCGAGCTGTCGGCGCCGATCGTGATCGGTCGCGACCACCTCGACTCCGGCTCGGTGTCCAGCCCGAACCGCGAAACCGAATCGATGCAGGACGGCTCCGACGCCGTCTCCGACTGGCCGCTGCTCAACGCCTTGCTCAACACCGCGAGCGGCGCGACCTGGGTCTCGCTGCACCACGGTGGCGGCGTCGGCATGGGCTTCTCCCAGCACTCGGGCATGGTGATCGTCTGCGACGGTACCGATGAGGCGGCCGAGCGCATCGCTCGTGTGCTGCACAACGACCCGGGCACTGGTGTGATGCGTCATGCCGATGCCGGTTACCAGATCGCCATCGACTGCGCCAGGGAGCAGGGGCTGAACCTGCCGATGATCACCGGCAAATAAAGGGCTTTGGCTTTGTGTGGGAGCGAGCTTGCTCGCGAAGAGGCCGGCACATTCAGTATCTGTGCTGACTGACAAATCGCTTTCGCGAGCAAGCTCGCTCCCACAGAAAAGCTGCCCTACAGAAGCTTAGTGAACAATTAAAACAATCCATAGAGGTTGAATCATGGCTGGCAACACCGATCGTGCAAGCAACAAACCGTTGATCGAAAGGCGTTCGATCGACTACATCCCGGAAGCGGAAAGACACGGTCGTCTATTCAGTCAGTTCACCCTGTGGATGGGTGCCAACCTGCAAATCACCGCGATCGTCACCGGGGCCCTGGCCGTGGTACTGGGTGGCGATGTGTTCTGGTCGCTGATCGGTCTGTTGATCGGTCAATTGCTGGGCGGCGGCGTGATGGCGCTGCACGCGGCGCAAGGGCCGAAGCTGGGCCTGCCGCAGATGATCTCCAGCCGTGTGCAGTTCGGGGTTTATGGTGCGGCGATTCCCATCGTGCTGGTGTGCCTGATGTACCTGGGTTTCACCGCCACCGGCACCGTGCTGTCGGGGCAGGCGCTGGGTCAGTTGTTCGGGGTCAGCGACACGGTCGGCATCCTGCTTTTCGCCAGCGTCATCGTTGTGGTCACGGTGCTCGGCTATCGGGTGATTCACTGGATCGGCCGTATCGCCAGTGCCATCGGCGTGATCGCTTTCGTTTATCTGTTCAGCCGTCTGATGAGCCAGGTGGATGTCGGTGCACTCCTGCAGATCCGCCACTTCAGCTGGAGCAGTTTCCTGCTGGCGGTGTCGCTGGCGGCGTCCTGGCAGATCGCTTTCGGCCCTTACGTGGCGGACTACTCCCGCTACCTGCCAAGCAAGGTGTCCTCGGTGAAAACCTTCTTTGCTGCCGGCGCCGGTTCGGTGATCGGCGCGCAGGTGGCGATGATTCTCGGTGTGTTCGCGGCGGCTTCGGCGAACGGCCAGTTTGCCGGTCATGAAGTGGCTTACATCGTCGGTCTGGGCGGCACGGGGGCTACCGCAGCGTTGCTGTATTTCAGCATCGCGTTCGGCAAGGTCACCATCTCCACCCTGAACTCCTACGGCAGCTTCATGTGCATCGCGACCATCATCAGCGGCTTCCGTGGCCACCTGACGGTCAGCCGCATGCAGCGTCTGGTATTCGTGCTGGTGATCGTCGGTGCCGCGACCCTGATCGCCCTGCTCGGCCAGCACTCGTTCCTCGGGGCGTTCAAGTCTTTCATTCTGTTCCTGCTGGCGTTCTTCACGCCGTGGAGCGCGATCAACCTCGTGGACTACTACTGCATCACCCGTGAGCACTACGACGTCCCGGCACTGGCCGATCCGAACGGTCGCTACGGCCGCTGGAACCTGCTCGGGATCAGCGTCTATGTGTTCGGTGTGCTGGTGCAGCTGCCGTTCATCTCCACCAAGTTCTACACCGGTCCGCTGGTGGCCGCGCTGGGTGATGTGGATATCTCGTGGATCATCGGTCTGGTGTTGCCTGCTGCGCTTTACTACGTATGCGCAAAAAAATGGCATGGCAGCGTACCCGACAAACTGATTCTGCCGGTCGAGCAGAACAGCGTTGCACCAACTGAAACAAGCGGGACCGGCCGCGCTGCGGCGCAGGCCTGACTGGACGTGGACAGGGCTGGATGCCTCTTGAACTGCCGTAAGCCAATTCATGATTAGGAGCGTCGCAACAATGAAATCGAACAAGACCCTGCTGACCACATTGCTGTCCATGGGCCTGCTGGCCAGTGCCGGCGCCACCCAGGCCGCCGGCTGGTGCGAATCCGGCAAACCGGTGAAATTCGCCGGCCTGAACTGGGAAAGCGCGATGTTGCTGACCGACGTGCTGCAGGTCGTGCTGGAGAAAGGTTACGACTGCAAGACCGACAGCCTGCCGGGCAACTCCATCACCATGGAAAACGCCCTGAGCAGCAACGATATTCAAGTGTTCGCCGAAGAGTGGGTCGGCCGCAGCGAGGTCTGGAACAAGGCCGAGAAGGCCGGCAAGGTCGTCGGTGTCGGCGCCCCGGTGGTCGGTGCGGTGGAAGGCTGGTACGTGCCGCGTTATGTGATCGAAGGTGATGCCAAGCGCAAGATCGAAGCCAAGGCGCCGGACCTGAAAAACATTGCGGACCTGGGCAAATACTCGGCGATCTTCAAGGATGCCGAAGAACCGTCCAAGGGCCGTTTCTACAACTGCCCGGCCGGCTGGACCTGCGAGCTGGACAACAGCGAAATGCTGAAAAGCTACGGCCTGGAAAACAGCTATACCAACTTCCGCCCGGGCACCGGCCCGGCGCTGGATGCGGCGGTGCTGTCGAGTTACAAGCGCGGCGAGCCGATCCTGTTTTACTACTGGTCGCCAACCCCGCTGATGGGCCAGATCGACGCGGTCAAACTGGAAGAGAAACCCGGCGTCGACAAGCGCGTGACCATCAAAGTGGGCCTGTCCAAGACCTTCCATGACGAAGCGCCCGAGCTGGTGGCCGTGCTGGAAAAGGTCAACCTGCCGATCGACCTGCTTAACCAGAACCTGGGTCGCATGACCAAGGAGCGGATCGAGTCGCCGAAACTGGCGAAAATCTTCCTCAAGGAACATCCTGAGGTCTGGCATGCGTGGGTCAGCGACGACGCTGCCAAGAAAATCGACGCGGCGCTGTAGGTCGATACCTCCCGGTCAACCGTGAGGCTGGCCGGGAGATTTGCCGTACTCGCTTGATTGAGATTTCTGATTGAGAGCCGCTTATGTTTCCCGAACGCTTTACGTTTTCCATCGCCGACTGGGTCAACGGTTGGGTCGATGCACTGGTCACCAACTACGGCGACGTGTTCCGCCATATCTCCGACACCCTGCTGTGGGCCATCGTCAACCTTGAAGGCCTGCTGCGCGCCGTGCCGTGGTGGTTGATGCTGGCCATCGTCGCGGGCGTGGCCTGGCACGCCACCCGCAAGGTCGTGACCACCGCCGTGATTGTCGGCCTGCTGTTCCTGGTCGGTGCCGTCGGCCTGTGGGACAAGCTCATGCAGACGCTGGCGCTGATGATGGTCGCCACGGTCATCTCGGTGCTGATCGGGGTGCCGCTGGGGATTCTCTCGGCCCGCAGCAACCGCCTGCGTTCGTTCCTGATGCCGTTGCTCGACATCATGCAGACCATGCCCAGCTTCGTGTACCTGATTCCGGTGCTGATGCTGTTCGGCCTGGGCAAGGTGCCGGCGATTTTCGCCACCGTGATCTACGCTGCGCCACCGCTGATCCGCCTGACCGATCTGGGTATCCGCCAGGTCGACGGTGAAGTGATGGAAGCGATCAACGCTTTCGGCGCCAACCGCTGGCAACAGCTGTTCGGCGTGCAACTGCCGCTGGCCCTGCCGAGCATCATGGCCGGGATCAACCAGACCACCATGATGGCCCTGTCGATGGTGGTGATCGCCTCGATGATCGGCGCCCGTGGTCTGGGTGAAGATGTGCTGGTGGGCATCCAGACCCTCAACGTCGGACGTGGCCTGGAAGCCGGTCTGGCGATCGTGATTCTCGCAGTGGTCATCGACCGCATTACCCAGGCGTATGGTCGGCCACGGCACGAGGTGAGCAAATGAGCAACGCAACCGTGAGCAAGATTGAAGTCAGAAATGTCTTCAAGATTTTCGGCAACCGCGCCAAGGACGCCCTGGCGATGGTCGGTCAGGGCAAGACCAAGGAACAGGTGCTGAACGAGACCGGGTGTGTGGTCGGGGTCAATGACTTGTCCCTGAGCATCGGCACCGGCGAGATATTCGTGATCATGGGCCTGTCCGGCTCCGGCAAATCCACGCTGGTGCGCCACTTCAACCGCCTGATCGATCCGACCAGCGGCGCGATCCTGGTGGACGGCGTGGACATCCTGCAATACGACATGGACGCCCTGCGTGAATTTCGCCGGCACAAGATCAGCATGGTGTTCCAGAGCTTCGGTCTGCTGCCGCACCGGACTGTGCTCGACAACGTCGCCTACGGCCTGAAAGTGCGCGGCGAGAGCAAGCAACTGTGCGCCGAACGCGCGCTGCACTGGATCAACACCGTGGGCCTCAAGGGCTACGAAAACAAATACCCGCACCAGCTTTCCGGCGGCATGCGTCAGCGTGTCGGCCTGGCCCGCGCCCTGGCGGCGGACACCGACATCATCCTGATGGACGAGGCGTTCAGCGCCCTCGACCCGTTGATCCGCGCCGAGATGCAGGATCAGTTGCTGGAGCTGCAAAAGACCCTGCACAAGACCATCGTCTTTATCACCCACGACCTCGACGAGGCCGTGCGCATCGGCAACCGCATCGCGATCCTCAAGGACGGCCGCCTGATTCAGGTCGGTACGCCGAAAGAGATCCTGCATTCGCCGGCGGACGAATATGTCGACCGGTTCGTGCAGCGGCGGGCGGCGGTGGTTTAAACAGCACCATTTGTGTGGCGAGGGAGCTTGCTCCCGTCGCAGGTTTTT
Organism: Pseudomonas bananamidigenes; assembly: GCF_001679645.1. GTDB lineage: Bacteria > Pseudomonadota > Gammaproteobacteria > Pseudomonadales > Pseudomonadaceae > Aquipseudomonas > Aquipseudomonas bananamidigenes. The sequence continues at coordinate 1,905 of NZ_LRUN01000084.1, read as the reverse complement.
TGGGTCTGCTCCGCAGCCCGGCGGGAGCAAGCTCCCTCGCCACAGGGTGACCTGCATCAACAGAATTGGTATGAGGTTCCAGATGTCCCAGGCTGAAAAAATCGTTATCGCCGACGCTCCGATGCGTTGGCAGGATGTGGTCGCGGTAGCCCGGCACGGTGCGCAGCTGGAGCTGTCGGCCCAGGCCTGGGCGCGCATCGAAAATGCCCAGGGCATTGTCCAGCGCATTGTTGCCAGCGGCGAGCGCGCCTATGGCGTCAACACCGGGCTGGGCGGTCTGTCCAACGTCTCGCTGAAAGACCAACAGCTGAGCCAGCTGTCGCGCAACACCTTGCTCAGTCATGCCTGTGGCGTCGGCCCGGTACTGGCCGACGAGCAGACCCGCGCCATCATGTGCGCCGCGATTCGCAATTACAGTCACGGCAAGTCCGGGATTCATCGGCAAGTGGTCGAAGCACTGCTGGCGTTGCTCAATCGCGGCATCACCCCGCAAGTGCCGTCCCAGGGTTCGGTGGGTTACCTGACCCACATGGCCCACATCGGCATCACGCTGCTGGGCGTGGGCAATGTCAGTTATCGCGGGCAAGTGATTTCCGCGCAGCAGGCGTTGACGGAGGAGGGTCTGCAGCCTGTTCAGCTCGGTGCGAAGGACGGGTTGTGCCTGGTCAACGGCACGCCATGCATGACCGGCCTCGGCTGCCTGGCGATTGCCGATGCCACGCGTCTGGTGCAATGGGCCGACGTGGTCGGTGCCATGAGTTTCGAAGCCCAGCGCGGCCAGATCGCCGCGTTCGACGCCGAGATCATCGCGCTCAAGCCGCACCCGGGCATGCAACAGGTCGGTGTCAATCTGCGCGCGCTGCTCGATGGCAGTGAAGTGATCGCGTCGAGCAAAGGCATTCGCACTCAGGATGCATTGAGCATCCGCTCGATTCCGCAGGTGCACGGGGCTGCACGGGATCAACTGGCGCATGCAATCAAACAGATCGAAACCGAACTCAACGGCTGCACCGATAACCCGTTGCTGCTGGGCACGCCGGACGACTTCCGCGTCATGTCCCAGGCCAATCCGCACGGGCAATCGGTGGCGCTGGCGGCGGATTTGCTGGCCATCGCGATGGCCGAAATCGGCTCGATTGCCGAACGGCGTCTGGATCGTCTGATCAACCCCCACGTCAGCGGCCTGCCGGCGTTTCTGGTGGCCAATCCGGGGGTGAACTCCGGGATGATGATCGTGCAATACGTCGCCGCGTCACTGTGTGCGGAAAACCGCCAGCTGGCGCAACCGGCGGTGCTCGACAACTACGTCACTTCCGGCCTGCAGGAAGACCACCTGAGCATGGGCACCAGCGCCGCGCTGAAGCTGCTTCGCGCACTGGAAAACTGCACGCAGATCCTTGCCATCGAGTACCTGCTGGCGGCCCAGGCGTTTGAGTTTCTCAAGGAACAACGCTTCGGCGCGGGCACCGATGTGGCGTGGCGACTGCTGCGCGAGAAGGTTCCTGCCTACGATCAGGACCGCTGGCTGGCGCCGGATATCGCGGCGGCTGCGAGTGTGTTGAAAGACCCGGAACTGCTGCACAAGGCTCTGCCGGACCTGCACTGAAAACTACCCACGCCAGCGTGCCAAGGCGCGGCTCCCCAAAAGGGCAGACGCGACGGACAACGGACATCTCCGGAGCGTCTGGCGAGTTAACAAGAAACTCTCAAAAGGAGCACAAGATGACTGCGCTGAACCTGATCCCCGGCCAACTGAGCCTGGCCCAACTGCGTGATGTCTATCAGCAACCGGTCAAGCTGACTCTCGACAACAGCGCCGCCGCGCAGATCGAAGCCAGCGTCGCCTGCGTCGAGCAGATCCTCGCCGAGAACCGCATCGCGTACGGCATCAACACCGGTTTCGGC
>NZ_LRUN01000083.1 GCF_001679645.1 Pseudomonas bananamidigenes | reverse complement strand
TTATCGCACCTATATCTACGAACCCGGCAGCTTCCGCCCGCTGGCCATGCTCGACGGCGAAGGCCCGCGCAAGGCAACGCCGTTCTACTATCAGCTCGATCACCTGGGCACGCCACAGGAACTCACCGACTACAGCGGCGAAATCATGTGGTCCGCGAAGTACCGCGCCTACGGCAACCTCGCTGCGCTGGACGTCAGCGAAATCGATAACCCGTTGCGATTCCAGGGTCAGTATTTCGACGCGGAGACGGGCCTACACTACAACCGGCATCGCTACTACAATCCGGGGACTGGACGGTTTTTGACGCCGGATCCGATCAAGCTTGCGGGTGGGTTGAATAGCTACCAGTACGTGCCTAACCCTACGGGGTGGGTGGATCCGTTGGGGTTGAATGGATGCCCACCAGATGGAGATGGTCAAGGAAACGCAACTGCACCAACAGAGAAGGCGCGAGTCGATACGAAAGAACCTTCGGCACCCGAGATCCCGTGGTCGAATGGTTCTGTTAAAAGGGCATCAGACGCACTTGATCGAGGTGCTACCTCCGTCACCGTGAACAGCAGAGCTGAAGCTGAAGAGCTATTTTTGGGGAAATATGCGGGCCAAGGATATAGAAACGCCGAAGAATTCAACTCAGCGACTGCCAAAACGCATTTTAGAAAAACAAAAGAACCCGAAAAATACTATCACTGGGATGACACACCGGTTTCAGACATTAAGACAAGAAAAGTCACAATGGCGAATCACGACCCTAGCGACCCACATGGTGCTCATCCACATTTGCAGCTTCACCCTGTGAAAGGGGAAGTTATAAGAATCTATTGGCCAAACCAATTTGAAGGACAAAAATGAGCACTCAGAAGACTATCCCTAGAAAAGTTTGGTGGGGTTTGGAAGCAAAATCATATACAGAGATTGCGCAGGAACTACCTTCGCAGGATGAGTCACTTAGAAAGTGGATTGCAATCTACGCTGTTTATCATTTAAATTTTGAAAATAGATACCCCGGAGAGAGTTACTACAAGTTTCTAGAGGATGCAAAAAATTCTAAATACGTCATTATAGAATTCACCATCCCAACCCACTTTCTCGAAACAAGAGACAGCATTGGCGCCAACGACACGACAATCACAAAGTGCAAAACCATGGAAACAGAGGAAGAAATAAACTCTTTTCTTTATGAAAATAATATAAACCCCGAGCTATTTACGCCCCCATGGAACTGCGAGTACCCGCTAGACTGAACCCAAAAAAATAGACAAATCTGAGAATCATCTGGCCGCCTCCCCACCTCACGGAGGTGGCGCAAAATTCAAGGTGCGAACTTAGTTTTTTGCGTAGGAGGCCGTGATGAAATTCTGTGGCATAGACCTGCATTCGAACAACAGTGTTGTGGTGATTACCGACGAAACGGATCGGATACTGGTCAGTCGACGCAGCCCCAATGAGCTGACGCCGATCCTTTCACTGCTTGAGCCTCATCGTGCTGAATTGGTTGGTGTCGTGGTGGAGTCGACCTACAACTGGTACTGGTTGGTCGATGGCCTTAAGGCGGCGGGTTTCGAGGTGAAACTGGCCCATCCTGTGGCGATGAAACGCTACGACGGTTTGAAGCATGCCGATGACAAGGATGATGCGGCCCTGGCGCATTTGTTGCGACTTGGGATTTTACGGACGGGATATATCCACCCGCCGCAAGAACGCGCGCTGCGAGATTTGGCGCGTAAACGCATTCAATTGGTACGCAGTCGGACTCAGAAAATAGATCTGTCCCGAATGGCACGAATGGCATGGTCAACGTCGACGACGGACACTGGCCGCTCGCCTACGAATACGACCTGCAAGATCGCCTCGTCACCGAACATCAGGGCTGGGGCACCTTGCGTTATGAGTACGACAGCGTCGGCCAGCTCAAGCACTGCCGCCTGCCCGATGGCAGCAAACTCGACTACCGCCACCAACCCGGCGGCATGCTCAGCGGCATCGATCTCAACGGCTCACGCCTGACCAGCCACCAGTTCAACGCCGGTCGCGAACAGCAGCGCCAGCAAGGCCTGTTGCTCAGCCAGTATCAATATGACGAACAAGGCCGCTTGCAGGCCCACAGCGTCAGCCAACGCGAGAAAAACCTTTTCCAGCGTCGCTACAACTACGACGCCAACGGCAACCTCGCCGGCATCGACGACAGCCGCAAAGGCAACCGCAGCTTCCACTACGACCCGCTTGATCGATTGACCAGCGTACGTGGCGCGACACCGGAAAGCTTCGCCCACGACCCGGCCGGCAACCTGCTCGGCCAGAACAACGAAGGCACGGCCAACCTCGCCAACGTCAAAGGCAACCGCTTGCTGATGCAGGGCGACCGCCATTACGACTACGACGCCTATGGCAACCTGATCCGCGAGCGCCGTGGCGCTGGCCAGAAACTCGTCACTGAATATCGCTACGACTGCCAGCACCGACTGATCGGCGTCAGCCTGCCGGGTGGCAGCACCGCGTCTTACCAATACGACGCCTTCGGTCGCCGCATCGAAAAAACTGTCGACGGCCACACCACCGAGTTCCTGTGGCAAGGCGAACGCCTGATCGCCGAAAGCGGTGAAAACCGTTATCGCACCTATATCTACGAACCCGGCAGCTTCCGCCCGCTGGCCATGCTCGACGGCGAAGGCCCGCGCAAGGCAACGCCGTTCTACTATCAGCTCGATCACCTGGGCACGCCACAGGAACTCACCGACTACAGCGGCGAAATCATGTGGTCCGCGAAGTACCGCGCCTACGGCAACCTCGCTGCGCTGGACGTCAGCGAAATCGATAACCCGTTGCGATTCCAGGGTCAGTATTTCGACGCGGAGACGGGCCTACACTACAACCGGCATCGCTACTACAATCCGGGGACTGGACGGTTTTTGACGCCGGATCCGATCAAGCTTGCGGGTGGGTTGAATAGCTACCAGTACGTGCCTAACCCTACGGGTTGGGTGGATCCGTTGGGATTGAATAGCTGTCCTGGTAATAAGGATTCGCAATCAGGGGATGTTAGCGATCCGACAAAAAAAGCTGTTGTTAATGACGGAGAACCTAATCCACCAACGATGACGCGGGCTGAGCGCCAAGCTAGGATTCATGAGCTAACAGAAGCAATGGCATACAAGGAGCTAAAGGCGATGGAAGATCTTTCGCCTAGGTATCACTTCCTTGAAAAACATGGCGCACAGACTACCACTCAGTCACAGATGGATAGAGCAGCGACTGGCAAAAACCCAACCACCGGCGTAATTGAAACCTACGGAAATGGAAAGCCGATAACACCGAACTCAACACGATACACCAGCCACAAAGCACAACTTACAGCTATTAAACGCGCGATGCGCATATACAAAAATACCGGCAATAAAGCGTTAGCTGAGCGTCCTATGAGCATGGGTGGAACGATCGGAGAAGGCTTCAAAAAGGGCGGAACAAAATACAAGCAACAAACAAAAGCCGTGACAATTCTCGACGATAACGGCCTACCTAAAACATCATTCCCGAAATATGAAAAATGAAACTAGAACCGACACTTGACATAATCCCATCGCTACTATTCCCTTTCGACATAAATAGCGATCAAGATGAAACCGTAGAAGACCTAATTGCAAAAACCGACATAAATAATGATGATGAGTTAACACACCTATTTAACACCCTGATCAAGCCTGAGTTTACAAAACGCATCGTAAGCGAGCAGCAATGGTACATTGACACATTGACATTTTTTTTAAACAAAAATGAGAAATTTAATCGCGTTTTTTCCGAAATCACTACGTACTTTTCTGATGAGCCCATTGATAAGCGCCACTTCATGTCGGTCCTTCTTGAATGCTTGAAAAAATACAAAACTTCATAACAAACCAGACTAAAGGGGAAAAATTTGTTTTTCGCTGAAGAAAATAAATCCGCCCCCTTTTAATCATTCAGTTTCCCAGCCTCTCCAGAACAAGTTAAAAAATATATGGGAAACACCAAATAACATGAAAACCAAGCTTGAATACGAACTCCAACCCCTACGAGTACCTAGTGGATGGACAATCACTATCAACAACCTTTTCGAGGTTGACCTCGCCCCTGAAACTGCAGAGTGGTTTAGCAGTTCAGTTTTACTAGGTGGAGTTCGACGAGCTACGGGACACTGCTTTGACTCCAGAGTTGAACCGGAAGGAGACCCATCGGGGGAATTTGTAGTTGATTTCCTAACAATTAAGTATGACAACAAAGGAAAACCTCTAAAAAATTCTGAAATATTCCTAGGGGAATTCAGAACAAAAAACAAGGCTGAATACATTAAGAAAATCGAAGACTTTATGCTTGAAGTATAAATTAAAGGACACAGGTTTATTTTTCGCTGAAGAAAATAGAAAAATAAACCTACCCCCTATTCAGCAGTCCCCTTTTCACATGTTGGATACCAAACGCCGGGGAAACGCGGAACTAGTGGCGCAGTTAGAGGACATATCTTATTAGAATCAGTGCCTGTATCACGCGCGAGAATTGGAGACCCGCAATGAACTACCTGGAAAAAGAAATCGACTCTGTCTTAGAAGAGCAGAACCTAGCAAATAAAAAATAAAACTCACACCTGGAAACTAGAGCCCTCTACTGATCTCAAAGCGCTACTATTCGAAAAAACCGGCTTCCCATTCTGGATAATAGGGAACAATTTTAAAACCTTGAGATACATGGATGATCACGACTGCGTGCACACCAGCAAAAACAAAACAAATAATCCACTGCCCAAAAGAATATGGGGCAAAAATGACAGCACAGAAATGTATCCCAAGAAGCGTATGGTACGGGCTCAACGGAACAGGCTACAACAACATTGCACAAGAGCTAAAATCCGAAAACCATTTACTAAGAAAATGGATTTCCTTATATGCCATTTATAAATACCAATTCACCAATGACCCACATCAATATTACGATTTCATCCATCAATCAAAAAATTCCCGATATACATTAGTAATATTCACAATTCCCACCGAAACACTTGAAACAAGTGATGGCGTGGACGACCGAGAGATTACTATCGTGAAAATAGAAACCATGAACTCCGAAGCGGAAATCAACGCCCTTCTTGAAAACCTCAACATTGACCCAGAACTGTTCACCACGCCATGGCGCTGTGAATACCCGCTCTAGGCGCCATTCTGCAATCATAGGGGTTCGGATTTGCTTTCGTTGAAAAAAATTCGTCCCTGCAAATCAAGGAACCAAATAGATGAAAATCACTATATTACGCATAATTAAAATTCTCACTGAGAGTATATATATTGAGTTTTCAAGCCCCTATGGAAAAGGCTATTCAAACCTCATAGCTCCAGGGGCAAAAGAAAATCAGTACATCGAAATGGAGATTGGTGATGAATTTTCTTGGAATAAAAACATACTAATTTCAGAGAAATCCAGCCCATCAATCCGCTCAAAACCCGATGCAACTTACATAACCGGATAATTAACCTCCATTACTGACTACGGATGCGGCGTGCTAAAGCTTGGAAACTCCGTCATATTCTTATCATTAGAAGGAGACAATCAAAAATTAACGCTACCAACCTTTATAGAACTCTCAACCAACGACCTCAGCTTCTACCCAACCAACATATAAATCACACCCAAAAGGGGACAGATTCATTTTTTCGTTAAAGAAAATAAATCTTTCTCCTTTTTTACCAAAAAGACAGATTCATTTTCCTTTGAAGAAATAAATCGCCTTTTTTTGAGCTAACTAAAGCAACTAAAGCACTCAACATGAGCAGACACAAAATCATCCTACCGAATGATTGGATTGCAGAATTTAACAATACAGGTGAGTTCCATATGGGAGCAGAGGGTTGGGGTCTTCTGCTAACAGGTCCTAATCAAAGCCGCATCAATTATTTCAACGACCAAATCGTACTGGTAAACGATGATGAGGGCGTACACGCTAGATCGTGTATTCGCTTATCCGACAATGGCGTGTACGGTTACCTCACCACTGCCGTGGAAAGCAGTTGGGTCATCGACTTTTCACGAGGAATGATTGCTCCGCACCGGATCAGCATCCAGCAGCGCCACGATGGTTATGATGAGAGTGTATCAGTTCACGAGCAACCCGCATTCAAACGGACGAGGCAGTATATTAGCGTTAGTGGTAAACACATTTACCTGACCTTCCCCCTTACCCGCGACGAAGACTTTCCGAAAATCTGGGAAGAATATTTATCGATTCGACGACGGCAGATAGACGAGCTCTACTTTCGCAACTGAGTTCACCAACGAGGCCTATATTCAGAGGAAACTTATTTATTTTTCTAATCCAAAGAATTCAAAGGGGACAGATCTATTTTTTGCTGATTAAAACTGAAAATAAATCTGTCCCCTTTTGTCCAATCGGCATACCTTCGCACCTAAGAGTTGGAGTGATGCAAAAATACTAAAATACTGATGAAGTAGCAGCAGAGCCTGGTAAGGTCTTAAGAAATGAACCTGGAACTCTCGTTACCGAACACACAAAAATTGTTGATGGTGTTGAATGGCAGGTCATCAAAGAAAACGGCGCCGTTACTTCATCATATCCAACAGGAGCGACTCCGTGAGCAACTTTGAAAAAGATGAAACCTATGAAAAACTCTGTGCCTGGATTGGTGATTCGGAAGATTCAAACTGGACAGAATACACCACGGAGCTTGTTGCAAAAACCGTCCTGATAGACTTTACAAAACAACAATGGGACCGCTTAACGACAGAGATACTTTCTAAGCCAGAGTATTGGCAGCAACGTTGCGCGGTTTCACTGGGCGAGGACCGTACTGAGCGCTCAATAGAAATACTGAAACTTCTACTTTCCGAATCAAACTACAGAGATGTAAAAACGATTGCAATATATGAACTCGACTGGGCAGAAGTCCCTATAGAAAAAAATATGCAACCTTTATCAAAGAAGTTATAAAAAACACCCCCCACGATGAAATTGAACCTGAACTCAACAACTTGCTGATCAAAGCCGAATCAACCTAACAAGGTAACGCTATGCAAGAAAAAAAGGGACGAAAGAAGGGGAAAGATTTGAATGGCACGTATTTAACATGTTTGGCGCGCCCGCTTTTTTTCACATCCGCCCTTGCTGATCGACGGGACTGGGTCAGCAAGGGATAGACCTGAGGTCTTCGTTTTATGGCTCGCGGTTCGATGCGACCAGGTCGATTTCCAACGCGTTTTTGCGCGATCAGCACTGGCAGCACCGACTCCACACGCTGCAGCAACTCGGGAGCCGTGAGCAAATTGAAAAAAGCATAAGCATCACAGTTCGAAGCATGGCGGCGGAAACGTTGCTGTTAATGCTGAAGAATTTGGCGTCTACGATCCATGTGTGCTGTGTCCTGGGTTTTCTGGTGTGTGTTCGCAACTATCACAGCCCCAAAGGGGACGGATTTATTTTTATAACTGACTTCCTACCTGGTGAAAAGCACCTTGGAATGTAAAATGAACATCTTTTCCGTCTCTGACGGCACAATACAAAAAATAACAAGCCACCCAGGAAAACTTTCCATAGAATTTAAAGATTGGAAAGAAGAAGTTTGGATACTTAAATTTGAGGATCTTGTTGCATTTCAGAGCATAGGTGCGGAAGGCGAGGAAATAGCCGAAATCTCAATGCAAGACTCAGAACTTATGAAAATGATTGACAAGAATGATTTAGAAAAAGAGTCAAAAAGCTACTCTTTTCTTTGCGCCCGACACCCAAAACCTGTATTAACAATAATTGCAAGTAGCTTTACGCAAGTAAAATTATAAAACCAAGCCCCAAAAGAGGACCATTATGAAACCGTTAGCTCTATTGGGACCTGGAAGTAATTTTTAGATGATAATTACACTTAATGGCTTAACCATTTCATCAGAGCAATAATTTCATAAAGAAATAGCCATTGCTTTTTCGGCGACAGATTTTTATGGAAACAACCTCAACGCTTTATGGGATCTACTCAGCACGGGCGTGGAGCGCCCAATAGATTTAATATGGAAAAATTCTGAACTCTCAAAAAAGAGCATGGGGGATTCATACAATAAAATAATTAAGATTTTTGAACGCACAAAGCAACAGGATGTGAGCTTCGGATGGGAGGACAAATTTAACTATCATCTAGAGTAGCCGCTAGTAAAAAATACATCAGAGGGGACATCCATTAGCAGGTATCAAGTCAATAGTCGAAGGACTAGGCAAATGGGTAAATCTGCCCACTTTTCAAAAACAGTCCAAACACTTTCCAAACAGACAAAATGAAAATTTTTCTCAACATTGAACATCTTAAAAACTACAACTTCCCTGGTACATTCATAGAATTCGCGACTACGGAACCTGAACCGGACATTGAACCTTGGTGGTTGCTAACATATCAAGAGGGAAAAATAAATTACTGGCACAACACGCTAAAAAATCTGTATCCCAACCGCACATTAGTTCCTTTCGCAAAGTTCAACGCCAATGATGACATTGCTTGCTTTGACGGAGATGACTTATCCGGCAATCCAAAAGTTCTAATAATACATGCATATGCTTCAGAGGGATGGGAACTTCACGGAGAACATGCTGATTTTAGCGCATGGCTAAAGATAGCCATTGAAACCCATAAGGAATGGAATGAAGAATATTAAAACATCCATTTCCAACATCTTATTCAAACCGGTGTATTAATTTCTCGCTGGAGAGCACGATGATTTTCTCAATTGATGTTACAGAGTGTTTTGGCGCGATCGACTCAACCCCAAAGGGGACGGATTCATTTTTCGTTAAAAAATAAATCCGTCCCCTTTTCAATCATAACATCTATTGACCAGATATTTTAGGCAGAAAAAGAGGCCGCTGCCTCCGGATACAGCCAAGCAAAAGCAAGTGGCAGACATGACTATGAATACGCTGACCACGGATCAAAAAAACACAATTCACAATTGTTTACTTGACCTCTTGGATTCCTCGTCACTGAACAACTCTAGCTTTCTTCCAAAAGCACTGGAAAGCCTCATCCAGTCACAAGGATTTGGAATTGAGATGTCTGGGATATACATCAGTTCTGATGATGATCTAGATAACATTCCAGAGTATCTAGATGATGGTATTGCATTTGAATTCATGGAGAGCCACGTTTCGCTGCCCTTTCACGAGGCCGTGGAGTGCATCATGGAGTGGTGTCAAACACAAAAACTTACAGAAAATTTGCATCTCGAGGCCACACTGAAGGCATTGCAAGAAAAATACAAATAACATTCAAAGGGGATAGATTTATTTTTATTGAAGAAAATCAATCCGCCCCTTTCTCTCAATAAAATAAGCTTACGTATACCAACAAGGAGCCATGATTTGAAAATCATTTCAGTGCCACTTTCACTAGACGCGATGCACCGGCTTGACGTAGATAATTCTCTTCCTGGCGACTTAGAAGAGATTTCCCTTACAGATGAAGCATTTCGACAACTATCCAATACCGGATTGTTTGAAGAATTAAACTCTAAGCTTGGAAAAATAATTGATGAGCATGAAGATGAAAGCATCCAAGGTCAGATCGACCTAACAGCCTCACTAAAGATATTTGAAAATATTAGCAAAAAAAATGACATAGAAGATCTTTACAAAATAAACAACCTCATAAAAACAGCAATAGACAAAAAGAAAGGTATCTTCTTTTACTTCTAAAAAACATTTCCCAACCAAACCGGACATATTTATTTTTGATTTACACGAGAAACATTAAACATAGAATCCGGATTTAACCACCACAAAGGACTGTCTTTTGATAAATCTAACACGCCCCCTAACCCTATTTCTCGCACTGATTTTTTCAGTTAACGCAACTGCCCTGTCTCTACGCTCAGAGCACCGTTCCGACGGTACAATTGTTTTATTACTGACAAATGATCCCTCTTCGCCAAGTCTGTCGAAACTCAACGATGATCCGGCGATCCGTTCCGCATTGGTTGATTTCCTCGGCTATGCAACAGGCAGCTATACAAACGACAACACAATGATCGTGCAACAGGTACTCGAATCACTGGATTCAGAACTTTCATCTTTTGACGAAGGAGTTCCTGCCGGAAAAATCATGATCACGGCGATGAACGACGGGAACAACGGCCTCGAGCGGGCTGCATTGCTGCTGGATGAAAAGGGTCAGTTGGTTGCGGTCGGATTGGTAAACGGGCACTGCACAGTAAAATCCCGAGAAGAAGCGTTGACCTGCAATGATCTGCCGGACACGGTGTTGACTATTTTCCAGCCCAAAGGCTCGAAAAAAGATGATGCCGCTTCTCTTGTAACCTGGAGCAAACAGTTACCGCCCATGCTGGCCATCCGCGCCGAAAGTGATGACCCGGAAACACGGGCCAGTGCGCAGAAAATTGCGACTGTCGAATATGTTTCTACAGATCCGGAAAAAGGGGCGTGGACCACCTCGCAACTTCCCGCCGACTTCCCCAAACCCATGCTCTCGATGCTTCCTCAACGGGCTCACTTGATCGGAGCCGGAGCACATGGCGAATTCACGACACCCGGCATGGAAGGCACGCCCATGGAAGGTGACTGGGATGAGATGGCTGGCCGGCCTAAACATGAGTTCGAGGTGATCCTGCGTACCTATACCGACTACACAAGCGTACTGGACTTCTACAAACAGCAAGCCAAAGACGCCGAGATCAGCGGCAATGACAAAAAAGCACTGGTCGAAGGTTATATCGGTGGCGGGACCTATAAAGTGGAAATACGCAACAAGGAAAAAGAAGGCACCGTGATAACACTCTCAGCCTGGAAACAGGAAGTCTGATGGCTGACAAGGGGCGACCTCTGTCGCCCCTTGTCGCGTACAACTTCAAAGGCTGTTTAATGCCTCCTCTGCCCCTGGAGCCGAACGTTCAACTGCCTTGAGCATCCAGAATTTCGCCTTGGCTTTGCTCTTGGTCAAACCACCTCTGCCCTGTGCGTACATGTTTCCCAACGCCAATTGGGCTTTGCCATATCCGGCATCGGCCGCCTTGCGATAGAGACCGGCAGCTTCACGTTCATTGCGCTTCGTTCCACGGCCCTGTTCGAGCATCCGAGCCATTTCATACTGGGCGTATTCATTTCCCTGAGCCGCCGACTTGCCAAACCAACCGAAGGCACTGGCTTCATCCTTTTCGACACCACGCCCCTCAGCCAGGACCTCTGCAAGATAAAACTGCCCGGATGCATTTCCTGTCTCGGCAAACTTGCGGAACCATTTGGCTGCCGCTACATCATCCTGTGGAACCCCATCTCCTTTCTGGTAGATCATCGCCAATAGCATGTAGGCATTGGGATAACCGCCCTCGGCGGACTGGCGGTAGTAGGCCAGAGCCTTGTCCATATCCTTGAGATTTTTTATCGAGCGACCGCCCCGATGGTAAATCTGCGCCAGTTGGAATTGCGCTTTCGCATTGCCCTGCTCAGCTGCTTTCAGACTCCAATAAACCCCGGCGTCTTCACCTTCTATGCTCCAGTCCGAACTCAGTTCGTGGGCAAGTTCGGTTTGTGCCTCGGCATTACCTTGTTCTGCGGGTTTGCGAAACCAATCCTCAGGCATGCCAGGTGAAAATTGTTCCACCACCCCGCAAAGATCCTCCTGAATGGCTTTGCCAAATTCCAGCTGTGCTTGCAGGTCGCCCTTTACCGCGTCCTCATGCAAGCGCTCCGAGTTAGGCGAACAAACCCCGCCCTTCATCGCGTCGTACAATGCTCGCGGCGGCTGTGCCCACGTGTTGCCAGCGCTGAGCAGAATAAAAATTGCCACGCTGGCAGGGATAAACGTCTTGAAACTACGGTTCATTGAAACGTCCTTGTGCATCGATCAAAGTAAAGTCAACTACAAACCAAAAGATTTACGTCACCTCAAAAGCCTCCTCTTCAACCGCATACTTAACCACCACCCGATTCCCATACAACTTCTCCCTCACCACCAACGCCCCCACCTGCCCCTTCTCCCGCACCTCCCGCCAGATCTCATTCTCCCGAAACACCCGCTCCCCCTCCCGCACAAACCGGTGCCCCACCTCAAACACGTGGTACCGAAACTCCCGTTCCCGGTCGCTCAACAATTCCCCCTCCAGTTGCGTTTCCCCGACTTTCAACTTCAGCTGAAAGCTCCGGTCCGTCGGGTTGTGCAGTACCAGGTCGATGTAGTTGTAGAAGATCGCCGCGCCCGAGCCGAATGGCAGGACGCGGCCGTCGTCCGGGAAGGGGTCGAAGCTGTGGTTGGCGCGTTCGATGACGACCAGGGGTGAGTGAATGGCCATCCAGTGGATGAGGTTGCTGAGTTGGCAGATGCCGCCGCCGATGCCGGTGCGGGCCTGGCCGAAGGACAGTTCCATGCCTTCGACGTAGCCGCGTTTTCGGGTCGGGCGGCCGACGAGGCGGCAGAAGGAGAAATATTCGCCGGGGGCGATGGTGGCACCGTCGAGGGCGGCGACCGCGAGTTTGAGGTTGATGACTTTGTTGTGTTGCAGCGCAAGGTCGGAGTCGCCGAGTTTGCGGATCAGTTTCGAGGTGTGTTTGAGGTAGCGATACGGCAAGCGTTCAGCCGTCGCGGCAGGCCGTGCATAGCGTTTGCCCGAGCAGTGCCAGGCGATGTGGCGGAACAGTCTTTTTTGCCACACGCGCAGCCGGTACAGCGCCGGGTGGTAGAGGGAAAGTGGTTTCATCCGTGGCGAACGGCGCAGGCCGTTGTCTTCCTTGATCCGAACAGGGCGGCGCATCTTAACCGAAATTAAGCTTGAACTAAGGTTGCGTTCCTACCATCCGGGCCACATAGCAGCGGCTTCTGTGTGTTGATTACCGCCTGCGAAACCATTCGATCCGATGTGAGCCCTGACCATGAAAGCGTTTGAAATCCCCTCGGAAAAACAGCCCAAATTCAGTCTTGTATTGGTCAATTACAAGACGCCGGACATGACGCGGATGTGCCTGGAGTTTCTCGAACGATACGTGAAGGACAACCGGATCCCGGTATGGGTCGTGGACAACGATTCTGCCGATGAAAGTCTGGCTTACTTGCGCACCCTGGACTGGATCAACTTGATCGAGCGACCTTCTCCCGGCAAAGAAGCCGGTCATATCGCTCACGGCAAAGCGCTTGATGTGGCACTTGAAAAGCTTGAAACCGATTATCTTTTTTTGCTGCACACCGACACTTTCGTTTACGACAGCCGTGTCTTTTCAATGATGATGAAAGAGTGCATGCAATCTTTGGATACAGCGGCAGTCGGTTGTGTCGAACAGCTTGACCGGGGTGTTTTAAGAGAGGCCTGGCGCTTGTCTTCGCGTTACTTCAAACACTATTTCCGGCGGGCAAAACTGCAGTTGGGCCTGCGCTCCCGAGAGCCAAAGCCGTATCGTGAAACCCACCTCAAAAGCTTCTGCACCTTGTGGAATGCCCGGTTGATCAAGGCCCATGGCCTGCATTTCTCGATGGACGACCGGGTTCCGGGATACACGCTGCAGGATCGATTAAGCAGCCTTGGTTACGGCATCAGGTTTCTGTCGCCGCGTACGATTTTCCGTTACCTGGATCACATCCAGGCCGGCACCGTGGCGGCTGCCGGTGGCTACGCGAAAAGCCATCGCCGCACCACGATGTATCAGCAAACACTCAGACGTATTCAGATACAGCAAGGCATGTGACCGGTGAAATTCCGCAGACAATAAAAAGGGCGACTTTACAGTCGCCCTTTTTTATTCGAATTCTTTGGTCCTCTGTTCTGAGGAGGTGTCCGCCCAGTGTAATGGCCTGGCAATCCATGCACCGGTAAAGAGCCCTGACACTGGGCGAACGGGAAGGATTTTAATGGAAGTTGGCAGATATGTCGTGCTAATTGAAAATGAATTTTATGTACTAAAACGTTAAAAACCACTGATCATCGATATTTCCCGACAAACTTCCCGAATGCCCCGCTCGGGAAAACTTTATATGACTGTTCTCATACCACTACTTGTACAAGAACAGTCATTCTGTAGAGTTAATACTCAACTTTGGTGCTCACTGGTCACTTTTAATACATCCTTGTAAGTGCCTGAAGGGTTTCCAGGCTGACCCGTTCTTTCACTGAATCAATTCCGGTGATTTTCAGTTGTACCTGAATCTGGCGAAACGCCTCACCAATCTGATTGCTGCCGCCCACGGCGTTACGCAACTCACCGATCCCCCCGGCTGAGCCAAGCAGACCTTTATCCACATCGGTGTCGAGATACTTGGCGACGGAATGCACGACCTGGCGGCGACTCCCTCCCTTCCCTCTCAAGCCGCCAAGGAACATGGATGCCGTTCAGCGCTGCTTCGCGGTTTCCTGGGCTGTCGATTCGCCGCTGGGGGTGCCTTTGCCGCTGTCCTTGCGACGGGTGGGATCGGTCGGACGCAGGGCATCGTTATCCCGTTCGGTTTCGCCCGGTGGCCGGGGCTCGTCCGGGTGTGAATGGTCGGTTTTGCTGTTCATGGCTGACTCCTCAGGCTTCAGGGTCGTCGAGTTCCCGGGCGACGTTGGCTTCAGGCGAATGCTTGTGTCGCGCCCTGGCCTTGTCCGTCAGGTCCTGCCATTGCTCCAGGTCGATGGCGCCCTGACCGAACAGGTCATCGGCCAGACGCTGCAAGTCCAGGAAATACGCATCGGGAGATTGTTGCCAATAGGCGTCATCGTCGAACAGACGCTGCCAGGTGGCGAGGTCAGGGGGCTGGAGGTCGTCGCTCATGGGAGTCCTCGACTCGGTCGCGGGTCAAAAGTCGCGCCGCGTTCCCGATAGAGAACGGCAAAGGCCGCAGAGTTCCAACGTATTTCAAAGGGATCAATACCCGGTCATCTCCAGATACCCGCGCCCGCCCTGGCTGCCGCTCAAGCGCACCGGACCTTCCCAGTACGGAATGCGCAGTCCCATCCAGGCATCGGGATTGATTGCATCGAGGGTAATGTCCAGGTGTTTGTCCGGGATGCCGATCGACCAGCGCACCGGCATCGAACGGCCAGCGACGTTCGCGTTGTCTTGCGGAGTCAGTTTGATCTGCCCGGCGCGCAGCGTTTCGGTCTGGCCATCGGCGTCAATCCAGGTGCCGGTGAGGTACGGCGCGCCCTCCTTCTGACGCATGCGATAGAGCATGACGTGGGCGCCGTCGTCCAGATGCAGGGAGAACCAGTCCCAACCGGTCTGGTTGGCGGTCAGTGGCTGGCTGCTCCATTCGCGGTCGAGCCACGCCGGGCCGCTGACGGTGTAGGTCTTGCCATCGATTTGCAGGGTGCCGCTGGCCTGGAAAAACGGCTGGCTGTAATAGTACGAGGCCTGACCCTGTTCGGATTTCTGACTGAAGCCATGATCGCCTTGCAGCACCAGCGGACGGCTGGACGTCAGCCGCAGTTGATAGCTGAAGTTTTTGTCCTTCGCGCTGAGCTGCATGTCATCCAGCGGATCGCTTGCCTGGCTGACGAAACGCCAGTCATCGATCCACGCCTCGAAGGGCACCGCACGCACACCGGCCTGCCCGACGCCGCCACGGGCGTAGCGCTCGGCAGCGTGATGGACGTTGGCCGATGTCACCGCCGCATGACCGAGCCAGATCGTTTGACTGGCCCAGCCCGGCTGTTGCGGCGAAGCATTCAAGGCACTGCGAAACAACGTCCACTGCACGCCGAAATCATTGCCCTGGGTGTCCTTGAGATTGGCGGTGACATACCACCACTCGATGCGAAAACCCTCGTGGGCGCCGTGATCTGCCGGAAAGCTGAATGCCCGCCCCGGCACCACCGGCATGAAGGCCTCGGCCTGAGCACCCATCCCGGCGAAGCCTTTCTGCTCCGGTGCCGGGTTGTCACAACCACCGAGCATCAACAGCAGCACCAACGGGACAAATTCAATCCTCATGGGCAAACGTCCTCAGCAGATCCGCCGGTTGCGTACGGTACAGCGAATACAGCGGCCACGCCGAAGCCAGCAACGTCGCCAACAACGCCAGCCCGGTCAGTTGCAGCAACTGCCAAGGAAACACCCGCAGCGGAAGGCGCCAGCCGAAGGCCTGTACATTGATCACCGCATCCAGACACCACGCCAACCCGATGCCCAACGGTAAAGCCAACACCAGCGTCAGCACCGCCAGCAACCAGGTCTGGCCGAGGTTGAGCAGCATCAGTTGCCGTCGTGTCACGCCCAGTGCCCACAGTGGTGCCAGTTGGCCGAGGCGGCTCTGGCTCTGGGTCAGCAGGCTGATGAACAGCGCCACTCCGGCGACCGCGAGCGTCAGGCTGTTGAGCGCGGCCGTCGCGGCAAAGGTCCGTTCAAAAACCTGCACCGACCAGCCCTTGAGCCGCGCCTGGTCGACAATGCGGCTGTCGTCGAGCTGGAAACGTGCCTGCAAGGCGCTGAGCAATGCCGGAATCCTTGCCGGGTCGATCCGCAGGTTGAAGCGGTTCGGTGTCAGTTGCGGCCAACTGCGCAAAAGGTGATTGCTGTTGACCAGCACATGCCCTTTGGGATTGCCATAGTCGGCGTATATCCCGACGACGCGAGGCGACCATGACAGGCCCGGCGTGGGAATCGTCAGGTGATCACCCGGACGCACCTTGAGCCGGCGCGCAAGTTGCTCGCTGAGCATCACTGCGTCATCCGTGGCCAGCAACGCCCATGGATCGGCGCCGCGGGATTCGAGCAGCGGCCAGTGCTGGCGATAGTGCGGATGGTCGATGATGCCGAACACATCCGTCGGCCAGCCTTGCAGTGTCACCGAAACCTGCCAGTTGGGCAGGATCGCCGTGACATCCGGCTGTCGCGTGAGCCAGCTGAACAGCTCGCGGGACTGGGCCGGATTGCTCGGATTCAAATACAGTTCGGCGGTGAGCCGTTGTTCGAGCCAGTCGTTGAAGGTCTGGCGAAAACCGGCGGTCATGCTGCCGGCACCGATGTTGGCCGCCATCGCCAACAGCAGCGCCATCAACGCCAGACTCAGCGCCGGCAATTGTTGCCGGCAGTCGGCGAGAAACCACTGTCCCAGCACCGAACGGCGGCGCCCGGGCAAGCCGTTCAACAGCGCACTGAGCACCACTGGTAACGCCAGCGCAGCGCCGAGCAGCAACCCGGCCATCAGCACAAATCCGCTGGCCAGACTGTTGCCCCACACCAGCGCGATCAAGGCAATCACCGCGAACACTCCGGCCACCCGACCCTGACGCCGCAGCCAGCGCGCATGCTGTTCATGCCAGGCCTGCGGATCGGCCACCGCCAGCAATGGCAGCCGTGCCGCCCGCAGCAGGCTGTTGGCGCCAGCCAGCAACGCGCCAAGCAGGCTCAGACCGATACCGCTGAACCACCACCAGGGACTGAGGCGCAACTGCCCCGCCACTTCCGCGCCGTACAGCCCACGCAGGCTGGCGGCGACATCCGGCAGCAGCACGCTCGCCAGCCAGTAACCGCTGACGACGCCGAACAACCCGCCTATCAACGCCATTCCCCCGAGTTCGACGGTCAGGCAAGCGATCAGCATTCGTGCACTGACACCACAGGCACGCAAGGTACGCAGCAAGCCGCGACGCTGTTCCAGTGCGAGGCCAATGGCGGCATGCACGATGAACAGGCCGACGATGAACGAGAGAAATCCCAGCGCGTCGAGATTCAAGTGAAAGCTTTCGGTCAGCCGCGCCAGGTTGTTTTCTTCACCGCTGCTCTTGAGCTGCAACTGGCCTTTGAACGCCGCCGGCACATCCGCGTGAAAATCCTTGGGCAGCAGCAGGCGTGACAGTTGATCCGGTTGCTCAAGGATTCGCTGGGCCGCGCCGATGTCCACCAGCAACACACCGGGCGCCATGTCCTTTTGCGCCAGCAGCGGTGGCAACGTCTGGCCGGTTTCGGTTTGCGGTGTCATACCTTCGGACAGGTTCAGCGCTTGCAAGGTGTCGGGGGAAATCCAGGTGCTGCCCGGCGGGCTGAAGAATTCGACGATGCGTTCGATCGGCATCGCCTGCCCTGCCACCGCGCTGTCGGCCGGCAGGGACACCGGCTCGATGCCCATCAGTTGCAGGCGCTGGGATTCGTGGCCCTTGAGAATCAAACGCCCTTGCAGCACCGGCGAAACCGGCCAGCCCTGACGGCGCAGATCGACAAACCACTGCTGGGAAAACGTCGCGCCATTTGGCGTACTGAGGCTGGCCTGGGGTTCGCCGCCGATCATCTGGCTGGCGCGGGCGTAACTGTCCCGGGCCTGACTGTTGAGCGCTTCGACACCGGTCAACAGGCTGGTGGCCAGCCACAACCCGGTCAGCACGCTGAAAAATTGCACCGGATGTCGTCGCCAATGACTGAACAAGGCGATCAGGGTCTGCCGCAAAACCCTCACGTCAGACGCCCGCTGGACAGCACCACGCGCGCAGCCAGCCGTGCGGCCACGCGCTGACTGTGCGTGACCATCAACAACGTGGTCGGCGTGTCGTCGAGCAGTTCCAGCAACAGCCGCAGCACTTCATCGCTGGTCGCTTCGTCGAGACTGCCGGTGGGTTCGTCCGCCAGCAACAATGCAGGCCGCGACGCCAGTGCCCGGCCGAGCGCGACCCGTTGCTGCTGGCCG
>NZ_LRUN01000082.1 GCF_001679645.1 Pseudomonas bananamidigenes | reverse complement strand
CGTTTGCAGGATGCCATCGTCGAACAGCTCAGCGTCAATCAGGAACCCGACATCAAACTGTCGCGCATCAGTATCTGAATCAACCATTTCCCCCTGTGGGAGCGAGCCTGCTCGCTCCCACATTGAACGAGGCCCTCATGAACAACGCTCTGACCCAGCTGCAGCCCTACCCGTTCGAAAAGCTCCGCGCCCTGCTCGGCAGCGTCACGCCGAACCCGGACAAGCGCCCGATCGCGCTGTCCATCGGCGAGCCGAAACACCGTTCGCCAGGTTTTGTCGCCGAAGCGCTGGCCAACAATCTGGATCAGATGGCGGTGTACCCGACCACCCTTGGCATTCCGGCCCTGCGCGAAGCCATCGCCGCCTGGTGCGAACGTCGTTTCAACGTGCCGAAAGGCTGGATCGACCCGGCGCGCAACGTGCTGCCGGTCAACGGCACCCGTGAAGCGCTGTTCGCGTTCACCCAGACCGTGGTCAATCGCGGCGAAGACGCACTGGTGGTCAGCCCTAATCCGTTCTATCAGATCTACGAAGGCGCGGCGTTCCTCGCCGGCGCCAAGCCGCACTACCTGCCATGCCTGGATGAAAACGGCTTCAACCCGGACTTCGACGCGGTGTCGCCGGACATCTGGAAACGCTGCCAGATCCTGTTCCTGTGCTCGCCGGGCAACCCGACCGGCGCGCTGATTCCGGTCGATGTGCTGAAAAAACTGATCGCCCTGGCCGACGAATACGACTTCGTGATCGCCGCCGACGAGTGCTACAGCGAACTGTACTTCGACGAGCAGACACCGCCGCCGGGCCTGCTCAGCGCCTGCGCCGAACTGGGTCGCAAGGACTTCAAGCGTTGCGTGGTGTTCCACAGCCTGTCCAAGCGCTCGAACCTCCCCGGCCTGCGCTCGGGCTTTGTTGCGGGTGACGCCGAGATCCTCAAAGGCTTCCTGCTGTACCGCACCTACCACGGCTGCGCGATGCCGGTGCAGACCCAACTGGCCAGCGTTGCGGCGTGGAACGATGAAGTGCATGTGCGTGCCAACCGGGCGCTGTATCGCGAGAAGTTCGATGCCGTATTGGCCATCCTCGGCCCGGTGATGGACGTGCAGCGTCCGGATGGCAGCTTCTACCTGTGGCCAAACGTGCAAGGCGATGACGCCGCGTTCTGCCGGGATCTGTTTGCCGAAGAGCACGTAACCGTGGTGCCGGGTTCGTACCTGTCCCGGGATGTCGACGGCGTCAACCCGGGCGCCGGTCGTGTGCGCATGGCGCTGGTCGCACCGCTGGCGGAATGTGTGGAAGCGGCCGAACGCATCCGCGATTTCGTCTTGCGTCACAAGTAATGCCTGAACGCCCGGGCCGGGTGATCCGGCACGGGCGCCTTTTGCATCCCGTTACAGATCGCTCAACTATTTACACCCATCCGCCTGTCGGCCAGACGTTAGTCTTGGGCGGCGCACAGCCGTGCGCCCTCGCAAACCCACTTCAAGGAAGAAGTCGACATGAACGATCTGTTGGATTGTCAGCTCATTCAGTGGCCCGATGATCAAGCCGCCTACATCGCAGCCATCAACGAAAACCCCGCCAATGCCGGCCAGCGTTCCGGCACTCGCCGCAAGCGCTCCGTACTCCATTACTCAAAGCTGTGGGCCAATGGCCGCACACTGAAAATCGCCTTCATGGACGCTCCCGATGCAGAGCACAAGGCGAAAATCATCTGCGCCGCCAGCCGATGGTTGCCGTACATCAACCTCAAGTTCGATTTCGTCGACGATTTGCAAGGCGATATCCGCATTGCCACAAAAAACAACGACAACAGTTCGATGCTGGGCACCGACGCCCTGCTGATCCACCCCGACCATCCCACCATGAATCTTGGGGTCAAACCGGAACATGAAGACTTCGAGGTAATCGTCATACACGAGTTCGGCCACGCACTGGGTGCGATGCACGAGCATCAACACCCCAAAGCCAATATTCCGTGGGATAAGCCAAAGGTGTATGAGTTCTACAAGAACCGTGAAATGAACCCGCTGACCGAGGAGCAGGTCGACAGCAACCTGTTCGCGTCCTTCGACACACTGGATGCGATCTACACCTCGTATGACCGCAGGTCGATCATGCACCACCCGGTCGCCAACACATTGACGGTGGGCGACTGGGAGGTGCCGATCAACCGCAAAATCAGCAAAAAGGACAAACGCCTGATGAGATTGCTCTATCCCAGGTAACTTTCCCTATTTGACCTGCCCCAGATTCGCCTCACTCAGGTCAAGCTCACCCAACACTTCACGCAACACGTCGTCACCGATCTGGTGTTGACGACTCAGGCTGTACAACTCAAGACGCTGCGCACGCAGCGCCTTGAGTCGCAAACGGCGCTCAAGCAAGTCCATCTGAAAGGCCAGCGCCTGAGCCTCGACAGAGTCATTGAAGACCTCCAGCTGATGACGGTACTCGGACATGATCCGCGCCTTGAGCTCCGCCGACAGTGCAGCTTGCGCGGCGTCCTGCGGATTGACCTCTTCGACCTCAAGCGCATGGATCGCCGCTTCGGCGGTCTTTCGCCAGGCATCACGGACTTCCTGGCGGCGTTTGTCGTCGGGGCTTTTCTGGATCCCGCGCAACAGCAACGGCAACGCAATGCAGGCCGCCACCAGCGACATCAGGATCACCCCGGCGGCGATGAAGATCAGCAGGTCGCGCTCGGGAAAGGCCTCGCTGCCCATCAGCATCGGCACCGACATGACGCCTGCCAGCGTCACCGCACCGCGCACCCCGCCGACGGTCAGCAGCCAGCAGGAGCGGGCCGTCGGCACCTGGGTCAGTTCGCCCTTGCCGCGCAACCGCCGCAACAACACCGACAGACGCCAGATGCTTTGTACCCAGATGAAACGCAACAGCACCAGCGCCAGGAAAATCGCCACCACGTCGAGGCAGCGGTAGAACAGGGTCGGCCACAATGAGGTTTCGTGGCTGACCACGGCCTTGATGATGTCCGGCAGTTGCAGGCCGAGCAACAGGAAGATCAATCCGTTGAAGGCAAACTCCAGCAACGACCAGACACTGCGATTGAGCAGGCGGGTGCTGGTCTGACGCGGCAGCAGATCGAGCCAGCTCTGCATCATCCCCGCCGCCACGGCCGAGAGAATGCCCGACGCGCCCAGTCGCTCGGCCAGCACATAAGCGGCGAACGGCAGCAACAACATGAACACCACGTGGGTGGCCGGGTCATCCCAGCCCCGGGCGATCATCCAGGCGCGCAAACGGCCCACCAGCCAGCTCAGCACGACACCGACCGCCAGCCCGCCCACCGCCACCAGCACGAACGTCAGACTGGCATTGGCCAGCGAGAATGCACCGGTGACTGCCGCAACCAGGGCGAACTTGAACGTCACCAGACCCGAAGCATCGTTCATCAACGCTTCGCCTTGCAGCATGTGCATCAGCGGCGTAGGCAGGCGGTTCTGTGATATGGCCGACACGGCCACGGCGTCGGTCGGCGACAGCACCGCCGCCAGTGCGAAGGCCACCGGCAGCGGTATCGTCGGCAGCAGCCAGTGAATGAAGTAGCCGGCGCCGACCACGGTAAACAGCACCAGACCGACCGCCAGCGTCAGCACCGGCCCGCGCAGACGCCACAACTCGCGTTTGGGCATGCGCCAGCCATCGGAAAACAACAGCGGCGGCAGGAACAGAAACAGAAACAGTTCGGGATCCAGCGCCACATGCAGGCCCAGAGTCGGCCAGGCCAACAGGGCACCGGCGGCGATCTGCACCAGCGGCAGCGGTAACGGAATGACCCGTCCCACCAGGCGCGAGACGCTGACCAGCATCAGCAGGATCAGGACGGTATAAGCGGTTTGCATAAAGCGGAAATCCCGGACAATCGACAGCGTTGAACTGCCATATTAGCCGCTTGGGCTGTGGCTGACCGTTGCACCTATGTCGCAGGCCCCATTGCAAAAGCAACCTCGGCGCCGCGAAACCGTCTGGTCATGGCATAATCCGACACCATTTTTTTCCAGCACCTGTAAAGGGGACGATTCCTTGACCGTTTCAAGCAAAACGTTGCACCTTTTCGGCATCAAGGCCTGCGACACCATGAAGAAGGCGCGCACCTGGCTCGATGAACACGCTGTCAGCTACGATTTTCACGATTACAAGACCGCCGGCATCGACCGTGAACACCTGACCCGATGGTGCGACGAACACGGTTGGCAAACGGTGCTGAACCGTGCAGGCACGACCTTTCGCAAGCTCGACGACGAACGCAAAGCCGACCTCGACCAGTCGAAAGCCATCGAACTGATGCTCGCTCAACCCTCGATGATCAAGCGCCCGGTGCTCGATCTCGGCGACCGAACCCTGATTGGCTTCAAGCCAGATATCTACGCGGCCGCGCTCAAGTAAGCAGCCCGTCACTTTTCGCAGAGGTATTCACATGTCCAAATCCCTGTTCAGCCTGGCCTTCGGCGTCGGCACTCAAAACCGTCAAGGCGCATGGCTGGAAGTGTTCTACGCCCAGCCGCTGCTCAACCCGTCCGCTGAACTGGTCGCGGCGGTCGCGCCGATTCTCGGTTACACCGAAGGCAACCAGGCCATCACTTTCACCACCGCACAAGCTGCGCAACTGGCTGAAGCGGTAAAAGGCGTTGACGCGGTACAAGGCAAGTTGCTGACCCGCCTGGCCG
Source organism: Pseudomonas bananamidigenes (assembly GCF_001679645.1). GTDB lineage: Bacteria > Pseudomonadota > Gammaproteobacteria > Pseudomonadales > Pseudomonadaceae > Aquipseudomonas > Aquipseudomonas bananamidigenes. The sequence goes on along the minus strand of NZ_LRUN01000082.1, from coordinate 8,862 downwards.
AAAGCCACAAGCCGCTGGTCGCGACCCTGCTGGCCGAAGATGCTCAGCTGACCTCCACCCCTGAGGCCTACCTGAAGCTGCATCTGCTGTCCCATCGCCTGGTAAAGCCGCATGGCGTGAGCCTGGCCGGGATTTTCCCGCTGCTGCCGAACGTGGCCTGGACCAGCCAGGGCGCGATCGACCTGAGCGAACTGGCCGAGCTGCAACTCGAAGCCCGTCTGCGTGGCGAGCTGCTGGAAGTGTTCTCGGTGGACAAGTTCCCGAAAATGACCGACTACGTGGTACCGGCCGGCGTGCGTATCGCTGATGCCGCACGTCTGCGTCTGGGTGCCTACGTGGGCGAAGGCACCACCGTGATGCACGAAGGTTTCATCAACTTCAACGCCGGCACCGAAGGCCCGGGCATGATCGAAGGCCGCGTCTCCGCTGGCGTGTTCGTCGGCAAGGGTTCGGACCTGGGCGGCGGTTGCTCGACCATGGGCACCCTGTCGGGCGGCGGCAACATCGTGATCAAGGTCGGCGAAGGCTGCCTGATCGGCGCCAACGCCGGTATCGGCATCCCGCTGGGCGACCGCAACACCGTCGAGTCGGGCCTGTACGTCACCGCCGGTACCAAAGTCGCACTGCTGGACGAAAACAACAACCTGGTCAAAGTCGTGAAGGCGCGTGAGCTGGCCGGCCAGACCGACCTGCTGTTCCGTCGCAATTCGGAAACCGGTGCCGTGGAATGCAAGACCCACAAATCGGCGATCGAACTGAACGAAGCGCTGCACGCTCACAACTAAGCAGCACATTGATAACCTGTGGGAGCGAGCTTGCTCGCGAAGCTTTTTGGTGTCCTCAAGGACGCCTTCGCGAGCAAGCTCGCTCCCACAGGTCAGGCGTATATCAGATGATGATTCCCTCCCCCTGGCGCGCCGATTTCCCGGCCATCGCCGCCCTGCAACGGCAGGACCAGACCTATCTGGACAACGCCGCCACCACGCAAAAACCCCAGGCCCTGCTCGACGCGCTGGCGCATTACTACGCCAATGGCGCCGCCAACGTACACCGTGCGCAACATCTGCCCGGCGCCCACGCCACGCAGGCGTTCGAGGACAGTCGCCTGAAGGTCGCCCAGTGGCTGAATGCCGGTGACAGCGGGCAGATCATCTTCACCCACGGCGCCACCAGCGCGCTGAATCTCCTGGCTTATGGCCTGGAACCTCTTTTCCATCCGGGCGATGAAATTGTCATCAGCGCCCTGGAGCATCACGCCAACCTGCTGCCGTGGCAGCAACTGGCACAACGTCGCGACCTGAAACTGGTGATCCTGCCGCTGGACGATGACGGTGTGATCGACCTCGGCGCCGCCGTTCACCTGATCGGTCCGCGTACCCGTCTGCTGGCGGTCAGCCAATTGTCCAATGTGCTCGGCGCGTGGCAACCGTTGCCGGCGCTGCTGGCGATGGCCAAGGCGCAGAACGCGCTGACCGTGGTCGATGGCGCTCAAGGCGTGGTCCACGGCCGCCATGACGTGCAGGCCCTGGGCTGCGACTTTTATGTGTTTTCCAGCCACAAGCTGTACGGCCCCGATGGCCTCGGCGTGCTGTTCGGGCGCAACGAAGCGCTCGAGCGCCTGCACCCGTGGCAGTTCGGCGGCGAAATGGTGCTGGAAGCCAATTATCACGAATCGCGCTTTCGCCCTGCGCCGCTGGGTTTCGAAGCCGGAACGCCGCCGATCGCCAGCGTGATCGGCCTCGGTGCGACCCTCGACTACCTCGCGGGGCTGGATCTGGACGCGGTGGCCGCCCACGAAGCCGCGCTGCACGATTACCTGTTGCGCGGCCTCGCCGCCCGCAATGGCATTCGCCTGCTGGGCCAGCCACAACTGGCGCTGGCCAGTTTTGTCGTCGAAGGCGTGCATAACGCCGATCTGGCGCACTTGCTGACCGAACAGGGCATAGCCGTGCGCGCCGGGCATCATTGCGCGATGCCGCTGCTCAAGCGTTTCGAACTGGCCGGGGCGATCCGCGTGTCGCTGGCGCTGTACAACGACTCCGAAGATCTGGAGCGCTTCTTTGACGCGCTGGACCAGGCGCTGGAGCTGTTGCGATGAGCCTGCCGGTCGAGGCTGCCGAAGCCCTGCAAACGTTTCAGAACGCCCCCGGCTGGGAACAACGGGCGCGGCTGTTGATGCAGTTTGGTGATCGTCTGCCGCCCTTGAGCGATGTGGACAAGTGCGAGGCCAACCGGGTGCACGGCTGCGAAAGTCAGGTGTGGCTGGTCGGGGAGTTGCGCGATGGCCGCTGGCAGTTCGCAGCGGGCAGCGATGCGCGGATGATTCGCGGATTGGTGGCGTTGTTGCTGTTGCGGGTCAACGGTTTGTCTGCCGCTGAGTTGCAGCAAATCGATCTGCCAGATTGGTTTAATCAACTCGGCCTGTCGCGGCAACTATCGCCTTCTCGCAGCAATGGCCTGAATGCCGTGCTCAAGCGGATGAATGAGTTGGCTGGTTAATCGCTTTCGCGAGCAGGCTCGCTCCCACATGTGAATGCATTCCAATGTGGGAGCGAGCCTGCTCGCGAAGAGGCCTCAAGGCGCCACATCAAGCCTGAGGCTTGACCCGATCCGCCGGCCGCCGGCGCCCGCGACAATCTTGTCCACGGCCTTGGTCGCGGCGACCATGCCGAACGTCGCCGTCACCATCATTACCGCGCCAAATCCGCCGGCGCAGTCCAGCTTCACGCCATCACCGACAAAACTCTTCTGCAGGCAAATGCTGCCGTCCGGTTTCGGATAGCGCAGCTGCTCGGTGGAGAACACACACGGCACGCTGTAATGGCGAGTCACGGTACGCGAAAAACCGTAGTCGCGGCGCAATGTAGAGCGCACTTTCGAGGCCAGTGGATCATTGAAGGTGCGGTTGAGGTCGCAGACCTGAATCAGCGTCGGATCGATCTGCCCGCCGGCGCCGCCGGTGGTGATGATCTGGATCTTGCGGCGCTTGCACCAGGCGATCAGCGCAGCCTTGGCGTTGACGGCGTCGATGCAGTCGATCACGCAGTCGATGTCCGGCGTGATGTACTCGGCCATGGTGTCACGGGTGACGAAATCCGCCACGGCGTGCACCTTGCAGTCCGGGTTGATCCCGCGCAGACGGTCGGCCATCACCTCGACCTTGGGCTTGCCGACGGTGCTGTCCAGTGCATGCAACTGCCGGTTGGCATTGCTGACGCAGACGTCGTCGAGGTCGAACAGGGAAATCTCGCCCACCCCGCAACGGGCCATGGCTTCCGCCGCCCAGGAACCGACGCCGCCTACGCCGACAATCGCCACGTGGGCGGCGCGCAGACGCGCCATTCCCTCAACGCCATACAAACGGGCGATGCCTGCAAACCGCGGATCTTCTGTACTCATGACCATTACCCCAAAAACCGGCGCGCATTATAGGGCCACGCAGCGACAAGTTTTAAGCTTCGAGCTACAAGTGTAAGAACTTAAGTCAAAGTGTATTGCCCAACGTCCGGCATTTCCCTGTCTGTTGTAGGACTCGGCGAACTGCCGGTGTAGGATGCGCGCCCTCAGGCGTCAACCAGCCGACCCTTCGTTCCACAGACCTTGGAACCCGACACAGCTATGTCATCGCGTAAATTTGGACTCAACCTGGTGGTGGTTCTGGCAATCGCCGCCCTGTTCACCGGTTTCTGGGCGCTGATCAACCGCCCCGTCTCCGCGCCGAACTGGCCGGAGCAGATCTCCGGTTTCTCCTATTCACCGTTCCAGCAGGGACAATTTCCGCAGAAGGATCAGTATCCGACTGACGACGAAATGCGCCGCGACCTGGAGATCATGAGCAAGTTGACGGACAACATCCGTATCTACTCGGTCGACGGCTCCCTGCAAGACATCCCGAAACTGGCTGAAGAGTTCGGCCTGCGCGTGACCCTGGGGATCTGGATCAGCCCGGATCAGGAACGCAACGAACGGGAAATCACCCGCGCCATCGAACTGGCAAACACCTCACGCAGCGTGGTTCGCGTGGTGGTCGGTAACGAAGCGATCTTCCGCAAGGAAATCACCGCCAAAGAACTCAGCGTGCTGCTCGACCGCGTGCGTGCCGCCGTGAAAGTACCGGTCACCACGTCCGAACAGTGGCACGTCTGGGAAGAACATCCGGAGCTGGCCAAGCACGTCGACCTGATCGCCGCCCACATCCTGCCCTACTGGGAATTCATTCCGGTGGACAAGGCCGGGCAGTTCGTCTTCGACCGCGCCCGCGACCTGAAAAAGATGTTCCCGAAAAAGCCGCTGCTGCTGTCCGAGGTGGGCTGGCCGAGCAACGGCCGCATGCGCGGTGGCGCCGATGCGTCGCCGGCGGATCAGGCGATCTACCTGCGCACGCTGGTCAACAAACTCAACCGCCAGGGCTTCAACTACTTCGTGATCGAAGCATTCGACCAGCCATGGAAGGCCAGCGACGAAGGTTCGGTCGGCGCCTATTGGGGCGTGTTCAACGCCGCGCGCCAGCAGAAATTCAACTTCGAGGGCCCGGTGGTGGCGATCCCGCAATGGCGGGTGCTGGCGATCGGCTCGGTGGTGCTGGCGCTGTTGTCGCTGACCCTGCTGATGATCGACGGCTCGGCCCTGCGCCAGCGCGGTCGTACCTTCCTGACCTTTATTGCATTCCTGTGCGGGTCGGTGCTGGTGTGGATCGGTTACGACTACAGCCAGCAATACAGCACGTGGTTCAGCCTGACAGTGGGCTTCCTGCTGGCGCTCGGTGCGCTCGGGGTGTTCATCGTGCTGCTGACCGAGGCCCATGAACTGGCCGAGGCGGTGTGGATCCACAAGCGTCGCCGCGAATTCCTGCCGGTGGTCGGCGATTCGGATTACCGCCCGAAAGTGTCGATCCATGTGCCGTGCTACAACGAGCCGCCGGAGATGGTCAAACAGACCCTTAACGCCCTGGCCAATCTCGACTATCCGGACTTCGAAGTCCTGATCATCGACAACAACACCAAGGATCCGGCGGTGTGGGAGCCGGTGCGCGACTATTGCGAAACCCTCGGCCCGCGCTTCAAGTTCTTCCACGTTTCGCCCCTGGCCGGTTTCAAGGGCGGCGCGCTGAACTACCTGATCCCGCACACCGCCAAGGACGCCGAAGTGATCGCGGTGATCGACTCCGACTACTGCGTGCACCCGAACTGGCTCAAGCACATGGTGCCGCACTTCGCCGACCCGAAAATCGCCGTGGTGCAGTCGCCGCAGGACTATCGCGACCAGAACGAAAGCACCTTCAAGAAGCTCTGCTACGCCGAATACAAAGGCTTCTTCCACATCGGCATGGTGACCCGAAACGATCGCGACGCGATCATCCAGCACGGTACCATGACCATGACCCGTCGTTCGGTTCTGGAAGAACTGGGCTGGGCCGACTGGTGTATCTGTGAAGACGCCGAACTGGGCCTGCGGGTATTCGAAAAAGGCCTGTCGGCGGCGTATTACCATGACAGTTACGGCAAAGGTCTGATGCCGGACACCTTCATCGACTTCAAGAAGCAGCGTTTCCGCTGGGCCTACGGTGCGATCCAGATCATCAAGCGTCATACCCGCAGCCTGCTGCGCGGCAAGGACACCGAACTGACTCGCGGCCAGCGTTATCATTTCCTTGCGGGCTGGCTGCCGTGGGTGGCAGACGGCATGAATATCTTCTTCACCGTCGGCGCACTGCTGTGGTCAGCGGCGATGATCATCGTGCCGCAGCGGGTCGATCCGCCCTTGCTGATCTTCGCGATCCCGCCGCTGGCGCTGTTCATCTTCAAGGTCGGCAAGATCATCTTCCTTTACCGTCGCGCCGTGGGCGTGAACCTGAAAGATGCATTCTGCGCGGCACTGGCCGGCCTGGCGTTGTCGCACACCATCGCCAAAGCGGTGCTGTACGGCTTCTTCACCAGCAGCATTCCGTTCTTCCGCACCCCGAAGAACGCCGATAACCACGGCTTCTGGGTGGCGATTTCCGAAGCCCGGGAAGAGCTGTTCATCATGCTGCTGTTGTGGGGCGCGGCGCTGGGGATTTTCCTGGTGCAGGGCATTCCGAGCAACGACATGCGTTTCTGGGTGGCAATGCTGCTGGTGCAGTCGCTGCCATACGTGGCGGCGCTGATCATGGCGTTCCTGTCGTCGCTGCCGAAACCGGCGGCAGCGCCTGAACCGGCACCTGTCGTCTAATTCCTCGACGAAGCACTAAACGGCGGCCAATGGTCGCCGTTTTGCTTTAAGATAACCGCCATTTTGCGGGGCCAAGGCCCCGATGGCCTGCCACTAGACCTGTGGAGCGAGCTTGCTCGCGATGAGTCCGTCACATTCAACACTTATGTTGAACAGGACATCGTCATCGCGAGCAAGCTCGCTCCCACATTTACAGCATCCGGAGTTTTCCATGACGGCCCACGCCGACCTCTCGCCGACCCTCCAACTGGCCATCGACCTGATCCGCCGTCCGTCCGTGACGCCGGTCGACGCCGATTGCCAGACGCAGATGATGCAGCGCCTGGGCGATGCCGGTTTCCAGCTGGAACCGATGCGCATCGAAGATGTGGATAACTTCTGGGCGACTCACGGTAAAGGCGACGGCCCGGTGCTGTGCTTCGCCGGTCACACCGACGTGGTGCCGACCGGGCCGGTGACTGCGTGGCAGATCGACCCGTTCGACGCGGTGATCGATGAGCACGGCATGCTCTGTGGCCGTGGCGCGGCGGACATGAAAGGCAGCCTGGCCTCGATGACCGTGGCCGCCGAACGCTTCGTCGCCGACTACCCGGATCACAAGGGCAAGGTCGCGTTCCTGATCACCAGCGACGAAGAAGGTCCGGCGCATCACGGCACCAAGGCCGTGGTCGAGCGTCTGGCGGCCCGTAACGAGCGTCTGGACTGGTGCATCGTCGGCGAGCCATCGAGCACGGCGCTGGTGGGCGACGTGGTGAAGAACGGTCGTCGTGGCTCCCTCGGCGCCAAACTGACCGTGCGCGGTGTACAGGGCCATGTGGCCTATCCGCACCTGGCGAAGAACCCGATCCACCTCGCCGCGCCGGCCCTGGCCGAGCTGGCTGCCGAGCACTGGGATCACGGCAACGATTTCTTCCCGCCGACCAGTTTCCAGATTTCCAACGTCAACTCCGGCACCGGCGCGACCAACGTGATTCCGGGCGATCTGGTGGCGCTGTTCAACTTCCGTTTCTCCACCGAGTCGACGGTCGAAGGCCTGCAGAAGCGCGTCGCCGACATCCTCGACAAACACAACCTGGACTGGCACATCGACTGGGCGTTGTCCGGTCTGCCATTCCTCACCGAACCGGGCGCGCTGCTCGATGCGGTGTCGTCGAGCATCAAACAGATCACCGGCCGCGAGACCAAGGCGTCCACCAGTGGCGGCACGTCCGATGGCCGCTTCATCGCGACCATGGGCACCCAGGTGGTTGAACTGGGTCCGGTCAACGCGACCATTCACCAGGTCAACGAGCGTGTGCTGGCTTCCGATCTCGACTTGCTGACCGAGATCTACTACCAGACCCTGATCAAGTTGCTCGCCTGATGCTCGCGTGCCCGATCTGCAGTGAACCGCTGAACGCGGTGGACAACGGCGTGGTCTGCCCCGCCGGCCACCGCTTCGACCGCGCACGTCAGGGTTACCTGAACCTGCTGCCGGTGCAGCACAAGAACAGCCGCGATCCCGGCGACAACCAGGCCATGGTCGAGGCCCGTCGCGACTTCCTGAACGCCGGGCACTATGCGCCGGTGGCCAGGCGCCTGGCGGAACTGGCGGCGGGTTATGCGCCGGCCCGTTGGGTCGATATCGGTTGTGGCGAGGGCTACTACACCGCGCAGATCGCCGAAGCCTTGCCGGACGCTGACGGCTACGCACTGGACATCTCGAAGGAAGCGGTCAAACGCGCCTGCAAACGCAATCCGGCCCTGACCTGGTTGATCGCCAGCATGGCCCGGGTGCCGCTCGCTTCCGGCAGCTGCCAGTTTCTGGCCAGCGTCTTCAGTCCGCTGGACTGGGAGGAGGCCAAGCGTCTGCTCAGCGTCGGCGGCGGCCTGATGAAAGTCGGTCCGACCAGCGGCCATCTGATGGAACTGCGCGAACGCCTGTACGACGAAGTGCGCGAGTACACCGACGACAAGCACCTGGCCCTGGTGCCGGAGGGCATGGCGCTGGCCCACAGCGAAACACTGGAATTCAAACTGACGCTGGACAAGCCCGAGGATCGCGCCAACCTGCTGGCGATGACACCTCACGGCTGGCGCGCCAGTGCCGAACGCCGTGCGGCGGTGATAGAGCAGCCTGAGCCGTTCGTGACCACCGTGTCGATGCGCTACGATTATTTCGTTCTTCAATAACTTTTGGACTCGGGCAAGTAGCCCGGGGCCGGCTAAATCCGCGAATGGATTTTTCAGACCCGCAGTGAGGATATCCATGCGCCAACCGGACATCGAGATTTACCTGAAAGACGCCGACGTCGACCACAAGGCCATTTCCGCCTGGCTGGGCGCAGCCCTTGGCCCATGCAGCGACTGGGTACAGAAAGGCCAGACCTGGAAGTGCAAGGCCGGCAACATCCCGGTGACCTGGCTGCCGAAAGCCGTGGGCAAGTGGAACAGCCTGTATCTGGAAAGCGATGAAACCCCGTGGGACGACGACATCGCCTGCGCCCGGGCCGCTTTCGCCGCGCTGAACGTCGAAGTGCGCTGCGCGCCTGGCAGCTGGGTCGAGGAGGAAGGTGAGGAATCGGCCGATCGCTGGATCCGGATCAGCGCCGATGGTGAAGAAGAAATCACCTGGAAAACTGCGTAACAGACAATGCACAAAACCTGTGGGAG
>NZ_LRUN01000081.1 GCF_001679645.1 Pseudomonas bananamidigenes | reverse complement strand
CCCTTTCCCCCTCGCCCCCTGGGGGGAGAGGGCTGGGGTGAGGGGGTGACTTTTGCTTCTGCTGTAACAGTCATTTATGAAAATCACGCTGTTTCCCGATGCCCGGCGACCTTATCTTTGCCCGCACCAAACAGCACTTGCCAAGCAAGAAGGTTTTCAAGATGTCCAACAGTATGGGTATTGCCAGCGCTTTCGTTTTGTCCTCATTGATCCTGTCGCCGATGGCGATGGCTGAAGAATCGCAGTCGTTCGTAGCGCAGAATGCCGCTCGCGCCCAGGCATTCGAACAGCATCAGGCAGAAGTGATGGCCAAGGCGCAGGACGCCACGCAAGCCCCTCAGGCCGCAAACGCCCGGGTCCAGAGTGTCGAGAAAGACAGCTGAGCCGCACACCGCGCAACGTTTCCCTCGACGCGGTTGTTTGGCTCTTCCCGTTCAACCGTCGTCCTTCCAGGCCACTGATGTTCAGTGGCCTTTTTTCGTTGTGGTGTGAAAGCGGTCCGGTTCGTCTCTTACAATTAGAAACATCCAGCACCTCAAGACATTGAAGTGTCAGTTGACCCAAGGAGCTTTACCGCAAGTGCGTTACCCAGCCCGTTTCACCCCGCTGTTCATTGCAATTGCCGCAACGATTGCCCCCGCTGCCCACGCCGCTGAAGCCGAGAAAGAAGGCTTCGTCGAAGGCTCCAGCCTCAACCTCAACGCCCGCAACTACTACATGAATCGCAACCGCCTGCAGCACGCGGACGACAACATCGAGTGGGGCCAGGGTTTCCTCGGCAAATTCCAGTCGGGCTACACCGAAGGCACGGTCGGCTTCGGCCTCGATGCCCACGCCATGCTCGGTCTGAAACTCGACGGCGGTGGCGGCACGGACAACTCCAGCATCCTGCCGGTCAGCGATGGCAACGGCAAAGCGCCGGGTTCGTTCTCCACGGCCGGCGGTACGCTGAAAATGCGTGCGTTCGATACCGAGCTGAAGGCCGGTGACCTGTTCCTCACCAACCCGGTGATCGCCGGCGGTGAAAGCCGCATGCTGCCGCAGACTTTCCGCGGCGTCAGCCTGACCAACCACAGCTTCGACGGCTGGATGATCGAGGGCGGCCAGGCCAGCTTCACCAAACCGTACAACCAGAGCGGCCACAAGCGCATCGGCACCTCCTACGGCACCCTCGCCGAGGGTGATAAAAGCCAGCACCTGAACTGGGCCGGCGTGTCCTGGAGCGGCGTCGAAGGCCTGACCAGCAACCTGTACGCGGCCGAACTGAAGGACATCTGGAACCAGTACTACTACGACCTCGACTACACCTGGGCGCTGAACGACCTGGTGACCCTCAACCCGGGCCTGCACTTCTATCACACCCAGGACACCGGCGACGCGCTGCTGGGCGACATCGACAACAACACCTACAGCCTGCATTTCACCGTCGGCATCGGCCATCACAGCGTCAGCGCCGCCTACCAGCGAGTCAACGGCAACACGCCGTTCGACTACATCAGCCAGGGCGACAGCATCTACCTCGACAACTCCCAGCAATACTCGGACTTCAACGGCCCCAACGAGCGCTCGTGGAAACTCAAGTACGCCTACGACTTCGCTGGCATCGGCCTGCCGGGCCTGACCTCGGCGGTGTCCTACTCGCGCGGCACGCTGGACCTGACCAAAGTCGACCCGGACAGCAAGGGCTACGCCGCGTGGTACAGCGCCGAAGGCCGCAACGCCCAACACTGGGAACGCGATATCGACCTCAAGTACGTGGTACAGAGCGGTCAGGCCAAAGACCTCGCAGTGCGTCTGCAATGGGCCACCAACCGTGGCGGCAACGGCTACGGCGCGCTGGACACCGACACAGATGAATACCGAGTGATCATCGACTACCCGATCAACGTCTTCTAAGATCGGCGCTAAGCTGAAGAGGTCTGCCTGACCGGGCAGGCCACCAACACTGTGGGAGCGAGCCTGCTCGCGATAACGGAGTGTCAGAAACAGGAATGCTGACTGATTCACCGCTATCGCGAGCAGGCTCGCTCCCACATTGTTATCCACAGGCCTACGCTTAGAAGAATCCATCACCGATAACCAACCATGATCGCGAGCCGTACCCCACCCGCTGCGGGCAAGACCGGACGTCCCGAGCGGCTGCTGATTCTCGGCAGTCTGCTGAGCGTGATCGCGATTGTGTGCATCGTCACTTTTCTGCTGATTCGCGAGCATGCCAACGCTCAGGAATCGGCCACCCGCAGTGCCACCACCGTTGCCCAACTCATCGATGCCGACGTGCTGCGTACCGTCGAGCTGTACGACCTGACTTTGCAAGGGCTGATCGCCGCCGCCCAGCGCGAAGACCTGAAAAACGTATCGCCGCAGATCCGCCACCTGGCGCTGTTTGACCGCTCCACCACGGCGCGCTTCAAGGGCGACATCCTGCTGCTCGACAAACATGGCGAGGTCATTGCCGATTCCTCGCGGATCACCCCGCTGCCGGGAAATTTCGCCGATCGCGATTACTTTCTCGCCCATGCATTCAACCGCGACACCGGCATGTTCATCAGCCGCCCGTTCAAACCCCGTTGCGACTGCGACGACGCGGATCAGTGGCGCATCAGTTTCAGCCGGCGCATTTCCTCGGACACTGGCGAATTCCTGGGCGTGGCCGTGGCGTCGATGAAGCTCGACTACTTCGACCAGTTGTTCAACAGCCTCGACATCGGTGTCGACAGCACCCTGAACATCATCAACAACGACGGCATTCTGCTGGCCCAGAAGCCTTATCTGCAGAGCGACTCGATCGGCAAGAGCTTCGCCAACCGCCCCAACGTGGTGCGGATCCTGCGCGACCGCAGCGGCAATGGCAGCTTCAACAGCATTTCAAGCATGGATCACCAGCAACGCCTGTATACCTATTCCCAGGTCGGCAATCTGCCGCTGACGGTGATCGTTGCACTGTCGAGCGATGAGGTGTTCGGTGCCTGGCGACGCACGGCCATCCTGATCAGCGGCGCCACCGGCGTGCTGTGTGTGGGGCTGCTATGGCTGACCTGGCTGTTGGCCCGGGAGCTGCGCCTGCGGCAACGGGCCGAACGCGAGCTGGCGCAACTGGCCGCCACCGATGCCCTGACCGGTGTCGCCAACCGGCGCATGCTCGATCAGTCGCTGCGTCACGAATGGTTTCGTGCTCAGCGCTCGGGCAAACCCTTGTCGCTGCTGATGATCGACGCCGATCACTTCAAGGCGTTCAACGATCGGCACGGCCATCAGGCCGGGGATCAGGCGCTGCGTGAACTGGCCAGGGTCATTACCGCCAATGTGCGCCGCCCGGCGGATCTGGTGGCGCGTTATGGCGGTGAAGAGTTCTCGGTGGTCCTGGCGGAAACAGACAGCGCCGGCGCGCAGCAGATTGCCGAGCATGTGCGGGCCGCTGTCGAGCAATTGCCACGCATGGAGGGCGATGAAATGCCGATGACGGTGAGCATCGGGATCAGTACCTGGACAGTGACCAGTGAAATCAGTCTGGAACAACTCCTGTTCGCGGCAGACCGGGCGCTGTATCAGGCCAAGGAAGGAGGCCGAAACCGGGTTGTCATGGCTTGATGCCGGGGCGGCCTTTCCGGCCCCATCGCTGGCACAGCCAATACGAAACCTGCAGGCATAAAAAAAGGCCACCCAAGGGTGGCCTTCAAAAAACTAGAGAGGTTTTTTACTTACACTGCCGCAACCGGGCGCATGTAAGAGATCGGTGCAGTGCTGGCGTCTTCGAACGTCACGACTTCCCAGGCATCTTTCTGCTCAATCAGTTTGCGCAGAAGCTGGTTGTTCAGTGCGTGGCCGGACTTGAAGCCCTTGAACTCACCAATCAGGCTGTTGCCCAGCAGGTACAGGTCGCCAATGGCATCGAGGATCTTGTGCTTCACGAATTCGTCTTCGTAGCGAAGGCCGTCTTCGTTCAGTACGCCATCGGCATCGACCACGATCGCGTTTTCAACGCTGCCGCCGAGTGCGAGGTTGTGCTTGCGCAGGTACTCGATGTCACTCATGAAACCGAAAGTACGCGCGCGGCTGACTTCTTTTACGAACGAAGTGCTGGAAAAATCCACGCTTGCACTTTGGGTGCGGTCCCGGAATACCGGGTGATCGAAATCGATCTCGAAGCTCACCTTGAATCCGTCGAAAGGGACGAAAGTGGCGCGCTTGTCGCCGTCTTCCACTGTCACTTCACGCAGGATGCGGATGAATTTCTTGGCGGCGTCCTGTTCTTCCAGGCCTGCCGATTGAATCAGGAATACGAAAGGTCCTGCGCTACCGTCCATGATCGGGACTTCGGACGCGGAGAGCTCGACGTAGGCGTTATCGATGCCCAGGCCAGCCATGGCCGAGAGCAAGTGCTCTACCGTGTCCACTTTGACGTCGCCGTTGATCAGCGTCGTCGACATAGTGGTTTCACCGACGTTTTCCGCGCGGGCAGGAATCTGCACCACAGGGTCGAGGTCAGCGCGACAAAACACAATGCCAGTGTCGACAGGCGCAGGCTTGAGGGTCAGGTAGACCTTCTCCCCGGAGTGCAGGCCTACACCTGTGGCACGGATAATATTTTTCAGTGTGCGTTGTTTAATCATGGCTTGGGCCGCTTCAGCGCAAATTGCGAACTGGTATCAACAAAGGCTGGCGATGATATCAGACCGAGCCTTTGCTGAACACCAATCACCTTCATAGCCCTGATACATTCCATCAATCAGCCTGACGACGCAGGAAGGCCGGGATGTCCAGGTAATCCAGGTCATCTTGCGGATTCATCTTCGCGGCAGTCGCAGCACCGGCCTGAGCCTGGTTGCGCATGACGGTCGGACGGTCCAGATCACGGTAGTTCACGGCAGGTTGTTCCTGACGCGCAGGCGCCTGCTGTTGCACCGGAGCGGCAGCCATGGTGGTGTGAACGGTGTTGTCGATGACCTTCACCGGCTTCTCGATTTTGGCGCCCAGACCGGTGGCAACCACGGTTACGTGCAGCTCGTCGCGCATGTCCGGATCGATCACGGTACCGACCTTGACCATCGCGTGCTCGGACGCGAAGGCTTCGATGATCGAACCCACGTCGGAGTACTCGCCCAGGGACAGGTCAGGACCGGCAGTGATGTTCACCAGGATGCCGCGCGCGCCCTGCAGGTTCACGTCTTCCAGCAGCGGGTTGCGGATGGCCGCTTCGGTGGCTTCACGTGCACGGTTCGGACCGCTGGCGCAGCCGGTGCCCATCATCGCCATGCCCATTTCGCTCATCACGGTGCGTACGTCGGCGAAGTCGACGTTGATCATGCCCGGACGCTTGATGATGTCGGAGATACCGCGAACGGCACCGGCCAGTACATCGTCAGCCTTGGCGAAAGCCGACAGCAGGCTTGCGTCTTTACCGAGGATGGTCAGCAGCTTCTCGTTGGGAATGGTGATCAACGAGTCGACGCTTTCGGAGAGCATGCGGATGCCTTCGTCGGCGATCTGCATGCGCTTGCGGCCTTCGAACGGGAACGGACGGGTCACGACCGCAACGGTCAGGATGCCCAGTTCCTTGGCCACTTCGGCGATGATCGGCGCCGCACCGGTACCGGTACCGCCGCCCATGCCGGTGGTGATGAACACCATGTTGGTGCCGGCCAGCACTTCAGCGATGCGCTCGCGATCTTCCAGCGCAGCCTGACGGCCGACTTCCGGGTTGGCGCCGGCGCCCAGGCCCTTGGTCACGCCGGTGCCCAGTTGCAGGATGGTACGCGCGCCGATGTTTTTCAGCGCCTGAGCATCGGTGTTGGCGCAGATGAACTCGACGCCTTCGATGTTGCTCTTGACCATGTGGTTGACAGCGTTGCCGCCGCCACCGCCAACACCGATAACCTTGATTACCGGGCTTGCGGGGATGTTGTCTACGAGTTCGAACATTTTCCCTCTCCTTACATTCTCTAGTTTTTTCGCCTACTGCATTTTGTTGCGGTGTTGCGGTAAAGCTTTAGAAGTTGCCTTGAACCCACTTCTTCAAACGGTCGAGCAACGGCGCCTGCGGCTCATCGTTGCTGTAGCTGTCGCGGCTGCCGATGCCCGAGAACGAGATCCCGTCGGACTGCTTCTGCAGGCCGTACATCAGCAGGCCCACGCCAGTGGAATAGATCGGGTTGCGCACCACGTCATCCAGGCCCTTCACGCCGTGCGGCACACCGAGGCGTACCGGCATGTGGAAGATCTCCTCGGCCAGCTCGGTGGCGCCTTCCATCTTCGACGTACCGCCGGTCAGCACGATGCCGGCCGGGATCAGGTCTTCGTAGCCGCTGCGACGCAGCTCGGCCTGGATCAGGGTGAACAGTTCGTCGTAACGCGGCTCGACCACTTCGGCCAGGGCCTGACGGGACAGTTCCCGCGGTGGACGGTCGCCGACGCTCGGCACCTTGATGGTCTCGCCGGCACCGGCCAGTTTGGCCAGGGCGCAGGCGTAGCGGATCTTGATCTCCTCGGCGTACTGGGTCGGGGTGCGCAACGCCATGGCGATGTCGTTGGTCACCTGATCGCCGGCAATCGGGATCACGGCCGTGTGACGGATCGCGCCTTCGGTGAAGATCGCGATGTCGGTGGTGCCGCCGCCGATGTCGACCAGGCACACGCCGAGCTCTTTTTCGTCGTCGGTGAGTACCGAGTAGGCCGAAGCCAGTTGCTCGAGAATGATGTCGTCGATTTCCAGACCGCAGCGACGCACGCACTTTTCAATGTTCTGTGCAGCGTTGACGGCGCAGGTGACCACATGGACCTTGGCTTCCAGACGCACGCCGGACATGCCCAGTGGCTCGCGCACGCCTTCCTGGTTATCGATCACGTAGTCCTGCGGCAAGGTGTGCAGCACACGCTGGTCAGCCGGGATCGCCACGGCCTGGGCGGCGTCGAGTACGCGCTCCAGGTCAGCAGAGCTGACTTCGCGATCACGGATCGCCACGATGCCGTGGGAGTTCAGGCTGCGGATGTGATTGCCCGCCACGCCGACGAACGCCGAGTGAATGCGGCAGCCCGCCATCAACTGGGCTTCTTCGATCGCGCGCTGGATCGATTGCACGGTGGACTCGATGTTCACCACCACGCCTTTCTTCAGGCCGCGGGACGGATGGGTGCCGATCCCGACGATATCGAGCGTGCCGTCGTCCGCAACCTCGCCGACCAGCGCCACCACCTTGGAGGTGCCGATATCGAGACCGACGATCATTTTGCCGCTTTGCACGTTTGCCATGGGTCCTGCCTCTTCTTAATTCTTTGCGACAGCGGGTTGGGCTGTCGTCGGCGCTACGGGTTCCCGCCAGCCAACAGCGAGGCCGTTGGCATAGCGCAGATCGATACGCGCAATGTTCGTAATCTGGTCTTTAAGCGTCTTGTCGTAGATGGCAATGAAGCGGCGCATCTTTTCCACCAGGTTGCCGCGTCCCAGCAGCAACTCGATGCCGGGGCCGGAACTGCCGGCACCGGTGGTCAGGAACCAGCTGCCACGTTCGCGCAGTTCCAGGCGCGCGATCGAGAAGCCCAACGGCCGAAGCATCTGGCTCAGCACCTGATACTGCTGCATCACTTGCTGCTGGGCCCGCTGCGGACCGAACAGCTGTGGCAGGTGTTCGTAGTTCGCCAGCTCCTTGGGCGTGAACGCCTGGCCCTGGTTGTTGAGCAGCGACTCGTCACCCCAACGGGCCACCGGCAGTTGCTCTTCGAGGCGAATCACCACCTGGTCCGGCCACACGCGACGGACTTCGGCATGGGCGATCCAGGGCATCTGTTCCAGCTCCGAACGCATGCTGGCCAGATCAATGGTGAAGAAGCTCGACGTCACATACGGCGCGATCCGCTGCTGCACCGCCTGCTGGCTGATGTAGCTCAGGTCACCCTGTACGGCGATCTTGGTGATCGGCCGGTCGGCGTACGGCAGCAAACGTTGCGCGCCTTCGTAGGTGCCGAATCCGAGCGCTACCAGCAGCACCGGCCAGAACAGACCTTTCAGGAACCCGAAATTGGCTTTCGGCAGGCGCGCGGACATCGGCTCTTTGGCCACCATTCGGCTGGCACCCCGTGGCACCGGCTTGCGACCGGGTGCGGGTGGCTGATGTCTGAGCTGTGCGCCTTGCATGGTCTTAACCTCGCGCCTCTTTTTGGCCATCGGCATCGACACTGGCGGCCAGGATGGCCAGGACCAGTTGCTGGAAATCCAGACCGGCCGCTTTCGCCGCCATCGGTACCAGGCTGTGGTCGGTCATGCCGGGAGCCGTGTTGACTTCCAGGAACCAGAATTTGCCGTCGGCGTCCTGCATCACGTCCGCCCGACCCCAACCGGCGATCCCCAGCGCCTCGCAGGCTTGCGCCGTGAGGTCCATGAGTTCTTTTTCCTTGGCGGCATCGAGCCCGCACGGAATCCGGTACTGGGTATCGTTGGCGATGTACTTGGCGTCGTAGTCGTAGAACGTGTGCGGTGTACCCAGGGCGATAGGAGGCAACACCTGGTCACGCAGGGTGGCGATGGTGAACTCCGGACCATGGATCCATTGCTCGACCAACACTTGCGAATCGTAGGTACTGGCCGCTTTCCATGCGTCGATCAACTCGGACGCAGAATTCACTTTGGCCATCCCGATACTTGAACCTTCATGCGCCGGTTTGACGATCAAAGGGAAGCCCAGTTCCGTCGCTGCCGAAATACAATCGGCCTCGCTGCGCAGCACGGCGTGACGCGGCGTCGGAATCCCCAGCGTGTGCCAGACCTGCTTGGTGCGCAGCTTGTCCATGGCCAGCGCCGACGCGAGGATGCCGCTGCCGGTGTACGGAATGCCGGCCACTTCGAGCAGGCCCTGCATGCTGCCGTCTTCACCGCCACGACCGTGGAGGATGATGAAGGCGCGGTCGATCTTTTCGCTCAGCAGACGCTGCAGAATGTCGGCGCCGACGTCGATCCCGAACGCATCCACACCGGCGCTTTGCAGCGCAGTGAGCACGGCGTTGCCGGACTTCAGCGAGACTTCACGTTCGGCACTCAGGCCACCGAACAGCACGGCGACACGGCCGAAATCTTTCGGCGCAATGGTGGAGAACAGGTTGGCGTAGGCAGCAGTCATTTCAACTTCCCCTCGACCGGTGCGGCCACGGCACCGGCGAACAGCTCGCTTTTCAACAGTTTCGGTGCGAGACCGCCGATATCACCGGCACCCTGGCACAACAGAATGTCGCCGGCACGCAGCAGCGGCTTGACCAGCGGCGCCAGATCGACACCGCGCTCGATGTAGATCGGGTCAAGCTGACCACGCTGACGGATGCTGTTGCACAGCTTGCGGCTGTCGGCGCCCGGAATCGGCTCCTCGCCGGCCGGATAGACTTCCATCAGCAACAGCACGTTGGCATCGGCCAGTACCTGGACGAAATCGTCGTACAGGTCGCGGGTACGGCTGTAGCGGTGCGGCTGGTAGACCATCACCAGACGGCGCTCAGGCCAGCCACCGCGCACGGCCTTGATCACGGCCGCAACTTCGGTCGGGTGGTGACCGTAGTCGTCGACCAGCATCACATTGCCGCCGTCCACCGGCAGTTCACCGTAGACCTGGAAGCGGCGACCGACGCCCTGGAACCCGGACAGCCCCTGGACGATGGCTTCATCGCTGACGCCCTCGTCGGTGGCGATGCAGATGGTCGCCAGGGAATTGAGTACGTTGTGGTTGCCCGGCATGTTCACCGACACATCCAGCGGCTCGCGATCAGGGCGCAGCACGGTGAAGAAGGTCTGCATGCCCTGTTGGCGCACATTGATGGCGCGCACGTCGGCGTCCTCGCTGAAGCCGTAGGTCACGGTCGGACGCTTCACCTGCGGCAGGATTTCACGCACCACCGGATCGTCCAGGCACATCACCGCCAGACCGTAGAACGGCAGGTTGTGCAGGAACTCGACGAAGGTTTTCTTCAGTTTGTTGAAATCACCGTCGTAGGTCGCCATGTGGTCGGCGTCGATGTTGGTCACCACGGCCACCAGCGGTTGCAGGTGCAGGAAGCTCGCGTCGCTCTCGTCGGCCTCGGCGATCAGATAGCGGCTGGTGCCGAGCTGGGCATTGGTGCCCGCGGCATTCAGACGGCCACCGATGACGAAGGTCGGGTCCAGGCCACCGGCGGCGAACACCGAAGCGATCAGGCTGGTGGTGGTGGTCTTGCCGTGAGTGCCGGCGACGGCGATGCCGTGGCGGTAGCGCATCAGCTCGGCGAGCATCTCGGCACGCGGCACCACCGGAATACGGCGCTCAAGGGCGGTCGCCACTTCCGGGTTGGAGGTGTTCACGGCACTCGATACCACCAGCACGTCGGCGGCAGCGGCGTTCTCGGCACGGTGGCCGATGAAGATCTGCGCACCGAAGGATTCCAGGCGCTCGGTGACCGGCGACGCCTTGAGGTCGGAACCGGACACGGCATAACCCAGGTTCAGCAGCACTTCCGCGATGCCACACATGCCCACGCCGCCGATCCCGACGAAGTGGATGCGACGGATGCGGCGCATTTCCGGTTGCGGCATGGCTTTCTGATTCTCAACCATGGGCCACCTCCAGACAGGTATCGACCACGCTGCGGGTGGCTTCGGGTTTTGCCAGACGGCGGGCCGCTCGGGCCATTTCTTCGAGTCGTTGCGGTTGCATCAAGACCTCTGTCAGGCGCGCGGCAAGGTCCGCGGCACCAGTCGTTCTTTGCGGCATAAGGAAGGCAGCGCCTTCGCGGGCCAGATAATCGGCGTTGCGGGTCTGGTGATCGTCGATCGCGTGGGGCAAGGGCACCAGCATCGACGGCAGACCGGCGGCGGCCAGCTCGCTGACGGTCAATGCGCCTGCACGGCACACCACGATGTCAGCCCAGCCATAGGCCTGAGCCATGTCCTTGATGAAGGGCTGCACCTGCGCATCCACGCCGGCGGCGCGGTAGCGCTCTGCAGTCACTTCATCGTGATTTTTGCCGGCCTGATGAAACACTTCCGGGCGCAAGTCGGCAGCGACTTGCGACAGGGCTTCAGGCAGCAACTTGTTCAACGGTTCTGCCCCCAGGCTTCCACCCAGGATCAGCAAACGCGCCTTGCGTCCGGCCAGTGCCGGACGCGGTGTTTCGAGGAACAGCTCGCTGCGCACCGGATTACCGGTGGTACGGCGGCTGTCCGACAGGGTAAAGGTGTCGGGGAACGCTTCACACACCCGGGCGGCGAACGGCACCAGCAACCGATTGGCGGTGCCGGCCACGGCGTTCTGTTCGTGAACGATCACCGGCACGCCGGCCAGTTTGGCGGCGATCCCGCCGGGGCCGGTCACATAACCACCGAAACCGACCACGCACACCGGGCGCAGGCGGCGAATGATCGCCCGTGCCTGCCACACCGACTTCAGCAGCATGAACGGTGCCTTGAGCAACGACAGCTTGCCCTTGCCGCGCAGGCCGGTGGCGTTGATGCGATGCAGTTCAAGGCCGGCGGCCGGCACCAGATCGTTCTCGATCCCCCGTGGCGTACCGAGCCAGTGCACGGTGTAGCCGCGCGCCTGGAATTCACGGGCACAGGACAGCGCCGGGAACACGTGACCACCGGTACCGCCGGCCATGATCAATACGTTAGCGCCCATGGTTCGGCTCCTCGGCGAAGTCGCTCTCATGGAATTCCATCTCTTCACTGCCCAGGTGGGTCCGGCTCTCCCACTCGATCCTCAGCAACAGGCCAAGGCAGGCACAGCAGATCACCAGGGAACTGCCGCCATAACTGAGGAACGGCAGGGTCAGGCCCTTGGTCGGCAACAGGCCGACGTTCACGCCGATGTTGATCAGGAACTGACCGATCCACAGGAACGACAGGCCGTAGGCAACATAAGCGGCAAAAAACTGTTTGGCTTTCTCGGCCCACAGACCGATGTACATGCCGCGGATACACACGAACACGAACAGCGCCACGGTGCACAGCGAACCCACCGCGCCCAGCTCTTCAGCGAGTACCGAGAACACGAAGTCGGTGTGGGCTTCCGGCAGGTAGAACTGCTTCTGCACGCTGTTGCCCAGACCAACGCCCAGCCACTCACCGCGACCGAAGGCGATCAAGGCCTGGGACAACTGATAACCGGCACCGAACTGGTCGGCCCACGGATCGGCAAAGTTGGTCAGACGTGCCATCCGGTACGGCTGCATCTGGATCAGCAGCACCACCGCCGCCACCGCCAGCACCACCATCAGCGAGAACCGGAACAGCCCGACCCCGCCGAGAAACAGCATCGCCGCTGCGGCGCCCATCATCACGACGGTGGCGCCGAAGTCCGGCTCCATCAGCAACAGGCCGGCCATCGGCAGCAGCACGATGAACGGCTTGAAGAAACCCATCCAGCTTTCGCGTACTTCCTTCTGGCGACGCACCAGATAACCGGCGAGATAGATCACCACGAACACCTTGGCGATCTCGGACGGTTGTACGTTGAAGAAGCTGAAACCGATCCAGCGCATCGAGCCGTTCACTTCACGACCGATCCCGGGGACGATCACCATCACCAACAGGCCGAACGCGCCGATCAGCATCATCCAGCCCAGACGCTGCCAGGTGGCGATCGGAATCATCATGGTGACGATGCATGCGCCCAGCCCCAGCACCACGTAGATCAGGTGACGGGTCATGTAGTAGAGCGCACTGCCCGACTGCACGGCACCCACCTCGGTCGATGCCGAAGCGATCATGATCAGGCCCAGGCCGAGCAGCGCGAGCAACCGGCGAGCATCGGGAAATCGAGGTCGATCCCGCGTCCGGTGATGATCGGCGACGGATAAGGCTTGATGATGTTTCGCAGGCTCATGCCAGATCCTCCACGGCGCGGACGAACTGGTGACCACGGTCTTCGTAATTCTTGAACATGTCGAAACTGGCGCATGCCGGCGACAGCAGCACCACATCACCCGGCCGGGCGGCGGCACGGCATTTTTCCACGGCGTCGATCAGTGTAGTGGCACGGATCAGCGGCACGGCGTCGCCGATGGCCTCACCGATCCTGTCGGAGTCGCGGCCCATCAGGACCACGGCTCGGCAATGGGCTGCCGCCGGATCACGCAGATCCTTGAAATCGGCACCCTTGCCGTCGCCACCGGCGATCAGCACGACCTTGCCGCTGATGTCCGCACCCAGGCCCTCGATGGCGGCCAGTGCGGCGCCGACGTTGGTGGCTTTGGAATCGTTGTAGTAGCCGACGCCGTTCAGGTCACGCACCCACTGGCAACGGTGTTCGAGGCCGGCGAAGTTGCGCAGGGCCGCGAGCATGGCGTCGAACGGCAAACCGACCGCATGCCCGAGCGCCAGCGCTGCCAGGGCGTTGGACTGATTGTGGGCACCACGAATCTTCAGCTCTCGTACCGGCATCAGATTCTGGAATTCGAAGGCCAGGTATTTCTCGCCGTTCTCTTCGCGCAGACCGAACGCCTTGAAATCGGGTTTGGTCAGGCCGAAGGTCCAGCATGGCTGGCCCTCGCCCATCAGCGGTCGGGTCAGGGCGTCCTGACGGTTGACCACGAACTGTTTCGCGCCGCGGAAGATCCGGTGCTTGGCCAAGTGATAGGCCGGCAGACCGCTGTAGCGATCCATGTGGTCTTCGCTGATGTTGAGCACGGTCGCGACTTCGGCGTTGAGCTGATCGGTGGTTTCCAGCTGGAAGCTCGACAGTTCCATGACATACAGCTCGACATCATCGCTGAGCAGATCCAGTGCCGGCGTACCGAGATTGCCGCCAACGGCCACACGCTTGCCGGCTGCGGCTGCCATCTCGCCAACCAGGGTGGTGACGGTGCTTTTCGCATTGGAACCGCTGATGGCCACGATCGGCGCTTTCGCGTTACGCGCGAACAGCTCGATGTCACCGGACAGTTTCACGCCACGGGCGGCGGCGGCTTGCAGGGCCGGGGTCGCCAGCGCCAGGCCGGGACTCACGTAGAGCTCGTCGGCACGGCACAGGAACTCGACGTCCAGCTCGCCACAACGCACTTCCACGTGCGGATAGTCACGCTGGAGCGTGGCCAGTTCCGGTGGATTTTCCCGCGTATCGGCCACGGCAAACGCCACGCCCCGATTCGCCAGGAAGCGAACCAGGGACATGCCGCTCTTGCCGAGGCCGACAACGATGCGGAAGTGGTCAGAAGCGATCAGAGACACTCGTTCTACCTCAGCTTCAGGGTGGCAAGGCCGATCAGCACGAGAATCACGGTGATGATCCAGAAACGGACGATCACGCGCGGCTCGGGCCAGCCCTTGAGTTCAAAGTGGTGGTGGATCGGCGCCATGCGGAACACACGGCGACCGGTCAGTTTGAAGGACGCCACCTGAATGACGACTGACAGGGTTTCCATCACGAACACGCCGCCCATGATGAACAGGACGATTTCCTGACGGACGATCACCGCGATGGTGCCCAGGGCTGCGCCCAACGCCAGTGCGCCGACGTCGCCCATGAAGACCTGCGCCGGGTAGGTGTTGAACCACAGGAAGCCCAGACCCGCACCGATCAGCGCGCCGCAGAACACGATCAGCTCGCCTGCGCCCGGTACGTACGGGATCAACAGGTATTCAGCGAATTTCACGTTACCCGACAGGTAGCAGAAGATCCCCAGGCCACCGCCGACCATCACCGTCGGCATGATCGCCAGACCGTCGAGGCCGTCGGTCAGGTTGACCGCGTTGCTCGAGCCGACGATCACGAAGTAGGTCAGCACGATGAAAGCGGCGCCCAGCGGAATGCTGTAGTCCTTGAGCATCGGCAGGATCAGGGTGGTTTCCACCGGCGTGGCGGCAGTCATATAAAGGAAGATCGCCGCGCCGAGGCCGAATACCGATTGCCAGAAATATTTCCAGCGACTTGGCAGGCCACGGGAGTTCTTCTCGATCACCTTGCGGTAGTCATCGACCCAGCCGATGGCGCCGAACAGCAGGGTCACCAGCAGCACGACCCATACATAACGATTGCTCAGGTCAGCCCACAACAGGGTACTGACACCGATGGACGACAGAATCAGTGCGCCACCCATGGTCGGCGTACCGGATTTGGACAGGTGCGATTGCGGGCCGTCGTTACGGACGGCTTGACCGATCTGACGGTTCTGCAGAGTGCGGATCATCCACGGGCCGTAGCACAGCGACAGGACCAGCGCGGTCAGCACACCGAGAATTCCGCGCAGGGTCAGGTACTGGAAGACCGCGAAGCCTTTGTAGAACTGTTGCAGATACTCCGCTAGCAGCAGCAGCATTAATGTTTCTCCAGACTGGTCCCGCACAGGGCCGCAACGATGTTTTCCATCGCCGCGCTGCGCGAACCCTTGATCAAAATGGTGGTGTTTTTGTCCTGTTCGGCGCCCAGGGCCTGGATCAGTTCGGCCTGCGTGCCGAAGTGATGTGCCTCTTTGCCGAATGCGTTCACGGCGTGGACCATGTTCGGCCCGACAGCGTAAAGCGCGGAAACCTTGCCGCGGGCGTATTCGCCCACGTCGCGGTGCCCCTGCTCCGCCCAGTCGCCCAACTCGCCGATATCCCCGAGCACCAGAACGGTGCGGCCGGAAAAGCCGGCGAGTATATCAACGGCCGCGCACATGGAGGTGGGGTTCGCGTTGTAAGTGTCATCAATCACGCGCATACCGTTTTTGGCCAGTTGCGCAACGGTGCGTCCCTTGACCGGCTGGACCGCGCCAAGCCCGGTGGCGATGCCGAACAGCGACACGCCCAGAGCGTGAGCGGCTGCAGCGGCGGCCATGGCATTGGCGACGTTGTGCGTGCCCAGCAGGTTCAACTGAACAGGCTCGACACCTTCAGGTGTATGCAGCTTGAAGGACGGGCAACCACGGGCGTCGGTGCTCAGGTCGCTGGCGTAAAAATCTGCCTGGGGATTGCTCAGGGAGAAGGTCAGCACTTTGCGTGCGCCGGCGCGGGTCTTCCAGATACCGAAGGCCTTGTCGTCGAAGTTCAATACGGCAATACCATCCGCCGCCAGACCATCGATGATCTCGCCTTTGGCCTCGACGATTTTTTCCGGACCGCCGAACTCACCGACGTGTGCAGTGCCGGCATTGTTCAGAATCGCCACGTGCGGCCGGGTCAGGCCGACGGTGTAGGCGATTTCACCCAGACGCGAGGCGCCCAGTTCGATCACGGCCGCCATATGTTCCGCAGCCAGCTCGAGCAGGGTCAGCGGTGCGCCCAGATCGTTGTTCAGGTTGCCACGAGTGGCGAGCACGGCACCGCGAGTGCGCAGGATGCTGGCGAGCATTTCCTTGACCGTTGTCTTGCCGCTGGAGCCGGTGATGGCCGCGACCGGCCGAGTGAACGCAGCACGGTTCAACGCGCCCAACTGGCCGAGGGCCTGACGGGTGTCCTTCACCAGCAGTTGCGGCAGCGTACTGTCGGCGACTTCGCGCTCGACCAGCGCAGCGACCGCGCCTTTGGCGGCCACTTCATTCAGATAATCATGACCGTCGAAACGCGGGCCGGTCAGGGCGATAAACAGCTGGCCGGCCTTGATGGCACGACTGTCGATGCTCACGCCGTCAAAACTGGCGTCCGCGCTGATCAGTCGTGCGTCGAGTGCATTGGTCAGCTCACTGAGTTTCAGGGCCTTAAGCATGGGCCACCTCCCAGGCGGTCAGGGCATGATCGGCCTCGACCAGATCAGAGAAGGCGTGGCGAACGCCGTTGATTTCCTGATAGTCCTCGTGCCCCTTGCCGGCCAGGACAACCACGTCATCGGCCGATGCGCTGGCGATCAGTTGCGCGATGGCCTGGCCACGGCCGGCCACGAATGTCACGTTATCCACAGCCGTGAAGCCGGCGCGAATGTCTTCAAAAATGACGGCTGGATCTTCGGTGCGTGGATTGTCATCAGTGACCAGCACGCGATCGGCCAGACGCTCGACCACTTCGGCCATCAGCGGGCGCTTGCCGCGATCGCGATCACCGCCACAGCCGAACAGGCACAGCAACCGGCCTTTGACGTGCGGGCGCAGTGCGGTCAGGACTTTTTCCAGCGCATCCGGCGTGTGGGCGTAATCGACCACCACCAGAGGTTGTGTGCCACCGCCAAGACGCTGCATGCGTCCGGCCGGGCCTTCGAGTTTCGGCAGCACGTCGAGGATTTCGTCGAGGGCGTAATCCAGCCCCAGCAAGGCACCGACAGCAGCCAGTACGTTGCTCAGGTTGAAACGCCCCAGCAGCGTGCTGCGCAGATGATGTTCGCCCTGGGGCGTGACCAGCGTGGCACGCACGCCGTGGTCGTCGAACTGCGCTTCACGAACATACAGATAAGCACTGCTGTCGAGCAGGCTGTAAGTGATCAGGCGCGACTCACGCTTTTCAGCGGCGAGCTGCCGGCCGAAATCGTCGTCCAGATTGACTACGCGGCACTTCAGGTCATTCCAGGCGAACAGCTTGGCCTTGGCCGCTGCGTACGCCTCCATGGTGCCGTGGTAATCGAGATGATCACGGGACAGGTTGGTCATCACCGCCACATCAAACGCCAGCGCGGTGACCCGACCCTGATCCAGACCGTGGGACGAGACTTCCATGGCCACGGCTTTGGCGCCGGCCTTTTTCAGGTCGCCCAGCGTCGCCTGCATCGCGATCGGATTCGGTGTGGTGTGCATTCCGCTCTGCAGCGAGCCATGAAAGCCGGAGCCGAGAGTACCGACGATGCCGCAATGCTGGCCGAGAAGATCCAGCGCCTGAGCCACCAATTGGGTCACGCTGGTCTTGCCGTTGGTGCCGGTGACGCCCACCAGATTCAGATGATGGCTGGGTTCACCGTAAAAACGACCGGCGATATCCGACAGCTGCGCTGCCAGGCCCTTGACCGGAATCAGCGGCACATCAGTGATCGGCAGCACGGTGGCGCCTTCCACTTCGTAAGCGACCGCCGCTGCGCCACGCGCCAGCGCATCGGCAATGTGTGCACGGCCATCGAACTTGCCGCCCGGCACCGCGAGGAACAGGTCACCTGCGCGCACGTTGCGGCTGTCGAGAGCCAACTCACGGATCAGCAGATCGTGGCCGGCGTGGGGGAAAATCTTGTTCAGACTCAGAGACATCAGCCGCGCCCTCCATTGGCTTTCAGCGGAACGACCGGGGTGGCGTTGGCTTGTTGGGTGGTCGGCAGGTTGTCCGGGGTGATGTTCATCAGGCGCAGGGTGCCGGACATCACACGGCTGAACACCGGCGCCGATACCAGACCACCGAAGTAACCGGCCTTGGTCGGCTCATCGATCACGACAACGATGGCGTAACGCGGATCGCTCATCGGGCCGAAACCGGCGAACAGCGAGCGATAGGAGTTTTCGGCATAGCCCTTGGTGCCGACCGAGGTCTTGCGCGCCGTACCCGACTTGCCGGCCACGTGATAGGCCGGCACCTGCGCACGGAATACGCCGCGTGGCGCTTCGATCACCTGTTGCAGCATGCCTTGCATGGTTTTCGCCACAGCTTCCGGCAGCACCTGAGTGGTCTGCGGCGCCTTGTCGGTTTTGATCAGTGTCAGCGGCGCGAGACGACCGTTGTTGGCCAGCGCCGAGAACGCGTGCACCAGCTGGATCGCGGTGACCGAAACACCGTAGCCGTAGGACAGCGTTGCGGTTTCAGCCTTGCGCCACTCGCGGTAGTTCGGCAGGTTGCCGACACGCTCGCCCGGGAAACCGAGACCTGTGTCCTGTCCGAGGCCGACTTTCTGCGCGAGGCGGAAAATGGTTTCGCCGCCGATGTCGAACGCGACCTTGCTCATGCCGACGTTACTGGAATTGATCAGAATTCCGGTCAGGTCAAGCACCGGACCTTCGGTCTTGGATACGTCCTTGATGGTGTATTTGCCGATCTGCAGAGAGCCCGGATACACCTCGACGGTGTCGCTCGGTTTCCAGCGCCCGGTCTCGATCGCGGCACTCATCGAGATCGCCTTCATGGTCGAGCCCGGCTCGAACACGTCGATCATTGCGCGGTTACGCATCATCGCCGGCTGCAGGTTGCGACGGTTGTTCGGGTTGTAGGTGGGCTGGTTGACCATGGCGAGGATCTCGCCGGTCTTCACATCCATGATCACCAGACTGCCGGCCTTCGCGCCGTTCTCGATGATCGCGTTGCGCAGTTCGCGGTTGGCCAGGTATTGCAGGCGCAGGTCAATGGACAACGCCAAGGGCTTGCCGGCCTTGGCGTTCTTGGTGACCTGGACATCCTTGATCAGCCGACCGCGCCGATCCTTGATGACCTGCCGCTTGCCGGGTACGCCGGCCAGCCACTCGTCGTAGGCCAGTTCGACGCCTTCGCGGCCATGGTCGTCGATATCGGTAAACCCGACCATGTGCGCGGTGACCTCACCGGCCGGATAGAACCGGCGGAATTCTTCGATGCCATAGACGCCCGGCACTTTCAGGTCGAGCACGGCCTGGCCCTGCTCGGGGGTCAGCCCGCGCACCAGATAAATGAATTCCTTGTTGGCCTGGGCTTCGAGACGTTCGGCCAGGGCTTTCGGATCCTGCCCCAGCGCGGCTGCCAGTGCCGGCCATTTTTCCTTGGCCAGTTGCATTTCCTTGGCGTTGGCCCACAGCGTGGTCACCGGCGTACTCACCGCCAGAGGCTCGCCATTGCGATCGGTGATCAGGCCGCGGTGCGCCGGAATCGGAATATGACGAACGCTGCGCGCATCGCCCTGGCCCTTGAGGAAGTCACGGTCGATCACCTGCAGATCGATGATCCGCCAGCAGATCGCGGCCACCATCATGCCCAGCAGACCGACCACCAGACGGAAGCGCCACGGGAACAGTGCCCCTTCGAGTTTCATCATGGCGCCACCATTTTTACGTCAGCCGCGCCGGGGATGTGCATCTTCAGTTGTTCGGTGGCCAGCACTTCGATCCGGCTGTGGGCGGTCCAGGTGCTTTGCTCGAGAATCAGGCGGCCCCATTCGGCCTGCGCCTTGTCGCGCACGCTGAGTTCGTTGTAAAGGGTGTTGAGCAACTGCCGGTTCCAGTGAGCGCTATAGGAAACGCCGATGGCCGACACGAGCACGCCGATGAAGAGCAGCAGCATGATGAAGCTGCCGCCGGGCAGTGGCTTGGCGAAAAGCTTGCTCACCGGAGTTTCTCCGCGACGCGCATGACGGCGCTACGAGAACGAGGGTTGGCCTTGAGTTCGGCGTCCGAGGCCGTCTGCGCCTTGCCATGGATCTTGATTTTCGGTTCGAAGGCAACGTGGCGAACCGGCAGGTTGCGTGGCAGATTGTCGGCTTCGCCTTTCACCAGCTTGCGCATGAACAGTTTGACGATGCGGTCTTCCAGCGAGTGAAAGCTGATCACGACCAGACGGCCGCCCACTTCCAGGGATTCCAGTGCGGCTTCAAGACCCGCCTCCAGATCGCCCAGTTCGTTGTTGACGTGAATGCGCAGGCCCTGGAATGCACGGGTGGCCGGGTTCTTGCCCTTTTCCCACGCCGGGTTGGCGACTTTCAGGACTTCGGCCAGGTCGGCGGTGCGCTCGAACGGGGTGATGTCACGGCGCTCGACCACGGCACGGGCCATGCGACCGGAGAAGCGCTCCTCACCGTACTCCTTGAATACCCGGGCGATTTCTTCCACCGGCGCGGTATTGATGAACTCGGCTGCGCTGGTCCCACGAGACGGATCCATGCGCATGTCCAGCGGACCGTCATTGAGGAAACTGAAACCGCGCTCGGCATCGTCCAGTTGCGGCGAAGAAACGCCGAGATCGAGCAGAATGCCGCTGACCTTGCCGGCCAGACCGCGCTCGGCGACTTCCGAGCCGAGTTCGGCAAAGCTGCGCTGCACAACGACAAAGCGGCCGTCTTCGGCCGCTAGCGTTTGCCCGGTAGCAATCGCTTGAGGATCCTTGTCGAATCCGATGAGCCGGCCATCCGGTCCGAGCTTGCTGAGGATCAGCCGGCTGTGCCCGCCGCGTCCGAACGTACCATCCAGATAGCAGCCATCAGGACGTACGGCGAGAGCCTCGACGGCTTCGTCAAGCAGTACGGTGATGTGGTTAAAGCCGCTATCAATAGTCACAGGATCAGATCACGCAGTTCGTCAGGCATGGCGCCCGGTTGTTGTATGGCAGCCAGGTCAGCGGCAGAAACCGCATTCCAGGCATCTTCGTCCCACAGTTGGAACTTGTTCAGTTGGCCGACCAGCATCGCGCGCTTGTCCAGCTTTGCGTATTCGCGCAGGCGTGGCGGAACCAGAAAACGACCACTGCCGTCGAGTTCGAGGTCGACGGCATTACCAATCAATAAACGCTGCAGACGACGGTTCTCTTCGCGGAGCGAAGGAAGCGCGCGCAACTTGGTTTCAATAATTTCCCACTCATCGAGCGGGTAGACACACAGGCACGGATCAACGGCATCGATGGTCACGATCAACTGACCGGAACTACGCGAAACGAGCTCGTCACGGTACCGGCTCGGCATGGCGAGACGGCCCTTTGCGTCGAGACTGATAGCGTTAGCTCCGCGAAACACGTCAGCGTTTCTCCAATTTTTATCGTTTTGAGCTCAAAAAACCCACTTCATGCCACTTTCCGCCACTTGCGCACACTATAGGAATGCGCCCACCACACCGTCAAGGCGCGGATCAAAGGAAAACCCTTACAGAACGGAGATTTAGGAGCATAAAAGGAGGAGCAACGAGAATCCGGCGGATGCTTTTATCCAATAACTTGAGACAGCACTGAGAGCTGCGTTCGAAAGTTAAAGTAATTTGTTAAGAGTAAGATTTTTTCGGTATTACAAAAGCGCTTCTGCTGTTGATTGAAGCAAGGTGGGAAATGGCTATTACTGCGGTTGCCGCTGCCGGATTTCCAGCGCAGGCCTGCTGATAATAAACAGCCCTGTCGCCTTTAATTCAAGCAGGGAAAAGAAAAAGGTGGAGAGTCGATCTGTAAGCCGGGTTCTGTCTTGAACAGTCATTCGTCTACGATGGCCATCACTGGACATCTTTAGCAACCTACCCGGTCCCAGCGCGGGCCACGCCTTGGGACCCTATTTGGTCTTGCTCCAAGTGGGGTTTACCTAGCCACGAACTGTTGCCAGACGTGCGGTGCGCTCTTACCGCACCTTTTCACCCTTACCGGTGCCGAAGCACTTAGGCGGTTATTTTCTGTGGCACTTTCCGTAGGCTCACGCCTCCCAGGCATTACCTGGCACTTCGCCCTATGGAGCCCGGACTTTCCTCCCCCCCCTAATTTTCATAGGGGGCAGCGACTGTCCGATCGACTCTCCGCCGCGCAGGTTAACGGCAGAGCGGCCGAAGAACAAGCGCTAATAGCCCGCGAGCGGCTCTGCGCGACCGGTTACGTGTCTTTTTGCTGATCCAGCGCTACCTGATACAACACGTTTTTGCGCTCACCGGTGATTTGCGCCGCCAAAGCTGCGGCGCGCTTGAGCGGCATCTCTTCGAGCAACAAATTGAGGATGCGCATCGCCTCGCTGCTGACGGCGTCTTCGGATTCCGGTGCGGTCCAGCCCGCCACCACCACAACACACTCGCCACGCTGCTGATTGCCATCCGCCTCGACGAACGCACGCAACTCGGCCAGCGGCAGGCCCTTGAGCGTTTCAAAGGTCTTGGTGATTTCCCGGGCGAGCAATGCCGGGCGATCCGCACCAAACACGGCTTCCATATCCTGCAGGCACTCGAGAATACGATGTGGCGCCTCGTAGAAAATCAGCGTGCGCGGCTCTTCCTTGATGGCTTCCAGGCGCGCCTTGCGGCCAACAGCCTTGGCGGGCAGAAAACCTTCAAAGATGAAGCGGTCAGATGGCAGACCCGCTGCCGACAACGCTGCGATCAATGCACAGGCTCCCGGCACCGGCACCACATTGATCCCGGCGGCACGCGCCTGGCGCACCAGGTGATAACCCGGATCGGAAATCAGCGGCGTACCGGCGTCGGAAATCAGCGCCACGTTATCGCCGGCCAGCAGACGCGTGATGAAACGACTGCCTTCGTCACGCTCGTTGTGCTCATGGCAGGCCGCCAGCGGCGTGCTGATGCCGAAATGCTGCATCAGGCGCTGGGAATGGCGGGTATCCTCTGCAGCGATCAATGCGACCTCGCGCAGGATTTTCAACGCCCGGGCGCTGATGTCATCCAGGTTGCCGATGGGCGTCGCCACCACATAAAGCGAGCCCGCAGCGGAATTCAAAGCACCTGGAGCAGTCAAAGCGCACACCTCATGATCGGTAAAAGCCGCCATTGTAGCGCGTCGTACGACCGGCGATGCGATCGCGGCAGACACGGTTTGTCGCACCATTGTGCGGTCGTGCAACATTTACATCAGCTAAATTGACGGTTTCGCACCAGCAACATCGCACCCCGGCCAGCGCTTGGGTACAATTCGACGCTAATTTGATCGAGTATCAGGAACGCTTACATGATCGCTTGCCTGCGGCTGTTCACTGCCCTCTGCCTCGCTGCCTTGCTGGCGGCCTGCGCCAGCTCCCCTTCCTCCAGCCTTGGCGAACTTCCACGGACACCGGATGCCAGCATCGAGCAACTGCTCGAACAGGCTGCCCAGGCCAAATCGCCGGACAAGGCTGCATTGCTGCGCCTGAGCGCCGCAGACCTGGCTTACCGTCAGGGCAATGCCGGACAGTCCGCGCAAATCCTGCAACAAGTGCCGATGGAACAACTCCAGCCAGGCCAGCAGGCATTCGCCAGTACCCTGTCCGCCGAACTGGCCATGACCCGCAACCAGCCGAAAGCCGCGCTGGCAGCCCTGAATCACCCAAGCCTGCAACGCCTGAGTGAAATGTCGATTCCGCTGCAGGTTCGCGCCGGCACCGTTCACGCCCGCGCGCTCGAAGCCGATGGCCAGACATTGGCTGCCGCTCGCGAACGCATCTTCATCGCACCGATGCTCGAAGGCGAAGCCGCCAGCAAGAACCACGAAGCCATCTGGACCCTGATCGCCTCGCTGCCGACGGACCAATTGCAACCCAACGGGACCGACGACCTCGCAGGCTGGATGAGCCTGGCCTTGGCCGTGAAAAGCGCCGGCACCCTGGAACAGCAACAGGCCGCCATCGACGATTGGCGTTCGCAGCACCCGAAACATCCGGCCGCCATCAACCTGCCGCTGCCACTGACCAAGCTCAAGGAGCTGGCCAGCCAGCCTCTGAGCAAGATCGCCCTGCTGCTGCCACAGGACGGCCAGCTGGCCTCGGTTGGCAAGGCTCTGCGTGACGGCTTCATGGCCGCGCACTACCAGGTCCAGCAAGCCGGGCAGAAACCACCGGCCATCGTGTTCTACGACAGCTCGCACCTGACCAGCATGGACGAGTTCTATCGCAAGGCCCAGGCAGACGGCGTGCAACTGGTCGTCGGACCACTGGAAAAACCGCTGGTCAAACAGCTGAGCACCCGCCCGCAACTGCCGGTCACCACTCTGGCGCTGAACTACAGCGAAGGCGACCAGGGCCCGGCGCAACTGTTCCAGTTCGGCCTCGCCGCAGAAGACGAAGCCCGCGAAGTCTCCCGTCGCGCCCGCGCCGACGGCCTGCATCGCGCCGCGATCATGGTGCCGAAAGGCGAATGGGGTGACCGCGTCCTGCGTGCATTCAGCCAGGACTGGCAAGCCAACGGCGGCAGCATCGTCGCCACCGAGCGCGTCGACCAGCCCGTGCAACTGGCCCAGCAGATCGCCGACATGTTCCAGCTGCGCCAGAGCGAAGCCCGCGCCAGGAGCCTGCAGAATGCTGCCGGCACCAACGTCGCCGCACAGCCTTCACGTCGCCAAGACATCGAGTTCATCTTCCTCGCCGCAACCCCTCAACAGGCCCAGCAGATCAAGCCGACCCTGAACTTCCAGTACGCCGGCGACGTGCCGGTCTATGCCACCTCCCACGTGTTCAGCGCCAGCGGCGACGTGAACCAGTACAACGACATGAACGGCGTACGCTTCTGCGAAACCCCATGGCTGCTGGATGCCAATGATCCGCTGCGCAAACAGGTCACCGCACAATGGCCGCAAGCCTCCGGCAGCCTCGGTCGCCTGTATGCGATGGGCGCGGATGCCTATCGCCTGGCCCCACGCCTGAGCCAGCTCAAGACCTTGCCGGACAGCCGCATCGAAGGCCTGTCGGGCAGCCTGGGCATGACCCAGAGCCAACGCGTCGTGCGCCAGTTGCCATGGGCCCAGTTTGTCAGCGGCCAGATCCAGCGTCTGCCGGACACTCCGCGCTGATGCCCGACAGGTCACACCTGCAAAGCGGCAAGGATGCCGAGCGCCTGGCGCTCGAGCATCTGCAACATCAGGGTCTGCGCCTCCTGGCGCAGAACTGGACATGCAAACGCGGCGAGCTTGATCTGGTCATGCTCGATGGCGATACAGTAGTATTCGTTGAAGTACGTTATCGAAAGAACACTCAATGGGGTGGCGCGCTCGTCAGTATCGACGGGCGCAAACGGCAGAAACTGATTTTTGCCGCAGAATATTTTCTTCAGCGCGAGTCGCGCTGGGCAAATTCCCCTTGCCGCTTCGACGTGGTGGCCATCGACAGCCATCAGGATCAGTTGAACTGGTTGCAGAATGCGTTCGACACTTGACTGCCTGCATCCAACAGACACTTTCACTCAACACTTTTGCTCTTTGCTTTGCGGGCTGCACATTCATGTGCCGGACAGCCGCGCCAATTAAGGTCACACAGATGGACATGCAATCCCGAATTCGCCAGCTTTTCCAGGCCAGTATCGACACCAAGCAACAGGCGATGGACGTACTTGCACCGCACATCGAGCAAGCCAGCCAGGTAATGGTCAACGCCCTGCTCAACGAGGGAAAAATGCTCTCGTGCGGCAACGGCGGCTCGGCCGGCGATGCCCAGCACTTTTCTTCGGAACTGCTCAACCGCTTCGAGCGCGAGCGCCCGAGTCTGCCGGCCATCGCCCTGACCACCGACAGCTCGACCATCACTTCGATCGCCAACGATTACAGCTACAACGAAGTGTTCTCCAAGCAGATACGCGCACTCGGCCAGCCGGGTGATGTGCTGCTGGCGATTTCGACCAGCGGTAACTCGGCGAACATTATTCAAGCGATCCAGGCCGCACATGATCGCGAAATGATTGTCGTAGCCTTGACCGGACGCGACGGCGGCGGAATGGCTTCGCTGTTGCTGCCTGAAGACGTCGAAATCCGCGTACCGGCCAACGTCACTGCGCGTATTCAGGAAGTCCACTTGCTGGCGATCCATTGCCTCTGCGATCTGATCGACAGCCAACTGTTCGGGAGTGAAGAATGACCCCTAATCGCCTTGGCCTTCTGGCCTTGACCCTTTGCCTCGGCATAACCGGCTGCACCTCGGTGGTGAACGCCAGCCGCGAAGCACCGATCGAAGACGATCGCGGTACCCGCACCTTCGGCAGCAAAATTGACGACTCGCTGATCGAAACCAAAGTAGGCGTCAACGTGGCCAAGGCCGATCCGGCTCTGGACAACGACTCACACATCGTCGTCACCAGCTTCAATGGTGTCGTCCTGCTCGCCGGCCAGACGCCTCGCGAAGACCTCAAGGCCAAGGCCGAGCAGGCTGCCGCCAACGTGCAACGCGTGAAGAAAGTGCACAACGAGCTGCAAGTGATTGCACCTTCGAGCTTCCTGGCCCGCCAGAACGATTCCTGGCTGACAACCAAGATCAAAACCCAGATGCTCACCGACGCCAGCATTCCGGGCTCGCGCATCAAGGTCGTGACCGAGAACGGCATCGTCTATCTGCTGGGCCTGCTGACCAGGCAGGAGGCCACCCAGGCTGCCAATCTGGTACAGGGTGTATCCGGCGTGCAGAAGATCGTGAAGCTGTTCGAATACATCGATTGACACAAAACCTGCAGACACAAAAAAGGCGATCCGGTCGGGATCGCCTTTTTTATCACTTCACCACTTTCAGGCTGGGTCGACCGCTAGGGCGCGGTGGCTCGCTGTCCGGTGGCGGAATATCGTCATCCTGCTCGATCTCGTCTTCGTCATCCATCGGCGACTCCAGATCGAACACCATGCCCTGACCGTTCTCCCGGGCGTAAATACCCAGGATCGCGGCAATCGGTACGTACAGACTGTGCGGAACGCCACCGAAGCGACCTTCGAAGGTCACGACGTCGTTGTCCATGTGCAGATGTCGCACGGCACTTGGTGAAATATTCAGGACAATTTGTCCATCACTGGCAAAACCCTGCGGCACCTGCACCGCCGGGTATTCGGAATTGACCAGCATGTGCGGGGTGCAATCGTTATCCACAATCCACTCGTAGAGCGCGCGGACCAGATAAGGTCGACTGGAGTTCATAGCGGCTCCTTAAGCCTTAGCGCATGTCGCGTTCGACGCCAGACAGACTCGCCTGGAAAGCCTCGCGCGCAAATTGACGCTCCATATAATCAAGCAGCGGCTTGGCCGGCCGCGGCAGTTCTATACCCAGAATCGGCAAACGCCAGAGTATTGGCAATAGGCAGCAATCCACCAGACTTTGTTCCTCACTGAGGAAAAACGGCTTGTCGGCGAACAACGGCGACACACCCGTCAGGCTTTCGCGCAACTCCTTGCGCGCCACGGCACGAGCCGCCTCCTTGGTTCGCGAATCCAGAATCAGGTCCACCAGACCACACCAGTCGCGCTGAATGCGATGCATCAACAGACGACTGTTGGCACGCGCCACCGGGTACACAGGCATCAATGGCGGATGCGGGTAACGCTCATCCAGGTACTCCATCACCACGGTGGACTCCCACAACGCCAGGTCGCGATCGACCAGTGTCGGAAGACTGCCATAAGGGTTCACTTCAATCAGTTTAGGCGGCTGGCGACCAGCCTCCACAAAAATGATTTCGGCGCTTACACCCTTCTCAGCAAGCACAATGCGCACCCGGTGGGAATAGTGGTCGGCGGGGTCGGAGTAACAGGCCAACCGATTGGTCACGCCCATGGCGATCCTCCTCGCTTGTTGAAATGATCGGAGCCGGAAAAACGCGCGCGCCCAGAGGGCGCCTCCCGCAACACCTGGCTGTGCAGACGTTGCGTTTTCAGAGGCGCCCTTGGGCGCGCGCGATTAACAGCAATTGCTTGAAGCGTTATCAGTGCACGTCTTTCCAGTATTCACGCTTGAGCAGGTAGGCGAACACAAAGAAGAACGCCAGATACAGCAAGACATAAGTACCGATGCGCTGATGTTGCAGCTTAACCGGGTTAGCCGAGTAAGCCAGGAAGGTTACCAGATTCTTGACCTTTTCATCGAACTGCTCTTCGTTCAAGGTGCCGGTTTTCGGCACGATGGTCAGCTGATCGCAGGCTTCATGAGTCAATGGCGTACCGGTCAGCGGATCGAATTGCTTCTTGCCATCCTCGACGATCTGCACTTGTTTGCAACCCACG
The DNA here is from genome assembly GCF_001679645.1 of Pseudomonas bananamidigenes. GTDB lineage: Bacteria > Pseudomonadota > Gammaproteobacteria > Pseudomonadales > Pseudomonadaceae > Aquipseudomonas > Aquipseudomonas bananamidigenes. The sequence goes on along the minus strand of NZ_LRUN01000081.1, from coordinate 2,509 downwards.
ACCTGACGACCCTGCAGGCCGACCAGCACGTTAGGCATGCCGACATTCGGGAAGACCTTGTTGTTCACGCCCCATGGACGCGCCGGATCCTCATAGAACGAACGCAGATAACCATAAAGCCAGTCGGTACCACGAACCCGAGCTACCAGAGTCAGGTCCGGCGGGGCGGCGCCGAACCAGGTCTTGGCGTCTGCCGGCTGCATGCCGATGCTCATGTGATCACCGATCTTGGCACCGGTGAACACCAGCTTCTCCAGCATCATTTCGTGCGGAATACCGAGGTCATCGGCAACGCGCTCGTAGCGTTGGAATTTGGCGCTGTGGCAACCCATGCAATAGTTGGCAAAAGTGCGTGCACCATCCTGCAGGGCGGCCTTGTCGGAAACGTCGATGTCGACTTTTTCCAATTCAGGGCCACCATGTTCGGCAGCGAAAGACAGCACAGGCAGAGCAGCAAAAATCAGAGCAAAAAATAACTTTTTCATCAGCCAGTCACCCTTTCCGGAACCGGTTTGGTCTTCTCGAGCCTGGTGTAGAACGGCATCAGAATGAAGTAGGCGAAGTACAGGAAGGTGCAGATCTGCGACACCAGCGTGCGCTCCGGCGTCGGAGCCAGAACCCCCAGAATGCCGAGGATCACGAAGGAAATGCAGAACACCACCAGCCAGATCTTGCTCATCCAGCCTTTGTAACGCATCGACTTGACCGGACTGCGGTCGAGCCATGGCAGGACAAACAGCACTGCAATGGCCGCCCCCATGGCGATAACACCCATGAGCTTGTCAGGAACCGCACGCAAGATCGCGTAGAACGGTGTGAAGTACCAGACCGGCGCGATGTGTTCCGGCGTCTTGAACGGGTTGGCCTGTTCGAAGTTTGGTTTTTCGAGGAAGTAACCGCCCATTTCCGGGAAGAAGAACACAATGAAACAGAAGATGAACAGGAACACCACGACGCCGACAATGTCTTTCACGGTGTAGTACGGATGGAACGCGATGCCGTCCAGCGGAACACCGTTTTCATCCTTGTGCTTCTTGATGTCCACACCATCCGGGTTGTTCGAGCCTACTTCGTGCAGCGCCAGAATGTGCAGCACCACCAGACCCAGGATCACGATCGGCAGAGCGACCACGTGCAGGGCGAAGAAGCGGTTCAGGGTAATCCCGGAAATCAGGTAGTCACCACGAATCCACTGGGTCAGGTCGTTGCCGATGACCGGAATCGCGCCGAACAGCGAGATGATCACCTGGGCGCCCCAGTAAGACATTTGACCCCATGGCAGCAGGTATCCCATGAAGGCTTCAGCCATCAGCGCCAGGTAGATCAGCATGCCGAACACCCACACCAGCTCACGCGGCTTCTGGTACGAACCGTAGAGCAGACCACGGAACATGTGCAGATAGACCACGATAAAGAACGCCGAAGCGCCGGTGGAGTGGAGCAGACGCAGGATCGAACCGTACTCGACGTCGCGCATGATGTATTCGACGGAGGCAAACGCCTCTTCCGCCGAAGGGGTGTAACTCATGGTCAGCCAGACACCGGTGACGATCTGGTTGACCAGAACGAGCAGCGCCAGCGAGCCGAAGAAATAGAAGAAGTTGAAGTTTTTTGGAGCGTAATACTTGCTGAGATGGTCTTCCCACATTTTGGTGGCGGGGAAGCGCGCATCGACCCAATCCATGAACTTGCTCATCACGCTTTCTCCGTATCGACGCCAATGACAATCAGATCATCGGACTCATAGGAATGCGGGGGTACTGGCAGGTTCAAAGGCGCAGGTTGCGACTTGTAGACGCGGCCAGCCAGATCGTAATGGGAACCGTGGCAAGGGCAGAAATAGCCACCTACCCAGTCTTTGCCCAGATCCGCGGGCGCCACTTCGGGACGGAAGGTCGGTGAGCAACCCAGATGCGTACAGATCCCGATCAGCAGCAGAATCTCCGGCTTGATCGAACGTACTTCGGGGTCGACATAGGTGGGTTGCGTAGAGTTTTTGGAGGTCGGATCGGAGAGCTGGCCTTCGATCTTCTTGAGATTCCCCAGGATTTCCGCGGTACGGCGAACAATGAATACCGGCTGGCCGCGCCATTCAGCAATCATCTGCTGTCCGGGCTCGATTTTGCTGACATTCACTTTCACCGGTGCGCCGGCAGCTTTTGCCTTGGCACTGGGAAACCATGACCCCACGAACGGGACCGCAGCCCCCACCGCTCCTGCAGCACCCACCACGGATGTGGCCGCTACCAGGAAGCGACGCCGGCCTGCATTCACGCCGTCATTGCTCATTCAGTCCTCTCCCATCAGCTTTGTGGCCTGTTAAATCAGGCATCTACTAAATATGAAACAATGTACTTATAAAAATTTTGCCGAATGGTAATGAAAACCCCCAATTCTGACAAGGTAATTACCCGGAGGGCTGGCCCTCAAGCCTTGTAGTATAGGGGGTCTACGAATGTGGCAAGTTGTCACAGCGCAATTATTCGAAGAAATCGCACGCATAAAAAAA
>NZ_LRUN01000080.1 GCF_001679645.1 Pseudomonas bananamidigenes | reverse complement strand
TTTTTTCATGCTCGCGATTCGACGGGGAATCAGCGACGTTTCAGCGGCTGCGCGTCGAACTTCACGCTCGCCAGACCGTGCTTGATCAGCGCACGGATATTGCCGTGATCGCTGCCTTCAGGCGTTGCCACGACCGAACGGTAGTGCTCGCCGAAGGCCAGCAGCGCTTCTTCATCGCTCAAGCCTTCCAGCAGCGCCAGACCCAGCGTCTTGCACGAACCTTCGTTCTGCCCGGCCGCGTTTTCCACGCCGCCGTTGTTGAACGCCTGTGGCTGGTAGTCGTAACCGGCGGCGATGAAGGCCAGGGTGTCGGCAAAAACGTGTTCGCCGCTCTTGAGGCTGGCGCGCAGGGTGTTCAGATCACTCATTGGGTTTTCCCTTGGCGAACGCCGCTTGTTGTTCGGCGCTGGCTTCTTGCTGATATTGGGCTTTCCAGTCGGCGTACGGCATGCCGTAAACCACTTCACGGGCGTCGTCGAGGCTGACCTCGATCTGGCGCTCGTCGGCGGCGGCCTTGTACCACTTCGACAGGCAATTGCGGCAGAACCCGGCGAGGTTCATCAGGTCGATGTTCTGCACGTCCTTGCGGCTGTCCAGGTGGGCGACCAGCCGGCGGAAGGCGGCGGCTTCGAGTTCGAGGCGTTGTTGTTCGGTCATGGAAGTCTCTGCGACACAGCTGTGAGCGGCAGGCCTTGAGCTGCAGGATGGATGGCGACGGGCAAAGTTTACAGCTTGCCGCATGAAGCTTGAAGCTTAGCGGCTTGCCGCGAGCGTGATCGACACCGACTCGGCAAAGCGCAACGCGTGAGGCTTGTCGACTTCGACCTCGGCGTACAGCACCGATTCATTGGCCATTACCAGATCCAGCAGCTCCTGGGTCAGGCGTTCGAGCAGCGCGAAACGGTTGCCCTCCACGTGGGCGATGATCGCCTTGGTGATGGTGCGATAGTTCAGCGCGTGGTCGATGTCGTTGTCACGCACCGCTTCCTGGGCGGCATACAGAATGGTCAGGTTGATCAGCACATCCTGCTTGTTGAGGATTTCGTCCTCGTTGATCCCGATAAAGGTGCGCAGACGCAGATCCTTGACCCGGATACGCGCCGTTCCCGGTTGAAGTTGTGGCATTTACTTGCTCCGTCCAATCAATTGCAGGAACTCCTGACGGGTGTTGCTCGACTCGCGGAAGGCGCCGAGCATGACCGAGGTGTTCATGGTCGAATTCTGTTTTTCGACACCGCGCATCATCATGCACATGTGCCGGGCTTCGATGACCACCGCGACACCGGCGGCATCGGTGACCTGCTGGATCGCCTCGGCGATCTGCCGGGTCAGGTTTTCCTGGATCTGCAGGCGCCTGGCGAACATGTCCACCAGGCGCGCGATCTTCGACAGGCCCAGTACCTTGCCCGTCGGAATATAAGCCACATGGGCCTTGCCGATGAAGGGCAGCAGGTGATGTTCGCACAACGAGTAGAGCTCGATTTCGGCGACGATGATCATCTCGTCGCTGTCGGAAGCGAACAGCGCACCATTGACGATCTCGTCGACGCTCTGTTCATAGCCGTGACACAGGTATTGCATGGCCTTGGCCGCGCGCACCGGTGTGTCGAGCAAGCCTTCGCGGTCGGGATCCTCGCCGAGGCCGATCAGGATCTCGCGGTAGTTTTCGGGCAGGGAGCGGCTCATGGAGGATCCTCGCGGGGCAATTTACTTGATGTGCCGCCCGCCGTTGACGGTCAGGGTGGTGCCGGTGACATAGGGATTGTCGAGCAGGTAACGCAGACTCTGATAGATCACTTCACTGCCGGGCTCGATGCCCAGCGCAGATTTGGCCAGTGCCCTGGTGCGGTACGCTGCGTCATCGTCGGGATTGAACAATAGCAGGGCCGGTGCGATGCCGTTGACCTTGATTGACGGCGCATAGCGCGCGGCGAAGGACAGCGTGAGGCTGTCGAGCCCGGCCTTGCTGGCGCAGTAACCGATGTGTTTGCTGCTGCCCTTGCGCGTGACGTCGTCGCTGATGTGGATGATGTCGGCGGGGCTCGAACGTTGCAGCAGTTCGGCGCTGTGAAGGTTGATCAGATAAGGCGCCAGCATGTGGATGTTGAACATGCGGGTGAAGGCTTCGGCTTCGGCTTCGCCGTCGCCGTCGCCGTTTTCCGCCAGCCATTCGGAGGCGTTGTGCACGATCGCTCGCAGACTGTCGGTGTGGATTTTCAGTTCGGTGATGAATGCCAGGATGGACGCTTCGGTGGAAAAGTCTGCGTACACGCCGGTGGCGCCCAGATCCCTCAGCACCTTCACGCCCGGGCGTTTACTGCGGTAAGTGAAGATGACCCTGTGGCCGTCCTCCAGCAAGCGCTGCGCACAATGCAGTCCGACGCGCTGGCCGGCGCCGGTGATGAGAATGGGAGCGGCGGAAGAATTCATGAACGGCTCGCGTCGAGGTCAGAGCAAAAACTATAACAGCGACGCGAGCGATGGTTTCAGCGATTTTGCGTGGACGCCGTGCCGGGCAACGGACGGGCGGAAGAACTGTTGAGCCAGCCGGCCAACAGGCGTGTCGACAATGGGATGAAGAAGTACACCATCAAGGGTGTCAGGCACAGCGTGCTGACGAACACGCGAGCAAGCAGGCTCATTTCCCCGAGCAGCGGGCCCAGCACGAAGTTGAACAGCAACGACACCGGGAAGAACGCCAGCCAGATTGCCACGGCCTGCTTCCAGCGGGGGGGACGGACGCCTGCTGCACCGAACCAGCCTTCGATGCCGCTGACTCGATGTTCTTTCGGATGGGCGAACAGATCACTGCCGCGGGACAGCCAAGCGGTACGCGAAGCGGAATGCTCCCAGGTGTGCAGCGTCTGTTCATCGACGAAGCGGAAAATGATCTGGAATTCATTATCGCCGGGAGGCGGAGCCAGGACACCGGAACCGAGATAGCCGGGAAAGTCGGTGGCCAGTTGTTCGCCTTCGCGCAGCCAGGCGATCAGTTCCTGATAGCGGCCATCGGCGACGCGACGCGCGACCATCAGCGTGACGGGGGAAGTAGACATTGTGTATCTCCGAATTGCATGTGCTTCGCTCCGGGTAGGAGTTTCGCCTTACGCAGCACCGGGGTAGCGGGCTGCGTATTTCGACTAGCAAGGATTGTTCCTGATTATTGTGAAAAATCAGAGACGTTGGTCCCATTTCATCCCTTGAATCAGGATGGGGCATCAGAGGTAGAATGGGATCCAACTACGCCAACAAGGATGTGCCCGCCCACATGCCTGTCATCACTGACCTTCGCCTGGCTTCGCAAGCTTCTGTTGCGCTTGAGCGCGAGGAGCTTTTCCCCATACGAGAGGTGGCACGGCTGACCGGCGTCAATCCGGTTACGCTGCGTGCATGGGAGCGTCGTTATGGCCTGATCCAGCCGACGCGCACCGAAAGTGGGCACAGACTGTATTCGATGACCGATATCGAGCGCGTCCGCAGTATTGTCGATTGGATCGATCGCGGCGTGGCAGTGAGCAAGGTCGGCAAGATCCTGGCCAGGACCGAACCGATGAAGGCGCTGGCGCACATCATTCCCGATGATCTGGTGCAGGCCGACTACCTGCAGTGGCAGGCGCAGATTCAGCGCGCGGTCAGTTCTTTCGACGATCAGGGCCTCGACCGTGTCTACGGTCAGATTTTTTCCTCCTATGCGTTGCCCGTGGTGTTTCAGGACATCCTGATGCCGCTCTGGCTGCAGATGCTGCAGCGCCAGGACGCCTTTGGACAAACCAGCGAGTGGCTGTTCTTCGACGGGTTCCTGCGGGCGCGGGTGTTGCAGCGCATCGTCATGCTTCGTGGCTCGCAACCGCGCAAGGTGATCGTCAGTGCCCTGGCCGGGCAGTGCCGTGAGCTGGAGTTGCTGGTAGCGGCGCTGTTTCTCAGTGATCACGATGCGGGCGTACGCGTGTTGACCACCGGGCAGCCGTTCGACGAATTGACGCTGGTCTGCGAAAAGATCAAGCCCCAGGCGCTGGTGCTGTTCTCCAATCACGCGCCGACGGCGGAATTGCCCCGGCGCCTGAATCGCCTGGCGCTGAGTCTCGACTGTCAGTTGTTGCTGGCCGGTGATGCGTCGGATCTGGCGCAGGACAGTCTGGCCGGCTCATCGGTGGGTTGTCTGGGTAACGAAGGGGCGACCATGCGCCAGCGTATGAACCGTTTTCTGGCAGGGACGCTGGATACCTGAAGATCAGGTATGCAGGGCCGGGTGAGTCAGTCGGTGTTGCTGAAGAATGAACTGGCGCAGCCGCTCGGTTTCATCGGCATCGCTTTGGGTCAGGTCGTAGGCGAAGAAGCCGCTTTCGGTTTCCCGTTCGAAAGTACCGCGCAGGGAAATCCGCTCATAGCCTGAAGGGCTGAACCACAGGGCAAAATGCCGCGGCGGTTTGGTCTTGTTGCGCACTTCCAGCAGAACGCCTTTGTGCGAAACCTCGTGAACCCACAGCATGCCCGGTTGCCCTTTGGCATTCTCCAGGGCGACCGGCTCTTCCAGGGTCAGACGCCACGGGCGCACCATCGGCCCGTCTTCGTAAATGCTCGGTACACCCAGACGCAGATGCAGCGCGTGGAATTCGTCCTCCACCAGATGCAACGGAAAGGTCATTTGCTGGTTTTCGAAACTGGCCTGGATGGTGACCTGCTCATGGGCCGCCAGGCGCGTGAGCAGGTCACGGATTTGCGAACCACCATTGACCAGCAGGCTGGACGTCGCATCCCGCACGTTGAGCTGCGGGTTGTGTTGCATGGTCTGGATGAAGTCCAGCTCGTCCTGGGTCAGGAGGGCGTCGCGTTGCATGGCTAACTCGAAATAAATAATTACAAAGTCATTGGTGATTGTAGTTAATGACACTTAGTTCGCAGTTTTGTTTGCGCCGTTCGTCGCTTTCAGGGCCGCAAGCTCGGCTTCGAGAGCCGCGACCTGCGCCTCCAGCTGCGCAACACGCTGCTGTGCCTTGACCTGAACAGTGACGTCCTTTTGCACACCGACGAAGTATGTCTGTCCGTCATCAGCGTTTTTTACTGTCGACAGCGACAGTTCGTTCCAGAACGGCGTGCCGTCCTTGCGATAGTTGCGGATGATTTCCCGGCACGAACCGTTATTGCGCAACGCTTCCCGGATCAGCGGCAGATTCTCCTGATCCCGGTCTCCGGCCTGCAGGAAACGGCAATCCTGATAGAGAATTTCCTCGCTGGTGTAGCCCGTCAGGCGTTCGAAAGCCGGGTTCACGTAAATCAGGATGTTGTCGTCCTTGCCTTCCCGTTCGGCCACCACGATTCCATCGTTCGACGCATTGATCACCATTTGCAGCAGACTGGCGTTGATCATCGTTGAATCCCTTCAAGGTTGTCGGTGGCAGGCATTCTAGAAGATCAATCGGCGCTGTCTACTGGCCATCAGCGCTTATCGAGAGCCAATCGCAACAGGGCGACGACGGCTGTTACTATCGCCGCTCATTTTTTCAGTTGCAGGATCAGATTGATGAAAGTCGCCATCCTCTCCGGCTCGGTGTACGGCACCGCCGAAGAAGTCGCCCGCCACGCCCAGAGCCTGTTGAAAACCGCCGGTTTTGAAACCTTCTGCAACGCGCGCGCCAGCCTCGCCGACCTTCAGGCTTTTGGCCCGGAAGCCTTGCTCGCCGTGACTTCGACTACCGGCATGGGTGAGTTGCCGGACAACCTGCAACCGTTGTACGCGAACATTCGCGACCAGTTGCCGGCGGCCTGGCGCGGTGATCGCCCTGGGCGACGCCAGTTACGGCGATACCTTTTGCGGCGGTGGGGAGCAGATGCGTGAGCTGTTCGGTGAGCTGGGCGTACGGGAAGTGCAGGACATGTTGCGCATCGACGCCAGCGAAAGTGTCACTCCGGAAACCGACGCAGAGCCTTGGCTCGCGCAGTTGATCGTCGCGCTCAAGGGCTGAAGCGGCGTTCGCGCAGCAACGCGAGCCAGGCTTGTGCAGCCTTTGACAGATAGGCGCCGCGCCGCCAGATGAAGGCGATGTCCCAACGCAGGTAGTCCGGCGCTTTCAGGCTCAGGCGAATCACGCCTGGCCGTACCAGACCGCGCGCGACCACACTGGGCAGCAGCACCACACCTTGCCCGGCGGCCACCAGCGCCGCGAGAAAGTCCGCCTGGCCGCTGCGCCCGCCTTCCTTCGGCGTGAAGCCCATTTGCTGGCAGGCCTGAAGCAAGCGATCATTGAGCACGAAGCTGCGCTGATACAGCAGGAACGGCGTGTCGGCCAGCTCCTCCAGAGCGATCTCGTCTTTCGTCGCCAATGGATGCTCCAACGGCAGCAGCGCATCGAGCGGTTCATCGCAGAACGGCTGACAGTCGAATTGCGGATCGTTCGGTAGCAGACTGCCGCCCAGCTCCAGTTCACCGCTCAACACGGCTTGTTCGATATGGCGACTGCCACCTTCGAGCAATTGCACGCTGATGTTCGGGTAACGTCGCCGGTACTCGGCAAACAGGCCGGCAAACAGAGCGTCGCTGCCCAGCAACGGCAATCCCAGACGTAACTCGCCCCGTGCCAGATGGCTGAGATCGTCCAGTTCCGTGAGCAATTCATCACGCAGGCGCAGCATGCCTTCGGCTCGTTGCAGCACCACGCTGCCGGCGGCGGTCAGACGTAGCTGCGAACCCAGGCGTTCGAGCAGCGGCGTGCCGAGACTCTGTTCGAGCTGCGCGATCTGCTTGCTCACGGCGGACTGACTGATGTGCAGGGTTTTCGCCGCCTGGGTGAAGCCGCCCTGATGCATGACTTCGACGAAGCTTTTGAGCTGTTTGAATTCCATGAGTCGATTCCAGATTGGAATGGCTTTGAGTCTAACAATTCGCTTCTGGGATGGCAGCCAGGTTCGTAAAATAGGCACCTGAAAGGAGCCCGCCCATGAAAACCTCGCCCACCAAATACCTCTCTCGCCTGCTGGCCGAACTGGCCGTCCTGCTCGGTCTCTATCTGCTCGGCTGCCAGGTGGCCGCATGGCTGGCCTGGCCGATCCCCGGCGGCGTAATCGGCATGGCATTGCTGCTGTTGGCTTTTACATTAGGCTGGGTCAAGCCGGCGGCGCTGCAAATGGGCGCGGGATTGCTGATGGCCGAGATGCTGCTGTTCTTTATTCCGGCGTTGATGAGCCTGCTGGATTACGGCGCCTTGCTGCGTGACGACGGCTGGCGGATTCTGCTGGTGATCGCCGTCAGTACGTTGATGGTGATGCTGGTGACGGCGTTCACCGTTGAACTGGCCGTGCGTCTGAGGCGGTCCCATGAAGCTTGAACTGATGCCGATGTTCTGGCTGGCGTTCACCTTGCTGGCCTATCTGTTCAGTCGTTGGCTGTATCGCCGTACCGGGCGTTACTTGCTGTCGCCGCTGATTCTGGTCCCTGCCTTGTTGCTGGCGCTCGCGGTGCCGCTGCACACCGCCTACGCCGAATACTCGAGCAACACCCACTGGTTGATGCTGGTGCTTGGCCCGGTCACGGTCGCGTTTGCGGTACCGATCTGGCAACAGCGACGTTTGCTGATGCGGCACTGGTCGGCATTGTTGCTGGGCATGCTGGCCGGCAGCGCCGCATCGATCGCCACCTCGTTCGGTCTGGCCAGGGCATTGGCGCTGGACAGCTCGGTTACGCTGTCACTGGTACCACGCTCGATCACCACACCGTTTGCCATGCCGCTGGCACAGGATCTGGGTGGCGTGCCAGAGCTGACGGCGGTGTTCGTGATGTTCACCGGGGTGTTCGGTGCCATGCTGGGCGGGGTGTTGCTCAAGTGGCTGCCGCTGCGCAGCGCTCTGGCTCGCGGCGCCTTGTTTGGCGTTGGCGCTCATGGCGCCGGCGTCAGTCGTGCCCATGAAGTGGGTGGTGAAGAAGGTTCAGTGGCGGGGCTGGTGATGGTGCTGACTGGGCTGCTCAATCTGTTCGCCGCGCCTTTGCTGGCGTCGGTGCTTTGACACGGATCCAAACGGTTTGCACAGCTGACCCGCTCAGTCATCAAGCTGGCTGCCAATGCAACTACGCGAACCTGCGGGGCTGACTAGACTGCTGACACCCGCCGAAAAAAACAAAAACAGAGGTGCATACAGTGAGCGTAGCCCCCGTCCCCTCATCACTCGATGTAAAAAACCAGGTCAGCGCCGCGGAGTGGCAGACCCGGGTCGATCTCGCCGCCTGCTATCGACTGGTCGCCCTGCATGGCTGGGACGATCTGATCTTCACTCACATCTCGGCCAAGGTGCCGGGCACCGAAGATTTTCTGATCAATCCGTTCGGAATGATGTTCCATGAGATCACTGCCTCCAGCCTGGTGAAAGTCGACCAGGCCGGCAACAAACTGATGGACAGCCCCTACGAGATCAACCCTGCCGGCTACACCATCCACAGCGCGGTCCACGAAGTTCGCCATGATGTGGCCTGTGTGCTGCATACCCACACGGCGTCCGGAGTTGCGGTGTCGGCGCAGAAGCAGGGCATGTTGCCGATCAGTCAGCAATCGCTGTTCGTGCTGTCCAGTCTGGCTTTCCATGCCTATGAAGGTGTTGCGCTCAATCATGAAGAGAAAGCCCGGCTGCAGGCCGATCTTGGCGACAACAACTTCCTGATGCTGCACAACCATGGGCTGCTGACCTGTGGCGGTACCATCGCCGACACGTTCCTGATGATGTTCACCTTCCAGCGTGCCTGCGACATTCAGGTCATGGCGCAGAGTGGCGGTGCCGAACTGATCGCCATCGAACCGCAGATCCTGGCCGGTGCCAAGGCAATGATCGCCGGCGTCACCAAAAGCGCTCAAGGCATGGGTGGCGCGCTGGCCTGGCCGGCGCTGCTGCGCAAACTCGATAAACAAGACCCGGGGTATAAAGTCTGATGCCGCTCGCCGAGATTCCTCTGAGTGTCTGGCGCAAACGCAGCCAGTCGTTTGTCTTCCGTGGTCAGTCGATCCGTTACTGGACAGCCGGGCAGGGTGAACCGCTGCTGTTGATTCATGGCTTCCCGACGGCCAGTTGGGACTGGCATTACCTGTGGCAACCGCTGGGTCAGCGCTTTCGGGTGATCGCCTGCGACATGCTCGGTTTCGGCGACTCGGCCAAACCGTTGAACCATACCTACAGCCTGCTGGAGCAGGCCGACCTGCAACAAGCCTTGCTCGCGCATCTTGAGATCGAACAACCGGTGCACCTGCTGGCGCACGATTACGGTGACAGTGTTGCTCAGGAACTGCTGGCCCGGCATTACGAAGCAAGGATCGAAATCGCCAGTTGCGTGTTCCTCAACGGTGGATTGTTCCCGGAAACCCATCGGCCACTGCTGGCGCAAAAACTGCTGCTCAGCCCGCTGGGCTGGATGATCGGCCGGGCATTTACCCGTGATGCACTGGTGAAAAGTTTCCGGCAGATCTTCGGTCCGGATACCTGCCCCAGCGAAAGCGAGATGGATGATTTCTGGAGCCTGATCGAATGCAATCGCGGGCCGCGGATCATGCACAAACTGATCACCTACATTCCTGAGCGTCGTGTGCAGCGTGATCGCTGGGTCGCGGCGATGCAGCGCGGTGAAGTGCCTTTGCGAGTGATTGATGGTGCAGCCGATCCGATCTCCGGTGCGCACATGGTCGAACGCTATCGCGAGCTGATCCCCGACGCAGACACGGTGCAATTGGCAGGTATCGGTCATTACCCGCAAAACGAAGCGCCGGTGCAGGTGCTCAAGCACTATCTGGAGTTTCGCGATCATTTCGTCCTGCCGCCGCGCAAGGTGGCCTGCTCCTGAGCACCGGGCGGAGGTGCTTCGCGCCTCTGCACGGTCCCATCATCCCCCAGCCTTATCGGGCACCATTCAGCCTCTGCCCTGTTCGTTGTGACCGGACGCAGCGTGCCTGACACTCGGGACACTGTCCCTCAGGCCTGCTGGAGTTGCCTCGATGAATGAGTCTGTGCGTTTCGAAGATAAAGTCGTGATCGTCACCGGAGCCGGTGGTGGCCTGGGCCGGGCACATGCTTTGCTGTTCGCCAGGCAGGGCGCCAGGGTGCTGGTCAACGACCTCGGTGGCTCGACCCAAGGCGAAGGCGCCAGCGCCTCGGCCGCCGACCGGGTGGTGGCGCAGATCCGCGAGGCCGGCGGTATCGCCGAGGCCAACCATGACTCGGTGACCGACGGCGACAAACTGGTGCAGAACGCCCTCGACGTGTTCGGTCGCGTCGACGTAGTGGTCAACAACGCCGGTATCCTGCGGGACAAGAGCTTCAACAAGATGGAAGACGCCGACTGGGATCTGGTCTATCGCGTTCACGTCGAAGGTGCCTACAAGGTGACCCGCGCCGCATGGCCACACCTGCGCGAGCAAAATTACGGCCGGGTGATCTTCACCGCATCGACCTCGGGCATCTATGGCAACTTCGGCCAGTCCAACTACGGCATGGCCAAGCTGGGTCTTTACGGCTTGACCCGTACGCTGGCCATCGAAGGTCGCAAGAACAATATCCTGGTCAACGCCATCGCTCCTACCGGCGGTACGCGCATGACCGAAGGCCTGATTCCGCCCCAAGTGTTCGAACAGCTGAAACCGGAACTGGTCAGTCCGCTGGTGGTGTACCTGGCCAGCGAACAATGCCAGGAAACCGCCGGCCTGTTCGAAGTCGGCGGCGGCTGGATGGGCAAGGTGCGCTGGGAGCGCAGCCTGGGCGCCGGATTCGATCCGCGCAAGGGTTTCAGCCCGGAAGATGTCGCTGCGCACTGGCAACAGATCTGCGACTTCGAAGGGGCGGCGCATCCGAAGGACAATATCGAAGCGCTCAAAGAAATGATGGCGAATCTGCAGAAGTATTCGCTTTGACGCCGTTGTGTCGTCTGACAGGACTCGTCTGAGTCCTGTCGTACCCGCCAAACATCCCCACCTAAAAAACACCGCCCATAAAAAAGGCCGCTGCAAACGCAGCGGCCAAGGCAAGACGTTGGATCAAGGAGCTACAAATCAACGTCAGTGAACACCTGGGTGATGGAGCGAAAAACGCTTCAGTCCATCAGAAATCGGTTGCCGACGATCCGGTCGTGGACTTTTGCTTCGTGGCGGGGCTGCCGTGAAAGCCCGCTCAGAATAAGCGCCTGAGACCAAAGGAAAAATAGCGATTCCGGACATGCACTGTTACGGGGCATGTAACAGTGGCCGGTGCAAAACGGTGAAAATTCTCCCGTTTATGTGTGGAACATCCCGTTCCTCCATGAACAGGCGTTGTCGCTGACGGTGGGCGAAACAGTCATCGTCGTTCGATAAGCGCAAACCTGCCCGGTAGTGTTTTGAAAGATACCGGCTACTTCAATGTGTCGGGATTATAAGGTTTGAGGGTTAATGACTGAGTGCTTGTGTCGAGTGGGTGCAGGAAAATAAGTTTTCTATTTAAAGTGGCGATAAAGGTTCATTGAGTTGAGAGTGTCTCAAGTTGTGGGGCTGATTGCCTCGAGAAACACCCACCGAAAAATGGTGGGCAAGTTGTTCATCTCATTGCATACGGTTAAAACTCATGTCTGATGCATTCATGTCGTCATGAGCATGACGAGTCGGGCATATGCCGTGGCGCGTGCGAGAATGCTTGGGTTTGTGCAGTTAATTGTCAGTTAATGAAGTTGTAGGTCATGTGGTTGTACTGAAGTTTTCAATACTTCGTAAAGTGTGGGGGGTGTTTTTGTTGGTGCTTTTCAAACTAGGTTGATTACACGGTTCGGGCGATGTCGTATCGCCTGGTTGTAAAGTGTATTTGCGGAGTTTTTTTATGAGTGTCATGGAAAAAACATCGATTGAAACAGGTCTGGGTAAAGTTGATCAGGGTTTTGTAGAGTTTGAACGCACACTGCGAACGTTGCCTTCGTTCAAGTCGGTTTTGCAGGATGTGGTATTGAAAGAACTTCAGAACCTGCTGCCGGATATTTACATCAGCAAGACTTACATCACCGCACGGGGTCGAGAAATCGTCAATCCACAACCGACCGGGCTGCTCATGGACGTATTCATGCAGTGCCTGGCGCTGGGTCGGGCACCTGTCTATGACGCCAGCCGATACGGCGTCTACGACTGGCCCGACTCCACGGATGACGAGGATCGAATCCAGGGGCTTGATGTGGTTGCCGTCGGCTCAATGATCGGGAACGTGTTGGGCTCGCTGGATCATCTGTACCCGCCCTTGTTGACGCAATACTGGACCGCGTCTTCCGGCAAGGATGACAAGGGGCGCGAGCTGCCGTCGCGCAGCCGTCAGCTTCAGGATGCGCATGCAGCCCTGTTCTGGCATGAATTGAGTGCGACAGTGCAGTTGCAGGGCGTGCGGCCGGAAGTGGAGGAAAGTTTTGCCGTCTACATCAGGGGCGCATCCAACACGCCGGCCTATAGTGTTTCTCTGCAACTGGATGACGGTCGATTCGCGACGCTGGCCGGTTGCTTTGTCACTTACCTTGCTGGCCGCTCGGTCCCTGAATTGATCGTCGGTGACGATGAATGGGTCGTACTGTTCACGCATGTGAACGGCCTGGAAACATTTCGCACACCGGCCATGATGCAGCGGGTTCTGGAGCAGCGGCTGGAAAACGCAGAAAGCCGGACGCAATTGCTCAAGGGTGTCCCGCTCGAGGACGCCGCCCAGGTCAGAAGTATTCCGGCTATCCGTTACCTGAACATCCAGGGTGAACTCTTCCGGACAGTCACGTCCCGGTTGCTTGACAAGCAGCAAAAAGACATCGCCTGGCATCTTCGCCAACTGAAAAAAAGCGGTACAGATCTGCAAGCCATCATTCGTTCCATCGAATCGACCCATCGCCAGGAGGACGCCATCGATGCCGCCAGGGGACGCATCGCTCGTCTGCTGGTCTTGATGACCAGAAAAAACCGGCCGCAATGGCTCAAGGATGCTCCCGCCACCCATCAGGAAGTTTTCGCCTCGATGGAACAGGGATTGTTCAGAAGTCAGGTGGCATTGCATGAGTCGATGGGCGGGGTGTCTTCATTCCAGGAGTATGTGCGCGGTGTCGTCGAAACTCATGTTTCCGCAGGCGATACCCAACGTGTGGACCCTGATGCGATCTGGGTGACGGTGCAACATTCGCTGCCGATGGGCAGCCGGCGTATCGAACATATCGAGCGTAAAACCCTGACCCAGCTGTTCATGTATGGCGTGCATGACAAGGGGGCTGCGTACTCGATCAAGTTCGAGGCGTTTCACAATAACCCGCGGCTGACAGCGTCCAATATCGAACGTGCCATCCGCCAGTTTGATCTGCGGGTGCAATATGCCAACGAACGCAATGATCGCTTTGGACGGGCGCCTGTCAGAGAAGCCATGCGCGAAGTGCTGGCGCAGCAGATTGCTGTCAGCCACTTCGCCGCGATCCTGCAAAAACACATCAGTCCACAGGCGCAGGATTTGGTGCAGCGGTATTTGCTTGGGGATCCGGGAATAGAAGCATCGAGTGTTGCTTTCCGGCGTTACTACAAACCGTTCAGGGACATGCTTGCCTTTCGTGCGAAAGGACCGACGCCTGATCGCTCGATGCATGTTCTGTATGCGCCCGGCGCACCGACAGGGCAGCAGTGGTTCGAATTCTCCGATCTGACGGCATTGAAGCGGCAATTCATTGCATGGGGGTTCGAGACCCGTGAACGTGACTTCCTCATCCGTCAGGCGTTCAGCGAAGACCGCGCGGACTTCGAGAAAAACTACCTTTCCTACAGTGACCCGGGCCCGGTATTCCAGCCATGGTGGTGGGAGGGTGTGACATTGGTGCAATGGACGCAGGGACTTGATGGCGGTCCGTTGATGGGGGCCATTCACCGGTTGATCGACTGGGAAGTTGCAGAGGAAAGAGTGGCCACGCCCGTCTGGTTCCGCAACTCGGCCGCACAGGATCGTGAGCGGCTCACCCGGCTGAATACGGAGTTCAGGGCGATCTATGAAGTCTCAAAAGATGAACTGAATATCCCCACCATGATGTCGTTTTCCCGAGACCTGGTGATGGAAAGGCTCAACAGTCACCTGCGCCGGTCTGACCCGAAACATCCACTGATCGATCCTGATCAAGTGAACGTCAAGGTGAGTGGGCAGGAGTGGATGACGCTCACTCAACTATTCATTCAATGGCAGCTCTGGCCGAGCGATGACAAGGCGGCGTTCATCGCCAGAAATGGCTCCTCGCTCGGGAGTCTGAGCGCGAGCGATGTTAAATCATTGATCAATCTGCGACCGGCCAGGGCGTATGAGTGGTATCTGGTTGACCGTTTCGCCAACTCCCCGTCGCAGGACCTCAAGGCGAAGCTCTTCTGCAAGGTCAAGCAGAACGAAATGCTAAGGGGCGCATTGATCCAAAAGATGCAGGGTTCTCTGTCCTCCGAACAATTCGATTGGCTGACGGGACTGATCGAGGGACTGGATCATGACCGTCCTCATGAGCTGGAACCGTTCAAGCCTGGAACCACGCCGCAGGAGGGCGTCTATACTCTGGTTCTTGAAGGCCGACGTATCGAGGGTGCCTACACATTCGGTCACAGGGTGGCGGGTAAACTGCAACTGCTGGTCTACATTCCCAAGGCACCGGACGGCTTGAGCTTTCGCCCGCTCGAGTCGCTGACGCTGGGGCTCAAGGGGGCCGATCTGGGCGATCACGTCGTTGCACTGACAAGGCTGGAGCACCGGGCCGTCGTGCAGAACTTCGTCACTCGTTGCCGGAGCGCTGTAAACGCTCTCCCGACGCCTGCATTGAATAACAGTTACCCCGTGACTCATTTCAAGTTCGAGTTCGACAGCATGATTTCGCGGGTACTCAGTGACGTTGACTATCAGACGACTACACCTGCCGAGCGATTCTGGAACACGGTGCTGGTGGTCACGGAACTGGCGCTGGATATCGTCTCGCTGTTTGTCCCGCCGGTAGGGCTGGTCACCAGCATCGTGCGGATTACGCGGTCGATCGTTCAAGGCATCGTTGCCTACGGCCTGGGCGATGACGAAGTGGGCAAGCAGCATCTGGCCACAACCTGGAGAAGCTCCATTCTCTTGTACGTCGGTGTGATCGCGGGAGTGGGTGGATCGGTTTCAGCGGTGGGAGCGTTGTCACGAGTCAAGGACATCGCCGACATCGTATCGACCGCGACCGGCGTGCCGGTGGGGGTGGGTTACATCACCGCTGCTGTTTCTCCCCACGTGATTGCGGACAGCCGGACGCGTATCATCGGTTGATGATTCAATTCTTCAAGCGGACTGATACCCCATCCGCCAGCTCACGGCTCGCGTCGCAGCCAACAGCCGCTGCGCCGCCGGGCCGTTTTCGTCGGCGTGGAACAACGACGTCGGGCCGACGATGGTCAACACCGCCGCGATCTGCCCGAGGGCGTTGAACACCGGTGCCGAGAGGGCATCGACACCCGGCATCAACAAACCATGGACATGATGCAGACCGCGTTCGCGGATCTGTTCGCACAACACTGCATAAGCTTTTTCGTCTGCCAGCGGATGGGCGCCGACGGCGATTTCCTGTTCGCGCAATTCGGCGGTTTCCCGATGCGGCAGATAGGCGCCGAACACCAGACCTGTCGAAGAACTGAGCAGCGGCAACACCGAGCCCAGTTGCGTCACTACCGTCACTGCACGCACCGCCGGCTCGATGTGTACCACGGTCGCGCCCTGATTGCCCCACACCGCCAGGAAACAGGTTTCGTTGAGTTCGTCGCGCAGTTCGGCCAGGGGCAGGGCAGCGACTTTCAGCACGTCCATACTGTTGAGTGCCGCCAGGCCCACGCGCAGGGCTTCACGACCCAGGCCGTAATGGTTGGTGGCGGTGTTCTGCTCGGCGAAGCCGCTGGCGATCAATGCCTGCAGATAGCGGTGAACCTTGCTCGCCGGCATCTGCACATGTTCGGCCAGGCGCGACAGCGAAGTGGACGGCGACAACTCGGCCAACGCCTTGAGGATGTCGGTGCCGACTTCGGCGGAGCGGACTTTCTGTTTGCCGTTGCTGTCGCTGGTTTTTTCCATGGTGCTGCCGTGTCCCGGAACGAATGGGCGTCTTTATAGCTTGACGCTGGATAGCGAGCAAATTACGTTATGCGTAATCGAATTACGATAAAAATAACCCCGGCGTGCCAAGACCTCTGACCCAGAGCGTCCGGCCATGCCGACTCCCTGTTCAGGAGGCTCCATGAACCTCGATTCAGCCCTGGCTTACCAGTCCGGTTTCGGCAACGAATTCAGCTCCGAAGCATTACCGGGCGCACTGCCCGTCGGCCAGAACTCCCCGCAGAAAGCCCCATACGGTCTCTACACCGAACTGTTCTCCGGCACCGCATTCACCATGACCCGCAGCGAAGCGCGGCGCACGTGGATGTACCGGATCCAGCCGTCGGCCAATCACCCGGCATTCGTCAAACTGGAGCGGCAACTGGCGGGCGGTCCGTTGGGCGAGGTCACCCCCAATCGCCTGCGCTGGAACCCGCTTGAAATCCCGGCCGAACCGACCGATTTCATCGACGGTCTGGTGAGCATGGCGGCCAACTCCGCTGCCGAAAAACCGGCCGGCATCAGCATCTACCACTACTGCGCCAACCGTTCGATGGAGCGGGTGTTCTTCAATGCCGACGGCGAGTTGTTGCTGGTGCCGCAACTGGGGCGTCTGCGCATCGCCACCGAACTCGGCGTGCTGGACGTGGCGCCGCTGGAAATTGCCGTGTTGCCTCGGGGCCTTAAATTCCGCGTCGAACTGCTCGATGCGCAGGCACGCGGTTACATCGCCGAAAACCATGGTGCGCCGCTGCGTCTGCCGGACCTGGGACCGATCGGCAGCAACGGTCTGGCCAATCCACGGGATTTCCTGACCCCGGTCGCCGCCTACGAAAACCTGCAACAACCCACTACGCTGGTGCAGAAGTTCCTCGGCCAGCTGTGGGGCACCGAACTCAATCATTCGCCGCTGGACGTGGTCGCCTGGCACGGCAACAACGTGCCGTACAAATATGACCTGCGCCGTTTCAACACCATCGGCACCGTCAGTTTCGATCACCCGGACCCGTCCATCTTCACCGTGCTGACCTCGCCGACCAGCGTCCACGGTCTGGCCAACCTCGACTTCGTGATCTTCCCGCCACGCTGGATGGTGGCCGAGAACACCTTCCGTCCGCCGTGGTTCCACCGCAACCTGATGAACGAGTTCATGGGCCTGATCCAGGGCGAATACGACGCCAAGGCCGAAGGTTTCGTGCCCGGCGGCGCGTCCCTGCACAGTTGCATGAGCGCCCATGGCCCGGACGGCGAGACTTGCACCAAAGCCATCAACGCGGACCTGAAACCGGCCAGGATCGACAACACCATGGCCTTCATGTTCGAGACCAGTCAGGTGTTGCGCCCAAGCCGCTTCGCCCTCGACTGTCCGCAACTGCAATCCACTTACGACGCCTGCTGGGCCACGCTGCCCGCCACGTTCGACCCGACCCGGAGATAACCCATGACTCAGAATTCCATCACCCGCAGTTGGGTCGCCTCGGCCAACGGCCACGCCGATTTCCCGTTGCAGAACCTGCCGCTGGGCGTGTTCAGCATCGACGGTTCGGCGCCGCGTGCTGGCGTGGCGATTGGCGAACATATCTTCGATCTGCAAGTGGCGCTGGAGGCCGGGCTGTTCGACGGCGTCGCGCGCCGTGCGGTCGAAGCCATGCACGGCGGTCAGTTGAACGCCTTCTTTGAACTCGGTCGCGACGCCCGCGTCGCTCTGCGTGAGCGTCTGCTGGAACTGTTCAGCGAGGGCAGCACCCATCGCGGCAACATCGAAGCCCAGGGCGCAAAACTGCTGCCGTTGGCTGCCGATTGCCAGATGCATCTGCCAGCGCGCATCAGCGATTACACCGACTTCTACGTCGGCATCGAGCACGCGCAGAACGTCGGCAAACTGTTCCGTCCGGACAATCCGTTGCTGCCGAACTACAAACATGTGCCGATCGGCTATCACGGTCGCGCATCCACCGTTCGCGCCTCCGGTGCCGACGTGCGCCGTCCGAAAGGCCAGACCCTGCCGGCCGGTGCGAGCGAGCCGACCTTCGGCCCGTGCGCGCGGCTGGACTATGAGCTGGAACTGGGAATCTGGATCGGTCAGGGCAACGAAATGGGCGAGCCGATTGCCATTGGCGATGCCGCCGAACACATTGCCGGTTTCTGCCTGCTCAACGACTGGTCGGCCCGTGACATCCAGGCCTGGGAATATCAGCCGCTCGGTCCGTTCCTGTCCAAGAGCTTCATCACCAGTGTCTCGCCATGGGTGGTAACCGCCGAAGCGCTGGCGCCATTCCGCACTGCGCAACCGGCCCGTCCGCAAGGCGATCCGCAGCCGCTGCCGTATCTGCTCGACAAGCGCGATCAGGATGGCGGTGCTTTCGACATCGAGCTGGAGGTGCTGCTGCTCACCGAGAAAATGCGCGAGCAGAACCTGCCGGCCCATCGCCTGACCCTGAGCAATACCCGCTACATGTACTGGACCGTTGCGCAGATGGTCGCGCACCACAGCGTCAACGGTTGCCAGTTGCAGGCCGGTGACCTGTTCGGTTCGGGCACTTTGTCCGGACCTGAAAACGGTCAGTTCGGCAGCCTGCTGGAAATCACCGAGGGCGGCAAAAAGCCGATCGAACTGGCCTCCGGTGAAGTACGCAAATTCCTTGAAGACGGCGATGAAATCATCCTGCGTGCTCGCTGTGCCCGCGAAGGTTTCGCCTCGATCGGCTTCGGCGAATGCCGTGGCACCGTGCTGGCGGCACGCTGACAGGAGCGGCTCATGGATCTCTATACCTATTACCGTTCCACCTCGTCGTACCGGGTGCGGATCGCACTGGCGCTCAAGGGGCTCGACTATCAGGCGTTGCCGGTCAATCTGATCGCACCACCGGGTGGCGAGCATCGGCAACCGGCGTATCTGGCGATCAACCCCCAGGGCCGGGTGCCTGCCTTGCGCACCGACGATGGCAAGCTGCTGATTCAGTCGCCGGCGATCATCGAATACCTGGAGGAGCGTTATCCACAAGTGCCGTTGTTGCCCGAAGACCTCGTTGCCCGCGCACAGGTGCGCGGCGTGGCGGCGGTGATCGGTTGCGATGTGCATCCGCTGCACAACGTCAGCGTGCTCAATCGCCTGCGCGGTCTGGGCCACGACGAGCCGCAGGTCAACGAGTGGATCGCTCACTGGATCGGTCAGGGTCTGGCGACGGTGGAGCAGTTGATCGGCGACAGCGGCTTCTGTTTCGGCGAGTGGCCATGCGTGGCTGATGTGTATCTGATTCCGCAGTTGTACGCGGCCGAGCGTTTCAACGTTTCGCTGGAAGCATATCCACGGATTCGTCGGGTGGCAGCGCTGGCCGCCGAACATCCGGCGTTCATCGCGGCGCATCCCGCGAACCAGCCGGACACGCCGTAATTCCTGCGGGAGCGAGCTTGCTCGCGAAGAGGGAGGGTCAGCGCCAGCAATGTCGCCTGACTGACCGCTTTCGCGAGCAAGCTCGCTCCCACAATAGATCTGCGCTGTGACCAAAAAATCATAAAAACAAAACAGGTACCTTGCGATGCACAACCAGATTGCCAGCTTCCGGGCGGCACTCGACGCCCGTCCTGTATCCCGCTTTCAGTGGTTGCTCCTGATCCTTCTCGCCTTGCTGCTGGTCACCGACGGCTATGACGCCCAGGTGCTCGGTTACGTGGTGCCGGCGCTGGCGCAGGACTGGGGGCTGGAGAAATCGGCGTTCGGCCCGGTGTTCAGCGCCAACCTGCTCGGTCTGACACTCGGTTCGCTGGCCGTGACGCCACTGGCCGACCGTTTCGGCGTGCGGCGGATCTTGCTCGCGTGCGTGCTGATCTACGCCAGCCTAACTGTGCTGATGGTGTTTGCCGACTCCCTGAATACGTTGATGGTCGCGCGCTTCATCTGCGGTATCGGCATGGGCGGTGCGATGCCCAGCGCCATGGCGTTGATGTCGGAGTATTCACCGCCGCGCCTGCGTACGCTGATGGTGACGCTGGCGGCGTGCGGTTTCTCTTTCGGCGGGGCGGCGGGTGGTTTTGTTGCGGCCGGATTCATCGACCGTTTTGGCTGGCAGACAGTGTTCCTCGCTGGCGGTGTCACGCCGTTGCTGCTGTTTCCGTTTCTCTGGTGGATGCTGCCGGAATCCCTGCCGCGCCTGCTGCGCGATGCACCGCCGTATGCGCGCCTGCGCAAGGTCACCGCGAAAATGTTGCCGGACTGGCAACCGCCCGCCGCGTCGCTCGAGCAGAATGAGCGGGAGCAGGGTAGCAAACTGACCGTGGTGGAGTTGTTCCGCAACGGTTATGCGCGCCCGACGTTACTGATCTGGTCGACTTTTTTCGTCAGCCTGATCCTGCTGTATTTCATGATCAGCTGGCTGCCGTCGCTGCTGCTGGAAAGTGGCCTGAAACTCAACGAAGCGAATCTGGTGACGTCGATGTTCCTGTTCGCCGGTACGTTGGGGGCGATCTGCATGGCGTGGTTCGCCGACCGATTGAAAAGCAAGGTGCGTCTGTTGTCCGCTGTGCTGGCGGGCGCGGCGCTCTGTGCGATTCTGCTGGGCCTCAATCACGACAATCCGCGTTATCTGGTGGCCTGTGTATTTGCGGCTGGCTTCTGCATCATCGGCGGGCAACTGACGCTGAATGCGTTCGCCAGCAATTTTTATCCGGCCCACGTGCGCGCCACCGGCACCGGCTGGGCGCTGGGAGTAGGTCGTTTCGGGTCGATTCTCGGGCCGTTGTTGGGCAGCCTGCTGCTGGCAATGCACATCCCGGTGCAGCAGATTTTCTTCTTCTGCGCGATCCCGGCAGTGATGGCGGCGTTGTTGATCATTCAGGTGCGTTCGCCTTCGCAGCTTGCGCAAAATCCTGTGGGAGCGAGCCTGCTCGCGAAGAACGATAACGCGGTTTGATAGAGAAACCGTGTCGGCGGATTCGCGAGCAGGCTCGCTCCCACAAAGGCGTCAGTGGACGACTGAGTTCGGCGGAAGATGCCCCAGCCGCTCCGTCAGGCGAAGCCGCTGAATCGGGTCTTCGCTGAGCAGCAATGCGTGTTCGAGGTCGAAACGTTCGGCGTTCGGGCAATCGAGACGCTGATACAGACTGGCCCGGGCCAGATAGTCGGCGGCGCTGGCGTTACCCAGTTCGAGCACGCGTTCGGCATCGATCAGTGCCGCGATGCAGTCATCGTGGGTCAGGTGCAACTGGCGCAGATTGCGCGACAGGCGCTGCAGCATCTGCAGCGGTGTGGCAGTCAGCAGGTGATCGGCGTTGAGCTGCATCTGCTGGCCGTACTGACGATGCAGCAGTTCGCGGCAGTCGTTGGGATACAGACGTCTTCCGCCGCAAGGGTCGAGCAGGTGATCGGCGCCCGGAACCTTCAACAGGAAATGCCCGGGGAAATTCACGCCAACCAGTGGAATCTTCAGGCCCCGCGCCAGCTCCAGTGCAATCAGCGCCAGCGCCAGGGGTTGCCCGCGACGGGTCTGCAGCACCTTGTTCACCAGCGCCGCCTGCGGGCGCAACGGCGCAAAATCGTCTTGCGCGAAACCCAGCTCGACCATACGCCGCAGCAACGGTTGCGCCAGTTCGCTGACCGGTAACAACGGCAAGCCAAAACTCACCCGCTGTTGCAGGTCGATGAAGTCCTGCAACAGCGCATCCGGATCGACGTGTTTATCGTGTTCGGCAGCCATCCACAGCGCTGCCTCCAGCAGTGCGGGCGGTGAACGGTGCAGACAGTCGAAAAAACGTTGGCGCGCACTCATCGGAATCTCCGGGGGATGCCTCGTTTTAGCCCTGTCTCCGTCATTCGTCCAGTGCTGGAGTGCTCTGCCATCGGGTTATGCCGCCACGCACTGAGCGTGAAGTCGCTTATTCCGGTGCGCTTCAGCAATTTTTACGCGCAAGCCTATACTGGCGACTACCAGAAGTGATTCGGGAGCCTGCCGATGTTCGCTCTCATGCAAAGCACTCGCCTGGAATCGCTGCACCTTAGCGTTGATCCGGTTAGCGGATTGAAGGCGGTGATTGCCATCCATAACAGTCGCCTCGGGCCAGCCCTGGGCGGATGCCGTTATCTTGCTTACCCGAACGACGAAGCTGCGGTTGCGGACGCCGTACGCCTGGCTCAGGGCATGAGCTACAAGGCTGCGCTGGCCGGCCTGGCCCAGGGTGGTGGCGTCGCCGTGATCGTGCGGCCGGCCCATGTGGAGAATCGTGGCGCGCTTTTTGAAGCCTTCGGCCGGTGCATCGATCAACTCGATGGCCGCTACATCACCGCCATCGACAGCGGCACTTCGGTGGTGGACATGGACTGCATCGCCCAACAGACCCGGCATGTCACCAGCACCACCTCCGCTGGCGACCCGGCGCCCCATGCCGCGATGGGCGTGTTCACCGGAATCCGCGCCACGGCCATGGCGCGGCTGGGCAGCGACAATCTCGAAGGCCTGCGCGTGGCGATTCAGGGGCTGGGCAATGTCGGTTACGCCCTGGCCGAACAACTGCATGCCGCGGGCGCCGAACTGCTGGTCAGCGACATCGACCACGGCAAGGTGCAACTGGCGATGGAACAGCTCAATGCGCATCCGATCGCCAACGACGCTTTGCTCAGCACACCGTGCGACATCCTCGCGCCATGCGGCCTGGGCGGCGTGCTCAACAGCCACACCGTCACTCAGTTGCGCTGCTCGGCGGTGGCGGGGTCGGCCAACAATCAGCTGACGCATCTGGACGTCGCCGATCAACTGGAACGGCGCGGCATTCTGTATGCGCCGGATTACGTGATCAACGCCGGCGGGCTGATCTATGTGTCCCTCAAACATCGGGGCGAGGAACTGACCACCATCACCGCGCACCTGTCGAAAATCAGTTCAAGGCTGACCGAAGTGTTTGCCCACGCCCAGGCGGAAAAACGTTCGCCGGCGCGGGTGGCGGACGAACTGGCGGAGAAGGTGTTGTACCGCTGAAGTTTTTCCGGACATGAAAAAGCCCCTGAGTCCTTCAACTCAGGGGCCATTCAATTCAGCTGTCGATTACTTGGCAGCTTTCGCCGCCTTGGCGGGTTTGGCGGGCGCTTCTGCCGGGTCAGAGGCTTCTGCTGTCTCGGTTGCCGCAACCGGTGCCGACGGTGCGTTGATCAGTTCCGACAGGGCATCAGGCTGGCTCTTGAACGCCCGGGCGAACACATCGCGGTTCTTCGCCATGAAGATCCCGACTTCTTCCACCTGCTGCTCGCTCAACGACGGAACGGCTTTTTCCAGTACTTCGGCCAGCAACTCGGCCAGTTCGAGCATTTTGTCATGACGGTCAGCTTCGGCTTTATCCATGAACAAGCGCTCCAGATCTCGGCTGCTGCGGTATACCACTTCGACGGCCATTCACCACCTCACATGCCTTCACATTGGTTTGTCTTTGTGACTACTGTATTTATATACAGCGAAAAGGATAAGCGAATCCCTGCGCCTTGGGTAGTGGCTTTTTAATTTAGACCGGATTCGGATTTTGTCAGCCCGTCGGCTGCGCGCGGGTGCGACCAAACGCCACGGCGCGGGTTGCGCGGCGTCTCGCCATGATGGCGTGGCCTCTTTTCTGCATGCCACCGCATGCGTGCGCAATAACCGTCACGTCCAGCGTGCAACATCCGCTCGAACCGGGCTAAGGAACCTTCATCGTGAAAATCAACTGGGCCGAGAAACTGCGGCAAAACGTGCATCAACTGGCCGAGTCCCTGGGCAACCTGTTCGTCGAGACCTTCCACTATCTGGCACTGTTCGCCATCGGTGCCGTGACCGCATGGGCGGCAGTGGTGGAGTTTCTCGGTATGCTCGAGCAAGGGCACATCAAGATCGATGACATCCTGTTGCTGTTCATCTATCTGGAACTGGGGGCGATGGTCGGGATTTATTTCAAGACCAACCACATGCCGGTGCGCTTCCTGATCTACGTCGCGATCACCGCACTGACGCGCCTGTTGATCTCCAACGTCTCGCACCACAATCCGCCGGACATGGGCATCATCTACCTGTGCGGCGGGATTCTGCTGCTGGCGTTCTCGATTCTGGTGGTGCGTTACGCCTCGTCGCAATTCCCTTCGGTGAAGATCGAGAAACCGCAACGCAAGCTCGGGGCGGGTTCCGGTGAACACCCCGAGATCGAGAAGGGCGAACTTTAAAGACCGATCGATGGCCGATGCTGGCCGTTGGCCGGGCGCGGTGGCGGATTGAGTCCGTCGCCGCGGGTCATGGCTTCGAGGATCGCCATGGCGCTGTGGCCCTGTTCGATGGCAATGCCGAACTGGATGCTTTGCACCAGTCGCTTCAGGCGTTCGGGGTCGTTGCGCTGATCGGCGCTGATCATGCGTTTGGCGACGATCCGGCCGCCGCTGGAAAGGGTCAGCATGATGCTGCCGTCGAGCCCCTGGATGCTCAGATTGATCTGATAGTCCGGCGCGAAGGCATCGGTAATGATCTGAAAAGGATTGTCCATGATGCGTCACCGCCTGATTGAACGTGCAGTTGTTGACCGGCCGTGATCGGGTTGGTTCGCCAAACCTGACCATTGACCCTTCCGTGGTCCTGTCTCCTTCAGCGACAAAGCAAGGGACATGCCGGGAGTATTGGCGAACAATGAAACCGGTAAAAAAGAAGGCGAGCCCATGGCTCGCCTTCTTCGTTTACGGCCCGTTTCAGGGCAGAACCGAGTAGATGATCGCCGACAGTGCAATCAGGCCGATCAGCACCACGAACACATTGGAGACCTTGCCCGAATACTGGCGCAAGGCTGGCACTCGGCGGATGGCGTACATCGGCATCAGGAACAGCAGGCAGGCAATCACCGGCCCGCCGAGGGTTTCGATCATGCCCAGGATGCTCGGGTTGAAGGTCGCCACAGCCCAGCAGCTGAGGATCATGAACAGCGCGGTGGCGCGATTCAGCCAGCTCGCCGACACCACCCGGCCGCGACCGCGCAGGCTTTTGACGATCATGCCCTGGAAGCCTTCGCTGGCGCCGATGTAGTGGCCGAGGAAGGATTTGGTGATCGCCACCAGCGCGATCAGCGGCGCGGCATAGGCGATGACCGGGGTCTGGAAGTGGTTGGCCAGGTACGACAGGATCGAAATGTTCTGCGCCTTGGCCGCCGCCAGATCCGCCGGCGACAGAGCCAGAATGCAACTGAAACAGAAGAACATCACGGTCACCACCATCATGCCGTGGGCCATGGCGAGGATGCCGCTGCTCTTGCGCTCGGCCTGCTCGCCGTAACGCTGTTTCTGCTCGACGGCGAAGGCGGAGATGATCGGCGAATGGTTGAACGAGAACACCATGACCGGGATTGCCAGCCACAGGGTTTTAATGAACACCGATATTTGCATCGGTTCCTGGGCACTGGCGAAGAAAGCACCGTTCCAGTTCGGAATCAGGCTGATGCCGAGCAACAGCAGCGCGGCGACGAACGGATACACCAGCACGCTCATGGCTTTGACAATCACGCCTTGACCGCAACGGACGATAGCCATCAGACCGAGGATCAACGCCAGCGACAGCACCGCGCGCGGCGGCGGGGCGATGTGCAACTGGTGTTCCAGGAAGCTGCTCAGGGTGTTGGTCAGCGCCACGCTGTACACCAGCAGGATCGGGAAGATCGCAAAGAAATACAGCAGCGTGATCAGCTTGCCGGCGCCGATGCCGAAGTGTTCTTCCACCACTTCGGTGATGTCACCGGAACGACCCGACAGCACGAAACGGGTCAGGCCCCGGTGCGCGAAGAAGGTCATCGGGAACGCCAGCAACGCCAGGATCAGCAATGGCCAGAAGCCGCCGACACCGGCGTTGATCGGCAGGAACAGCGTGCCGGCACCGATGGCGGTGCCGTACAGGCCGAGCATCCAGGTGGTGTCGAATTTGCTCCAGCCCTTGTGGGTGGTTTCTTTGCTGCGTGTGCGGTCTACAGCGGGATTTTCGGCAGCAGGTGTGCGTACATCGGTCATCATTTTTGCCTCGTTATTATTCTTGCTCGGGCTCACGTGTTACAGGCGGTCAGGGAGTGCTCCTCAGCACTCCACCCAGCTCACGGCCAGGCCGCCCCGTGAAGTCTCTTTGTATTTGTCATGCATGTCGGCGCCGGTATCGCGCATGGTGCGGATCACCCGGTCGAGGGAAATGAAGTGTTTGCCGTCGCCGCGCAGGGCCATTTGCGTCGCGTTGATCGCCTTCACAGCGGCGATGGCGTTGCGCTCGATACACGGCACTTGCACCAGCCCGCCGACCGGGTCACAGGTCAGGCCGAGGTTGTGTTCCAGACCGATTTCGGCGGCGTTTTCCAATTGCTCCGGGGTGGCACCGAGCACTTCGGCCAGGCCGGCGGCTGCCATTGCGCATGCCGAGCCGACCTCGCCCTGGCAGCCGACTTCGGCACCGGAGATCGAGGCGTTTTTCTTGCACAGGATGCCGACGGCGGCCGCACCCAGAAAGAACGCGACCACGTCGTCGTCCGACGCATCCGGATTGAATTTCATGTAATAGTGCAGGACCGCCGGAATGATCCCGGCGGCGCCATTGGTCGGTGCAGTCACCATGCGCCCGCCGGCGGCGTTTTCTTCGTTGACGGCGAGGGCATACAGGTTGACCCATTCCATGGCGGACAGGGTTGAACTGATGACATTCGGCTTGCCGATTTCCAGCAGGCTGCGGTGCAATTTCGCTGCGCGACGCGGAACATTCAGACCGCCCGGCAGGACACCTTCGTGACGCAGGCCGTGTTCGACGCACTCGCGCATCACCGACCAGATGTGCAGCAGGCCCTGACGGATCTCGGCGTCGCTGCGCCAGGCCCGTTCGTTGGCCATCATCAGTTCGGACACCCGGAGGTTGTGCTGCTTGCAAAGCGCCAGCAGTTCCACAGCACTGGAAAAGTCATAAGGCAGTTCAACGTCACCGGCTACAGCCGCCCCGGACTCGACTTGCGCCGCCTCGATGATGAAACCGCCACCGACCGAGTAGTACGTCTGTGTGAACAGCTCGGCGGATTCGCCAAAGGCTGTCAGCGACATGGCGTTGGGGTGGTAGGGCAGACTCTCGTCCAGAAGCAGGAGATCGTGCTGCCAGTTGAAGGCAATGTCTCTCTGACCGGCCAGACGGAGTTGGCCGGTTTCCCGCAGTCGCTGGATGCGTGGGTCGATGGTCGACGGATCGATGCTGTCCGGCCATTCGCCCATCAGGCCCATGACCGTGGCGCGGTCGGTGGCATGGCCAACACCGGTGGCCGAAAGCGAGCCATACAAGCGGATTTCCACACGGCGCACGTCGTTCAGCAAATGCTGGTCGATCAGGGTCTGGGCGAAGGTGGCGGCGGCACGCATCGGGCCGACGGTGTGGGAACTGGACGGGCCGATGCCGACTTTGAAGAGATCGAAAACACTGATAGCCATGCTAAAGCCTTACAAGCAATGGAGTAGGAATCGCCGCCATTTTTTGTAGGACAAGCGCAATGTCGGCGATACTGCCTACCTCGCTTCGGCGTGACTAACGAAACTTCCTAAGTAAGCCTTTAGCAGGACTAAACCATGAGCCGTCAATTGCATGCCCAGACTTACGTCTGGCTGCAGGTGTTTTCCTGTGCCGCGCGGCACCTGTCGTTCACCCGCTGTGCCGAAGAACTGCACATCACTCCGGGGGCGGTCAGCCAGCAAATCCGACAACTGGAAGAGCGCCTGGGCTTTCGGCTGTTTCACCGTCGCGCGCGGGGTGTGGAACTGAGTGCGGAAGGGCAGCGACTGGCGATCACGGTCAACGAGGCTTACGGCAGCATCGACGCGGAATTGCGTCGGCTCGATGCGGGAATGATCAGCGGGATCCTGCGGGTGCGTTCGATTCCGTCGTTCCTCAGCAAATGGCTGACCCCACGGCTGCCGCGCCTGCAACAGCGCTACCCGGACATTCAGTTGCGGCTGGTGGCCGAGGACAGCAGCGTGCCGTTGCATGAAGGGGATTTCGACCTGGCCATCGATTTGAACGACGGCAGCTATCCGGGCCTGTTATCCACAGCCTTGCTCGACGAGCAGATTTTTCCGGTGTGCGCGCCGAGCCTGCTGCGTGGCCGACCGCCGCTGCACGGACCGGCGGATCTGGTGCATTTCCCGTTGTTGCACGACATCACGGCGTGGCGCGGCAGTTATGAATATGCGGAGTGGGAGTTTTATCTGAATGCTGTCGGTTTCGAGGGCGCCGACGTGCGGCGGGGACATACGTTCAATCGCAACCACCTGACCATCGAAGCGGCGATTGCCGGTATGGGCGTGGCGATTGCCCGGCGCACGCTGCTCAACGACGAGCTGGAGCGGGGCACCCTGATCGTGCCGTTCGGGATTTCGGTGCCCAATCACAAACGTTATGTGTTGCTCTACGCGCCGGGGGCCCTGAGCCATCCGGGCGTGCGCGCGGTGCATGACTGGCTGGTGGAGGAAGCGGAGATTTTCCGTGGCCTGCACCCGTTGAGTGATGGCCAATTGTGAGCGGATTTTTCAAGGCTTCGGGGCGACCCGACTCCCGACCTTACCAGCGCTTTGCGCGGTTGTCCGGCTTTTTTTGCGTATGAATATTTATCTTTTTTCAGGGGTTGAAATGTTCGTCACACGGGCCGATTGTTGTCATCAAGAGGTCACGAAATCCTGTTCAAGGCCTCTTGCGAGCTAGCTGAAATAAGGGATGAACTATGCAAATCCAAGTCAACAGCGACAACCATATTCAAAGCAGCAAACGACTGGAGGAGTGGGTACGTACAACCATTGAGAGCACGCTCGACCGTTATGAGGAAGACCTGACCCGTGTCGAAGTCCATCTGAGCGACGAGAACGGTGACAAACCGGGTCCCCATGACCTGCGCTGCCAGCTGGAAGCGCGGCCGAAAGGCCAACCACCGATTTCCGTGACCCACAAGGCCGACTCGCTGGAGCTGGCGCTCGAAGGTGCCGCGGAAAAACTCGAACATGCGCTGGAGCACAAGTTCGGCAAGCTGCGCGGCAAGCCACGTGCGAATGTAGTGCCGCTTCAGGGCAAGGCCAATGACCGGCTGCTGGAGGAAGAGTTTCTGGAGAACGAACAGGCAGCGATCAACAGTTGATCCGCTGATTTTCCAAGCCACCCGATGAGAACGGGCCTGCCATTGCAGGCCCGTTTTGTTTTCAGCGCCGATCAGAGCGCCAGGGAAGCCGCTCATCGAGCGAAAGAGTGCCAGCAATCAGACTCTTTTGCGTATGAGAATATTTATCATTAAAATCTCTGTCCTGTTGTCTCGGTCTGTTGACCGGGCGTTAACCGTTTCAGGGCCGAAACATGAAAGCCAAATTCGCCGCACTTCCAATGTCCTATCGTCTGGCCGTTACTTCGCGATTGCTCGCAGCGGTGTTCGGCGGGTATCTGCTCGCGGCGCTGGCCAGTCTCACGTTAGCCCTGTGGTTGCCGCTGAACCGCACTGAAGCAGTCGTGACCGGCATGACGGTCTGGTTCCTCGTCTATCTGGTGGCGGTGCTCTGGTGTTTCGCCTGCCGCAGCGCATGGGCGGCGTGGGTCGGCCTGTTGGTGCCCAGCGTGATTCTGGCGACGATCTCCGGCGCCGCTCGTGGCCTGGGGTACGCATGAAAGAGGGTTCAAGGCAGGCAATGCCCGCCCCGCTGTCGCTCCCTGTCGCAGAGTTGTTGAACTGACATGCTGATCAGCCATCCCCCCGAGCCCCGCGAAGATGAACCCCACGGCGCCCGTGCACATTTTCTGCAGGTGTTTTTGTCCCAGCGCTCGCAAATGGAAGCGTTGGTGAGCCGCCGCGTCGGTTGCCGGGCGACGGCGGCGGATCTGGTTCAGGATCTGTTCCTGCGTTTCTGGCGCCGGCCGCTGGTGCAGGTCGAGGAACTCGGCACCTATCTGTTGCGCTGCGCCGGCAACATCGCCATCGACCATTTGCGCAGCGAGGGCACGCGGGTGCGGGTCAACGAAGGCTGGCAGCCGGATGAACCGGACAGCAGCGCCAGCGAACCGCAAGCCGCACTTGAAGCAGGCAATGATCTGCGCCACGTCGAAGCGGCCCTGCGTGCCTTGCCCGAACGCACGCGGCAGATCTTTTTGCTCAATCGCATCCACGGGCGCAAGTACGCCGAGATCGCCAAAGTCATGGGCCTGTCCCAAAGCGCCGTGGAAAAACATATGATGCGCGCCCTCGAGGCCTGCAAGGCCAGTCTGCGCGAACCCGCGCCACGCCTGCCAGGGAAAGCACCGTGAATCACTCCCACCGCATTACCCCGACGCCCGCGCAGGAGCAAGCGGCCCTGGCCTGGCTGAGCCTGTTGCATGATCGCCCAAGCACCGGCGATCAACTGATCTTCAGCCAATGGCTGCATGCCGACCCGGCACATGCCGAGGCCTACGCCCGGGCGCAGGTCATCTGGGAGTTGAGCGAAGGCCCGGCGCGCACGCTGGCTGACGAAGACGCGTCCGCTCTGCAGGGCTATCTCGAAGCGATGGATCGACCACGTCGTCCACAGGTCCGGCGTTGGGCCGCAGCGCTGGCGATGGCGGCCTGCCTGTTGTTGATGATCAGCCTCGGCAGCGGTTGGCAGCCGCAGCGCTGGATCGATGATCTGGGCGCCGATTACGTTTCGGCTCCAGGCGAAATCCGCACAGTGACACTGGCCGATCAGTCCCGGGTCACGCTGGACGCCAACAGCGCCATCGCCGTGGATTTCAGCCATGGCGAGCGCCATGTGCAATTGCGTCGGGGCGCGGGATTTTTCAGTGTAGCCCATACCGGGGAGCCGTTCGTGGTCGAGGCCGAAAAGGGCCAGGCTCGGGTGCTCGGCACGCAGTTCGAAGTGCGCCTGCAGCCACACGGGGCACAAGTCACCGTTCTTTCCGGTCGCGTTGGTGTGACGGCGTTGCGGGATGCCCAACAGCAGATTCTCACCGCCGGGCAACAAGTGGCGTACGGCGAAGGATCCGCGCAACAACTGCACGCCGTGGACAGCGAAGCGCAACTGGCCTGGCGTCAGGGCTGGCTCACCTATTACCAGTCGACCCTGGCTGATGTGGTGCAGGATCTGCGGCGCTATTACCCGGGACGGATTGTGCTGCTCAACGATGAGCTGGGTGCGCGCAAGGTCAGCGGAAGCTTTCCGTCCAGGGATCCGCAAGCGGTGCTGAATTCTCTGCAAGGGGTACTGGGGTTCGAGCAGCATCAGGTGCTGGGCAGGCTGATTATCCTGCGCTGAAAATATTTTCAGATTTGTGGTGAGGTAAATCCCGACGCCATTCGTGTATTGACTGAAACTGCGAGTCATTCGCATCCGTTGCGGTTCTACACAGGTCATGAGCAATGAAGTCCAGGGCAAAATCGGGTTCGGTCAAACAGTGGTTCGGTGCCTCGGCACTGGGTTTTGCGGCGCTGGCATGGCTGCCGATGAATGTGGCGCAGGCCGCTGAAAGCAACAGCTCTCAGCCACAGAAACAGTTCAGTTTTTCCCTGGCCGCCAAACCGCTGCCACAAGCCTTGAGTGACTTCAGTCGTGTGACAGGCCAGAGTGTGGTCTACACCGTCGAAGCGCCCTACGGCCTCAACGCGCCGGCGGTCAATGGCCAGATGAGTGCCGAACAGGCGCTGCAACGCCTGCTCGGCGGTTCCGGCCTGACCTTCCGCCGCACCGACAGCCATACCCTGACAATCGAGCCCCAGCCCACCGACGGCGTACTGAACCTCGGTGCGACCACCATCACCTCGATGGAAAATCAGCCGCTGAGTTACCAGCCACCGGAAACCAGTTCGGTGATGCGCTCCTCGGCCTCACTCCAGGAAGTTCCCCAGACCGTCAACGTGATCCCCGCGCAGGTCATTCGCGATCAGGCGCCGCGCAATCTCGATGACGCGCTGGCCAACGTCAGCGGCATCACCCAGGGCAACACGCTGGGCAGCACCCAGGACTCGGTGATGACCCGGGGCTTCGGTGACAACCGCAACGGCTCGATCATGCGCGACGGCATGCCGGTGGTGCAGGGCCGTGGCATGAACGCCACCGTGGATCGCGTCGAAGTGCTCAAGGGCCCGGCCTCGCTGCTGTACGGGATTCAGGACCCGGGCGGGGTGGTCAACATGGTCAGCAAGAAACCGGAGTTGACTCAGTACAACGCCGTCACCTTGCGCGGCTCGACCTACGGCGACGGCAAGAACGGCAGCGGTGGGTCGTTCGACAGTACGGGTGCGCTGGGCGATTCCGGGCTGGCCTATCGCATGGTGCTGGATCATGAGGACGAAGATTACTGG
Organism: Pseudomonas bananamidigenes; assembly: GCF_001679645.1. Classification (GTDB taxonomy): domain Bacteria; phylum Pseudomonadota; class Gammaproteobacteria; order Pseudomonadales; family Pseudomonadaceae; genus Aquipseudomonas; species Aquipseudomonas bananamidigenes. Next base: position 4,766 of record NZ_LRUN01000080.1, on the reverse strand, counting down.
CGCAACTTCGGTACCCACCGTGAAAGCCTGATCGCCCCGTCGCTGGCCTGGTACGGCGAACGCACCAGACTGCTGTTCGCTTACGAGCATCGGGAATTCCTGACGCCGTTCGACCGTGGCACCCTGATCGACCCGCGCACCAACCATCCGCTGGACATTTCGCGCAACGAACGCCTGGACGAGAAATTCAACGACATGGAGGGGCGCTCGGACCTCTACCATTTCGAGGCCGACCACGAACTCAACGACGACTGGAAAGCCCATTTCGGCTACAGCTGGAACCGCGAAACCTACGACGCCAGCCAGGTCCGCGTCACGGCCATCGACACCAAAAAGGGCACCCTGACCCGCAGCATGGACGGTACTCAGGGTGCGATCAGCACCGACCGTTTCACCACCGCCAGCCTCGAAGGCAAGGTCAAGGTGCTGGGCATGCAGCATGACCTGGTGTTCGGCGTCGACGACGAGTACCGCAAGATTTACCGCGCCGACCTGATCCGCCAGAAAAGCCTGAGCACCTTCAGTTACGTCAATCCGGTCTACGGTCGTGAAGTTGCCGGCTCCACTGTCAGCCCGGCGGACAGTGCGCAGACCGATCTGCTGCGCAGCGACTCGGTATTCCTGCAGGACTCGATTCACCTCAACGATCAGTGGATTCTGGTGGCCGGCGGGCGCTTCCAGGAATACGACCAGTACGCCGGCAAAGGCGTGCCGTTCAAGGCCAACACCGACAGCAACGGGCAGAAGTGGGTGCCGCGCGCAGGTCTGGTGTATCGCTACACCGACGCGCTGTCGTTCTACGGCAGCTACACCGAATCATTCAAACCGAACTCGACCATCGCCCCGCTGAGCGGCAGCAGTACAGTGCTCGACGGCAGCATCGCGCCGGAAGAAGCCAAGTCCTGGGAGCTGGGCGCACGTCTCGACATTCCGGGACGCGTCACTGGCAACATCGCCCTGTTCGATATCAAGAAACGCAACGTGCTGGTGGCCAACGCCGAAGGCCCGACCACGATCTACAGTGCCGCCGGTGAAGTGCGTTCCCGTGGTCTGGAAGTAGACCTGACCGGCCAGCTCAGCGACCGCTGGAGCATGATCGGCAGCTACGCCTACACCGATGCCGAGGTCACCGAAGATCCGGACTACAAGGGCAACAAGCTGCAAAACGTGGCGAAGAATACCGGCTCGCTGTCGGCGGTCTACGACTTCGGCAGCGTGATCGGCGGCGATCAACTGCGGGTCGGCGCCGGTGCGCGGTACGTCGGTGAGCGCGCAGGCAACGCAGTGAATGATTTCGAGCTGCCGAGCTACACCGTGGCCGATGCGTTCGCCACTTACGACACCAAAGTGGAAGGGCAGAAGGTCAAGTTCCAGCTCAACGTGAAGAACCTGTTCGACCGCACTTACTACACCTCGGCGGCCAGCCGGTTCTTCGTGTCGATGGGCGATTCGCGGCAGATTTCGTTGTCGAGCACGCTGGAGTTTTAAGGAAAGATCAAAAGCCCCTCACCCTAACCCTCCCGAAACGTCGGACCGCCCGGAGGGAGAGGGACTCAACGCAAAAACGCCTGGCGATACTCGCCGGGCGTTCCACCCAGCACCTGGCGAAAGCGGTTGGTGAAGTGGCTGGCACTGGCGAACCCGCATGCCAGGGCGATCTCCCCCAACGGCAACGCCGTCCCGCGCAACAACTCCCGCGCCCGGCTCAAACGCCGCGCCAGCACATATTGATGTGGCGGCAGGCCGAAGCTCACCCGAAACATCCGCGCAAAGTGATATTCCGACAATGCACACAATCCCGCCAGTTGCCCGAGGCTGATCGGCTCGGCCAGCTGGTTGTCGATGAACTCCACCAGTTGCCGACGCTGATGCGGCGCCAGTCCCCCCTTGAGACGCAAGCCCTCACGCACGCCGACCTGGCTGAGCAAGGTATGGCTGATCAATTCGTGGGCCAGGCTGCTGGTCAGCAGACGTTCGCCGGGCTCGTCCCAGTTGAGGGTGAGCAACTGGCGAAACCGTCGGGCCTGTTGCGGGTCTTCCAGAAAGGTCTTTTCGCGCAACTGCATTTCCCGGGGCTCGCGATCCAGCAGCGTGACGCAACCCAGGGCAAATTGTTCGGCGCTGAAATACAGGTGGGCCAGCCGGATATCACCGTTGATCACCCAGCCCGACTCGTGATCGGCCGGCAGGATACAGAGCTTGTCCGGCCCACCTTTCTGCCCGGGTTTATCGCGACGGAAGGTGCCGGTGCCGCCGGCGATGTAGCAGGATAGGGTGTGATGGCTCGGCGCTTCATAATCCTGGGCATCGTGGTGGTTGGTCCACAGGGCTGCGGACAGGCCATCGCCCAGCTCGGCGCTGTGCACAAGACGTGCGTTCGGCGAGCTGTTCAACGCTTGAAAGACTTGCAGGGTATCGATGGCGGCCATGGTCAGTCGGTTCTCTTCAACGCCTTGCATCCTACTCCCTGGATTTCGCGCTGCCAGCCTGCGCGCCGAGAAAAGCGCAAGTTTATGCAAGCGCAGGTTGAGGGCGGGGCGGACACTGAAACCCAATCAAGGAGTGTCTGCCATGAACCTGTCGTTGTATTTGCTGACCGTACTGATCTGGGGCACCACCTGGATCGCCCTGAAATGGCAACTGGGCGTGGTGGCGATTCCGGTGTCGATCGTCTATCGCTTCGGCCTCGCCGCGCTGGTGTTGTTCGCGCTGTTGCTGCTCAGTCGCCGTCTGCAACCGATGAACCGGCGCGGGCATCTGATCTGTGTGGCGCAGGGTTTGTGCCTGTTCTGCGTCAACTTCATGTGTTTCCTGACCGCCAGCCAATGGATCCCCAGCGGTCTGGTGGCGGTGGTGTTTTCCACCGCGACCTTATGGAACGCGCTGAATGCACGAGTGTTCTTCGGCCAGCGCATTGCGCGCAATGTGCTGATGGGCGGGGCGCTGGGGCTGTTTGGCCTGGGCCTGTTGTTCTGGCCGGAACTGGCCGGGCATCACGCCAGCCCGCAAACCCTGCTCGGTCTTGGTCTGGCGCTGTGCGGCACCCTGTGTTTTTCGGCCGGCAATATGTTGTCGAGCCTGCAACAGAAGGCCGGTCTCAAGCCGCTGACCACCAATGCCTGGGGCATGGCCTACGGTGCGGCGATGCTGTCGGTGTGGTGTCTGGTCAAAGGCATTCCGTTCGAAATGGAATGGACGTCGCGCTACATCGGCGCGCTGCTGTATCTGGTGATTCCGGGTTCAGTGATCGGTTTTACCGCCTACCTGACTCTGGTAGGCCGCATGGGGCCAGAGCGCGCGGCCTATTGCACGGTGCTGTTCCCGGTGGTGGCGCTGAACGTTTCGGCCTTTGCCGAGGGCTACCAATGGACAGCGCCGGCGTTGGTGGGATTGGTGCTGGTGATGCTGGGCAATGTGCTGGTGTTCCGTAAACCCGGGGTCCCGGTATTGCCGGGTCACGGCAAGCTGGCCTGAGGGTTCTGCTGACAAAAGGGGCAGGCGTCCGGCGACGTCTGCCCCTTTTTAATCAGCCTTTCCAGACCTGCGGATTGACCAGATCCTGCGGCCGCTCGCCCAGCAGGGCGCTGCGCAGGTTGGCCAGTGCACGGTCGGCCATGGCTTCGCGGGTTTCATTCGTGGCCGAACCGATGTGCGGCAAGGTCACGGCGTTTTTCAGCTGGAACAGCGGCGATTCGCTCAACGGCTCTTTTTCGTAGACGTCGAGACCGGCGCCGCGAATGCGGTTGTTCTGCAGCGCTTCGATCAGGGCTGGTTCGTCGACCACCGGGCCACGGGAGATGTTGACCAGAATCGCTTCCGGCTTCATCAGCGCCAGCTCGCGATGGCTGATCAGGTGGCGGGTCTTGTCGCTGAGCGGCACCACCAGGCAAACGAAATCGGCTTCGGCCAGCAGTTGGTCAAGGCTGCGGAACTGCGCGCCGAGTTCCTGTTCCAGTCCGGTCTTGCGGCTGTTGCCGCTGTAGATAATCGGCATGTTGAAACCGAAGCGCCCGCGACGGGCGACGGCGGCGCCGATGTTGCCCATGCCGACGATGCCCAGGGTCTTGCCATGTACGTCGCAACCGAACAGCGGTGCGCCGACGCTGGCCTGCCATTGGCCGGCCTTGGTCCAGGCATCCAGTTCGGCGACACGGCGGGCGCTGCTCATGATCAGGGCGAAGGCCAGGTCGGCGGTGCTTTCGGTGAGCACGTCCGGGGTGTTGGTGAGCATGATTGCGCGTTCGTTGAAGTAGGCCAGGTCGTAGTTGTCGTAGCCGACGGAGACGCTGGAGACCACTTCGAGTTTCGCGGCGTTTTCCAGTTGGGCCTTGCCGAGTTTGCGACCGACGCCGATCAGGCCGTGGGCGTGGGGCAGGGCTTCGTTGAACTGGGCGTTGATGTCGCCGTTCTTTGGATTCGGGACGATGACGTCGAAGTCCTGTTGCAGGCGTTCGATCATGGGTGGGGTGATGCGGCTGAAGGCCAGGACTGTTTTTTTCATTGGCATTGGGCTCGGCTGTTCTGGGTTGCCAAGCAAGCTAACATTTCTGTTTTGGGTTGTCTTGGCGGCCTCTGGGCCGACCAGACTTTTGGGGTTTTGAGTGAATATCCGTTTCTGCGGGTGCACCCGCTGGCGGTTTCGCTTTTACAGCGAGTCACTTTGGCAAACGCCCCAAAGTAACCAAAACGCTGGGCCCCGGCGTTCGGCACCTCGCTGTGGCTCGGTGTTCCTTCGTTCCGGGATTGATCCGGGGGCATCGCCTACG